>CAJWCO010000013.1 GCA_913031145.1 uncultured Cellvibrionales bacterium | reverse complement strand
CCGACATCCTGCTCCCAAAGCAGGCGCGCTACCAGACTGCGCTAATCCCCGATTTCCCTTGCGGCGCCCTAAAGCTCGCGAGGCGGAATGATACTTTTTCGACTCGGTTGCGTCAATCGACAAAGCAGATATAGCACCACAATAACACTATATAAATCGCTTCGGGCGAAATGTGCCGATGAGCGAACAGACCTATTTCGCGGTCAGTGCACGACACGCGGTCTGGGAGTGGGTTACACTCATCAATCAGGTTGTGATGCTATGCGTTTGCTATGAGCTACTTAGAAAACACGTCATCCGAAGACACAGCATGTCCTTTATGTTGTTGCCGCAACCTTAGTTTATATCATCGGGATCCACACAGACACTATGAACAATGTGCTCTTTGTGCTTTAGTCTCTGTACCTCAGTGCTATCACCTTGATCGCGATGGCGAGCGGGCACAGTACGATCTGCATATAAATTCCCCAGATGACCAAGGTTACCGACAATTTTTAAGCCGCGCTGCGGGTCCTCTCAACGAGCGCATCGCACCTAGAAGCCGAGGCTTGGATTTCGGCTCAGGGCCCGGCCCAACGCTGTCTGTCATGTTGGAAGAATACGGGCATTCTGTATCACTCTATGACACTCATTACTGTGCTGATGTGCGCGTATTGCAAGACCGATATGACTTTATCACTGCGACTGAAGTAGTGGAGCATTTAGCCAGTCCAGGTGAAGAATTAGAGCGTTTATGGGGCCTTCTTCTTCCGCAAGGGTGGTTGGCGGTGATGACAAAATTAGTGATCAGTCAGGCGCGGTTTAGACACTGGCATTATCGACTCGACCCGACCCATATTAGTTTCTTCAGTCGCGAGACATGGGCGTTTCTCGCGGCGAGGTGGGGATCCTGCGCCGAATATTTCGATAACGATGTCATTCTTTTACAAAAGCCTGCTTGATTAAGGGTATTTTTCATGCCGCGTACTCAAGGTAATACGAGAACCCATGGTTCACGTTTAGCCGGTCAAATGACTTGCGCTAACGGCAGTGTGCTGAAAAACTGCTACTCATGCTGATTCTCTGGGGTCAGTCTTAGCCTTGCGTGTTCGAATGTTTTTATGACTTAGCGAACGCGCAGGGTATTGAAAGGTCTATGTGCGAGCAAATGGTTTGCAAGCGGTAAGGAAGAAAGGGAGAGTAGGGCATGTATCGTGGGAATACCTTACATTTAGCAGCACTTGAAAATGGCGTGGTCGAACTCTGCTTTGACAATCAAAATCACCCAGTCAATAGATTCGACATATCAACTGCGCGCGAAATAGCTCATGTGCTAGAGCATCTCGAGTCGCGCTCAGACATTCGCGGCTTAATGGTGACCAGTTCTAAGTCTGGATTTCTTTCAGGTGCAGACAGCGGGGCCCTTGAGTCTCTGTGTTATGCGTCCAGAGCGTCATTTTTTGAACAGATTGAGTTTATGCGTAACACCTTGGCGAGACTTGAAGCACTTCCTTTGCCGAGCGTGGTTGTGATACAGGGTGAGGCCTTAGATGGCGGTGTTGATCTCTGCTTAGCATGCGACTGCAGAGTTATGTCTCATGCGGCTTCCATCGGCTTGCCTCAAACAACTTTGGGCATTATTCCTAGCTTTGGTGCAACGCTGCGTTTACCGCGTATCATCGACTCTGCGGTAGCCCTACAATGGATCACTACAGGCGAAAGCCAAAGTGCCGAGAGCGCACTTGCGGCAGGTCTTGTTGATACGCTGGCGAGCGCGGATATGCTACGTGACAGAGCGCTAGCGTTATTGAGTGAGTGTATGAGTGATCACTCCTTGTGGGTTGCAGCGCGCCAACAGAAAGTGGTCTCCGAGAATGGTGTCGAAGGGGACCGAAGTGTGCTATTTGAAGCCGCGCAACGGTCGGTAGAGGATGCGTTTAGCGAGCGTTATCCTGCACCCAAAGTAGTAGCTGAATTACTCAAACATTCTGTGCTTCTGGGTTCGTCAGATGCGCAAAAACTAGAAGCAGAAGCGGGTTTTCAATTGACCCGAACCCCCCAAGTGAGGGCGCTAGTGGGGTTTAGGGTGAATGAGCAATATCTCACTGAGGTGGCGAAATCTCGCATTAACGGGTTGCCGGGACTTTCTGGCAAAATTACGCATTGCGGCGTGATTGGTGCTGGCATTATGGGCGGAGGGATTGCCTATCAGAATGTGATTAAGGGGTACTCCGTCACATTAAAAGACATCCAACAAAGCGCGCTGGATTTAGGGTTGTCTGAAGCGTCAAAGTTGTTGAGGAAAGGTGTTGATAGAGGTGCAATTTCCTCCCTTGAGTCGAGCCAGACACTGGCTAAGATAACGCCTACACTCCTGTCTAAAGATATGCATGGCTGTCAGATTATTGTCGAGGCTGTCATCGAAAATGAAGCCATCAAGAAGTCGGTATTAGCTCAGTTAGAGGATGACGTAGGCCACGAGACAGTGATCTCCTCGAATACGTCCACGATATCAATCGACCGACTGGCTAGCGCTTTGAAACGGCCGGAGAATTTTTGCGGGCTACATTTTTTTAATCCAGTACACGCCATGCCTTTGGTCGAAATTGTGCGCGGGCCACAAAGCTCAGATCGGTCCGTCGCTATACTTTGCGAGTATGTCTTAGGGCTCGGAAAAAAACCTGTGGTTGTTAATGATTGCCCCGGCTTTTTGGTAAACCGAGTGCTGTTTGCGATGCTTTTTGGCTTTGAAATGTTGCTAGCCGAGGGCGCTGACTATCGCCGTATTGATGCTGTCATGGAAAATTGGGGCTGGCCGATGGGGCCTGCTTACCTGAATGATGTTATTGGTATTGACACGCTGAATCATTGTTACGCATCAATGATCGAAGGACTTCCAGAACGTTTTGACAAAGGTGAATTAACGTTGCCGAGTGAGGCGTTGTTTAAAGCGAACCGCCTCGGTCAGAAAAATGGGGTCGGTTATTACCAATATCGCGTTAATGCGAAGGGTAGACCCGAAAAACAATTGGATGAAGAAGCGGCAGCGATCGTTAAATCGGTGGCAGGCAGCAGAAGAGACGTTAGCGACGAGGAAATTGTTGATCGGCTGATGTTACCCATGGCGATGGAAATGGTGCGCTGTTTGGAAGAAAAAATAGTCGGTTCCCCCGCAGAGGCGGATGTGGCGCTGATCTATGGGATCGGATTCCCAAAATTTAGGGGCGGAATCTGTCGTTGGATGGACCAGATAGGCGCGCTCCAATTATGTGATCTAAGTGACCGTTATGCGCGCATTAGCGCTTTGTACGGGACGACCAAAGAATTCCGCATGCGCGCGAAGCGCGGGGCGCGCTGGTATTGGTGATCCTTGCTTCACGTTTTACCAGCGGCAATGAGCGGTTCCCTTGATTACGCTTTTCTTCCTCAGACTAAAACTGATTCATGGTATTGTCTTTACCGGAGGCCTTCAGAGCGTAGTCGCCAGAGAAGTACTCTTTATGATCATCTCCGATATTTGACCCTGCCATCGCCTGATGCTTGACACAGTCGATCCCTTGACGAATCTCATTACGCTGAACGCCGGCGACATACGCTAGCATTCCTTGATCGCCGAAATAACCTTTTGCCAGATTATCAGTGGAAAGTGCGGCGGTATGGTAAGTGGGAAGAGTGATCAGGTGGTGAAAGATCCCCGCATGCAACGAGGCATCGGCTTGGAATGATCGAATTTTGTCATCAGCTGCCGCCGCGAGTGGACTCTCGTCGTAGCAAACGTTCATCAGGTCAGAGCGCTCATAGTCCGACGTATCCCTATCATCTTCTCTCCATAAATCAAAGACTTGCTGACGGAAGCTAAGTGTCCAGTTAAATGATGGCGAGTTGTTGTATACCAGTTTTGCGGTCGGAACGACTTTGCGGATTTCATCAACCATGGCGCCAATTTGACCAATATGAGGTTTTTCTGTTTCGATCCAAAGTAAATCTGCTCCGTTTTGCAAACTCGTAATGCAATCCATGACGCAGCGTGCTTCACCGGTCCCTTCTTTAAACCGAAAGAGACCATTTGGCAATCGCTCGGGTATGACCAACTGCCCGTCTATTTTTATCGCGGTGTCGCCCTCGGCAATGTCGTCAATCGTATCGACGGGCGATGTTTTAAGGAATTGGTTATACTGCGACGCCAGATCGCCCGGTTGGCGAGACACCGGAATTTTCTGTGTTAACCCCGCACCTAAAGAGTCGGTTCTAGCAACAATTACACCGTCATCAACACCTAATTCGAGAAAGGCATATCGCACAGCATTAATTTTCGACAAAAAATCTTCATGTGGTACGGTGACCTTTCCGTCCTGATGACCGCATTGTTTTGCGTCCGAAACTTGATTTTCAAGCTGTATACAGCAGGCTCCTGCCTCAATCATCCGTTTTGCTAGCAGGTATGTGGCTTCTTCATTACCAAATCCGGCATCGATATCAGCGATAATTGGCACGACATGCGTTTCAAAGTTATCGATCTTGGACTGAATTTCTGCCATTAACGGAGTCTTGCCTGAAGATTCAGCCGCATCATAGTCTCTAAATAAATCACCTAGAACGCGAGCATCCGCCTGACGTAAAAAGGTGTAGAGTTCTTCGATAAGATCAGCAACAGATGTTTTTTCGTGCATTGACTGATCGGGAAGAGGGCCGAACTGAGAGCGCAAGGCCGCAACCATCCACCCCGACAGATACAGGTATCGCTTACTGGTCGTCCCGTGATGTTTTTTTATTGCAATGAGTTTTTGTTGGCCGATGAAGCCATGCCAGCAACCCAGAGACTGAGTGTACGCACTCGCGTCGGCGTCGTAGTCCTGCATATCTCTGCGCATAATACTCGCGGTATATTTTGCAATATCTAATCCAGTTTTAAACTGATTTTGCGCACGCATTCGCGCGGCATACTTCGCGCTGATCGCGCTCCAAGCACCTGATTTTTTGCTCATTAGCTCGGTCATTTGAGCGATATCGTCATCATATTTAGTCATGGTGTTACCTCTTTACGATAATTTTTATAGGGCCGCTAACGTTGACTGGTCGAGCATAATAAGTATGATTGGATAATTAATCGAATTTATGATTTATATTTTTGGTATTTATTGTATGAATATATCGCGTGTGGATTTAAATTTATTGGTTTACTTAGACGTACTTTTGCGTGAATGCAACGTGACGCGTGCGGCAGAAGAGTTAGGTATCAGCCAGCCAGCCATGTCGAATAGCTTGCGCCGTTTACGTGATTTATTGGGTGACCCTATCCTTGTGCGCACTAGCGATGGGATGACACCAACTGAACGCGCCTTGGAGCTCAAGCCGATGGTTCGTAAAGTAATATGCGCGGCAGAGCAAGCCGTGATGCCGCAGGCGAAATTTAATCCTGAGCTAAGTAGTCGTATCTTTCGGATTATGGCGAGCGACTACACTGAGGTCACGTTATTACCTTTACTGTTAGCGAGACTTCGGCTTGAAGCTCCGAATATTCGGCTCGACATTATGACGCCGAGTGATGTCAGTTTTCATGATGTCGAGCGCGGCAAAGTCGATCTGGTTATCAATCGCTTTAATACCCTGCCCCAGTCGTTCCACCAAATTCATCTGTGGGACGACAGTTTTTCGTGCGTTGTCAATGCAGACAATCCGGTGGTGAAGAATTGGAACCTAGATACTTATTTAGCACAAAAACATGTCTGGGTGAGTAAGACTGGAATGGGTGTAGGCGTTGGCATGAGGCCCGACGACGTGCAGCGGCTTGGGTGGGTCGACGAGGCATTGCGTAGTTTAAACCATACACGCGAGATAAGCGTTTTTACTCGGCATTACCAAGCCGCGCTGATGCTGGGTGAGCAAGAACATCTCATTGTGACAATTCCGACGTTGGCGACGCGCGGTATCCGTAAAAACCCAAAAATGGTCATTCTTGATCCGCCCTTTAGCATCCCACGGATGCGGCTTAAAATGGTGTGGAGTCCTTTGTTACAACATGACCCCGGTCACCGATGGATGCGGAAGATTATCAAGTCAGTGTCAGAAATGGTCGTGTGCTGAGACAGCAAACCGCTATTTGGTTGGTGAATAGAGAGGATTGCGCTAATAAGCTAGACCTACATTAGCACACTACCTATGATCTGCCGGCTTATTACTGCGTTGAATGACGACACGGAGAGTGGGATGAAAACAGAATATATCGAGCAGTCGGGCTTACGTGTATCAAGTGAATTACACGACTTAGTGAGCCGAACTATTTGCATTGATTTGGGCCTTGATGCTGAAAAAATCTGGGCAGGTTTCGCACATATTGTTGACGTTTTTATGCCTCGCAACAATGATTTGTTGGTGAAGCGTGTGACGCTGCAAAAACTCATCGACGCATGGCACATAGATAATCAAGGCATCTTCGACTTTGATAACTACAAGACGTACCTCAGCGACATTGGATACCTGATACCCGATGGCGATGACTTTACTGTTTCGCCTGCCGCGGTGGATTCCGAAATTGCCTTGCAGGCGGGGCCGCAATTAGTTGTTCCAATTATGAATGCGCGGTTCGCCGTGAATGCCGCGAATGCACGTTGGGGAAGTCTTTACGACGCGTTATATGGTAATGACGTTATCTCCGACGCAGATGCTGCAGAAAAGTTGGGTGCTTACAACCCTCTACGTGGCGCAAAAGTCATTGCCTACGGTAGAGACTTTCTTGACCAAGCATTCCCTCTAACCAACGGCAGTCATCACGACACGCGGATCTATAAAATCGCAGATAAAATGCTGATCGTCGAACAAATCAGTGGGGAGACTGCGCGATTAAAGTCTCCGGAAAAATGGGTCGGTTATTTGGGAGATAAAAACAAGCCAAGTTCTATTTTGTTACTAAACAACAATTTGCATGTAGAAATTCAGGTAGATTCTTATAATAATGTGGGCGCTTCTGATCATGCGCACGTGAAAGATATCGTTCTTGAGGCCGCCCTAACAACGATCATGGATTGCGAGGACTCAGTGGTCGCAGTTGATTCAGCAGACAAGACCCTTGCTTATCGCAACTGGATGGGATTGATGCGCGGAACCTTATCTGAAACAGTGTCGCGCTCGACCCACAATTTTGAGCGAACAATGGCCGCTGACCGGTTATATTTGGGTCCTGATGAGGCCCCCTTTGAACTTTCAGGGCGGGCGCTCATGTTTGTTCGGAACGTTGGCCATTTAATGACAACCTCTACAGTTCTAAACGCGCTGGGCAATGAAGTACCCGAAGGCATTGTTGACGCTTTTATGTCGACTCTTATTGGGCTATATGACCTGCGCGGGAAATCAAAATACGTTAATTCAAAATGCGGTAACGTATATATCGTGAAGCCAAAAATGCATGGTCCTGAAGAGGTCGCGTTCACCCACGACTTATTTAGTGCTGTGGAAGATCTGGTGGGATTAGCGAGGTACACGATTAAAGTCGGCATTATGGACGAGGAGCGGCGCACATCGATTAATTTAAAGGAATGTATTCGCGCAGTGAAAGAGCGTGTGGTATTTATTAACACGGGATTTCTGGATCGCACTGGCGATGAGATCCATACCAGTATGCTAGCGGGGCCTTTTGCCTGTAAAGCTGAGCTTAAATCCCGAAAATGGATCTCTGCCTATGAGGATCGTAATGTAGATATTGGTCTGGCGTGTGGCATGGGCGGTAAGGGTCAAATCGGTAAGGGCATGTGGGCGATGCCTGACAACATGGCAGACATGATGTTGAAAAAAATCGACCACCCAAATTCGGGTGCTAGTACGGCGTGGGTGCCTTCTCCAACAGCGGCAACGCTGCATGCGGTTCACTACCATCAGATTGACGTGGCGGCACGGCAAGTGGCGATTTGTGAGCGGACTCTCGCGTCGGTCGATGACCTTCTAGATATTCCACTATTGCACGAACAAACAATGAATGCGAAAGCGATCCAGAGGGAATTGGATAACAATATTCAAGGTATGCTCGGGTACGTAGTGCGCTGGGTTAACCAAGGGATAGGGTGTTCTAAAGTACCGGATATTGACAATGTAGGATTAATGGAGGATCGAGCAACACTGCGCATTTCGAGTCAGCATCTCGCCAACTGGCTCCATCATGGTGTGTGTTCACCGGAGCAGATAAAGGCGACGTTGCAACGCATGGCCAGTATTGTCGATGAGCAAAATATGGGTGACTCTGAGTATCGTCCGATGGGTCCTGATTTCGCATCGAGCTTGGCATTCCAAGCGGCTTCTGACCTTATTTTTAAGGGGGTAGAACAGCCCAATGGATACACCGAACCGCTCCTCCATGAATATCGTCTGAGACAGAAGTTACAGGCATCGTGATTTCCACGGAGACTCATCTATCGACGCCCGATCTGTGTGATCAATATTCGGATTGGGTTTCGGTGGTTGAACCTGTGTTTATAAACTACGGCGGCCGCCAGAAATTTGGTGGGCAAATTATCACCGTTAAATGCTTTGAAGATAATTCGCGCATTAAAGAAATGGTGGCCCTTGCGGGTCACGGGCGTGTTATCGTCGTGGATGGAGGAGGGAGCCTACGCTGTGCATACTTAGGCGACGGTCTTGCTGCTCAAGCCGTTGAAAATGGGTGGGGTGGATTGATTATTTATGGATGTATCCGCGATGTAGATGAAATAAGGGCGATGGATATAGGCGTTCAGGCGTTGGCGAGTCATCCTCGCAAAACAAATCGAAAAGGTGCGGGCGATGTCGGCATAAACGTGACATTAGGCGGCACCACCTTTCGGCCGGGGGCGTACGTTTATGCGGATAACAATGGCGTCATTGTCGCCACCAAAAAATTACTATAGCCGATCTCTATTTCGATGACGAAATCGGAACTCATCGGCAGTGCCTTGGTAAAATACTGTGTTTCCCGCATCCCACAGCCTGCAACGAAATGGTTCTTGCGGTTGGTTTGCTGAGTCATGTAAAAATAATGAAACTGTGAGATGCGCCAACAATGCATTCTGTGAATAATGACCTCAAGAACAACCAAGGAACGGCTATGCGACGATACCAGTGGATTTTAGCGATTGTGCTAGCGGTTGCTCCTGGGTTGGCGCAACCGAGCGACGCGCGCGAGGGCGCACGAAACTCCTCGGAGGCACAGTTTTTTCCGGCGAGCGGCGAGCGGGGTATGGTGTCGTCTCAAGACGCATTGGCGAGTCGCGTGGGTGCCCAGATTCTTGCTTCGGGAGGAAACGCTATCGATGCGGCTGTGGCAACCGGGTTCGCGCTTGCGGTTACACTTCCGCGGGCGGGAAATCTTGGCGGTGGTGGCTTTATGATGATTCATCTGGCGGCGACGGGTAAAACGATAGCGATTGATTATCGCGAAATGGCGCCATCTGCTGCATCACCGGAAATGTTTCTCACGTCTGATGGCGATGTGGATCGAACGAAAATACTCGGCAGTGGCTTGGCTTCCGGAGTTCCCGGGACGGTTGCCGGTTTAGTGCATGTGCAACGTCGCTATGGACGTTTACCATTAATAGACGTTTTAAGCCCCGCAATTGCCTTAGCTCGCAATGGCTTTAAGGTTCCCTATGCGTTGGCAGACTCCCTTGAAAAGAGTAAAAAAAGGCTTCAGGCGGATGCCGGATCGGCAGCGTATTTTTACAAGCCTTCTGGAGTTGTTTATGTGCAGGGTGAGACGCTTGTTCAAACTGATTTAGCCGACACGCTGTCGCGCATTTCTAAATTTGGGGCAGAGGGTTTTTATCAAGGCGCCGTCGCCGAAAAAATCGTCGCGCAAATGGCTCGTTCAGGAGGGGTTATCACGCGTCAAGACCTCAAGAACTACCGAGTAGTTGAACGTGAGCCCGTCTGCGGTAACTACCGCGAACATCAGGTATGTTCTATGCCACCCCCTTCGTCAGGCGGCATTCATCTCGTGCAAATGTTAAATATCCTCGAGGGCTGGAACCTTCGTGCGTTAGGGCACAACAGCGCTGACTATATTCATCGGTTAGCGGCATCCATGCAGCGCGCATATGCAGATAGAAGTCAGTATTTGGGCGACCCTGACTTTGTGGATGTGCCGCAATCGCGATTAACCGACAAGCGGTATGCTGAATCTCTTCGACAACAGATCGATGTGAAGCACGCTATTGCATCGGCCGAAGTCGCCCCTGGCTTACGTGAACAGCGTGTTGAAAGCACTGAAACGACGCATTTTTCGACGTGGGATGCCGAGGGCAATGCGGTTTCTAATACCTACACATTGAATTGGGCTTACGGAAGTGGTGTCGCAGTGATTGGCGCAGGATTTTTACTCAACAACGAGATGGACGATTTTGCCGCCAAACCCGGCGCTCGAAACTCGTATAACCTCGTGGGCGGAGAGGCGAATGCAATTGCGCCGGCTAAGCGTCCGTTATCGTCAATGACGCCTGCGCTGGTTTTTGACAAAAAGGGTCTGCCACTGTTGGCGACGGGAAGTCCGGGTGGCAGTACGATTATTACCGTCGTTCTTCAGGTGGTCCTAAATTTTCTAGACTTTAATATGAATATCGCCGAGGCCACAGCAGCACCAAGGATCCATTATCAATGGATCCCCGATCAGCTTTACTACGAAGTTGGAATATCCAAAGACACCCTTCACAGACTTAAAAATATGGGGCACAACATAGGGGCCACTCCGCGGCGTCTGGGCGCGGCAAATTCCATTGCCGCGAAGCCCAACGGGGGAACTTCGGGCATCGCCGATTATCGACGCGAAGATGCAGCAGCAGTCGCAGAATCCATTCGCGATTAAGTCCTTGAGGCGTCGACATCGCCGTTATAAAAATGAACTCGCTCTCGGTTATTCAAATTCGCAGTGTTTGCCACTGGAAGGTCAATGTTAGCGCAGCGCCTCTCGGACGTGAGATCTACTAGATGCGGGTACTTCGGTTGCGTCATGTACTGTGCGAACCATTCGCCGAGCAGCCTT
Organism: uncultured Cellvibrionales bacterium; assembly: GCA_913031145.1. Classification (GTDB taxonomy): domain Bacteria; phylum Pseudomonadota; class Gammaproteobacteria; order Pseudomonadales; family Porticoccaceae; genus TMED48. The sequence goes on along the minus strand of CAJWCO010000013.1, from coordinate 51,396 downwards.
TCATCGTCAAGCACGGTCAGCAAGAGCGCTCGGACTTGCTCTACATAGCTCTTTGGGATGTGTAGGCTATCGTTGCACGGTAGCAATGGGGGATCTCGGAGTGCTTGCCGCATGGTGCCCCGCGAGAGAACCTCAGTCGCTAAGTCATCCAGCATGTCACTTGCACTTGGCGACCGGAAACCGACCGAATACGTCATGCAGTCGCCAACTGCGATTCCGTGGTGAGACCATCGCGGAGGAACGTACAGCATGTCTCCAGGATTCAGAAGCCATTCCTGACTCGCGTTGAAATCCTTTATTATTTTTAACTGCGAGTGGCTCCTAAGTGGTGTGTGTTCGTCGCAGGATTCACCTACTTCCCAACGCCTTTGCCCCGCACCCTGCAAAAGAAAGACATCGTATTCATCATAGTGAGCCCCCACGCCCCCCCCATCGACGGCATAACTAATCATAATGTCATCCATGCGCCATCGCGGCAAAAAGTTAAATTGATCCATGATCTGTGCAACGTCGGGCAACCATAAATCGACCGCTTGGACCAACAACGTCCAGTCGCTCGGTGCTAATTCTGAAAACCGCTTCTCATCAAAGGGTCCACTCTCAACCTGCCAGTCAGGCCCGCTAATCAAGCGCGATTCAACCTCATCTTCCAACGACAGACCGGCGAGTTCATCGGCAGTGACGGGCGATATAAAGTTTGGCCAGGCATTGCGTACGAGCAGTGGCTTGCGTTGCCAATAGTGAGTTAAAAATTCATTCGGCGACACATCACCGAGGATACCGTAGGTATTTTGCATGCGAGGTTCTCAGACCGATTTAGTTTTATAGCTTGCGAGCTTGGTTTTCAGCGTTTCCAGAGTAGCTGGCTGGGGTTAGCGCTTTGAGCTCTAATTTTGTTGCTGCCGGCAAAGCCAATGTATCAATGAACGCGTGCAACATATCTTTGTTCATGGACTTACCTCGGGTGAGTGCTTTTAGCTTCTCATAGGGTTCGGGTATGCCGTAGCGCCGCATTACGGTTTGTATAGGCTCGGCGAGAACCTCCCAACTGGCATCTAGATCATTTTCAAGCCGGCCCTCGTCGACGGTAAGTTTGTCTAACCCTTTTAAAAGTGCGCTATAAGCAATTGTGGAATAACCAAGTCCAACACCCATATTTCGCAGTACAGTTGAGTCTGAGAGGTCGCGTTGCCATCGAGAAATCGGGAGTTTTTGTGACAAATGCGTCATCAGCGCGTTAGCCATTCCCAAATTGCCTTCGGCATTTTCAAAATCGATAGGGTTGACTTTGTGCGGCATCGTAGAGGAGCCAATTTCACCCGCAATGGTCTTTTGTTTGAAGTATCCAAGGCTTATATAACCCCAGATGTCACGACAAAAATCAATTAAAATGGTGTTAGCCCGAGCCGTCGCGTCAAAGAGTTCCGCGATATAATCGTGCGGCTCTATTTGCGTTGTGTAAGGATTAAACGTCAATCCCAAACTGGCTACAAAGGCGCTTGAACTTCGCTCCCAATCTACCTCTGGATAAGCAGCTATATGCGCATTGTAATTGCCGACCGCGCCGTTTATTTTTCCCATTATTGGGATTGCTCGTATCTGATCGATTTGTCGCTGAAGACGAAACGCTACGTTCGCTATTTCTTTGCCAACAGAGGTCGGGGACGCCGTTTGGCCATGTGTTCTGGATAACATCGGTGTTCCCGCATAAAGATGAGCTAGCTCGACGAGCCGCGCTTTAATGCTTTCTAGTTCTAGTACCAGTGCATGTTCTCTTCCCGCTTTAAGCATCAGAGCATACGCAAGGTTGTTGATGTCCTCGGATGTACATGCGAAATGAATAAATTCGCTCACCGCAGCAAGCTCTGGGAGCGTCTGCACGCATTCTTTAAGGAAGTATTCGATCGCCTTTACATCATGATTAGTGGTTTTCTCAATATCCTTGACGCGCTGAGCTTGCGTTACGGAGAACGAGTCAACCAATGTGTTTAGTAGGTCGTTTGCAGCGGTTGAAAGAACGGGAAGTTCCTTGATCATCGGGTCTTTTGCCAGATGTTGCAGCCAACGAACTTCTACGATGAGGCGGTGTCGTATGAGCCCATATTCACTAAACGTGTCACGTAAGTGTTGTGTTTTTAACGCATACCGACCATCGATCGGCGATACGGCGGTAATGGAATCAAGGTTGTGCGTCATGAGGTTATCCGAGGTTTTTTTGCCAGCGCAAATCATAGCGGAAGCATACATTTATTACTCAACAATTTGCGTATTGGCAGGCGTTACGATGGACGTATTAATTGGTCGCTACATTACCCCAGTGACGTCTCTCGTATCACGCCGCCGCCCAGGCACTCATCTTTGCGGTAAAAGACAACAGATTGCCCGGGTGTTACCGCGCGTTGTGGCTGTGCAAACGAAACGTTGCATGTTTGCTCAGGGCCAAGCGCAACATCACAGGACTGGTCTGTTTGCCTGTAACGATTTTTTGCTAGACATTCAAAACTGCGGGCTTTGGGCGGCCCATTGATCCAATGGACCTGTTCCGCCACCAGTTGGTTAGAAAATAAAGCGGGATGATCAGCTCCCTGCCCAACGATTAGGACATTGTTGCGTAGGTCTTTGTCTACCGCATACCATGGTTGTGGACCGCTACTCCTTAATCCGCCTATGTTGAGCCCCTGACGTTGCCCTAATGTATAAAACATCAGACCACGATGCCGGCCCACCGCGCGTCCATCTGTCGTCTTTATGTCACCCGGCTGAGCGGGTAGATAGTTCGCGAGAAAATCACTAAAACGGCGCTCCCCAATGAAGCAGATACCCGTACTGTCTTTTTTGTTGGAGGTGATAAAGTCATTGCGGTGTGCAATTTCTCGCACGGTGGTTTTTTGTAGATCGCCCAATGGAAAGAGTGACTTCTTAAAGGCTTCTGCAGTTACAGCATGAAGAAAATAGCTTTGATCTTTAGCCGCATCAGCGGCTTTTAATAAGCGCGTAGCCTCATTTTCTTGGCACAGTCGGCTGTAATGGCCGGTAGCAATAAATTCGGCACCCAACTGCTGAGCATATTCAAGGAACACTTTAAACTTTATTTCTTTATTGCAAAGTATATCGGGGTTCGGCGTGCGACCGAGTTTGTATTCGTTGAGAAAATGCGCAAAGACATTGTCCCAATAGTCCACTGCAAAATTTGCTTGATGCAAAGGGATGTTTAATCGGTCACAGACTTGCTGGGCGTCGGCTAGATCTTCTTTAGCTGTGCAGTAATCGGTCCCGTCGTCTTCATCCCAATTTTTCATAAACAACCCCTCGACGCGAAACCCTTGCTCCTTTAAAAGCAAGGCCGCGACGGAAGAGTCGACACCACCAGACATTCCAACGATAACTTTTGACAACGCGCTCGTTCCCTTAAAATCCGTAATGCGTGAACTATAAGCGGTTGAGAAACACTTCCAAAGGAAAAATTTTATTTTCCAAATAGCGTTCAATGCACTCAAGCACCATGGGGCTGCGAAGTTTATGGCGCTGTGCCTCAATTTCCGCGAACGACATCCACACGGCGCTGTCGATGTCACTGTCGATCTCCGCGTATGGGCCGAATTCTAGCGGCTTGGCGCTGAAACTTACACGGTAATATGTAATGCCGCTGCTTGGCACATAATGATGTGAAAAGCCGATAAACCCGCAAAGCTCGATTTTCCATCCGGTTTCTTCCAGTGTCTCTCGATAGGCAGCCGAAAGAATATCTTCACCCGGTTCCACATGCCCGGCCGGTTGGTTAATGACGTGCTTACCTTCTTGCGTCTCGTTGACGAGTAAAAATTTACCGTGATTTTCGATCACGCAAGCAACGGTTAGGTGGATTTTGTCAGGCATATCTGCATCCTTTAAGGGGAGAAAATATCATCTTAGCTCACCGTGGGTGTCGACATTTTCCGTGCGGTGCTCCCCAGGGTTGAGGCCATCTAAATGCCATCTTCCGATTCGCACCCTGATGAGTCTGAGTGTGGGTAAACCCACACGCGCAGTCATGCGGCGTACTTGCCGATTACGCCCTTCATTAATGACTAATTCTATCCAGCTGTCGTTGACCGTTTTGCGCTGTCGAATAGGCGGATTTCGCAACCACACGGAGGGCTCGGAGATGAGCTTTCCCGAAAGCGCGCGCGCCGGCCCGTCATTCAGCATGATGCCCATAGTCAGTGCTTCAATATGGCGCATTTCGGCACGACCCTCGACTTGTACCCAGTAAGTTTTTTGAATTTTAAACCGAGGCTGTGTGATTCGGGATTGTAATGTACCGTTGTCAGTGAGAAGCAGTAGGCCCTCAGAATCAAAATCTAATCGCCCCGCAGGATAGACGTTTTTAACGGTGAGGTAGTCTGCCAGCGTTTTGCGGTCCGATTGATCTGTGAACTGACTGAGCACTTTAAAGGGTTTATTGAAGCGTATTAACGTGTGCACAAAAGCTTTCCCTCACGTAGCGGCCAAGAGCGCGTGATTTTAATAAACACCCGGATCCATGGTATCATGTAAGATATTTACATACCCAATCACAAAGACTCGCCGCGAGGAATAGTATGGCTTATCAACACATTCAGATACCCCAGTCGGGTGAAAAAGTAACTGTCAATGAGGACTTTTCTCTCAATGTCCCAAATAATCCTATTATCCCTTTTATAGAGGGAGACGGTATCGGATTTGATATAACGCCGGTGATGATAAAAGTTGTAGACGCCGCTGTCGAACGGGCCTTTGGCGGTGCAAAGAAAATTGCTTGGATGGAGGTTTACTGTGGCGAAAAGGCGGCAGAGCTCTATGAGGGTGATTGGTTTCCTGCAGAGACATTAGACGCCGTAAAGGACTATGTGGTTTCCATTAAAGGTCCGTTAACAACGCCAGTGGGCGGTGGGTTTCGTTCCTTAAATGTAGCGCTTCGTCAGGAATTGGATTTGTACGTGTGCCAGAGGCCCGTTCGTTGGTTTGCGGGCGTACCATCACCGGTGAAGGCGCCGCATCATGTCGATATGTGTATTTTTAGGGAAAACTCTGAAGACATCTATGCCGGAATTGAGTGGAAAGCTGGAAGTGAAGATGCAAACAAAGTTATTGCATTCTTACAGAATGAGATGAACATTGGCAAGATCCGATTTGATTCCAATTGTGGTATTGGCATAAAGCCGGTGTCGGAAGAGGGCACCAAACGCTTGGTAAGCAAGGCCATTCAGTATGCAATTGACCAGAATAAACCCTCAGTGACGCTGGTGCACAAAGGTAACATCATGAAGTTTACGGAAGGCGCTTTTTGCGATTGGGGTTATGAGTTGGCACGCGAGCAGTTTGGTGCAGAGCCCCTTGATGGCGGCCCATGGCATTCGCTCAAAAATCCAAATACAGGGGACGAGATCGTCATTAAAGACGTGATCGCGGATGCAATGCTACAACAAATCATATTACGTCCGAGCGAATACAGCGTGTTAGCAACGATGAATTTAAATGGTGACTATATTTCCGATGCGCTTGCGGCTCAGGTGGGTGGTATTGGTATAGCCCCGGGCGCTAACTTGTCAGATACCATTGCTATCTTCGAGGCAACACACGGCACCGCTCCCAAGTATGCCGGGCAAGATAAGGTAAATCCTGGGTCACTCATACTATCAGCAGAAATGATGTTGCGACATTTGGGGTGGGATGCTGCCGCAGAATTGGTCGTTTCGGGTATTGAGGGAGCGATTTCACAGAAAAAAGTCACTTATGATTTTGAACGGCTCATGGACGGTGCTGTACTCATGTCGTGCTCCGAATTTGGTGATGCAATTATCGAAAATATGTGAGCCTTGAAGAGGGAATCGTGCAACATGTGGCAGTCCGGCGCGGTGTTATTGTGAGATTCGCCTCTTCAAACATCTAACACGTTGTTCGAACGTGGCGAGCGTCAGTGAGTCGTTAAAACACCCAGGTCTTATTGCAGATAATAAGAAGTTAGTGGTCTGGCAGTTCACTTAAGCGCGTATGCTGTTGTAGGATGGCACTCTTGATATATAGCTTTTGAGTCTTAATGATGGCAGATGAACCGTTAGTTCCAGGGCGTTATAGTGATGGCGCTACGCTGTTGGCAGAGGCGCCGCCGCAAGTAAAAAAACCGAAGATGTATCAGGTCGTTCTCCTAAACGACGACTATACTCCGATGGAATTTGTAGTAGAGCTTATAGAGAAATTTTTCAACAAAACCCGTGAAACGGCAACACGCATCATGCTAATGATTCATACCGATGGGAAAGGCGTCTGCGGGGTGTATACCCAAGATATTGCAGAGACAAAAGCGTCTTTGGTAAATCGGTATTCAAAAGAACATCAGCATCCGCTTTTGTGTGAAGCGGAGCCCTGTAACGACGATGAAGGTGAATAAGTATGCTCAGTAGAGAATTAGAGGTGACCCTAAATTTAGCCTTTAAAACCGCAAGGGAACAGCGTCACGAGTTCATGACTGTGGAGCATTTGCTGTTGGCGTTGCTTGATGATGCATCAGCATCGGCGGTTCTCAAAGCGTGTGGGGCGGATTTAACCGTGCTTAGGCATGATTTGTCAGAGTTTATTGAATCGACCATACCGACGATTCCTGATGACGATGCAGAACAAGAAACTAAGCCAACGCATGGTTTTCAGCGGGTCTTACAACGCGCCGTTTTTCAGGTAAATTCTGCGAACAATAGCGAAGTTGTGGGCGCAAATGTCGTGGTGGCGATTTTTAGTGAGCAAGAGAGCCAAGCCGTTTACTTTTTGCGACTGCAAAATGTGGCCCGAATCGACGTGGTCAACTTTATCTCGCATGGCATTTCTAAATATGCAGACCAGTCGGAGCCAACTGAGCGGCAACACTCGGATTCAGAAGCATCTAACGGTAAAGAAAATGAGCAAGGTGAAAGCGAGAGCATGTTGGCGCAATTTGCGACCAACTTGAACGAAAGTGCATTGCAAGGGTTGATTGATCCGTTAGTTGGGCGCGATGAAGAGGTGGGCAGGGTGAGTCAGGTGCTGATCCGCCGCCGGAAGAATAATCCGCTGCTGGTAGGTGAGGCAGGGGTCGGTAAGACGGCAATTGCGGAAGGTCTTGCGCAAATGATCGTTGAAGAACGTGTGGCCGAGCCCATGTTAGGCAGTACCGTGTATTCACTCGATATGGGATCTTTGCTAGCGGGGACAAAATATAGGGGCGACTTTGAAAAGCGCTTAAAAGGCATTATCTCCGAACTGAAGCAGTTGGAAAAATGTGTTCTATTTATAGACGAAATTCACACTATTATCGGTGCAGGAGCGGCCTCCGGCGGGGTAATGGACGCGTCGAATCTCCTGAAACCACTTCTCTCTTCAGGCCAAATACGCTGTATTGGTTCAACGACTTATCAGGAATACCGCGGAGTTTTTGAAAAGGATCACGCGCTGGCAAGGCGCTTTCAAAAGATAGACGTGCCCGAGCCAAGCGTTGACGACACCTACCAGATCTTAAAGGGGCTAAAGTCGCGGTTCGAAGAGCATCACAGCTTACGGTTCACGGATTCTGCATTAAAGTCTGCTGCGGAGCTATCAAGTCGGCACATTAATGATCGGTTTTTGCCCGACAAGGCCATTGACGTCATCGACGAAGCAGGGGCCTTTCAGCGCTTGCAAAGCCCGAGTAAGCGCAAGAAAACAGTGGGTGTGAGCGATATTGAATTGATCATCTCGAAGATCGCGCGGATCCCCCCTAAAAGTGTGTCTAGCTCGGACAAAGAGCAACTCCGTGGTTTAGCTGAAAAGCTAAAAATGGTGGTGTTTGGTCAAGATTCGGCGATTGACGCCATGAGCACCGCGATAAAGTTAGCGCGGGCGGGTCTTCGAGAGGGAAGCAAGCCCGTGGGCAGCTTTTTGTTCGCAGGGCCGACAGGTGTGGGCAAAACTGAAGTAACGCGACAGCTGGCGAATGTGTTGGGCGTTGAGCTTCTAAGGTTTGACATGTCGGAGTACATGGAACGGCATACCGTCTCAAGGCTCATTGGTGCCCCTCCTGGATATGTGGGTTACGATCAGGGTGGGTTGCTGACCGAAGCCGTTAATAAGCAGCCTCATTGCGTTGTCTTGCTTGACGAAGTTGAAAAGGCGCACCCAGATGTCTTCAATTTGTTATTGCAGGTCATGGATCACGGTACTCTTACGGATAACAATGGCCGCAAAGCGGATTTTCGACACGTCGTTTTGATTATGACGACCAACGCGGGTGCTGAATTAATGAGTAGGGCGTCTATTGGGTTTGCCGAGCAAGACCATGGTACCGATGGAATGGAAGCCATTAAGAAAATGTTTACCCCTGAATTCCGTAACCGTCTCGATGGAATTATTCAGTTTTCGGAACTGTCTGTCGATGTGATTACCACCGTAGTCGACAAATTTTTGGTTCAGCTCCAAAATCAGCTCGATGAAAAGAAGGTCTTTTTAGAGGTCGATGACGACGCACGCCTTTGGCTTGCCAAGCACGGCTACGACAAAAAGATGGGGGCTCGGCCTATGGATCGGCTGATCCAAGAGCGGATTAAGAAGCCATTGGCAGAAGAGGTGCTCTTTGGAGCTCTGTCCAAGGCGGGCGGGACGGTCAAGGTCTCTGTTACTGAAGAGGATTTACGGGTCACGACTGAACCGGCTTAACCATTGCGTGAAGGACCGCGCTAAGCGCTGTCCCATCGGTACTCAAGTGTGAGTGTTCTGGGCGAACTAAAGGACGGCGCCCGTCGCACATCTTGGCACGCTGCTGGATAGACCATTTGGCTGCACGTGAGGGCCGCTAGCAAATCTCCGCCACGAAGCTTTGTGGCTACGAAGCTCTTTGGCTACGAAGCTCTGTGTAAGAGACCTCACGCGACGTTTGTCATCGCTCCCGAAAAGTGATCCGCCCTTTGGTGAGATCGTAGGGAGTCATTTCTACCTTGACCTTATCCCCCGTCAAAATGCGAATGTAGTGTTTGCGCATTTTTCCTGAAATATGTGCAATGATGACATGCCCATTCTCCAGCTTTACTCGGAAGGTCGTATTAGGGAGCGTATCGATGACCTCCCCGTCGAATTCAATGTTATCTTCTTTCGCCATAAACCAATTCTGTACCGTAATCAAAAAAACGTGCGCAAGTTTGCCCTATAATGCGCCGTTTAGCAAAATCATTTGAGTGGGTGCCAGCTTTTATTTTGATACACCTCGAGAGGCTTAAAGTTCTGTTTGTATTGCATCTTGTCACAATCGGCGATCCAGTAGCCTAGGTACACATATTCAAGTCCGAGTGCCTTGGCCATTTTCGCTTGAAAGAGCACCGCGAGCGTGCCTAAGCTGCGTGCCTCGTGCTCAGGGTCAAAATAGGTGTACGTGGCTGAGACAGCATTTTCCAGCATGTCGATGACAGCACAGCCGATGAGTTTACCGGCAACGCGCATTTCTAAGTAGTAGGTGCAATGCCACGCGTTACCCAGGTAGTCACGAAACTGCTGGATACAGGCGGGATACATGTCACCGTCTGAATGCCTAGCGTTAATGTAGTTGGCATAGACGTTATAGTGTTCTTGCAAATTTATCACTGTAGTTTGCTCCACGACGACGTCACCATTTTGCCGCCAACAGCGCCTTTGAGATCGGTTGAGCTTAAATGTTTTCATACAAATCCGGCTTGGAACGCAAGCGTCACATCCACTGCAGTGCGGTGCATAAAGCACATTGCCATTGCGCCTAAATCCCTGGTGACTTAAGTCGGTATAGGTGGTTAGGTCGATCGGACGCTGCGGGTCGACAAACAACATGCGTGCACGCTGATCTGAAAGATAACTACACGTGTGAGTTTCAGAAATCAAAAAGCCGACATTGAATCTCGTACTGGCGATGACTTCACTCAAGCGGTCGCCTCATAAGGGTTTCGGATGAAAAACCTCCTTTAAAAAAGCAGATTCTAGCACGTATTTTGTGTCATCAAAGTGATCGCTTCAAAATAGAGGCCAAATTATAGTTCTGTCGACGTGCAACTTGAGTCGTTTTAAGAACGACTCGCGCGCAATAGAAATCGCTCCGAGACTGTTCAAATGCGCCGTCTCCATCTGGCAGTCGATTAAACCGAAGTCTGCGTCTTTCAGGCGGTCACACAGTGCTACGAATGCTAGTTTGGAGCTGTTTGCAGAGTAACTAAACATCGACTCCCCACAAAAAACACCGCCGATAGCAACGCCATAAAGACCTCCTTGCAATTGGTTGTCTTGCCAGACCTCTACGGAGTGCGCAATCCCTAAATTGTGTAATGTATTGTAAGCTTTGCGCATAGCCGGCGTGATCCATGTACCACCCGATTGTTTGATCCGAGTTTTAATGCACCCCGACAATACCTGGTCAAAGACCGTGTCTGAGGTGATTGAAAAATCGCCTCGCCGGATTATTTTTTTTAGGCTTCTCGATACATGTAGTTGACTCGGGTGGAGCACACATCGCTGCGATGGGCTCCACCAAAGCAAAGGATCTCCGTCTTGATACCATGGGAAAATACCCCGACTATACGCCTCGATGAGAGTATTGGCGGCTAGATTGCCGCCCACGGCCAAGAGACCGTCGGGTTCTTCCAGTGCGGTCATGGGATCCGGAAACTGAGGGTTACGCTCACACAAATGGCTCAAAGTCACAGGCGTTAAGCATCCAAGAAACGCTCTGCGTCGAGCGCCGCCATACAGCCACTACCGGCAGATGTGATCGCTTGGCGATAGACATGATCTGCCACGTCTCCAGCGGCGAATATTCCAGGAATACTCGTTTCAGTGGCGTTACCGCGCAGTCCCCCGATGACTTCAAGGTAACCATCATGCATCGTCAACTGTCCCGCAAAAAGGTCGGTGTTAGGTTTGTGGCCAATTGCGATAAAGACCCCTGTCACTGAGAGTGTTTGCTGGGATGCGCCGTCAGCACTCGCCAGTGCCACGCCTGTTACACCCGCGTCATCTCCAAGTATCTCTTCCAATGTATGATTCCAAAGTATCGAGACGTTACCGTTTCGCTCTTTTTCAAACAATTTGTCTTGCAACATCTTTTCCGCTCGAAGGGTATCGCGACGGTGGACCAGAAAAACCTCTGCGCAAATATTAGAAAGATAAAGAGCCTCTTCTACTGCGGTATTACCGCCACCAATGACCGCGACTTTTTGGTTTCGATAAAAAAAACCATCGCATGTCGCGCACGCAGAAACCCCTTTGCCCATAAAGGCTTGTTCTGACGGCAGTCCGAGATATTGTGCGGACGCACCGGTCGCAATAATAAGTGCATCGCATGTGTAAGTATTATTACCCACGAGCTGAAAGGGGGCTTCGTTCAAGTGTACAGTCTCAATGTGATCAACAATCACTTGTGTGTCGAATCGCTCAGCGTGCTTTTGCATGCGTTGCATGAGATCAGGTCCCTGCAAACCCTCGACATCTCCGGGCCAGTTATCCACGTCAGTCGTTGTCGTGAGTTGCCCGCCGATCTGTATGCCGGTCACCAAGACAGGATTCAAATTTGCTCGTGCTGCGTAAACGGCAGCAGTCCAACCTGCGGGCCCTGAGCCTAATATGATCAGAGGATGATGATAGGTTTTTTTCATAAGATATCTCGCTTGATGGTTGAGTCTTTTAAACTTGTCATTTGGCAATAACACCGGAAACTGCGGGGATCATGATAAAGGTACAAAAGCAACTTTCCTATGAGGGTTTCCAATTATTACGCGTGGTCCACGTTTATTTATCAGGGATGTCTCGATTTTTCTCATAATCGGCTACAATTAGCGCATTGAAGCGGAGGAGTTGGGCATTGGGCGGCGACAACAGAAGAAAAGAAATAGACCAGCCTCCGCTAAGCGTTGCTCTCGATTCTCGCCTGCGACGCCTAGCAGCGGAAGGCGCACTGATAACGTTAATTCTGTCGTGTGTCATTATCCTCATTGCGCTGCTGAGTTTCTCAGCGGATGACCCCGGATGGTCAACGACGGGCGCCCGAAGTGGAGCCAATAATGCAGTGGGCGCGGCCGGTGCTCTGGTTGCAGATATCTTTTATTATCTTTTTGGCATTATGGCTTATTTGTTTCCTGCAGCACTTGCGCTCAGAGCTTTACAAAAATTGCGACAGTATTTTAGGTCTTCGGTCGACAGTCATGCATTTACAGTGGGTGATTTGTTATTAGCCGGAATTGGCTTCGTGCTAATTATGGCCAGCGCAACTGCTCTTGCGCACATCCAGTTGAGCCATGTCCAAGTGGATTTCCAATACATTGGCGGCCTGATTGGGAAGGAAATTGGGGACGCCTGCCTGACTGCGTTTAACCGAATTGGTAGTACACTCATGCTGGTCGCGTTGTTTTTGTTTGGGATCAGTGTATTTGCCGATGTGTCGTGGTTTATTCTAGTCAATCGGGCAATCATCACGACCACAGCACTGCTCGTACGACTGCGCCTATGGCTCGCTGAAAAACATCGTGAACGAGGTGAACGTCAAATCGCGGCAACACAATTGTCTGAGCGACGCAGCAACGTTGAGGAAAAAAAACAGCAGCGAAAAAAACGCGTGCCGCCCGTCATTCAGTTGCCTCTGCCGACTAAAACAATTAGCCCGCGTTTGGAGCGCGAAAAGCAACAAACGTTGTTTGCAGATGAAATACACGAATTGGGCGTGCCCCCACTGAATCTTCTCGACCCGGCTGAAGTCGATAGGAACAGTGGTTTTTCTGCCGATTCGCTAGAACATTTGTCACGTCTTCTCGAACATAAGCTGCAAGATTTTGGTATTAGCGTGGATGTAGTAGAAGTTCTGCCTGGGCCCGTCGTCACTCGGTTTGAAATTCAGCCTGCTGCGGGTATCAAGGCCAGCCGTATTACTGGACTCGCAAAAGATCTCGCGCGCTCTATGGCAGTCATTAGCGTTCGTGTTGTCGAGGTAATCTCTGGGAAATCAGTGGTAGGTGTTGAAATTCCTAACGAAAAAAGACAAATGGTCCGACTGAGCGAAGTGTTATCGACCGAGGCTTATGATCGAGCAAGCTCGCCCTTAACGCTGGCGTTGGGTCACGATATTGCTGGATTGCCTATTGTCGCTGATTTGGCTCGAATGCCGCATTTACTTGTCGCAGGCACTACGGGGTCAGGTAAGTCTGTAGGTATTAATGCAATGCTCTTGAGTCTGTTGTTTAAGTCGTCCGCTGAAGACGTAAAGCTGATTCTGGTGGATCCTAAAATGCTTGAGCTGTCCGTCTATGATGGGATACCACATCTATTAACGCCGGTAATTACTGATATGAAAGATGCCGCAAGCGGCTTGCGTTGGTGCGTCGGCGAAATGGAGCGTCGTTATAAACTCATGTCAGCCCTTGGCGTTCGTAATATTGCCGGCTTCAATAGAAAGGTCGAAGAAGCCAAAAAGGCGGGTGAGCCGCTCGTGGACCCTTTATGGTCGCTGGACACCGAGCTCGCGCAGGTTGGCGATGTATCAGATCATGAAGCGCCTCTGCTGACCGTTCTGCCTTACATTGTGGTCGTCATTGATGAATTTGCCGACATGATCATGATTGTTGGAAAAAAGGTTGAGCAGCTTATTGCGCGCATCGCGCAAAAAGCACGCGCCGCGGGCATTCACTTGATTCTCGCGACGCAGAGGCCATCGGTCGACGTGATTACGGGCCTGATAAAAGCCAATGTTCCGACCCGTATTGCGTTTCAGGTATCGTCAAAGATCGACTCCAGAACCATTTTAGATCAGGGTGGCGCCGAGCAACTATTGGGGCATGGCGACATGTTGTACCTTCCATCAGGAACCAGTGTGCCGGTGCGTGTTCACGGCGCTTTTGTGGACGATCCAGAGGTACACCGCGTTGTTGCAGAACTCAAAAGGCGCGGACAGCCAACCTATATATCGGAGATAACCGATGAGGATAGTGTCGCCAATATACCGGTGCCAGGTTTTACTGCGGATCAAGACAACGAGCAGGACGATACCTTGGATCCACTTTACGACGAAGCGGTGGCGTTTGTTCTAGAATCTCGCAAAGCGTCTATTTCGTCGTTGCAACGCAAGTTACGGGTCGGTTACAACCGTGCTGCAAGACTGATAGAGAGTATGGAGGCTGCAGGCATCGTCAGCGCCATGTCGCACTCAGGTGCGCGGGAAGTGTTAGCGCCCTCGGGCGGGCGCTCTTGACGAAGGCTGAAAAGATGACGCTCATTCGCAGGTGTTTGGCGTGCTCAACACTTCTATACTTAGGGGTTTCTTTCGCGTCTGACAAAGCCCCAAGTAGTGAACAGTTGCATCGATTACTGGTTCCCCTGCAAACATTTAGCGCGCGCTTTGAACAGGCAGCCAGCGATGATTCCGGTTTCGCGCAAGAGCACTCGTATGGCATATTTCAGTTCTCAAGACCGGCATCGATGCGTTGGGTCGTGGAACGGCCCTTCAAACAGCAAATTGTCACGGACGGTCGGCAGCTCTGGATTTATGATGAGGAATTAGATCAGGTCATTGTGGAAGACTTTGATGGCCAACTCGCTGTTACGCCTGCGCTGATACTTTCGGGGTCCCTGTCGGAAATAGAAACAGCGTTTAGCGTCACGGAAGCGGATCGTGGCGATTCAAAAAGAAATTTTACGCTAGTAGCGAAAAGTCACTCGGAATTACTCGATGAAATTACATTGACCTTTAGTGAGCATCAGTTGGTCGCGATCAGCGTTAAAAGTCAGGACCAAATCAACACCATCACGTTTAGCGATGTACAGGTTAATAAACCCATACGCGACCCGTCATTTAACTTCAAAATACCAGAAGGCGTCGACGTGATCTATAACTCACAGTGAACTTCACGAGGGAAAGCGAAGTCCTGATACTATTTCAGGCAGTCACTTGCTTGTAGGTCCCTCAAGGGAAAGGAACAAAAATGATCGACCCAAAATTACTTCGCACTGACCTCCCCAAGGTTGCTGAAGCGTTACGCAAAAAACATTATGAGCTAGATGCCGCTCTTTTTACGCGCCTTGATACGGACCGAAAGGAAAGGCAGATAAAAGCAGAGGGTCTGCAAGCAGAACGGAATCAATATTCAAAATCGATCGGCGCTCTCATCGGTGCAGCCAAAGCTAAAGGTGACGATATAGAACCACTTAAAGCGCAAGGGGAAGCACTGAAACACGCCTTTTTAGAGGCCGAGGAATCCTTACAGGCGGTGCAAAGCAAAATTGAATCATTACTTCTCGAGATGCCTAATATTCCAGACGGTAGTGTTCCCAATGGAAAAAGCGAAAGCGATAATTTAGAAACTCGGCGGTGGGGGGAGCCTCCAACTTTTACTTTTAGCCCGCTTGATCATGTTGACTTAGGCGTTGCTTTGGGCGGTTTAGATTTTGACAGAGGCGCAAAAATCACGGGATCTCGATTCTTGCAAATGCGTGGGCAGATTGCACTCCTGCATCGCGCTCTCGGGCAGTTCATGCTGAATACGCATATTACAGAGCATGGTTACGAGGAGGTGTACACGCCTTATATTGTCAATCGTGAATCTCTGTTGGGTACCGGCCAACTACCCAAATTTGAGGCTGACTTGTTTAAGCTTGACGACGAGCGGGAGTATTACTTAATCCCAACTGCAGAAGTGCCTGTCACGAATATCTTCCGCAATGAAATTATTGATGAATTGCCGATCAAATTCGTGTGTCACACGCCGTGTTTCCGAAGCGAAGCTGGCAGTTATGGTCGCGACACCCGTGGCATGATCCGTCAGCATCAATTCGACAAGGTAGAAATGGTGCAGTTTGTGGAGGCTAAAAAATCATGGGCTGCTCTCGATGATTTGACCACGCACGCGCAAAGTATATTAGAGAAGCTTAAACTTCCATACCGTAGGGTCACCCTATGCGGCGGCGACCTAGGCTTTTCTGCAGCAAAAACTTATGATTTGGAAGTCTGGCTACCATCGCAATCTACTTACCGCGAGATTTCCTCATGTAGCAACTTCACTGACTTTCAGGCCCGGCGGATGAAGACTCGCTATCGCAATGCCAGTAGCGGGCAGGTTGAGCACATCCATACCGTCAACGGCTCAGGCCTTGCCGTGGGGCGCACTTTAGTTGCCGTCATGGAAAATTATCAACGAGAGGACGGCTCCATTCAAGTCCCAGACGTCTTGCAGCCCTACATGAATAGCCTCCGTGTAATCTCTTAGTATGGATTATCTTCCGCTGTTTCATGATTTGAGAGGACGGCGAGTGTTGGTGGTCGGAGGCGGGGAGATTGCCTTGCGAAAAATCCGGCTGGTAACCGAAGCAGGGGCGTTGATTACCGCCGTAGCGATAAAATTTTGCGATGATTTACGCGTTTTAGCAGAGCAATCAACGGACTTTACGGTCATTTTCGAACCTTATCAGCGCCGCCGTCTGGCAGGGTTCAATCCAGTGCTAGTGATTGCGGCGACCAATGACAAAACGCTCAACCGTCTAGTCTCCAGACACGCCCAAAGTCTCAACATGTTAATTAACGTCGTCGATGACCCTGGCTACTCGAACGTAATTTTTCCATCGATCGTTGATCGTTCGCCTGTGCAGATTGCTATTTCAAGCGGAGGTAATGCGCCTGTTTTAGTGCGCCTACTGCGAACTCAACTGGAAGGTTTAATCCCTGCAGGGCTTGGAAAATTAGCGGCTTTAGCCGGCCGATTCCGCCCGCGTGTCAAGGCAAAGATTACCAGTGACAATGAGCGTAAAGCGTTTTGGGAAGACGTTTTTGAGGGTCGAATTGCCGAGCAGGCTTATGCGAATAATTTAACCGAGGCCGCTCGCTTACTTACCGAAAAACTAAAACATAACCTGCCGAAAAAAAGCGGTGAAGTATATCTAGTTGGCGGTGGCCCTGGAGATCCAGATCTATTGACATTTAAAGCGCTCAGACTGATGCAAAAAGCGGATATCGTGCTGTATGACCGCCTGATTTCGCCACAAGTTCTGGGTCGGGTACGACGAGATGCAATGCGGATTTATGTCGGCAAGAGCCGCGCTAGCTATGCAGTTACGCAGGAAAATATCAATCAGAAGTTAGTTGATTTTGCGAAGCAAGGCAGCCGTGTTTTGCGCCTCAAGGGTGGTGATCCGTTTCTTTTCGGCCGCGGCGGGGAGGAAATTACGTCATTGGCGGGGGAGGGCATTCCATTTCAAATCGTGCCTGGAATTACTGCAGCATCTGGTTGTGCAAGCTACGCAGGGATACCGCTTGCGCACCGTGATCATGCTCACTCAGTGCATTTTATTGCGGGACATCTCCGTTCGGGAACATTAGATTTAAATTGGGCTGAATTGGTGCAACCAAAACAGACCCTGGCTTTTTACATGGGCCTTAATGGCATGGAGACGATTCTAGCTGCGTTACACGCGCATGGACTCGATGAAGACACGCCAGCGGCCATCGTCGAGAACGGTACCATGGACGCGCAGCGAGTTTTTATCGGCAATTTATAGACGCTCGCGCCGACCGTGCGCGCAGCCAACACAAAGGCACCCACACTCCTTATTGTGGGTACGGTTATTTCCCTCCATTCTGAGCTAGCATGGTTTAATCGTTCCGACTGACCGTAACAAAATCTGTAGGCGGCTTAAACGTCGCGAGTTCTTCCCGAACCCGCGCGCTCCTTCATGTCGGATTGTATATAAACCTTGTCAGTTGTGCCCATGCTGGCATGCCCAAGATCGTCAGCCATGTGTTTGAGCGGACGCGTTGCGATATCTTGGGATGCCCCCGTGTGCCTAAGCCAGTGGGTTGTTGCCACTCGCAGAGCTTCAGCATCGCCGCCCACATCTTGCTCGATCATATGCTGATAAGCGGCATCGAAACTTGATTGCACGATACGCCGTAACTGACGGGAAGTCATACCGCCTGCGCCACGATTCTTTGTGACTAACGACGAATTTTCACCGAAGCTAAAGTCATTAAGCTGGCGTACAGACCGGTACCGCTGAATATAGGGGAGCAGCGCGTTCGGTACTGATATATCTCGAATTTTGTTTCCTTTGCCGAGAACTTTAAACCAAGAGTTACCGGCATTATCTGACCAAAAATGCTGCCATGTGGGGCGCCAATTTGGGCGTTCTGACAACTCTGATACCCGTAGGTAAAGCGTTTTAAGCATTGCTAAAATAAACAGCGCACGTTCTGCATCTTCATGTTCGTCTGCCGCCCGTTGTGCCGTTTTAAGAACGTAAGACCACTGTGAATCGGATAGTCGTTTGATTTCCTTTTGGGTAGCGCCTTTGATGAGATAAGGGGATTGCTTTCTGATAGCGGGAATCGGATTGCCAAACGCATAATTTTCATCGGTTAAATAATCGTAGAAGCACGATAGAGCAGAAAAACACAGTTTCATCGCCTCATTGGATAATCTGTGCCCGTCCCGTCGCACGGTGGTGTGGATACCGTTTTCTTGAGCGCTGCGATGATCCTGTTTGGCTATTTTTGCAACAAACGGCCGCCAAAGCGGGTTTGCTGTGTGGGCGCCGCCTACGAGCTTAAATCGACTGTGGACCGCCGCGGCAACCCATTGTTTTGGTGGCTGATGTACAAAGTCAAAGTACTGTTCGAGATCTGCACGCTTCACCGCCATAATCGAAGCGCGACGAATGGTCCAGGACCAAAGTAGAAGCCGCTCAATTTCGTTGCGATAGCTGGTATAGGTCGCTGCATTTTTACGGCTATAACTTTTCAAGAACGACTGTGCGTACAAAAAATCAGACGACACCCCAGGAATATCTCGTTCTAAAGTTTCGATAAAATGTCGCGTTTCGGGGTAGTCATTCAGCATATGTATTCCCGAGGGAAGTCGCACAAACAGGCGATGTGCATCAAAGATGGGAACGGCATTGAACGGAGAGGCCATAGAGCTTGCTGCAAGGGTAGATGGATGTGATTGCTGACCATAGCAAAGAAAGCCCGTGGAGTCTACTATGTCCACTAATGTTAATTAGTGGACATAGTGTTAGGTGGTTGAACCTGAAGAGAGCTGCTGATTCGGAGCGTTGGCACCCGATAAGGCCGTCCAAACGCCGACATTACTGGACGTGTTTGCGCATTAAAAAACCTTGCATTAGGCTTGTATCATGAGCTGCGATTGGCTCGTCCGGTAAACTTACTGTATAATAACGCTTGATTTAAGTGTGATTACTATAGTGCCTGCAAAAATCATTAATATGCCAAGCGCTGCGTATAGATCAAACTGCTGTTGCCAAATAAGTGCCGATGCGGTGCATACTAGCGCAATACCGACGCCGGACCAGATCGTGTAAGCCACGCCTAAATTCATCGTTTTTAAGACAATCGCTAATAAAAATCCAGCAACGGCATAAAACGAAATTGCCGTTAGCCCAAGCCACCAGAGCTCCCAACCCTTGCAGGCTTTTAGCATTAAGGTTGCTGAGACCTCGAAGACAATTGCCGCGGCAAGAAGTAAATACGCCATGGTGGCTCCAATAATTATGATGGCTGGGTGGATCATACCGCTTATACGTTCAACGCAGAACTACAGCGCCGAGCACACAGATCGGTTGCGTGTTGCTTCGTGGCTTGCGCATCGCACATATTAAGTACGCTGCGCTCTTGTCGGTTATCTTACGTCGATAGCGCCATTAACGACTCAAACGAAGTCGGTCGATGAGACCGCGTTGCTACCAGAACTGGTAAAACTAGCGTTTTTGCACTAAACCTTGGTTGCTTGGTGATCATCGTGAGGCGTCTTTGGGCGGTGCCGTCTGACCTTTTTTTGTTTCCTGTCGGTAACAACTCCGACAAAAAGGAGTTTTGGCGTCTATGTGGGTTATTGGGTGCTCTTGCAATATGTGTTGATGAATTTCAACACCCCAGTCGCAGTTGCCTCGACCTGACGGGTAAGATCCTCCTCTAGGTCAGCATACGTTTCAGCAATCGGTTAGGTTCAGCTTCGAAAATTCGCTTCATGTGGGATTGAATGAATGACTATTCGTGTAAGTTTGCGTATCTAATTGAGTCAAGACCCTATGCACTTACGTAGCTTCTGCTAAACTTGTAACTGAAATTTAGGATTAATCTATGGCACGTCATCTTGTAATCTTAACAGTTCTTTATCTGCTGTCGCTGTCCCCCGTTCATGGCGAGACGCTTGGCAGTTCGACGAGCGCGCCAGTGCCGCTTATGGCGATTAAAAGCGATCCTGAGTTGGGAGCCCTTTACCGGGAAATTGTCGAGCGCCTGAATAGCCGCCACTATCGCAAAGCGACGATCGATGATCAACTCTCGAAGCGATATCTTGACGCCTATCTCGACATGCTAGATCCGCAGAAAAGTTACTTTTATCAATCGGATATAGACGAATTCGGTAAGTTAGCCTTAAGTCTCGATGATTTACTTCTGTCAGGCGATATCAGCCCTGGATACAAGATGTACAACCGTCTACGAGAACGAGCCAGTGCAAGACTTGTCGCGAACAAGAGACTGTTAGAGAGCGACGTTAAGTTCGACCTTAACAGTGATGCAACGCTGATTGTTAATAGTGATAAACGCACGTGGCTTGAATCGCCTGCTGAAGCTGATGCATATTGGTTGGGACGGATTCAAGACTCTTTAATTCGGTTGCTCATCAATGATAAAGATTTGAACGAGGCACGCGAGCTTTTAGTGAAACGTTTTACAAATCAACTTAAACAGTATCAACAGAGAGACAGTCAGGACGTTTTTCAACTCTACGTGAATGCCTTTGCGGAGCTCTATGACCCCCATACCGCGTATTATTCACCGCGTACCAGTGAGAACTTTCAAATCAATATGTCGCTATCGTTAGAAGGCATTGGTGCGGAGCTTCGCACGGAAGATGATTATACAAAAGTCGTCCGGATTATTCCTGGTGGGCCGGCAGATATGCAGGGTATTTTACAAGCGGAAGATCGAATAATAGGTGTGGGACAGGGAATTGAGCCGGTTGTTGATGTGGTTGGCTGGCGCATTGACGATGTGGTTGGCCTGATTCGGGGACCTAAAGACAGTACCGTTCGATTGCAGATATTACCCGCTAACGCCGACGCGTCGGGTGCTGCCTCGCTGGTTGCAATCGTTCGAGACAAGGTCAAACTCGAAGAGAAATCAGCCCAAAAACGCGTGATTGAGATTGAAGAAGAGAATCAAACCTATCGTATCGGAGTTCTTGAGGTACCTGCGTTTTATATGGATTTTGAGGCCTACCGAGCGCGCGACCCCGATTTTAAAAGCACTTCGCGTGATGTGTTTCGCTTACTGCAGGAGTTGGCGACTGAAAATATTGATGGCATTGTGTTAGACCTTCGAAATAATGGCGGCGGCTCGCTAAGAGAAGCGATTCAGTTGACCGATTTGTTCATCGACACGGGGCCTGTTGTACAAATTCGCGATGCGAGAAAACGCGTATCACCAGTGCAATCTGCTACCCACCGCCGGGTATACAATGGACCGCTACTGGTCATGATTAACCGGCTTAGCGCCTCGGCGTCGGAGATCACCGCGGGCGCGCTGCAAGATTATGGTCGGGCCCTTGTGGTCGGGAGCCAAAGCTTCGGCAAGGGAACCGTTCAGGACGTGAGCGAGTTGTCGCGCGGGCAATTAAAGATGACCATTTCCAAGTTTTATCGGGTGTCGGGCGACAGCACGCAGCATCGCGGCGTTGTGCCTGACATCGAGCTGCCGTCTGCGTTTGATCCGGATGAAATCGGCGAGAGTCAGCGTGAAACCGCCCTGCCCTGGGACCGTATACCCCCTGTATCTTTTAACCAAAGCGTGAAGCTGCAAACGGTTATAGCGCCACTCACATCTTTACATCAGAAGCGGATTGAACAGGTTCCAGACTTTGCGCATCTGGTCGGTCAATTAAACTTGAGTCGCCAGTGGGGGAAAGACGATGTGCTTTCGCTCAATTTGCAGGCGCGCAGAGATCGCATTAATGACTGGGACAGCCGCCAACTAGCCCTTGAAAATACGCGATTACGTGCGCTGGAACTGCCAATACATACGAGCGTGCAAGACTGGAAAGATGCAGAGGCAATCAAAAAAGCGAGGTCCCATGCGATCAGATCTGGCGATACGCTCTCCGGCATAGCTAAGAAATATGCGGTCTCGATTGAACAGTTGCTCAAAGCCAACGACCTAACGCTCACCGACTCATTGCGTATTGGATTACAACTTAAGCTCGGCAAGTCCAGCGATTCCAGTCAGCCTGACCCACTACTTGACGAAGCCGGCCATATTCTGGTCGATCAAATTCGTCTGCAAGGCGATGGCCAAAATCGTCGGCTGGTGGATAATAACCGCGAGCGATTTGGATTATGAATAAGCGTTTACTCTGCTTTAACGTGAATGGCATTCGTGCTCGTCTGCACCAACTGGAGTCAGTCATTGCACGGCATCGCCCAGAAATTATTGGACTTCAAGAAACGAAGGTAGACGATCCAGAATTCCCGCTTGACGCGGTCAATGCGCTTGGCTATCACGTCGAATACCATGGTCAGAAGGGACACTATGGCGTAGCACTTCTTAGCCGCACACCGCCGACAGAGGTGCATCGTGGCTTTCCCTCCGATGAGGTAGACGCACAGCGACGCTTCATACACGGTTGTTATTGTCTCGAAGGCGTTAATGTACATGTGTTGAACGGCTACTTTCCGCAGGGTGAAGGGCGTGATCATCCGACCAAATTTCCGGCGAAAGAGCGCTATTACCGTGACCTCTATGACTACATTGATACGCACTTTAAGGAAGGCGATCATCTCGTCGTGATGGGTGACGTTAATGTGGCGGCGACCGATAGCGACGTGGGCTTAACGCCTGAAAATGCCAAGCGCTGGCTGAGAACAGGAAAATCGAGCTTTTTACCTGAAGAGCGCGAATGGTTACAAAAACTCATAGATTGGGGACTGACAGACACGTATCGCGCGCTTTGGGGTCCTGAACAGCGTGTCTATAGTTGGTACGATTATCGCAGCAGAGGGTTTGATCAGGACCCGAAGATCGGCTTGCGGATCGATCTAATTTTAACGTCTTCGAAGGCGCAAGATCGTATTGTGGATGCAGGTATTGATGTGGACGCACGCGGCGAGCACAAACCGTCTGACCACTGCCCCATTTGGGTTGATATGGATCTGCCTTAAACGCCCGCTGTAAATCTGTCGGTCGGCTACGCAAGATACGTGCCGCGCAGTTTCTTAGCTGACCACTCGCCTACCTACTAGCGCACCCTAACAGGACACTGTGTCTTGCAGGGCCTGCACTTAGGCGCTATCACTGGCTCTTGACATATCTTAGAGGGCGGCTTCTAAGTCCGGTAGCGCAACGAAAAGGTCTGCGACCAATCCGTAATCTGCAACAGAGAATATAGGGGCCTCTTCATCTTTATTAATGGCGACAATAACTTTACTGTCTTTCATTCCCGCTAGATGCTGAATGGCGCCAGAAATGCCCACTGCTATATATAGGTCTGGCGCAACAATCTTACCCGTTTGTCCCACTTGCATATCGTTTGGTGCGTATCCTGCATCCACGGCGGCGCGGGATGCTCCAACAGCCGCACCCATGTGATCAGCCAGTTGATAGATCATCGCGAATTGCTCTTCACTTCCTAGAGCTCGCCCGCCTGATACGACGATGTTCGCGGCCGTTAGCTCGGGACGATCTGATTTTGCAACTTCTTCACCCACGAAGGTTGAGTTGCCAAGATCATGCACTGACTCAATACTTGTGACAACCCCACTTCCGCCCGTATTGGCTGCAGCGTCAAATGCCGTACCTCGAACAGTCACAACTTTAGTTTGATCCAAACTTTTGACCGTGGCAATCATGCTACCCGCGTAGACTGGACGTTCGAACGTGTCCGCATCGATGATCGCGCTAATATCAGAAATAGCCTGCACGTCCATGAGTGCGGCGGCGCGTGGAAGTATATTTTTGGCATTGGACGTGGCCGTTGCCAAGACATGGGTATACGTCCCGCCCAATTCAGCAATCAATGGCGCGACATTTTCAGCTAAAGCATGTTTTAAAGCGGCATTATCAGCCACAATGACCCGCCCTATTCCAGCAACCATCGCGGCTTGCTCGGCAACAGACCCGCAATCGCACCCTGCCACTAATATGTCAATATCGCCGCCGAGCACCTGCGCCGCAGTGACTGAGTTTAGCGTCGCCGATTTCAGCTCTGAATTGTCATGTTCCGCAACCACTAATATACTCATGAGATCACCTTCGCTTCGTTTTTAAGTTTATCTACTAGTGTAGCGACATCCTCAACAATGATGCCCGCCACGCGCTCTGCTGGGAGCCGAACATTAATCAATTGAGTTCGCGGCGAGACGTCGACCCCAAGCTCTTCCGGCGTCATAGTGTCAAGAGGCTTTCGCTTCGCCTTCATAATATTCGGCAGAGATGCATAGCGAGGTTCGTTCAGTCGCAGATCGCTGGTAACGATAGCGGGAAGTTCCAGCGACACGGTCTGTAGGCCACCGTCCACCTCCCGCTTGACAACGGCGCGCCCATCTTCCAACGTTAATTCCGAAGCGAACGTCCCTTGCGCATAACCGGTGAATGCGCCAAGCATTTGACCTGTTTGGTTATTGTCTCCATCGATAGCTTGTTTGCCCAAGAGGACGATGTCAGGTTTTTCTGAGTCCATCAACGCCTTGAGGCATTTAGCGATAGCGAGGGGTTCCACAGCAAGATCGGTGCTAATCAAAATCGCGCGATCTGCGCCGAGGGCCAGCGCCGTGCGCAGCTGTTCCTGGGATTGCTGCATGCCGATGGATACTGCAACGATCTCCGTAACAGCTCCCTTCTCCCTCAGTCGGACCGCTTCTTCAACGGCTATCTCACAGAACGGGTTGATCGACATTTTTAGGTTCGCAAGATCTGCATCGCTACCATCAGATTTGGGTCGAACCTTAACGTTGTAATCGACGACGCGTTTTATCGGTACCAGTACTTTCATGGTGTCCCTCAATGTGTTGAGTGCTTCATGCACTTTTAGACTGGGTGTCCACGCGCAGAGTGCGCCTGCCCAAAATTTGGGCGAGCATTATTTCAACATGAGCGCCTAAAATCAATCCCTTAGACACTTCGGTGTGATAGTAAGTCAACCGCTTCGATAGATAATCCGTATAGATTCGCGAGTCTTATAGCGAATATTTGCGCCGCCTAAGATGTTTTGACAACGACTGAGCGTGCGCCACCGAATTCTGCTCAAGGGCTCGGTGTGGCTATGCTTGGACATTGCACGTAAACTACGCAAACTGACGAACACGGAGACGGTTTATGGATAGAGAATCGATGGAGTACGACGTAGTCATCGTTGGAGCGGGGCCGTCGGGGTTATCTGCAGCCATTAAGCTAAAGCAACTTGACCCCCAGATTACCGTTTGTGTGTTAGAAAAGGGCTCAGAGGTGGGTGCTCATATACTGTCTGGCGCAGTTTTAGAACCCCGCGCGATGGAAGAGTTGTTCCCAGATTGGGAAGAGCGGGGAGCGCCGCTCAATGTAAAAGTCACTCGTGACACATTTTTATACTACCTGTCGAAAAAATGGGCTGTACGACTGCCCAGCTTTTTAATTCCAAAACCGACCCATAATCACGGTAATTATATTGTTTCGATGGCTAATGTGTGCCGCTGGCTGGCAGAGCAAGCAGAGGCACTTGAGGTTGATATATACCCAGGATTTGCCGCGTCAGAAATTGTGTTTCACGCCGATGGATCCGTGAAGGGAGTAGCAACGGGCGATATGGGAATCAGCCAACAAGGCGATCGGAAAGCAAGCTACGCACAAGGCATGGAGTTGCACGCACAATACACATTGTTTGCTGAAGGGTGTCGTGGCCATTTAGGCAAGCAACTGATAAAAAAATATGCCTTAGACCAATCTGCAGACCCCCAGCACTATGGTATTGGAATCAAAGAGATATGGGATATACCTGAGAGTCAGCATGATGAAGGGTTAGTTATTCATGGCTTCGGGTGGCCGCTTCAAGAAAGTTCATCTGGGGGTGGCGCCTTCTTGTACCATGCTGAAAACAGTCAAGTTTACGTAGGTTTGATAGCCGACCTGAACTACAGCAATCCGCACATGAGTCCGTTTGATGAGTTTCAGCGTTGGAAGCATCACCCGCAAACACTTAAATATTTGCAGGGAGGATCGCGAGTGGCCTATGGCGCTCGCGCGGTCATCAAAGGGGGTTTGAATTCCCTTCCGAAAATGCATTTCCCCGGCGGTCTATTAATCGGGTGCGACGCGGGCACATTGAATGCACTCAAAATCAAAGGTAACCATACTGCAATGAAAAGCGGTCTTATTGCCGCAGAAGTTATCGTTGAAGCTCGGCGTGATAACGAAATATCACCGTCAGAGTTATCGGCGTACGCCGACAGGTTCAAACAGTCTTGGCTGTATGATGAACTACACAAGTCGAGGAATTTTTCTGGCTGGATGCACTCGTTCCCCTTGTTAATGGCCTCTGCCTTTGTCTGGTTTGAGCAAAATATTTTCTTCGGAAAATTACCATTGACGCTTCGCGACACACTTTGCGATCACGATGCGATGAAGCCGGCAGCGGACTGCAAAAAGATCCACTACCCAAAACCCGACCAGATGATCAGTTTTGACAAGGCATCTTCAGTCTATATGTCTAGCACCAATCACGAAGAGGACCAACCTTGCCACTTAAAACTTGATGATGTGCAATTGCCGATTACTTTTAACTTAGGAATGTACGACGAACCTGCTCAAAGGTACTGCCCCGCGGGCGTCTACGAAGTGGTAGAAGAAAGTGACGGCGAAAAACGCTTTCAGATAAATGCTCAAAATTGCGTCCATTGCAAAACATGTGATATCAAAGAGCCAAGTCAAAATATCAATTGGGTAACGCCTGAAGGTGCTGGCGGCCCTAACTACCCCAACATGTAAAGTGTCTTGTAGCCACGGCCTTTAAACTTATGCCGAAACTGCCCGATTAACTGATCGGGCCGAGATGAAACGACGTTCCCATGCTGTGTATTTCGAGGGTTTCTTTGTGGAGGTTTTCTGTGCTCCAACTGACCAACTGATAAAACACTGAGCGACTCAGTAGCGCCGGCATATTGTCTCTTACCATGACTAGTGGAATTGGCTGTTTCGGCGTATCACTCTGTTCAATCCATAGCGGGTGCGCAATACCGACAGCGATAGCTTCGCCTGTGCGCGTTATCAGTTTTACGACCTGCCGTTCAGCACTTTGCTCCAAAGACGCGTCGATCACAAAAAACGGTGCGAATGCAACGCGTATGCGCCATTTTTCATAGGGCGTCACCAAGAAGTAATCATCGCCTTCACGACGAAGAATCGAGCTGAAAAGCGCGACTAGAGCAGGCCGTTTAATTTCGCCACCTTCGTGAATCCAGCGCCCCTCACGGTCAATAAAGATATCAATATCACCGTTGAGTGGCGTGTCCCAAAGAGCCACGGGCGGTAGAGCCGTCTCTGCCCCTTGCATGAGGTTTAAACGATCTTTGAGCTGCGAAACCAGACTTTCAGTCATTTTTTTTCACTCTTTTACCTCGATATTGACCTCGATTACCCATCGTTATTCCAATACCTGCAATAAAGTCCATAAGTTCTTCGGTGTCCAACCGATAGTTCCAGCTTTTATTAAAACACAACTCTACGGCCCCCTGAGCAAGCGCCCAGCAAGCTAGATAGTGATAATGTGGCGGTACGTTTTCTAAAACACCGCGGTCGATCTGCCGACTAAGCATCTCACTGAGGGACGCTTCATTCGATCTGCGAAGGCTATGTAGTTGCTCTAACTGAGCGGATATATCGACGGCATCGGCGAGCCGAATTTCGAGTTGCTGAACAAGTCGGTCTAGTTCAGGCCGCGCTAATCGCGATTGGAAGTAGGCCTTGGGCGCGGCACCCGACTCCCCTGCTTCGGCTCTCTTAATCCCCTCAGATAGATTAAGGCTGAGCTGTTTTTCGTAATCTAGCATGATGCGCACTAATATTTCGTTTTTACTCACAAAATGCTTATACACCGTCCCCTTGCCAATGCCTGCGCGAGTGGCGATCTTAGAGACAGTCACATTGTCGATGCCATCGCTGAAAAATAAATCGAGGGCTGCGCTGATAATACGCTCTTCGCGGATGAAAAATAATTTCTTTTTCTCCCGAATTTGCTCTGTGCTACTGCGAATGCTCATATCTCAAGTATAACCCAAGCTACTTTTTGTCACTGCGTAATTCCACATCAAACGTTAGAGCTGCTGTCACAAGGTCAAGTCGCGATCGCTAGCTTTCAAAAACTGTCGTTTTAAATCACCATAACCAGTTACAGACGGAAACTGGGGGAACTCGTCGATAACGCGCTGTGGCGCATTAAATAGAATACCGGCGTCGGCTTCAGTGAGCATTGTGGTGTCGTTGTAGGAATCACCGGTAGCGATTGTTCGATAGTACATGCTTTTGAAACCAACAATGGCTTGGCGTTTAGGGTTTTCCTGACGCAGCGAGTAGTCCACAATCCTTGACTGTTCGTCGACAACTAACCGATGGCATAGCAAAGTAGGATATCCGAGTTGCCGCATAAAAGGTTGCGCGAACTCATAAAAGGTATCAGACAGAATAACAACTTGAAATCTAGCGCGCAGCCAGTCGACAAACTCAACGGCACCATTTAGCGGTGTCAGCGTAGCAATAACCTCTTGTATTTCTGTAATTCCCAAGTAATGTTCTTTTAAAAGATCGAGCCTATAGCGCATCAGCACATCGTAATCTGGCTCGTCTCTCGTCGTTCTTTTTAACCCATCAATGCCCGTCTTCTCAGCGACCTTAATCCATATTTCTGGTATTAAAACGCCCTCGAGATCTAAACACGCTATCTCCATAATGTCAGCTCAACAATTAGATAAAAGAGAACTCTACTGAACTTCTTTACAGGCCGCAATTAATGTCGCTCAATCGCTAGTAAATAGGCAATATACTTACAACTTACAATTTTCTCGTCAGAGATAGGGCAGAGGTATGTCTTCAAAATAGGACAATTGCGACTCTTTGTTGGGCAGTGCCATCACTTCGTCGATGACAGTTCGCGTAAGATGCGGCGCAAATCGTCCGATAAAATCGTACATATACCCCCGCAAATAAGTCCCTTTTCGAAATCCGATGTAGGTCACACTCGGCTCGATGAGATGCTCTGCGTTGATTGAAACTAATCCCTCATCTGATTCATCACAGGCCATGCGGGCGACGATACCTACCCCTAGGCCAAGACGCACATAGGTTTTGATAACGTCGGAATCAGTTGCAGTAAAGACGACGTTAGGGCTTAGTTGCCGTCGACTAAAAGCCTTGTCTAAACGCGATCGCCCGGTAAAACCAAACACATAGGTAACCAGTGGGTATTGCGCAATGGCTTCTAAAGTCGGCTTTTCTAGCTGCGTTAGCGGGTGCCCTACGGGGACGATAATACATCGATTCCAACGATAGCAGGGCATCATTACCAGATCTTTAAAGAGTTCAATCGCTTCGGTCGCAATCGCAAAATCCACACTACCTTCATCTGCTTTTTCTGCAATTTGCATCGGCGTGCCTTGGTGCATATGCAAAGCGACTTTGGGGTATTTATGAATAAATTCTTGGATCACGCTAGGCAACGCGTAACGCGCTTGCGTGTGGGTGGTGGCGATCGAAAGGCTTCCACTTTCTGGGCTGTTATGCTCGTTCGTCAGCTGTTTAATACTTTCAACTTGCCGGAGAATATCACCGGCTATTTTGAGAACTTGTTCGCCAGTAGGGGTGACACGCGTTAAATGCTTGCCACTGCGCGTGAAAATCTCAACTCCCAATTCGTCTTCAAGTAACCTGATCTGTTTGCTGATTCCGGGTTGTGAGGTGTACAGACTCTGCGCTGTTGCAGATACATTTAAATCGTGGTGGGCCACTTCCCAGATATAGCGCAGCTGTTGAAGTTTCACAACAGTTTACGTCGGTTCGTGCGACTGTCCATATGATTGATCGTCCGTTATTGCCTTTACCGCTCGATGTTTTTATATTAACCAAGGTTATGCGATATAGCTATTAAAATATACGTGATGATTACTTCTTAGAATAGTCAAGGTTTGTTAATGTTCGCGGTATTACAGGTTGAGTTGGTTACCCACAATGGATGTTGTTGTTTATATTATCGCCGGCGCTGTTGTCGGTTTTACGGTCGGTTTTACCGGGGTCGGCGGTGGGTCACTCATGACTCCACTACTTATTTTTTTAGGGGTTCCCTACCACGTCGCGATCGGCACTGATCTTTTTTACGCGGCGATCACCAAATCCAGCGGCATGGTTTTACACGCCCGAAAAAAGAATATTGAGTGGCAAGGTGTTCTTTATCTCGCCATGGGAAGTTTGCCCGCTTCGATCGCCACAGCATGGTCATTGAATTATGTTTTTCAAGATCCAGAGCAATATCAAGCGATCTTAACACGCAGTCTCGGGATGATGCTGGTTCTCACATCGTTGGTCATCGTTTTTAAACGCTCTGGATCCAGTCCGTCCAAAAACGATTTTTCTGACGCCAATCAACAGGCCACCCTTGGTTACAAGAAAAAACTCATACTCGTCTTATCTGGGCTATTTTTAGGCGTGTTTGTCACCCTGACATCCGTAGGCGCGGGTGCCTTATGCGCAGCGCTGTTACTTTGGCTTTATCCACACATGCCCGCCTTGCGCGTATTGGGCACGGACATCTCGCATGCAGTGCCGTTGACTCTCGTCGCCGGTCTGGGCCACTTCTTTTGGCTTGGAAACGTTGATTTCGTCTTGCTAGCCTATTTGTTACTTGGCTCGCTACCCGCTATCCATATTGCCATTCGGCTCGCCAGCCATGTACCTGGCCACCGCCTGCAGAGACTCCTCGCCTTCATCTTGTTAATCATCGGTGTAAAATTTGCACTTTTTTAGCTATTTTTGAGCACGCTCACCCCTTATGTAAAGTGGAAAGTCGGAAAAGACGTTTCATTCTGCATGGGTTTTGCAACCGACCGGCATAACACTTTGTAGAGCGGATACAGCGACAGTCAACAACCAAAAAATCGTTTCATCGCCCAATTCTAGCGGCTTTTTAGGGGT
Organism: uncultured Cellvibrionales bacterium; assembly: GCA_913031145.1. Taxonomy (GTDB): domain Bacteria; phylum Pseudomonadota; class Gammaproteobacteria; order Pseudomonadales; family Porticoccaceae; genus TMED48. The sequence continues at coordinate 20,225 of CAJWCO010000013.1, read as the reverse complement.
TATTCTTTACTTATTCCTGTGTCATTTACCTTATCATTCGGCTCATTAGATACGCCGTGCGGCACATGCCCCGTGGCCACGTGGTCGCTTGCAGAACGACAGTGAATTTGCTGATCATCAAAGAAAACATCCGCACCAAAAGATTTGAGAAAGTCCCCTTTACTTAGGCCGCCGAGAAACACGCTTTCATCAATGCGGATGCCCCACTCTCTTAGCGTACGCACGACACGTTCATGAGACGGCGCGGCGCGCGCAGTAAAGAGTCCAGTGCGAATTGGGCATTGGTCATCTGGGAATTCGGACTGCAGTTCATGTAAAGCATGCAAAAAATTCTTGAAGGGCCCCGCACCCATCGGGCTGCGAGCGGCTTTAGTTTCATTGGCATTAAAAGCGTCTAAGCCCTGCTCTTTGTAAATCCGCTCAGATGCGTCCGAAAATAATACAGCATCTCCATCAAAGGCAAACTTTAGCTCTTCAGACGCACCGGAATCGTGGTTTGAGGCAAGCAGCGTTGCCGCGGCGATACCATTGTTCAACGCGCTTCGCACGTCGTCTGCGTGTGTAGATAAAAAAAGATTGCAGGCAAACGCCGACACATAACGGTAAGGGGAATTTCCACCTGAAAAAGCTGCCCGAGTTATTTGCAAACCGTAGTGTTTGATCGAGTTAAAAATGCGCAGTCCCGTGTCTGCAGAGTTTCGCGATAAAAGGATCACCTCAACTTTCGGACTGCCACCAAGTTTTTCATTAATCCGCAGTAATTTCGCCACTAGGGGGAATGCTTCTCCGGGTTCTAATAGGTCATCTTCATGATCTCGCTGATAAGCCGCGTAGGCCTTAACGCCCTCTTTTTCGTAGATCGTGTGACTTGCGCGCATGTCGAATAGCGCCGTCGAAGAAATGGCAATTACTAATTTTGGTCCTTCGGTCTCAGTCATGAAGTGAGCCTACTCTGTGCGCGGGTGATGTTCATCGCGCTCTTCATCACCCGCCAAATAATATTCCCGCGTCAACCGAAATACGACGGGTGCCAGTAAAATAAGCGCAATGAGGTTGGGAAATGCCATAAGACCGTTAAACATGTCTGATATCTTCCACACAAACCCCAAACTTAATTGAGTACCTAGAAAAACGCCTAATACCCAAAGGATACGAAATGGAATAATCACAACAGGGCCGAGCAAAAATTCAGCGCATCGTTCACCGTAATAACTCCAGCCAAGGACGGACGTGAAGGCAAAAAGAACAATGCATATCGTCAAGATATCACCGCCCATAGGTAAATTGTTTTTAAACGCGTTAAGGGTCATCGCCGCGCCGGCTGCTTCGCCATTCCACACCCCACTGACAACCAGCACAAGCCCGGTCATCGTGCAGACCACGAGCGTATCTATGAAGGTGCCCAGCATCGCAATTGTTCCCTGTCTTACGGGACTGTTTGTCTCAGCGGCGGCGTGTGCAATGGGGGCTGAACCGAGCCCTGCCTCATTAGAAAATATACCGCGGGCCACTCCCATTTGGAGTGCTAAAGTCATTGTCGCTCCTGCAAAACCACCGGCAGCAGCCGTAGTGTTAAAGGCACTGTCGACAATTAATACCAAGGCGGCGGGAATCGCTGTGAAATTGATCAGCAAAATAATGCCCGCCGCAGACAAGTAGAGTAACGCCATGAAGGGCACTAATTTGCCCGCGACGTCGGCGATACGGCGAATCCCACCCAACAACACAAGGCCCACAAGACTCGCCATCATTATCCCAGTCGCCATCGTAGGGATGTCATATGTCTCCAGAAGCACTTGCGACACGGCATTAGATTGCACCGTATTGGCTAAGCCGAAGCCTGCCAAAGCACCAAAGAAAGCAAACAAAAAGGCCAGCCAATGCCATCGGGCAGATAGACCATTTTTGATGTAGTACATGGGGCCGCCGACTTTTTTCCCCGTATTATCGGTCTCACGAAAATTTACCGCGAGAACGGCCTCTGCATATTTAGTGGCAATTCCGAGCACTGCCGTACACCACATCCAAAATAAAGCGCCGGGCCCACCGATACCGACAGCCGTTGCAACGCCGGCAATATTTCCCGTTCCAATTGTTGATGATAGCGCCGTCATTAGTGCATTAAACGGGCTAATTTCGCCTTCCCCGCTTCCGGTACGCCCGCGAAACAGCAATCGAAATGCATAGGGGATGCGACGTAACGTCATGCCCTTTAATCCGACGGTTAAATAAAATCCCGTACCAAGAATAAGACACAGCATGACGGGGCCCCAGATCAATTTATTGGCTGCATCAATCAAATTTTCCACGACAAATCCACCTCATTTTTATGTGTTTTAGTGTATATCTCCGCTGCATCCTCTAAACGATCTTGCTGCGCAAAAAGCCCGAAAAGACCACCTGTATGGATAAAAACGATATTTGCAGTATCTCGAAATTGCCCACCCTGTATTTCTTTTAACATGCCATAAAAAGCTTTCCCAGTATAAACAGGATCTAAAATAATTCCTTCCAAGTGTGCTAGCCATCGAATCAGTTCAAAGACCTCAGGATCACACCGCCCATAACTAGGGCCCTTATATGAGTCAATGGTCATTATGTCCTCTGGCCTAACCGTTAGGTGATGTCCACCTTGACGTTTCCAGTCGGTAATATCTGACAATATTTTTGTGGTGAAGTAGTTTGCATCATCACAAACGGCGAATCCAACCACCGGTACGAGTACCTCATGAATTTGGCACCCTAATATCAAACCCGCCTGCGTTCCACCCGACCCGGTTGCATGGACGATGGCATCGGGCTGCATACCAAGGCGCGCAAAATCGGCCGCGAGTTCGCTCACCGCATCGATATACCCCCAAAGGCCTAGGCCATTGCTGCCACCGACAGGTATACAATATGGTGCCCTATTCTGCTCTCGATAATGCGCCATCCAATGATCGATATGCTGCCGAAGATATTTGAATTCAGATGGCGAATAATGCGATTTCTTGGCGCCAACTAGTTGGCTAATGAAAAGATTCCCGACGCTCTGGGGTGCCTCGTCAGCGCGCAACAAAAGATGCACATGCACACCCAACTGTGCCCCCAGCACTGCAGTCGCTCTGCAGTGATTAGACTGAATACCCCCGCTGGTAATAATAGTGTCGCACCCTTGAGCGAGTGCGTCCGCAAACAGGTATTCGAGCTTACGGACTTTATTACCCGACGTTGCACATCCGGTCATGTCGTCTCGTTTTATCCAGATCCGAGGACCACCAAAGTACTCAGATAGACGATCTAACGGCTGCAACGGCGTATTCAGTTGTCCTAATCGAACTTTTGATGGGGGGGCGTTCATGCGCAAAGCCTCATCGGAGTCCTTCAGGTCATATCGATTTAATGGTGCCCTTGGGAAGAACTGCCTGAACCGCAGCCTTTTGAAACTTTAGTTCTAAATTAGCCGCCACATCTAACACCACATAGTCGTCATTTAATAAGACGATCTTGCCCAACATGCCGCTACTCAGAAGAACTTCGTCCCCCTTTCCAAGTTGCGTTAGCAAATCAGTATGTTGTTTTTGACGTTTTCTCTGCGGTCTGATGATCATAAAATACATGAGCGCAAAAAGACCTAACATCAGTACCATTTGAAAAACAATGTTGGGTTCCCCCGCTGAACTTGCGGCTTGTGCATGCGCACTTTCGATAAAAAACATAAACGATTCCTGTAGTATTGTGAGTAAACTCTCTACGGCCGGTTTGAGCCGAAAATAGGCTTAAGATAGCATCATAAATTTTCTGTGATCCATCGTAGCGTGTCTTGATGATGACTCTTGGTTTTCACCTTATTCATGCTATGGGCAATGCGACCTTGCTTGTCTATAATAAAACTATAGCGCAACACACCTTCGTACTCACGCCCCATGAACTTTTTCAGACCCCACGCGCCATAGCTTTCTGTAACCCTATGATCTTCATCAGACAGAAGCTGAAATGGTAGGGCCTTTTTATCTACAAATTTTGCTAAACGTTCCGTCGAATCGGGGCTGACCGCCAACACCGATGTCTGGCATGCCTCAAACTCCATAAACGAATCACGAATCCCGCAGGCCTGCGTCGTACAGCCCGGCGTCATGGCTTTAGGGTAGAAGTACAATAATACATTACGACTGCCCGCGAAAGTATCTAGCGATACCAGTTCGCCGTGTTGATTCTTCAATGAAAAAATCGGCGCTGGAGTTCCAACTTTAGGTATGTGCATGGTTTTTCTCCTGAAACTGACCTACCCACTGGCGTGATCGCCGCAATATCTAGGTAGATCCCTTAGAAAATCTGATTAAGGCAATAAGTGAGCAACAGCATCTCGCTCTTCTATTAATTCATTTTCGGATGCAGTCATCTTGGCCTGAGAAAACGCATTGATCTCGAGTCCTTGGACTATTTGCCAATCGCCGTTAGTGCACACACACGGGAATGAATAAATCAAACCTTCAGTAACAGCATAGCTACCGTCACTATAGACCCCCATACTGACCCAATCGTTCTCGGCTGACCCCAACACCCAAGACCGCATGTGAGCAATGGCGGCATTCGCTGCAGACGCTGCGCTGGACGCTCCACGGGCTTTAATTATCGCAGCCCCGCGCTGCTGAACATCGGGAATAAAGGACCCGTCGTACCAGTTTTGCTTCACCAATGACAGCGCTGGATTACCGTCTATCATCGTGTGGTGTAAGTCAGGATACTGCGTTGCGGAGTGGTTTCCCCAAATCGTCATTTTGGTGACATGAGAGATTGTCTTAGACACTTTTTGCGCAATCTGTGTTATCGAACGATTATGGTCTAAGCGTGTCATCGCCGTAAACTGGCGCGGGTTAACGTCCGGCGCATTGCGCTGTGCAATCAAAGCGTTCGTGTTCGCTGGATTACCTACAACAAGCACCTTGATGGAAGCCGATGCCGCCGCATTGATCGCCTGACCTTGGGCCGAGAAAATAGCTGCATTTGCTTCTAAAAGGTCTTTTCGCTCCATGCCCGGCCCACGTGGTCGAGCCCCTACCAAGAGCGCATAATCAGTGTCCTTAAAAGCGACAGTCGCATCATCTGTGCACACCATATCAACGAGCAACGGAAACGCGCAATCATCCAACTCCATTGCAACACCTCGAAGCGCTTCGAGCGCAGGGGTGATTTCAAGCATTTGCAATATAACCGGCTGGTCCGAACCTAGCATCTCTCCAGCGGCTATTCTAAATAACAAAGAGTAACTGATCTGACCTGCAGCACCTGTAATGGTCACGCGGACGGGTGTTTTCACTGAGCATCTCCAACAAAAAATGAGTATTTGCCATTATAGGGCTGATTGATAACCTTGCCCACCTGCGAGATTGGAAATAGTTGAGAACAACGGTACCTCAAGTTCCCATTCGGTTTCTCGACTTATTTGCAGTGTTCTGTATAGACAACCTGCATGCGCTCGTACAAATCTTCACTGAAACTAGCGGCAGTGACGTCTAGCGTCGCTACAATGTCAACCAAGTGCTCGTTGTCTTCCTTATTACCCCACAATTTATGATAGGTGCCGTCTTTATAACCGTGATCTTGCCGAAAAAAATTAAGGACATTTTTACCAACATAACCCGTGTAAAGGGATGCAAAATCCATTTCTACGCCGTCCATTAAACGTTTGAAGCGGATGCAATCAAACTGCTTGTGGGTGAGGGTATAAAGCGTAAACGCCTCTAAATCTAGGGTAAAGTCACCGTTATCTTTTGGGGAAGAAAGGTCACTTTCTATGCGTTCGGCTATCGCCTCCAACGAGTCAGTTTCAACGAGCAAGGCACTAAGACCAAAATGCCAGATATCCACAAGCTCTAACACGATCTGGTCAATATCGGGATTTTGTCGCTTCCACCACTTCCACCCGTGGTGATCCAATAGTTCCGCACACTCTACCCAGATCGCTCGATACCAAGCGAAATCCTGCTTGCGCCATTGCGGATGCACTTTGCTGTTCATCGCTTCTTGTAATTTCAACATGGCTATTAATTGTTGTCGCATATTATCCGCCTCATGCACGCACAAAATTATTGCTGCTCTTTTCGATACCGATGCGCGTGTTGGGACCATGCCCTGTCACCACAATTGCTTCGTCATCTAACGTATACAGTCGCTGTTTAATCGAGTTAACGAGGGTGTTCATATCGCCGCCCCAAAGATCGGTGCGGCCAACACTGCCCTGAAACAGTGTGTCGCCGGCAATGAGCGTACGGTGTTCTTCAAACCAAAAGCTCATTGATCCGGGGCTGTGTCCTGGGGTATGAATTGCAATGCCCCCGCAACACGCTAAGTCTTGGTCGTCCTTGAGGTAGTGGTCAGGGTCGGGTAGCGGCTTATACGGAACCCCAACCATCCCGCACTGCTGCTCTAGCATATCCCATAAAAAGACGTCTTCTTTGTGGAGATAAATAGGTGCCCCAGTCGCTCGCTTGATATCCCCCGCAGCAAGGATGTGATCGAGATGCGCATGCGTGTGCACAATTGCAATGGGCACCAAGTTCAGCTCTTTCAACAGCGACAAGATCTGATCGGCATTTCCTCCGGGATCCACTACCAGCGCTCGCCCCGAGATCCTATCACCGATGATGGAGCAATTGCACTGCAGTGGGCCCACGGGAAATGACCGCAAGATGAACGTTGAATCTGGATCCTCTACCTCAGACATAAACCCCTCCGCAAAACACACCGTTCCAATGACATTTGAATATTTCTCCAGTTTTTCAATTTAAGCGCGCTGACTGTTTCAGTACAGAACCCTAGAGGATGAAACCGACCGACCTATCGTTGCTGCTCAGAGCAGAATGCCGCCCCGAAAGTTTAATACGCAGCGCCCCGCTCGGTCGATAGCTATCTTATCTCAGCTGGCACTCTGCGCTTTTGCCAACCCTCGAGCCAATGTGTGCCAGTCGAAGAATAATTCTTCCCAAATGAGTTGTTTGTTTGCATTGGCCCCCGATACTATCCAGCCGCGGGCTTTGTGCAGTTTGTCATAAAAAATAAAATTTTCTGGGCTACAACACGTTTCGACATTGAGGCATACCATGCGGTGTATGTATTGCACGAACCAATCAATTTGCTCGAGCGCATCTGCGTTATGGCACTTCTGAGCCGCGCTTACGGGCGATAACTGACCGCTTGCGACGTCATCCACCCACTGATCAAACTGCGCGACGCGGTCCAGCAAAGACTCCTGAAGGTAATCAGCTGCCAGGAGCGGGCGTCCTCTTGCGACATTGAGAACTTTCGCCGCCTTGTCTAGCGCGACGCCATTTTGAGCGAGCCAAGGAAGTACCTCTGACGCATTCGGAAGAGGAAACATATAACGCTGACAACGACTTCTAATGGTTGCAGGTACCCTACCCAGTTCATGACTCACTAATAGCATCAAAATTTTTCCGGGGGGCTCTTCTAGCGTTTTTAGCAACGCGTTGGCTCCCGAAATAGTTAAATTTTCGACAGGAGCGATCACAGCCACTTTCCATCCACCTTGTTGCGAAGTTTTGGATAGAACGTTGATAAGCTCACGCACTTCCCCAATACCGATGACTTTTTTTCCCGCATCGTTGGGTTCGAGTATCGCGAGGTCGGGGTGCGTCTGTGCCTCATTGAGCAAACAACCTTTACAGGTCCCGCAAGCGTACAACGTAGACTCGCAGTGGCAAAGAAGGCGATGAGCAACTGCAAAAGCAAAATGTTTCTTGCCGATGTGAGCCGCACCGCTTAGCAACAACGCATGAGGTAAACGGTTTTGACCGTATTCGCTCACCAAGCGCTCCCATAGCGCGCCCTGCCATGCTAATGGCGGATTCAGGGACATGAGTTAGGTTGTGCCGCGACAAAGGCGTCGAGAACCTCGTTTAACTGTTCTTGAACGACCACTAAGGGCAATGAAGCGTCAATCATCTTGCAACGCTGAGGATGTTTTTTTGCACGGGTTAGATAACCCTCACGAACACGCTCAAAAAATGCGTGTTGCTCGCGTTCGAATCGGTCAGGTGCACTGCGGCTTTTGGCGCGAGAGAGTCCCTGAGAGACCGGAGTATCAAGAATCAAGGTCAGGTTTGGTTGTAAAAACCCCTGCACCATATGTTCTAATTGTTTAATGAAAAGCTCGGGAATACCTCGGCCTGCTCCTTGATAGGCGTAGCTGGCGTCACTAAAGCGGTCACAGACCACCCATGTTCCCGCGGCTAGCGCCGGCTCAATTCGCTGCGTTAGATGCTGCGCACGACTGGCAAACATCAACAGCAGTTCGGTCACTGGCGCAACGGCTTCGGTGTGGGTGTCGAGCAAAAGATCCCTTATTTGTTCTGCAAGCACGGTACCACCAGGCTCCCGTGCGGCCAAATATGTAATCTGGCGAGTGCTAAGCCACTCGCATACATGAGCCATGTTAGTTGTTTTTCCGACGCCCTCGGTTCCCTCCAGAGTAATCAGATTGCCGCGTTTGATTTGACTCATTCTTATCGTGCCTATTGTATTATTCGACAACCGCTGTCACTTGGCCACCGACGTATAGTCCTTGCTCCGCTGGAACACTTGATATTGGCGCACTGCACGTTCATGGTCGGACAAGTTATTGGAAAAAACATGCCCCCCATCGCCTCGGGCCACAAAATAAAGACTGGCTCCGGCTTTTGGATGGAGTGCCGACTCAATTGCGGCCGCACTTGGCATCGCGATCGGGGTTGGCGGTAATCCCTGAATCATATAGGTATTGTAGGCGGTTTTCTGCCTTAAATGCGAGCGGCGGAGGTTGCCATTAAACTCGGCGCCCAACCCATAAATTACGGTTGGATCCGTTTGTAGACGCATACCTCGTTTTAAGCGCCGCACAAAGACGCCTGCAATTTCTGCACGCTCTTCGGCAAGTCCGGTTTCTTTCTCCACAATTGACGCCAATATCAGCGCTTCATATGCAGTGTTGTAGGGGAGTCCAGATGCACGGTGCGACCACTTCTCACGTAAAATATTTTGCATTTTTTGATGGGCTCGACCAAGAATATCAGCCGCATTGTCGCCGGTGGTATAGGTATAAGTGTCGGGAAAGAACCAACCCTCCGGATGGATATTGTCAATACCCGCATCGCTGAGTAACTGTTCGTTCGACAATTCAGCTATCGCTTTAAACTGTGCATGCGATTGCAGACGTGTGCGCCATTGCGCGAAATTCCATCCCTCGGGAAAGGTCACCCGATCAATGATCACATCGCCATGGGAAAAACGGTCTAGCAGTGTGATCGCACTATCGCCGCTGGAGAGCCAATAGGATCCTGCTTGGATCCGAGTCTTACCTGATAATTTTGCATACAGAACCCAGGTGTCAGGTGAACGAATAACGCCCGCCGCATGCAATTTGAGTGCAACGCCGGTCAGCGAACTCCCACGATCTATCTGCCATCGGTACTTTTGTAATGTGTCGTGTTGGGGCGCCCCAGAATCTGACTCCGATGATAGTTGCCCTATCGATATCGGCATGGCCAGCTGCCTATGTGCATCACCCACCAAAAGGGCAACAGCAAGACTCACCAACAAAAAAGCCATACCTGAGATACGCAGCATAAAGCTCCCTATTGGTAACATTGTTGCCTGACCGCGAGCGCATCGCGGACGCTTAACGTATCCTTACCGATGGTCCAAAAGTATTTGTTTGATACATTGACGACTGGCATGATCCCCCTAACGGCATTGCAAATAAATATTTCTCTGCATGACACAACATCATGCAACGTGAGCTCGGCTTCCCTCACAGTTTGCTGTATCGAAGGCAATAGTTCGTCCATAACCAACGTTCTCATAACCCCTTTTATACCGCACTGTGTTAAGGACGGCGTTGCCCAGCCCTGTGCGCTGCGAACAAAAATATTGGCACAGGTGGTTTCGATCACGGCGCCATCTGTGTCTCGCATAATGCCGTCAAAGTAATGGTCAGACCATTCTGCTCGGGCCATTATTTGGTCGAGACGATTAAGGTGCTTAATCCCCGCTAATAATGGATTAGTCGGAAGTCTATAGTCAATCTCTCGAAGACTCACACCGTGAGCGATTGCATCGTTGTCAGGTGGATGCGGCCTATGCAAAAATAGATGCCGCGGTATGACCGATTCCGGCAGACAATACCCAGCTCCGCCAATACCCGCGGTAATTATCACCTTAACGACGCCACTGTCTATATTGTGGCTCTGCAGGTTCACTTTGAAACGCGCAAACTGCGCACGCAAACAATTAATATCAAGCGGCAAGTGCAAGCGCGGGGCATCACGAGCGAGTCGAGTAAAGTGGAGTGACTCAAGCGGAGTTCGGCCCTGATCTAACCGAATACTCTCAAACAGACCATGCCCATAAAAAAGACCGCGATCGACGAGTAGCGAGTCGGTCACCAGCTCTCCGTCGACCATGCCGAAGTCAGTATTTGGGGTCTTGTCCGAAGTCAAAATTCAACCAAAAAAAACCGCCCCTGATGGAGCGGTTTTTGAGGCTTATTGTCTTTAGCCATTGGCTGTGATGTAGTTAATAGCGTCCTCTACAGTAGCGATCTTTTCGGCGTCTTCATCAGGTATTTCTGCATCAAATTCTTCTTCTAGAGCCATAATTAATTCCACGGTGTCAAGCGAGTCTGCTCCAAGATCCTCCACAAACGACGAGCTAACTTGGACCTCTTCTTCCTTCACACCTAACTGCTCTGCAACCATTTTGATAACGCGGCTTTCAATACTACTCATAACTATCACTCCTATAAAGGGACTCTTTTAACCAACCTAGGGTCTATATCCGCAGGTGCTACAAAACCCTACGTGAGGCGCGCATTTTACCCTACAATTTAAAAAATGCTAACAACGATTTACAAAAGTCATAAAATCAAACAATAACAATCTCTTATCCCATATACATTCCGCCATTTACATGTATTGTCTCGCCTGTAATGTAACTTGCTGACTCGCTAACAAGGAATTTAACCACTTCAGAAACTTCTGCAGGCGATCCTAAACGGGCCAGCGGAATCTGCGCCAGCATCCCTTTGCGTGCCTCTTCAGGCAGGTCTTTCGTCATATCCGTATCGATAAAGCCAGGGGCGACCGTATTCACCGTGATGTTGCGAGAACCCAACTCTTTGGCTAAAGCACGCGAAAAACCGCCTGCCCCAGCTTTTGTCGCTGCGTAATTGCACTGACCTGCATTACCCATAGAACCCACCACAGAGCTAATCGTTACAATGCGGCCCCAACGTTGCTTAACCATCGACCGAACACAAGCTTTGGTAAGACGAAAAATAGCCGTTAGATTTGTGTCAATCACATCTAACCACTCATCTTCTTTCATGCGCATGATAATATTGTCTTTCGTGATGCCCGCATTGTTTACCAGGACATCAACAGGTCCGAAATCATTTTCAATACGCGATATGACATCGGCAATTGAGGCTGAATTAGTCACATCTAATACCATTCCAGCCCCATCAATGCCCGCCTCAGTCAATCGCTGAGTGATAGTTTTGGCTCCGGCTTCAGTCGTGGCCGTAGCGGCTACCGTAAAACCCAATTTTCCTAGGTCTTGCGCAATTGCCGCGCCGATACCTCGGGTTGCTCCCGTGATCAACGCGGTTCGCTTTTGATTTTCCATATTGACTCCTAGTCGTCTAGAACGAGTTTATCGTCGTATTAAATGTTGTGTTATCGTCTGTCGACCCTAATGTAAAAGAGCGGTCAATACGCTTAGAAAGCCCGCTAAGCACGCGGCCTGGGCCACACTCGACGATGCCCGTTACGCCCAACTCGGCTAACTTTTGAATACAGTTTACCCAACGGACAGGCCGATAGATTTGCTCCAGCATGAGATCGCGAATTCGGTCCTCGTTCTGCTCTAACTGAGCATTTACGTTAAAGACTATCGGAATCAGCGGCGGCGAGAAAACCGTGTCATCTAACTTTTCCGCAAGCTTAAATGCCGCAGGTTGCATCATCTTGGTGTGAAAAGGCGCGCTCACCGGCAAGCTGATTGCACGTCGGGCACCTGCTTGCTGGCACAGTGCGATCGCGCGTTTGACCCCCAACGCAGATCCTGCAATGACGACCTGCCCAAGCGCATTAAAATTCACCGCGCTGACCTCGTCGCCCTCCTCGGCTTCAGTGCACAAAGAGACGATCAGATTATCATCTAAGCCCAAAATAGCCGCCATCGCTCCTTCGCCCGCTGGAACTGCGGCTTGCATCAGACGACCCCGCGTCTCGACGATATCAACAGCGGCTTCAAAGGTAATCACACCCGAACACACTAGCGCGGACCACTCACCCAGACTATGACCCGCCAAAAAGTCTGGTGACCGCCCGCCCCGTTCGCGCCAAAGTCGAAAAAGGGCAACGCTACATGTCAATAAAATGGGTTGTGTGCGCTGTGTTTGCGTAATTGCTTCATGACTTCCATTTTGAATTAACTCCCACACGTCATAATTCAAGATCTGTGATGCTTCGCTAAAACAGTCTCGCACACAGGCATTTTCCGAAAAATCACTGAGCATGCCAATCGCTTGCGACCCTTGCCCCGGAAAAACAAAACCTAAATTACTCATCCCCACACCTCGTTTGATGGACTGAAGCCGATAAATCCGACGCTAACAACGGTGCTAATACTGACGGGAGATTCTCCCCTGCAGCTAGCCGAGCAAGGTTTAAAGCTTCATAGAATGATTGACTATCGGCTCCGCCATGACTCTTGATGATAATCCCGTTGAGTCCCAACAGGTATGCACCGTTGTACCTCGAAGGATGCAGACGTTGGCTAAGGCTAGCCGTTGAGCGCATAAAGACGCGGAAGGCTAAGCGTGATAACCAATGGCTATTGATATGATCACGATAGATATCACTGATCATCGATGCCACGCCCTCGCTCGCTTTAAGTGCGATATTACCGGATCGCCCATCACAAACAACGACATCTGCATCGCCATGAAACAAACGGTCCGCCTCGATAAAACCGCAGTAATTAATGCGCACGTCTTCCGCGAGCAATGTGGCCGCCTCTTGGACAGACTTCATTCCTTTATTGGCTTCAAGGCCAATATTAAGCAGCTTTAATTTGGGATTCGCTATGCCGTTAACAATGCGTGCAGTCAACGCGCCTAGTAAAGCAAACTGGTGAAGTTGTGCCGCTGAGCAGTCGATATTTGCGCCGAGATCCAGTGCCAAAACTTCACCGCTACGAGTGGGAATGTAGCTGCAAATTGCGGGTCTTGAAATACCTGGAAGCGTTTTTAATTTTTGCAGCCCGAAAGCCATAAGAGCCCCGGTATTACCTGCACTGACGCAGGCACTTGCATCGCCATCAGCCACGGCTTGTACCGCCAAGGCCATGGACGAACCCCCTTTATGGCGCAGAGCTGACGACGGCCTCTCTCCACTTTCAACCACGGAGCTACAGTTGACAAACTGCACGCGCGACGCTAGCTGTGCACTTTCTTGGTCGTCTGGAAAAGCCGTTGTTGGCTCTGCTCCAAAAAGAATGACCCGCAGACGCGAGTGCTCAACCATGAATTTACGCAGCGCAATCATAGTTACGGCTGGGCCAATGTCACCGCCCATCGCGTCAACTGCAATTGTTAGTGTGTCTGCCAAGTGTCAAAAACGCGACTAATCAGCGGAAATATCTAACACTTTCTTGCCACGATAAAAGCCGTCTGCAGAGATATTATGTCTAAGGTGCTTCTCCCCAGTCACTTCATCTACTGAAATCGTGGGTGTGGCGAGCGAATCATGCGAGCGACGCATTCCTCGTTTGGAACGTGTCTTGCGACTTTTTTGAACGGCCATACTGAACTCCCGTCGTCTTTTCCTAAGGCTGAATAATTAATTGCTTTAAAATCTCGAATGGGCTTTTTTCAGACCCGCTTTCAATTGTATGTGTGATTAGCGCATCGCCATTACAGCTACCTAGCTCATGATAGTTCGCTGGCGCCAGCGCTAATAGTAACTCATCTTCCACCATATAGTGCAGGCTTGCCATGCGATCTTCGACGATCCAAAAATCGCGCGTTTTAACAATGTTGGTGGCCTTCACTTCGTCAGCTATGACCTGCAAAACAAAATTCGCCCGTATGTCTAATGCTACCTCGCCCAGACAACGCTGACATTCAGCCAGCACATTGACTGAGGCAGTCCCGCGCACAAGCTTGGTACGCGAGTCTTCTGTTTCAAACTGCAAACATGCCTCCGCGTCTGAGCACACGCGATTCACCGCTGAGGCGAGTCGTGACAGGCTAGTAACTGGCACAGACCCTTTCAAAGTCTTGCCTTGAATAGCAAGTTTGCGCGGATCGACAAGGATTGGTAAGCCCATAAGCGTCGGCGGATCATTAGCAGGTCGGCATCATAGAGTTAACACCCCTTTCTGTCAAAAATAAATAGGATTAGCAAATACCGCGTAATTTTAGTAAAACGACAGCGTGGAACGCTTAAGACAACGAATCGACAGGACGTATCGATGCAGAAAATTATTTTAGCCTCAACATCGCCATATCGCGCTGAATTATTACAGCGGCTCGGCGTTGAATTCGAGCAGGTCGCGTCGAATACGCCAGAAATCCGGAAATGTGGGGAGACCGCCAGTGCGATGAGCCTTCGCCTAGCCACTGAGAAAGCCACGAGCGTTGCAAACCGCCAGTTCGGGGCTATAGTCATCGGCGCTGACCAAGTCGTTGAAGTCAATGGCCAATTGCTAGGCAAGCCGGGCACGGTAGAACGCGCCAGAGCACAACTGAGACAGCAGTCGGGACAGCTGGTTTCTTTTTATAGTGGATGTGCCGTTGCGTTTAACAATGACAGCGGAGATTTACAACTTCAAAGCGCCGTACACCAAACACGTGTCCTATTCAGAACGCTGGATAAGCAGCAAATTGATGATTACCTTGCGAAAGACCAGCCATTTAATTGTGCGGGTAGCTTTAAGGCAGAGAGCCTAGGCATTACCTTATGTGCATCGATTGAAAGTGACGATCCGACCTCACTGATCGGATTGCCACTCATCACGCTGGTTAATTTGTTGCGACAGTTTCATCCAAGCGTAGTCTAACGACCGTGAGGTTACATGCCCTGATTAAAATATTGCGATATCGGGCTTTTAATCTCTGCAAACTCGTCGGCGCACGCGAGCGGATCATGCCGCATTAAACGCTGCCGGCTGTGCGCGCCATAACTGACGCCAATGCGAGGTAGCCTTGCATTCACCGCCATCTGTAAATCATATTCGGTATCCCCAATCATGATAGCCTGCGAAGGGTCTATGGAAAATTCTTGCAGTAGCTGCGCTAGCATCATTGGATCCGGCTTGGAACGCGTTTCATCGGCACAACGGCTAGCGTCGAAGAGCGCTTCTAGAGCATGTTCCGCTAACGCGCGGTTTAATCCGTTACGACTTTTACCTGTCGCAACTGCCAGCTGATATCCGGCGGAGCGGAGTTCCAGTAGTGTGTCACGCACCCCACTGAATAACGGGCACTGATTGGCACGATGACGGTTGTAATGGGCCGAATAGCTCTGGCAGAGGCGCTCAGTGGCCTCTGCACCCAATGCAGGAAACAAAATACGACACGCTTCGGGCAGACCCAAACCGACAATGTTCTTGACCGAATCAAGTGTCGGCACCTCGACCTGCTGGTCGATTGCGGCGGCCTGCATCGAAACTGCGATATAATGGACGGAATCAACCAATGTCCCGTCCCAATCGAAAATCAAAAGTTTCGTTCCGCTCATAATTTTGCGATAACTCCACTCAAATTCGACGGTAAAGGCGATTCCACCGTAACAACGTCGTTCGATAGCGGGTGCTTAAAACGCAAGCGGCTGGCATGTAAAAAAAGGCGCTTTAATCCCAACTTGCGGAGTTGGTCATTAAAGGTGGGGTCGCCGTATTTGGGATCTCCGGCAATGGGGTGGCCGCTAAACTGACAGTGAACCCGAATTTGATGTGTTCTGCCAGTTTCGAGCGTTGCTTTCAACAACGTACAACCAGCTAAACGTTTCACTACACTGAAGTGTGTGACTGCCGTTTTACCGCGATGATCGACCCGCACTATTCGCGCGCCCGATGAGAGCTGATTCTTTTGAAGTGGCGCCGCTACCGTGCGCTTTCCGGCAGGCCAGGCATGTTGGACGAGCGTGGTGTATGACTTGTCTATACTGTGGTGCGCCATCGCCTTGTGCAAGGCGAGTAATACGTTGCGCTTTTTAGCGAATAGAAGACAACCGGAGGTGTCTCGGTCAAGACGATGCACCAGTTCCAGAAACTTTTCGTGAGGCCGTTCTGCGCGCAGTGCCTCAATGGCACCCAGTGAGATACCGCTACCACCGTGCACAGCTAAACCACTTGGCTTATCAAAAATTAATAGGCCTTCATCCTCAAAAAGAACATGCGCTGTGATGTAGCGCCCGAGGTCTCCACTGGGTGCCACTTGACTGGCAACTTGTGCAACGCGTATCGGAGCAATGCGCAAGATATCGCCGTCCTGAATGCGGCTGTCCGCGCGTGCTCGACTTTTGTTTACGCGTACCTCGCCTTTACGAACGAGACGGTAGATGCGAGATTTAGGCACACCTTTGAGATGTCGTATTAAAAAATTATCTAAGCGTTGCCCTGCATGCTCTGGACCTACAGACACGAAAGACACCTGGCTAAAGTCACTCTGCGTCACTATTTGACACCCCAATAAATAACGCCAGTCTAATGCGTGCAGAGCGACCCTCTCAACAAGCATTTCTTTTGGCTGTCTGTGAAATTGCTAAAAAAAGCGTAGTTGGGTATTATACATGCATTGCTCCTGATACCTCACGAATCGTTTCGTGGATTCAGTAGAGCCAAGGCCCATACAATGTAGAGGGCAAAGATACAAGACAGCGGGTCAACGTTACGTTAACCGGCTCTCATAACTAGCTAGCTGGGAACCGCAGGCTTAGTTTAGGAAAAGAACGTATTGGTGGCGTTGGGTGGCACGAAGGCGTGCCCAGATTTAACAATCAAAGTGCAGACTCAGGCGCCTTGACGCTATCAAGTGACAGTGATGACGAGCAGAATAAGTCTTGATTACGTACCCGCGAGAATATGGTGCGCAAGGCAAGGTTTTGCTACCGCGTAAGCGTGCTCTGAAAAGCGTGCCTTGGTGCGGGAATAATTCAAGCGCATCTTCTCTCCTTCCCTATGCTCGGACCCCGGTGATTCCACGGAGTAAGAGTACATTATGAAACGCATGCTAATTAACGCCTCTCATACCGAAGAGGTTCGTGTCGCAATGGTCGAGGGCCAGCGACTTTATGATTTAGATATTGAAAACCGAACACGTGAGCAGAAAAAGTCTAACATTTACAAAGGTAAGATTACGCGGGTAGAGCCCAGCCTTGAGGCTGCTTTTGTTGATTTTGGTGCTGAACGCCACGGCTTCTTGTCGTTAAAAGAAATCTCTAAGGAATATTTTAAAAACAAATCTACAGATGGTGGACGTGTTCGTATTCAAGACGCCGTCAAAGAAGGACAAGAGGTCATTGTTCAGGTTGAAAAAGAGGAGCGCGGCTCCAAAGGTGCCGCTCTAACCACGCTGATTAGCCTAGCTGGACGCTACCTCGTGCTGATGCCCAATAGCCCGCGCGCAGGCGGTATATCGCGGCGAATTGAAGGGGACGAACGCTCTGAACTTCGCGAGGCTATGCGAGGGCTGCAAATACCCGAATCAATGGGCGTAATCGTGCGCACAGCGGGGATTGGTAGGGCTACCGAAGAATTGCAGTGGGACTTAGATTATCTACTTCAGCTTTGGAATACCATCAGTGCAGAAGCACGCCAAAAAGTAGCACCACATTTCTTATTTCAAGAAAGTAATGTCATTGTCAGAGCGATTCGAGACTATTTGCGACAAGACGTGGGCGAACTCATTATCGACAGTGCAGAGGCGCATGCACTTGCTGCGGCGTTTATCACCACGGTAATGCCCGACTTCACGAGTAAAGTGAAGTTTTACCAAGATGAAATCCCCTTGTTCAACCGATATCAAATTGAAAATCAAATTGATACGGCGTTCTGTCGAGAAGTTAAATTGCCGTCCGGCGGCTCAATCGTAATTGATATTACCGAGGCATTGGTCTCGATTGATATCAATTCGGCGCGTGCCACCAAGGGTAGCGATATTGAAGAGACAGCGTTCAATACCAACAAAGAAGCTGCCGAAGAAATTGCGCGACAGTTACGTTTGCGTGATGTCGGTGGCCTAATTGTTATCGACTTTATTGACATGTTAAACAATCGGCATCAAAAAGAAATAGAAAACAAAATGCGCGATGCGCTCGAGATTGATCGTGCGCGGGTTCAGGTCGGGCGAATCTCACGCTTTGGGTTACTTGAAATGTCGAGGCAAAGGCTGCGCCCATCGCTCGAAGAAACGATGTCGAAAGTCTGCCCAAGGTGCCAGGGTCAGGGGACTATCCGCGGGACCCGCTCGCTGTCGCTGTCAATATTACGACTGGCAGAAGAAGAGGCGCAAAAAGAATATAGCCGCGAAATCCGAGTGATTGCTCCGGTGACGGTCGCCACATTTTTATTGAATGAAAAACGCCGAGAGATTCTAGATATAGAATCACGTAATGCTATTCAACTAACGGTGCTGCCGAATATTGAAATGGATACACCGCATTTCGAAGTGGTGCGCATACGACATCAAGATGAAGACACGTCGGATCTTAGCTATCGGATGGCAGAAAAGTTAAAAACTGCACCCATTGATGAAATCCAGCAAGAAAATAATGCGGTTCAAACACTACCCGAACCCGCGGTTAAAACGATTGTCCCACCCACACGCGCACCAGGGTCTGTGCCGATTGAGACGGCAAAGCCCGCTGAACTGCCCGTAGAAAAAGCCAAACCCGGTTTTTTAACGCGAATATTGCAAGGTCTGTTTGGGCCCAAGCAACCAGCGATTGTTGAAGACGTTAAGGATGAAAAGCCAGTAACGCCCAAAACCTCGAGGACAAGTCAGAATCGCGGACGCGATGGGCAAAACCGTGGGCGCGACTCGCAAAATCGTAATCGCTCCCGTAACCGACGTAATAACGATAGCGCAGGAACAAAAGAGCCGCGCAATGTAGCGCCTAAAAAAGGTGCGGGAAATCGCGGCAAGGACGTATCAAAAAATGATGTGAAAACGCCAGAGGAAGCCGCCGCAAAACCTGAGGAGAAAGCGGAAGGGACGGATGCGAAACCACAAAATGGTTCCGATGCATCAAAAGCACCCGAGCAAATAAAGCGCCGACCCAACGATCAACGCAGAAATCCGCGTCGTCGCAGACAGCGAAAGCCCTTGGCTGATGCGCAAAATGCGCAGACGGCTCTACTAGAGTCACACGACACACCGAAACCTGAGCAGATTGTTGAAGCCAGCCCGCCGGTTGTTGCCCCTCAAGCGACCGCAGGTTCGGTAGCAGAGAGCATTTCGCCAGAGAATGAGGTTGCCGCAGGCGCCCAAGCAGCAGACGTGCCGACAAAGACGCCTTCTGAAAATAAAGCGCAGGCAGAGAATAGCGCAGAGACCAACGGCAAAATAGCGCAAAACACACAAGAACAGCAAGCGCCACCGGCCGATAAAGACACATTAGAGCCCATGGGTTTAAAGGATCAGGAGCCCGTCATATCGGCATCAAACCCTGCGTCCAGCGATACTGGCAAGCCGCCAAGCACTGATGAAGGGCGAGCGAATAAAGCGCCTACCACAGAGCCGAAACAAGTCGACTCAACAACTTCGCCAGATAGCGAGGTAGAAGCCGGTGTTGCGGCATCTGATGGAAGTGCACCCCGAGCTAGCAACGACCCTAGAAAGCGGCCTAAGCCGGTCAAAAAGATGGCCGTGAGCACCGAAAGGCCGTCCACTGCCCCAACTAAAAAATCTGCTAAGCCCGCGAACGTCGCGGAAGGGAAAACCGCTGCACCAAGGGCAGAAAACGATCCACGTAAGCGCCGAAAGGCGAAAGAGGCTCCCGCGGCTCCCGACGCAGTCATTGTTGAATCTGCATCGAGTGATGAGACAAAGTCTGACGAAAACGCTTAAATGCGGCTTGTCCAAAAATTGAGGCGCTGTATAATCATCGCTTCAACTGAGGTGGGATGGCAGAGCGGTTGAATGCACCGGTCTTGAAAACCGGCATAGGTTAATAGCCTAT
>CAJWCO010000012.1 GCA_913031145.1 uncultured Cellvibrionales bacterium | reverse complement strand
CATCTGCGGTGTTGCCGTCTTCCGCAGGCGATAAGGGCGCAACTTGCTCTGTGGTTTGGCGGCTACTACCGCCACACGCCGATAAAAAAAACAGCGGTACAATGGTTCCCACGGGCAGGTGTTTGATCATTTTTAGCACTCTTTTCGTGGCGGTTTGTTGCGCCTTTACTCAGGTCATTTGGCGATACTCTTGATGCGCATTCGTAATGACGATCACTTAGTAGCCCTGCGCGCTAGAGTACCATTTTGGGAGCCCATGCCGCGCGTTATAATACAGAGCCGTTTGGATTTTTCAACGCCAGACTCTCGCGCAGTGTCGTGCGCAAAAGAGCGGCAAAGATACGCTGTCGTCAGCACAAGAGCACCCTTACCATTCGCCAAAGGGTAGGCCTGTGGGTCGTGTGTGATTGCACTCGAGAGCCTCTCATGATTGCATACATCTGACGTATCAATAAGAGTTTTCAGCCGATTGACGCAACGACGTCTTGATGCACGAATACCTTGATCGATAGACCCATTGCGTGTGGGTGTCTTCAGACACGGAAACAGTCGCGCCGTTTAACGACATAAGGACTTCTTGCTTAAGTTGTCCGATGCTGGCCTGAAACGTGTAGGCATCGGTAAATTGGTGTTGATCAAGATAGCCCGAACGATTAGTAAAGTAGATGAGATTTTTTTCTTTACGGTACTGTAATCCAGTCAAAGATCCAAGCGTTAAGGTCTGTGTCGCGGGGTAGAACTTTAGGGTTAAGCGCATTTTTTCATGGGCGTAATGCGAGGGCTTCTCCGCTAGATATGTGTGTGACTTTTGAGTGCAGTCAAAAGTGACCGGACGTGCTTGAATACTTGAATCGTCAGGGTCCATAGACGATGATTTCGAGAGCCCACGGGCATTTGTCGAATCCCTATGTTGGTGAATCATTTCGAGGAGATCCGCCTTAAATCCTATGAACGCCGCTCCACACACAATTGCGGTGACGAGGACGATGCGCGTTATCGAATATTTTTTGTAGGCTCCCTCGCTCATCGTAAATCCTGCTCATGGCTCGGCTGAGTCATCTTCTCTCATAGTCTATACTGTACCGTGATCCCTTGATGGGTGTCACTCTTTGTTAGATGGATCGGGCGGAGCACGTATGTCTTCTGATTTGATTTTTGGCCATTGCCATTCGCGCTTTCAGCCTGTCGCCGATCGGTTTGCGAAATCGATCACGTCGGGATACGAAGTGGGTGCGACATTGGCGGTTGAGTATCAGGGCGAGATGATGATTAATCTTTGGGGCGGCCATCAGAACGCTGCGAAAACGCGTATCTGGCAGGAGGACACGCTGGTTAATACGTTTTCGGTTACCAAGGGAGTGGTTGCCGCCTGTGTTGCCCGCTTGATTGAGCAAAATCGATTAGATATACACCAACGCGTTGCCTATTATTGGCCCGATTACGGCTGTCACGGAAAAGAGCAGACTCGGGTGCTTGATCTACTGTGCCATCGCGCAGGGATGTTTGGATTTCGCGAACCTGTTGCGCTCGACCAATGGGCTGATGGGTCTTACGTGAGCGACCGCTTGGCGCGACAACGACCTTTTCGCACGCCCGGATCGGGTCAAAGTTACCACGCATTGACGTTTGGTTGGTTAGTGGGAGAGTTAATTCGGCGGGTCGATGGGCGTTCAGTTGGCGTGTATTTTCGCGAAGAAATTGCCCAGCCATTGGCACTTGATTTCCATATTGGGCTAGCGAAGGCGGATCTTGCGAGGTGTGCAGACCAATTGATGTCGAAAAATCAAAAACTACTCGAATACTTACCCTGGTTGAAAAAGGTGCCAGATACCCTACTGCCGAAACAGGGCCGCATGATAAAGGCGGCGGTCAACGCCGGCGATTATAAAGTCGCATTTCAGCAGATCGCAGACGATGACGCGACGTTTAATACCGATTCTTGGCGTAGGGCAGAAATTCCTGCAGCCAATGGGCATGGCACAGCTGCAAGTTTGGCTAAGCTCTACGGTGTTTTGAGTCACACAGGGTCGCGCAACCATTACCATTTACTGTCGCCTCAGACGGTCACCCAAGCCACGCAGATTTATTCCAATGGACCTGACGTTGCGCTCTTTGGGTTGCCCTTTAAATTTGGGTTGGGCTACATGGTCGATTCACCGTCGACACCGATTTCATCGGTAAAAAAGCGCTTTGGACACTCGGGTATTGGCGGCGGTATGGCATTCGGTGACCACAAGAACGGTTTAGGTTTTGCCTTTTTAAATAATCAGCAACACGGCGCCATGACATTGTTTAAGACCGCAAATCAATTGGCCAAAACGCTTTATATATTATTATAACGTCGCTGGGGTGACAACACGGCGGGCCCGGTGGCGTGGATTAAGGGTCTAGGTCAAACGGATGATGTGGCATGACAAAGGCTGAATGATTGATTAAATCAGCCATTTCAGGTTTATGTTGACGAATTTCAGTGAGCGTTAACCCATGTAATTCATGCGGGAATACCAGCCAATGATTTGTTTCGTGCAGGTAGTAGTCAGGGGCAGATTTAGTTTGGTTATTTTCCGGTTTGAAATAGAGAGTAGCAACGCGGATGGTCGGCGCTTTCAGAGCGTAAGCCTCAGTTAATCGGTCAACGACTTGTTTAATTGACAGGCCCGTGTCGTAGACGTCATCCACAATGAGTAGAGAATCATCTGGACTCAGCTGACCCATTAAATCAGCGAGCCCATAACCTAGCACTGGATCTTTTCGTTGCTGATGACGGCTGTAGGAGGCACTACTCACTGCCATGTGTTCCGATTGCACACCGAGAAAACTGAGTAATTCATGAACTGCGATGCCTATGGGCGCGCCGCCGCGTAAAATACTCACGACCCAATTGGGGCGATAGTTACTTTCAAAGATATTCCAGCCGAGCCGATACGCATCCTCAAGCAGTTTGTGAGTGCTGATATGGTGTTTTTTCACAGGTTCTCCAATACGGTCTACGCGCACGTGTGAACCGGAGTTTATCACACCCTTTTTTGAGGGGGAGGGTGTCACTAAAGCACCGCCACCGGTCACTACTTTTGCGCGATATTCGGTCGAGCTCTACGGGATTTTCAAAACTCTGTCCGCATGCCCACTCAGATTTTCCGTCAGAGTCTTGGCGCGAACTACATTTACATACTCCTGCGGCTGCATAAAGACCCAGCCTTCATCGAGCATAAAATCTAGGATGTTAGCATATTCACCGAAATGTCTGTCATCAAACCCGTTGGGGTGGAATTGAAGGGCTGTAAATGACAAGGAGGGGTGTTTTTCATACGCGCGTTTGAATTTTTCGAAGTTGGGCTTGCTGGTTCCATCGGCTTCACCCCGCAAGACCATCAGCGCCTGCACAGTGTTGTGCAGTGCTTTTTTCTTGTAAGTGAACAGCAAGTGGACGTCTGGACTATGGTGCAAAATTCTTAAGGTATCTGAGTCGACTGCATTATATGGCGCTCCGAAAGCAATGGGCGCAACGCCAAAGCTTTTTTTCATAGCGCTTTGGGCGTCATCAAAGTGTTTTTTTTGGTGTGCATAGCCACTGCCATTAAATTCGTGCATTCGAAGCCCCTCTTTGGTTTCCCAGCGCTGGTGATCCCATCCGTGATTCCAAAACTCCACCCATCCCGATTTATGATGACTTTGTAACCAGCTTATATAATCGGGTTTCTGTAGCTGCAACGAATTACACACAATGCCTGCGGAGATCTTCACGCCCTTTTCTTGAGAGAGTGCAAAAAATCGATCCCATTCAGCACTTATTTTTCGGACATCATCGGCCTTTATGATCGCGATCTTTTGTAAAGGCACATTCGATTTCGCCAACGCCCCCGCACTCGATAAAAACGTTGTTCCGATGGTTATAAACGCGTAAAGCATTATTAGATATAAATTCAGCCTGTGGGCATGAAAGCGCGGGGTATGGCGGCTACCAAAAAGCATCAGAGTGTCTCCAAAATTGTTAAGCGGAGCCTATGTTTTGTTGCATGAGGCGCAAAGTCGCTAGGTTTTTTGTGTAAAGGCTCATGAGGGCTCATTTCAATGAAGGCCTTTAATACTCTGGATATAATAACCAAGCGAGAGAACTGGAGTGTGTGCGTTGATAGACGAGCGCTTTTTGCCGATAGCTATCTGTTTTATACGCATCTGCCGCGCGCAACAAATTAGTGAATAAATGCTCTGTCTTGATCGTACCTGTGCGTTTGAATTTCCAAGCATCCAATTTTCCAGCATACGTAGCTTGGAAATCGATCGCTGCTTGGAGGCCCGCGCCTTTAGGTGTGGTGTGCATCCATAGATCTTCGCCAATGCACTCGGCTAAATCTGCTGCGTCCATGAGTCCTCGAATCGTAAACGCCGTGTAGTGAAAAGACTTGGTTCTCTTTAACTCGGCAGGCAACTGCCCCTTTGCGTTGATTTGAGAGGGTATACGGCGATTTTTGATACTATCAAGCATGACTTTGACGGCAGTGTAATCGCCCACAAATGCAGCGAAGACCGCGACTTGTAAGTCATAGTAAATACCGTGGTTATTTGATCTTTTTCGCTCATCCATGCCGTTGGAACTGGTTATTAGCCACAGCGTGTAATCAGTAAACCACCCTTTTAAACCGGCGATCTCTCCAGCGGAGAGGGCGGTCATATGTTCGAGTAGCCCGATTGCGTCAATAACCTGCACAAGGCTGTACGTATCGATAATGCCCACGCCGCGACCGTCGGTCACTCCCGGAATTGCTTGCGCATAGTTCAGGTTTGGGTTCATGCTGGTAAGTTCATCAACAAACCAGACGCGCAACAGAGCGGCGGCTTTTTGCGCATAGCGAACTTCGCCACTTAGATAGGCGGCCAGTGACAACGTTACGACATTATTGCTGAGTTGGCCTAATGACTCTCGATCTGTGTCTGAATTTTTTCGATCAGGGTTGGTAACACCATCTTTCCGAATATACGGCAATCCGTCCTTTGTCGCCGGATTGGGCCACCAATAGGGTGCGGTGCTGTAGTAGTCCTGCTTATTGCCACTTGGGGGTGTTTTGGTTTTAAAGACAACGCTAAAAGGGCCCGATATCAGCGCTTTTTCAGCATTTCTTAACAATCGCTCATATGCCTTTGAAACAGATGATGATGGCGTATTTGCGAGGCGTGTTCGAGTAATATTGAGGTTCTCTGGGTTCCAAAGGTACAGATTAGGCTGGTTTGGATCAGTATGCTCGCAGTGCGTGGTCATCTTGTCCGCACTGGCAGTCGATTCGGTTGCTTCTGCGAGTCCGCCGGTGCCGATTAGGAAGCCGCAAAGGCAAAGTAAACAACGAAGTAAAGGAACCATAATTTATTAACCGAAAGCTGGGCTAGACGAATCTAGCCCAGCTTGGACTGCACATATGGACTGTGCTCTACTAAAACTTCCCTTGAACACTCAGGAAGAAACGACTACCGCTATAGTTCGCCTCAGCAACTTGGTTGGCTAGAGGACGGTACATAACGTTGGGTTCATCCAAAAGGTTTAGACCAGACAATCGTACTCTCCACTGTTTGTTGATTTTATAGGAGGCTGAAAAATCCAAGAAGCCTTGATCACCCACATATCTAAGGGCGCCCTGGCGGTAATCTTTGAAGTACTCTGTCCGCTCTTTGTAGGCAAGGCGTAAGCTAATGACTTCATTTTCCCAAAATACCGACGCGTTCATCGAACGATCGGAGAAACCGATGATGTTAGCCGGAGGTACGAAGTCTCGCATTGGATAGGCACTCCCGCCAACAGATGTTGGGTCAGGCGTCTCATAGTCAGAGTCGGCTAAATTGATTCCGCCGCTAACACCCAGGCCATTGAAGGGCGCGGGTAAATTAGTGAAGACATGCTGACCCGTAAGTTCCAGTCCAGTAAGCGTACTTGAGTCGTTTGAATTTTGGAAGCGAGTTATGGTGGTCTCTAACGCGGCTCCGTCCACATCAATCGAGAGCTGTTCTTGTCCTAACTCTGTCCCTGTTTGCAATTTTTTCCAATATGCCGCCACAGATACCGCGGAGGTATCACTGATATACCACTCCCACGAGATATCAAGATTCATGGCCTCAAGGGGCTCAAGATAGGGATTTCCCGTCGCGGATACCAAATCACCGATTGACTCCGTAGTCGCATCAAATTCGCTATCCTCTCTGAGGTTGAGAGCGGCGGACATCTGCCGAACATCGGGGCGAGATATTGCTTTGTAGGCCGCCAGTCGGAGCAATCTATCCTCGTCCAGTTCAAAGGTAATGTTCGCGCTTGGTAGCACGTTTGTGAAACTATTCATCTCATAGCCGCCAAACGTTCCGCCGACCACCGAAACGGTTTGGAAAGCATCCTCGGCGTTGTCCGTGACGGTATATCCGGAGCGAATACCCAGTGATTGTATATCGGTTTGCACAACCCGTAATCCCACATTACCACTCGCGGGAAGACCGAAGAGTTGAGTCGCAAAATCGCCTTGCATATAAACAGCGAAAATATCCTCTGTGACATCGGTATCGTGGTTGGACATCGAGCTGGCCCCAGCGTCGAATAAACCGGCAACAGGACTACCGGTTAAGGCGGTGTAAAGATCTACAGCATCCCAAGTGGCCCACTCGGTTAAAGCGAAGTCGGTGTCCACTCCATCATAAAGGTCCTCCACAATAAACGAGTCACGTTGGGTAGCTACTGCACCCGCACTGGCGTAATTGCCCTCGACAAGAACAAAGTCGGAGCAATTGTCAGATGTCTTTCCGGTCTCACAGTCTATACCATCATCGCCCATTCTTTCTCGAGATGAGCTGCGCAGGCCCGTTTTGAAGTTTGTGAAGAACTCGCCATCCACCGCGTAATCAAGATCTAATTTGATAGCAAAGATTTCATCTGTGTTATCTTCAAGACGTCTACGCGCCCTGGCACCGTTGTCATAAACTGAATGGTCCATCAGATCAAACGCGTCCTCATCGTTGATGACCCAGTTGGGGACATCAGTGCCGATTCGGCTCGCGGTGTAATCAACTCGGGCATTACGCCGAATGCGCATGTCGAGTTCGTCTTGATTACGTTCGCTGGAATTATAAGAAATATCGCCTGAGAGCGTCAGGCGATCCTGATTCCAGTTCCAACCGAATCCCACACTTTCAAAGGACTCATCACGGACGCGATACACCGTTTGGTTTTCGACGCGTGTTTCCCCAGTCCATTCCATCAACGCGCCGTTGGCGGCAATTGAGAGGGGTGTAATCTTACGTCGGCCATCTGCTAAAACAATGTTAGCTCTCTCTTCAGAGTCGTGGCGATCGGAGAATTGATAATCGAACACCAAATCGAGGTTATCATTCGGTTGCCACTGAATCGTCGCAAAAATTGAGTCCTTATCGGCGTCTGTTTTCATCGCGCGCCAAATGTATTGGTTCGAAACAAGATAGAAGGGAATACCCTCAGCTGCGCTCTGCGCCGCGCTGGTGATTGTGTTGTCATCACTGGCACTGCAGTTACTACTCGCGTAGTTAGGGCTACCGCTCCCGAGTGCATGTTGTGTGATGCACGGGCGGTAGCTCGAGCTTGATGTAGAAAAGTCTTCTGGCGCTGTGTCATCTCTTAGTTGCGCACCAATAGCAATTCCTACCTTACCATTGCTGGTGTCCCAACTGTCAATAAATGACGCTGTATAACGCTGGCTTAGTCCTTCGCCATCGTCCACTCGCGCCTCATAGTCACTGTATCCAAATAGTCCTTGGATTTGGATACGACGCTTGCCATAGTCAATTGGCTTTAAGCCTCTCAGTTCAAGGGTCCCGGATATACCTCCTTCGACCATGCTAGCTGATTGCGATTTATAGGCAATCGTTCCGCTCACAAGTTCTGAGGGGAACTGCCCAAAATTAACCTGACGCCCGTCGCTACCCGACGTGATCTCGCGCCCGTTAAATGTGGAGTAAGAAAGAAATGCGCCGAGTCCTCGAATCGACATTTCGGAGGCGCCGCCTTTGAAACGATCCGATGTGACCCCTGTCATGCGTTCGAGTGATTCCGCAATAGATAGGTCAGGCAATTCACCGAGCTCTGCGCCAAACAGCGCGTCGGAAATCACCGTGTTATTGCGCTTGACGTCTAAAGATCGCATAGCTCCGCGCATAATTTCTCCGGTGACAACAATTTCTTCTAAACCTTCCGTGTCCCCGCCTGCGGATGTCGCGCTTTGCCCCATAGCGAATCCCACAAAGCTAAATATAATCAAAGATGAAAATATACTTACGCAGCACTGTCTTAATTTGAGCATCTTTCTCTCCCTTTTCTGCCAACGTGTGATTCTTCGAATTTTAATTGAGGGGCAATACGTTAGCTTGTTGCGTTGGCGTATATTTTCCTCGTGCTAAGTTGGTCGCATTCTTTCTATCAAAGTGGTTCGCAACTGAATGCGTACTGATTCTATATTATACCTTACCAATAATGCAATTATTCGACCTTTCTGCCGCCCAAGAATCAATTATTTATCTGACCAATATAAGATGAATTACCGTATATTGGTTGGGTTAATAAAGTCCATGTCATCAAAGTCTTGATTTTCTCCGCCCATACACCAGACAAAACTGTAGGCGCCCGTTCCGACACCGCAATGCATCGACCAGATGGGTGACAGCGCGACATCGCCATTCTTCAACACCATCGTGCGCACGTAGTCTTCTTCGCCCATCATGTGGAATACGCGCGCATCGTCGACCATATCGAAGTACAGGTAAAATTCTGACCGACGAGTGTGGGTGTGGGGGGGGAATGTATTCCAAACACTGCCAACCTGTATTACGGTGAAACCTAATAGAATCTGACATGTGGTGACCAGATCAGGGTGAATGCATTGAAACAGTGTTCGTTTATTAGCGGCCTCTTGCGTTCCCAATTCTTTCTTTATTGCCTGTGTTTTTTTAATGAGTGTGGTGGGATATCGCGTGTGTGCTGGGTAACTGACAAAATAAAAGTGCGCTGGATGCTCGCTGTCTTGACTTGCAAACTCAACACCTTGAGATTCCCTGCCGATATACAAGCAATCAAGACGACCTAGGACATGCGTGTCGCCGTCCACGTTAATACGACCTTGTCCGCCTAGATTAATAATGCCAATTTCTCTGCGCTGTGCAAAATAGTCCGAAGCGAGCTCCTTGTCTGCGGGCAACTCCAGAACCGTGCCCAGCGGCACGGCAGACCCAATAACGCCGCGATCAATATCGCTGTATGTCAGGGCCACACATCCGGGTGCAAATAGTGTTTCTATCGCGAACACGTCACGTAGTTCCGAATTACTCATTGTTTTATATCTGACAATGTCTGCCGAATAACGTATATCCACGCTGTTTTCCTTTTGGGTGAGTGACTATTGAGTGTGATTAAGTTTCGTTTGCGTTGTCTTGAGCCAACTTTCGAACGCATCAAGATTTTTGAGACCTCCCTTTTCTTGCTCCCAGGCGGAACCTGTCATATAGGTTACACTTTCCTCTGATTTAAAAACAATGAAGTCATCATTGCCGTCTTGTTCAAGGCTCGCCACTGTGCTGCGTTTAAAAAACAGCGCCATGCCCAAATTATCGGACAAGAGGGTTTGTTTCCCATAGCGTGCGACATATTGCCACTCGCCCGACGATACAGTGGAAGCCAATCTAATGGTCTCGGGGTGAATGACCAAACCAGCAACGAAAGCATGACGACATGCCCCTTTGACTTGAATACGAGTCAGGCGTTCGCCCGCGTCAATCGTGTAGGTGGCGGCAATGTCATCGCCGCATGCAAGCGATTGTTCGTGGATTACGCGCACGGTAGCCCTATCGGCAGTGTTTTCTATTATCTCTGCAGAAAAGTAGCGGGCGGGTCCAATTTGCTTCGCCTCTCCATTAGCAAGAATACCAAAGCCTCCCGCTCCCAGTGAGTGACCCACTTTGAGTATGTCCATGCCCCAATGAGCCATAGTGTGATAATCTTCGCCGCGGCCAACACGGTGCAATATCGATTCGGGTTGGCGCTTTCCAAAAATATCGATGGCGTTCCGACCGTCGAGATAGAGCCGATAGGCAATTTTGTCTGATTCCCAACCAGGCCCCTCATAGGTAACCAACGGATCGCCCGCCTTAAAATGTTTTGGTGTTTTGAGGTAATTCGTTGATCTGCCGCCCTCAGCGAGTAAGCCAATATCGGCTGCGGCTCTTATACGGGAGGGTGACTTAGCGAGCGCTGTTACGGTATTGCTAGGGGCATCTTTCATTGTATTGCCGCTGTTCATTCCGCTTGAGCAAGAGACGTTAGAAATTATAATAACCAGGGTCACCAGCACTGCATGTGCGGTGCGGTATTGAAACCCTGCAGAAATTTGTATCGAGACCATGCTTGAAACGATACCTAACTACGTTATCACTTTCAATATGGGTTTGACCAAAATCGTTGATACTGCTATAAATACCTGACCAATTGATACTTAGATTTTGGTGTCAGTGATCAATTCATCGTTATTTTCGGGAGATGTTCGTTGAAGTTCTTTTTAGGGAGGCGGCTTTTTTTGGCCGCTATCTGTGCCGTTAATACGGGATGTACATCGACCACGCAACCAACCACAGGCGTGGATTTGTCGCCATCAACCGACACCATTTTTGAAGCGCAGTGGATTACGGCGGTCACGAGTGGTGTTGCCGATTGGCAATTGGCCCATATGGAGGATTTCGATGGACATATACGCACTTTTCAAAGCCGGTCTCGAAATCCCCGCGAATGGATTCAAGGCGCTTTTTTAAAAGGGTTAGCAGATTGGTCACAACAAACCAATAACATCCGCTACTTAAATTGGCTCAAGCACTGGGGCGAGAGTCAAAACTATCGTTTGGGAGATCGTCTGTATCATGCGGACGATCACGTGGTGGGACAGTATTATCTGGCTTTATATGACTACTTTGGCGATCCCGCGATGATCGAACCAACGCGCGAGGCCTTTGACGCGATTTTACGCCGACCTTCGACCGTGCCCCTCGACTATCAGACCCGAGGGCATGATAAAGGTTACAGTCGCCAATGCCTCAAGCGGTGGTGTTGGGCTGATGCGTTGTTTATGTCCCCTCCGGTATGGACTGAGATGTCGAGCATTTTGGGCGTGCCTGACTATTTTGAATTTTCTAACCAAGAGTTTTGGTTGACTGTGGATGCACTTTTTGACCGGGACGAAGGGTTGTTTCTGCGGGATAGCCGTTTTCTAACGCAACGCGAATCTAACGGTGAGCGAGTATTTTGGAGTCGGGGGAATGGCTGGGTATTCGCCGGATTGACCGATATCATTGAGACAATGCCTTCTGGTCATCGCGACCGTCAGCGCTACATCGCGCTTTACCAAACAATGGCGCGCGCTTTGGTGCCATTACAAGACCATCGTGGATTTTGGCCTGTCTCATTAAAAGCAGGAGAACTTTACGAAGTTCCTGAGACAAGCGGTACCGCTTTTTTTGTCGCGGGCTTGGCTTGGGGTATTGCCAACGATATTTTATCTGCAGATCGTTATTTGCCTGCGGTCAAAAAAGGCTGGAGAGCGTTAAATCAATCGGTTGCCCCAGACGGTATGATTGGATGGGTGCAACAAGTGGGTTATTCGCCGGATAAAGTGGCAGTGGCTGGCGGCGAGGATGAAGCGGCGAGAATTTCTGCCAACGAAACGCAGTTCTATGGTGCAGGAGCGTTTTTATTGGCCGGATCGGCATTAATAGAGCTGAATCGTCAAGGGATATTTGAGCGATGATCCGCAAAAATTTCGTGCTCGCTGTATTGCTGTGCTCGCCGATCTTGGTCATGTTACTGGTTTTTGGTCGATCCGGCGAAACCGCCACGGGTGTAACCCTCAAGTTGGCGCATGGGCTGAGTGCAGAACACCCTGTGCATCGGGCAATGGTGCATATGAGCGAGCGGCTTTTTACTCTTTCCGGCGGCAGTATGCGAATCGATATCTATCTCAATGGCCAGCTCGGCAGTGAGCGCGAACTTTTAGAAATGTTGCAAATTGGTGCCCTTGCGATGACAAAGGTGTCGGCAATTTCTCTTGAGGGCTTTTCTGCCGACATGAAATTATTTTCGATTCCTTATATTTTTGAAGACAGCGCGCATTACTGGCGGGTGTTAAACGGCGAGATCGGCACGCGTATGCTAGATAGCATTCGCAAAGTGCGCCTTCAGGGATTGGGGTACTATGATGCAGGAAGTCGGAGTTTTTACATGACCGATAGCGCGGTTAAAACGCCTGCCGACCTTGAATCGAAAAAGGTGCGTGTCTTACCCAGTCGAACGTCGATTGAAATGGTTGAATCCCTCGGAGCAGCTGCCACTCCGATCTCATGGGGCGAGCTCTATACGGCTTTGCAACAAGGCGTAGTGGACGGGGCAGAAAACAACCCACCCTCATATTATTTATCGAAACATTATGAAACAGCGCGCTATTACACACTCGATGAACACACATCGGTTCCAGATGTGTTGATTATGTCGCGCGAGATCTACGATGGCCTAACTATGCAGCAGCGCACTTGGTTGCAGCAAGCCGTGGCTGAGTCGATTGTGTTGCAACGAGCGCTCTGGGTGACAGCCGAGAAAACTGCACTCGAAGCTGTACAAGCCGCAGGTGTTGAGATTATCTACCCGGATAAACAGTTGTTCCGCGATGCTGTTTTAGATCTGCAAGCGACCTTTGCGCAGAGCCCACTCGGGCCAGTCATCAGGCAGGTAAAAGCGTTGGAGGCCGATGAATGAGCCGACTTATCTTTGCTCTTGATACTGTCTTGCGTCTGGCATTGCTTGTGCTGGCGGTGTCTATGTTGATCACGGTGGTATGGCAGGTTATTTCGCGGTATGCGCTTTCGTCGCCGAGTTCTGTGACCGAAGAAATTGCGCGCTTCCAATTAATCTGGTTAGGTCTGTTGGGGGCTGCTTACACCTTCAGACAACGGATGCATGTCGGTATTGATATTTTCACAAGCACCTTGCAAGGCAAATCGCGTGTTGTCGCGGAAATATCGGCGCTCATTGCGAGTCTTATTTTTTCGATCGTTATACTTATCTTTGGCGGCCTAAAATTGGTGGTTTTGACGCATGAGTTACAACAGACATCCGCGGCACTAGAAATACGCATGTCCTTTGTCTATTTGGCATTGCCAATCAGTGGCGTATTAATAGCGATTTATACGCTTCATTTTATCGCCAGCGCTTACCGCCTTTGGAGGGAACAAGTATTCAGACCCGCGATGCAATCAGACGTGCGGCGGGAGCGTTAAGATGCTGATAGCAATTGTAATTTTGTTGGCCGCTTTTTTTGCGCTCGTTTTGCTCGGAGTGCCTATTGCCGTCAGTATTGCACTTTCTTCTCTAGCAACGCTGTTAATTAGCATGCCGATGGAACCAGCGGTCACCACGATGGCTCAACGTCTAGCCGGCGGATTGGATAGTTTTACGCTATTGTCAATTCCTTTTTTCATCATGTCGGGTTACCTCATGGGCCGCGGGGGTATTGCCGAGCGTTTGATTGAGGCAGCCAAAGCCTTGATTGGCACATTGCCGGGTGGTTTAGCGCTCGTTAACACGCTGTCGTGCATGCTGTTTGGGTCAATTTCTGGATCCGCTGTTGCAGCGACATCAGCGATCGGTTCGTTCATGATTCCAAAAATGGAGAAAGAAGGGTATGACCGAAACTTCAGTACAGCTGTCACCGTAACAGGCTCCATTTTAGGGCTTCTCATTCCACCCAGTAATGTTCTAATTGTATATGCAGTGGCAGCCGGTGGAGTATCGATTGCGGCGCTGTTCATGGCAGGTTATGTACCTGGGATTATCGCTGGAATCGCGTTGATGTTGGTGGCGTCTGCCTATGCGAGAAAAAACAAATATCCGGTGTCTGATCGGATTCTGCTGAATGAGGCCGCGAAAAAAGTTTTAGCTGCGGCCCCAAGTATTGCAATGGTTATAATTGTGGTTGGCGGCATTGTAGCCGGTGTCTTTACCGCGACTGAGGCCAGTGCGATGGCGGTGCTCTATGCTTTGATTTTGACGCTGCTATATGGGGAAGTAGGGTTGGGTGATCTTCCCGAAATCTTTCTCAAATCGATCGAGACAACCGCGATAGTGCTGCTGTTGATTGGGGTGTCTACAGGTATGGCGTGGGTTTTGGCATATGAGAATATTCCGCAAGGCATAAGCCAAACGATGCTGTCCGTGAGCGAGAACCCAATTATTGTACTTCTGTTAATTAATCTGGTGTTGCTGGTTGTCGGCGCATTTATGGATATCACGCCGGCGATTTTAATCTTCACACCGATTTTTTTGCCTGTCGGGCTTGAGTTGGGTATGTCGCCCATTCATTTTGGCATCATGCTCGTTTTAAACCTTTCAATTGGTCTGTGTACGCCTCCCGTTGGTAGTGTTTTGTTTGTTGGCTGTGCGGTTGCGAACACAACGATACAAAAATTGATACGCCCGCTAGCGATGCTCTATTTGGCGCTGATCGTGGTCCTATTATTGGTCACCTTTATACCTTTGATGAGTGAGGGACTGCCGCGGTTTTTGGACTTGATGGACTAAGGAGAATCGATGAACTCGCTGTTTAATTTGACGGGTAAAAATGCAGTGGTCACCGGCGCAAGCCGAGGCATTGGGCGCGCTATTGCTATTGGTTTAGCGAGCGCGGGTGCAGATGTTATTGTGGTGGCTTCAAAAGCCGCTCATGCCGAAGGCACCGCCAATCAGATAACGTTGTTGGGAAGACGATCAACGGCGCTCGGTTGTGATCAGTCCAAGGTCAGCAATATTCGATCGACCTGCGCGCAGATCAAAGAGTTTTTCGATCACACAGATATTCTTATTAATAATGCCGGCACCATTCGCAGAGCACCTGCGGTACGCTACTCTGATCAAGATTGGGATGCGGTGATGAATACCAATATCACTGGGGTTTTCCAGTTTTGTCGCGAGATCGGGGGCGACATGATGGCTCAAAAAAGCGGAAAAATTATTAATATTGCATCACTTCTAAGTTTTCAAGGCGGCATTACTGTCCCTGCATATGCCGCAAGCAAGGGAGCGGTCGCGCAGTTGACCAAAGCGCTTGCTAATGAGTGGGCAGCCACAGGGGTGCAAGTGAATGCGATCGCGCCAGGTTATATAGCTACCGATAACACAGCGGCTTTACGAGCGGATACAGCTCGCAATCAAGAGATTCTGGCGCGCATACCCGCGAATCGGTGGGGTCAGCCAGAGGACCTGACAGGTGCTGCAGTTTTTTTGTCGTCTGCTGCATCCGATTACGTTAATGGGCATATTCTTACGGTTGACGGCGGGTGGATGGGGCGATGACGGGGAGTACGTTTAATTGATCCTCCGACTCTGGGTGTAGCGCTGTCGATCCTTAGAGATTTGCTTTTTGACCTCTTCAACCGCCTCAATTTCCGTTGCCAGTAACAGTGTATCGATGACGCGTGAGAGGTGATTTCGCATAGCGGTTCGAGCAGCGACGGCATCTTTAGCTTGCAATGCCCTCAAGATGGCAAAGTGCTCATCGATACTAGGTTTTACTCCGGTGAGTCGAACCCATTTGTACATGTTGCGCGTTAGTTTCGACTTTTCTCTGAGATCCCACAGATCTTCTATGATGGCAACGATGGCTGAATTGCGCGTGGCGCGAGCAATAATCAGGTGAAATTCACGATCGGCAAGCTCGCCATTCACTCCGGTATCGTTCTCCTTCTGCATTTTTTCTATCGTGAGCGCTAACTGTTCGAGTTCTTCGTCTGAAATTATGGACGCTGCTAAGCCTGCTGTTTCACCCTCAATAAGCATGCGCGCCTCGGTCATTTCAAAAGGGCCTACGTTAAGGTCCGGCGATATGGACGAAGTCGACTCGTTCTGGATCACATAGACGCCCGAACCTTTGCGGACCTCGACATGACCAGATATTTCTAGCGCGATTACGGCCTCGCGCATGGTGGGTCGACTCACATTAAATCTTGCAGCAAGCTCGCGTTCAGCAGGCAGACGGTCACCCACGCTGTACTGGCCTGAGGTGATAAATTCCAAGAGCCCCTCGGCGACAATTCGATAAAGTCGTTTGGCTTTCATGTACATTTCCTGTATTTACTCTTGCGCATTTCGGGCATCTCTTCCAGTATATTGCCTACAACAAATATGACCAATATGTCGTCACTTTGGCTTGACCAATTGGCGAGACTAGGGCATATTAACGCAAAATACACACTACTCAAAAAAACTGATGACTAACTCTACACTTTTTAACGCTAACCGGCTTTTCCCGACGGAGCGCTCACAACGCGCCATCTGTCGTGAGCTGTATATGCAGATAAGAGATATCCCCATTGTAAGCCCGCATGGTCATACGGAAGCGCGATGGTTTGCAGACAACGCCCGCTTTGCAAACCCCACCGAATTGCTTATTTTACCAGATCACTATTTGTTGCGCATGCTTTATAGTCAAGGCATTTCTATGGGCCAGTTAGGACTCGTCGCTGGCGATTCGACCGCGGCAGAGTTGGATCCTAGACGCATCTGGTCGCTCTTTGCCAAATCCTATTACCTTTTTGCCGGCACGCCGTCTCGGATTTGGTTAGATCATGTGTTTTATGAGATCTTTGAGTTGCCGGAAGCTTTTAACGAGCACACGGCCGATGCGTTTTATGATGCGATTGATGCAAAACTCGATACAGACGCATTTCGGCCGCGCGCGCTCATGGACCGTTTTGACATTCAGTTAATCGCTACGACAGAAGGGGCGTTAAATCCATTAACGCATCATCGCGCCTTGTCGTCATCGGCTTTTGAACGAAGAGTGATTACCACGTTTCGTCCCGATGATGTGATTGATCCCTCAACACCGCAGTTTGCACAAAACCTTGACATGCTGAGTGAACTGACCGGCTTTAAAACTGCGTCTTGGTCTGGCTATTTAAACGCACTTAGGGCTCGGCGAGACTATTTTAAGCGCTTTGGGCGAGCGACAGCAACAGACCATGGACATCATTCAGCCTTGACTGCCGATCTCCCCGCGCAAGAATGTCAGCGACTGTTAGATCGCTGTTTGTCGGGTCAGGCAGACGCCTATGATCAAGAGCAGTTTCGAGCACAAATGCTCACCGAAATGGCAGGAATGAGTTTGGATGACGGGCTTGTGATGCAATTACATCCGGGCGTTTTTCGAAATCATAATGCGGCATTATTCGAGCGTTTTGGTGCAGATAAGGGTGCTGATATTCCGATTCCGATTAACTATACAGAGGCTCTGCGGCCGCTATTGACGCGGTTCGGCAATGAGCCTGAATTCCGGCTAATCTTGTTCACTCTAGATGAGACAACGTATGCACGCGAATTGGCACCCCTTGCAGGGCACTACCCCTGCTTGAGATTGGGCCCACCATGGTGGTTTAACGATAGTCCTCAAGGCATGATGCGCTTTAGAGATCAAGTGACTGAGACTGCGGGCTTTTATAATACAGTAGGTTTTAATGATGATACTCGCGCATTTTTGTCTATCCCGGCACGGCACGACGTTGCGAGACGCATGGACTGTCACTATTTGAGTGGTTTGGTGGCAGAGCACAGGATGACGATGGATGAAGCACTGCGGGTCGCTGTTGATTTGTCATATAACTTAGCGGTGGATGCCTACAAGTTGCCGTTATCAAAACATCGATTAGAGCGGAAAGAGGGTTACGATTGACTCGCCTGTGTGAACAGACTCTGGCGACGATACCGGCAGACATTGCGCGACCAACCTACGATCGCGGTCAGACAGCTGTGGGTATTGTGCATTTGGGGGCAGGCGCTTTTTTTCGCGGTCATCAAGCGGTCTACACAGAGGACGCGGTTGCGAGGGAAGGCGGCAATTGGGGCATTTGTGCGGTCGCACTCCACAGTCGAGGTACCGTGCAGGCGCTGAGGGACCAGAATGGTCTGTATACGTTGGCTATTTGCGATCAACGCCCCGTGTGTCGGATTGTCGGAATTATCAAAGAAGCGATCTGCGCAACCGACGAGCCCGGTCGGGTTTTACAGCGTCTGTCTGCTCGTGAGACCAAGATTGTGACGCTGACGATTACCGAAAAGGGCTATGCATTGACGTCTGAAGGGCGCCTTGATGTAACCCATGCCGACATTCAGCATGATTTGCAGACCCCGCAGCGGCCAAAATCAGCGATCGGCTATCTGGTCGCCGCATGTCGTCTTCGACAACAGCGAGAAATACCGCCATTGACGATGATTAGTTGCGACAATGTTTCCAGCAACGGCGACAAACTTCGCTCGGCATGTGTTGGTTATGCAAAGCAGGTCGATGCAGACTTGGCCCGTTACATTGCTGAGCGGGTTAATTTTCCTAACAGCATGGTCGATAGCATTACGCCTGCGATGGACGACGATATGCTGGCTAAGATCACATCGACAACGGGTGTGATCGATCATGCGGCAGTACAGCGTGAAGAATTTAAACAGTGGGTGATCGAAGACAAACTTCCCGAAGATGTGCCTGCATGGGCCTCTGTTGGTGTGATTATCTGCACGGATATTGCAGCTTACGAACAGGCAAAACTCACGATTCTAAATGCAGCGCACAGTTCCTTGGCTTACTTGGGGTTGTTGGCGGGCTTAGACACCGTTGAGGAAGCGATTCATTTTGCGCCATTGCGCCGTTTTGTTGGGGATATGATCATTGCCGAATCGATACCTGCGTTGGATTATTGCCAAGGGTTAGATCCGAGGACGTATTGGTCACAAATTCAAACGCGCTTTGAAAACCCCGAGCTTAGACACCGCTTGGCGCAGATTTCGCACGACGGTTCCCAAAAAATTCCCTTGCGAATTTTTCCATTAATACGCTTCGCAGCGCAACATGACATCGTTGCGGTCAGAGCCTGTTTCGTTGTCGCAGCGTGGATTCATTTTTATACTGTGCCGCCAGCACATGGGTCTAAACCGGTCGATGGTTATTTAGATACACTGGGCACGAGTCTGCCTTCTTCAGAGCTTGCACCCAAAGCCCACATAGAGTCATTTATGCGGGCTACGGGCGTTTTCTCTGAAGATATTTTTTCTTTACCTAAGATCCGAAAAACTATTGTTTATAATGTTGAGGCTATCAGCGCGAAGGGTATTCTCACCGCAATGAATGAAATAAGCTTACACGAGTAGGAGCGTTAAAAACGCATATGAAAATTACACGAATTAAAACGATCGTCACATGCCCTGATAGAAATTTTGTGACCGTAAAAGTAGAAACCGATGAAGGTCTTTATGGCATTGGTGATGCAACGCTCAACGGGCGTGAGTTAGCCGTTGTTGCCTACCTCGACGAACATGTTGCGCCATGCTTGATCGGCATGGATGCGGGACGTATCGAAGATATTT
This sequence comes from uncultured Cellvibrionales bacterium, assembly GCA_913031145.1. Lineage (GTDB taxonomy): Bacteria > Pseudomonadota > Gammaproteobacteria > Pseudomonadales > Porticoccaceae > TMED48. Next base: position 48,864 of record CAJWCO010000012.1, on the reverse strand, counting down.
GGCAGTATTTATATCGTGGTTGTTATTGGCGCAGAGGTGCCGTTACGATGACCGCCATCGCCGCTATCGATACGGCATTGTGGGACATAAAGGCGAAGGCCGCCAACATGCCCCTGTATCAATTGCTGGGAGGAAAATCGCGTGATGGGGTGATGGTCTATGGCCACGCCAATGGCGTTGATATCGAGGAAACAGTCGACGAGGTCGCCAAATACATGGACCTAGGTTACCTCGCAATTCGAGCGCAAACCGGTATCCCAGGGTTGCCCACAACATACGGTGTTTCCGAGGATAAAATGTACTACGAACCCGCCGATGCCAGCCTGCCATCAACGGCACTGTGGTCGACGTCTAAGTACATGCATCACATTCCGCAGTTGTTTGATCGCTTGCGAAACACCTTTGGCTTTGACGTACATTTACTGCACGATGTGCATCATCGATTGACACCCATAGAGGCGGGTCGCGTGGGCAAAGCCCTTGAGCCGTATGACTTGTTTTGGTTAGAAGATGCGGTCCCCGCAGAAAATCAAGCAGCCTTTCGCACGGTGCGCCAACACACCACCACGCCACTCGCTATCGGCGAAGTATTCAATTCAATTTGGGATTGCAAAGAACTCATTGAAGAGGGTTTGATCGACTATATTCGTGCCACGGTGGTGCATGCTGGGGGTGTTTCACATCTCAAAAAGATCTTTGATTTTGCCGCGATGCACCATGTGCGCTCGGGCTCACACGGCGCTACCGATTTAAGCCCTGTCTGCATGGGAGCCGCGTTGCACCTCGATACGGCGATTTACAATTTTGGTATTCAAGAGTACATGCGGCACACAGAAAAAACCGACGATGTGTTTCCGCATAGTTACTATTTTTCTAAAGGATATTTGCACCCGGGTGATGTCCCAGGGCATGGCGTGGATATCGATGAAGATATAGCCGCCAAGTATCCCTATCAGCGTGCATTTTTGCCGGTCAATCGATTGGCAGACGGCTCGATGTTCAACTGGTGATGTTCATGACTACTATTTACTCTTTGCTGTCCGTGGTTGCACTCGCTTTACTGCTTGCAGGTTGTGACGCCAATTGGTCGGGCAATGCGGATCCTACCCCGACAACGCACGTTTCCAGTGACGCCGCGACAGAGATTGTGTCAGACCGACAACGAATTTCTCTGGGCTGGGATTATCTTGAGGTGTCTGCCGAGTCAGTTGCCGACGCACGGGCTCAAACTCCATGGCAACGAATTGACGTACCGCATACATGGAATGCATTTGATACGACCGATACCGTAGCGGGCTATCGTCGAGATGCTTCCTGGTATAGAAAACATGTGAGTCTGGCCAGATCTCTTGATCGACGCTATTTTTTGCACTTCGAAGCTGCGCAAATGAAAGCGGTCATTTATGTAAATGGCGAGAAGGCGGGGGAGCACATTGGCGGATACGTCAGTTTCGATATCGAAATTACCGAGCAGGTGGTGGACGGTTCTAATGAAATCTTGGTGCGGGTTGATAACAGCATCGACACGGATCTTGTGCCCTCGCAGAAGGCGGATTTCTTTCAATACGGCGGTTTAACGAGAGATGTTTGGTTGTTGACAAAACCGTTAGATATTTTGCGTCAGGTACACATTAATTTTCCCGAGGTGTCAGCTGACTCAGCGCGGATCGAACTGAAAATGATCACGGATACGCAATCAGAATATTCTCCTGCTGGATATTATAGCGATATCATCGCCCCAGACGGGTCTGTTGTGGCGTCAGGGTCCGAGCACACATTTACGATTGATAAGCCTGCGCTGTGGTCTCCCGATACACCTTCTTTGTATACGCTTAAGACGTCGATGCTCGACTCCTCTGGCGGTGTGGTTAGTCAATTTGAAGATCAATTTGGATTGCGATGGTTTGGCTTTAAACCACACGGTGCTTTTTACCTGAATGGCGAGCGACTTTTGTTGCGAGGTACCCATTTGCATGAAGATCATGCGGGTTTTGGTGCAGCGATGCCCGATGAGCAAAGGATTGCCGATATGCGACAGATAAAAACGCTTGGCGCTAATTTCATTCGCCTCGGTCACTATCCACAAGATCCTGTCGTCTACGACGAGGCAGATAGGCTAGGCTTGATCTTGTGGGACGAGATTCCTTGGAATCGGGGTGGTGTTGGCCAAGAGCAGTGGCGCAATAATACCCAGTACCTTCTCCGCCGTATGATTGAGCAAAACTATAACAGGCCAAGTATTTTTTTCTGGGGTCTTGGCAATGAAATGAATTGGGACCCAGATTCGGAGGGAAGTAATGACCCGAATAAGGTTCGTGCGGAGTTGGAAGCGCTTCAGAAGATTGCGAAAGGTATGGATGCAACCCGTCTAACGACGATTCGTAAATTCACCGAAGGGGCAGATGTTGTTGATGTTTATTCACCCTCTATCTGGATGGGTTGGTATGGCGGCGGTTACCACCAATACGAAGGTGCCATCGCTAAATATAGACGAGAGGTTCCGGCCCTTTTGCACATGGAGTTCGGAGGGTCATCTCACGTTGGAAGGCACCTAGAAAAACCTTTTGGCGGCGCCGGCGTTAGTGGACCCGGCGCCCAACTGAGTGTGGAAGAGGCAGTGAATCAGGCGGGTGTGACCTCGGTCGCAAAATCGTACGTCTGGGATGAGACGTACATCGTTGATTTGTTCGACTGGACATTGCGTCATTCAGAGACAGATCAGGAGTTTTCGGGGAGCGCGCAGTGGGCATTTAAAGATTTTGGCACACCGATTCGGCCCGAGAATGCTATTCCGTTCGTGAATCAAAAAGGACTTGTAGACCGCTCTGGTAAGCCCAAAGACGCCTATCATGTTTTTGCGAGTTACTGGAAAAAGGACCCTGTTTGTTGGATTGAATCAGATACTTGGACGCATCGCAGTGGCCGGCGAGATGAGGAAAAAGTGCTGTCCGTTTTTTGCAACACGTACAGTGCTCAGCTGTTTTTGAATGACACACCGCTGGACACAAAAGTACGGGATGTTTCCAAATTCCCCGCTTCTGGGTTGACGTGGAATATAGTTTTTGAAGAGGGAGAGAATACACTTCGAGTGGCGGGTTACAACGAGCAAGGAGCGGTGTCTGCGGAACATCGCATTGCTGTAAATTATGCACTAAAAAAACCAGGAAAACTAAGGTCAATCGCTCTTACGACGCACTCAAATGATGACGGTACGCTTAGTGTTCTTGCCGAGGCCCTAGATAAGAACGGTTTGCGCTGCACCTCATGTGCGCAGACTTTGTATTTTACTCATGACGGCGGAGGCAAGTTGATCGATAACCTGGGCACACCGACCGGCAGTCGTAAGGTACAACTGGCGAATGGATCGGCGCAGATTGGCTTTCTGCCGGGGGCTCGAGGAGCACGCATCGGCGTGCAGACTCAAGATTTCAAAGGGCGCTATATTTGGGTGCCCGCTCAATGATAGTGTTGCAATGGTTGGGTATGCTTTTTTGTGGAATGCTAGTCAGTCATTTGGCGGTTGCCGAAATGTTAGGCAACAAAATAGCCAAACAGTCGATTGATCAGGCTATGGAAAATAGTCAAGCTACGTCAATACCTGCGATCGTCACCGGTGAAGATGCGTATTTACCTGACTTTTCATACGCGGGTTACAAAAATGGCCAGAAAGCGCTACCGGATGTAAATGGAAAGATCTTTAATGTACTTGACTTTGGCGCTGTACCGAATGACGGCATCGACGACAGTCAAGCTGTGTTACGTGCGTTACAATCCGCGAACGCGGAGAGTGGCGCAGTCGTATTAAAATTTCCCGCAGGGCATTTTATTTTATCTGAGATTATTTATATCGAACGAAGCGACTTCGCACTTCAAGGTGCAGGTTCCGAGACGGTGCTTTTTTATCCGCGGCCGTTAAAGTATTTGCCAGTGCCCGAGCAACTAAATGAGCTATCCGAATACCTTGTCAGGCATAAAAAACGTCAGCGTGAGCCACGTAACAACCTTGATTTACCCTTTTCGCTGTATGCGTGGAGTGGTGGTTATATTTGGACAAAAGTTCCAAGCGCGCGCGGCAAGGCATATCTTGACAGCTATGATTCTCCCACCAAGGTGTTGGCCGCCATTACCGCCGGATCGCGGGGGCAACGCAAGGTCGAGGTGGATGATAGCAACCGTTTAAAGCTCGGGCAGGTCTTTAAAATCGAGTGGTATAATCTTGAGGGAGAAAATGGATCTATCCTCAAGGCACTGTATGGAAATTCTGATCTTTTTGGTGCAATTGGATCACACCACTGGGCGTATCCGCAGCGCGCACTAACGACTCAGATGAGCCGAATTGTTGCGATTGACGGCAACACGGTGACACTGGCTGATCCACTGCTCATGGATGCAGACCCGCGATGGCAACCCAGGTTCATTGAATGGCCGCACTTGGAAAATGTCGTGATCAAGGACCTAACCCTTGCGTTTCCCAATGGGGTTTATGTGGCACATCATGTTGAAGAGGGTTATAACGCTCTATATTTGACAGGGTTATATGATAGTTACGTTCAAAACCTTCGGATTATCAATGCAGACAGCGGTATTTTAAATGACGATAACGCCAACCTGACGATCGATCAAATTGTGACCACAGGTGCACACAAAGCTCATTACACTGTGCACATGGGCAGTGTCTATAATGTACTGGCCAGCAATATTCGCGTCGAGAATCAGGCTGTCCACCCGCTGAGTTTTAATACCTATTCGGTCAAGAGCGTTTACAAAGACTGCGAAGTGCATATTGATGCAGTGCTCGATCAACATTCGGGGGCGAATCATCAGAATTTGTTTGACAATATTAAGGTCCACATCGATGTGTTGCCTGGAAAAAATAACTATCCCCTTTTTTCAGGGGGTGGAGCGGCGTACTGGAAACCTTCCCATGGCCGTTTCAGTACGTTTTACAATATCGATGTGCAAGTTTCGGCTGGATATAATGAGCAGGTGGTGACGCTTTCTGGCCCTAAAGATGGCATTGAAGCGCGCCTGTTGGGTATTCATGGCAATCGTACTTTTGAACTGGAGTACGCGCCAGACCCTTATGTTGAGCAGCTTAATCAGCGACCTGCGGTACCGTCTCTCTACGACTATCAACTGCAACAGCGGCTGGACTAAAGATGGTAAGTTGGACGCACTTACCGTGCGTGGTCGCCGTTATTGCGATCTATGGCGCATCTGAATGGTCTTCGGCATCCCCGTCAGTTAACGTGTCTCAGTGTGACGAGGCGGCTGTGGTGGCTCTGCATCGCGATCGGGCGCTACTAAACACCAATGACTTGATGAAGATACCTGTGCGCACAGTTGTTCATGATCGAGCCGTGCGCAGTGCTGGAGGAGCCCATGATTTTTACTCGGAGGGCGATTATTGGTGGCCGGTTGCGGGCGATGTAAAAGCACCATATGAGCGGCGCGATGGTGAGAGTAATCCAGACAACTTTGTTGCTCATCGTCTGTCACTGATGCGATTGGCGGATGCAGTCGCAGGACTCACGTCGGCGTATATCGTCACTGAGAATAGCGAATTGGCCACGCGTTACGCGCGTCGTGCAGAGGGGCATTTGCAGGCTTGGTTTGTAGCACCGGAGACGCGCATGAACCCAGATTTGCGTTTTGCTCAGGCTATTAAGGGACGTCATACGGGTCGAAGTATTGGCATTATCGACTCGGTACATCTGGTGGAAGTTGCTTTGGCAGCAAAGTTATTAATATCTCGGAACATGCTGACCGCTGACAACACAGCTGCAATTAGACGTTGGTTTGACGAATATATTACTTGGTTAAATACGCATCCCAACGGAATTAAAGAACGCGAACACCCGAATAATCATGGTGTTGCTTGGTCGTTGCAAATGGTTACGTTCAGTATGCTGACCGAAGACAGTCAACGGATTGATTGGGTAAGGAAGCAATTTAAACAGGTGTATCTGGCCGAGATGATGGCTGATGACGGGTCTTTTCCTAGAGAGTTAGCGCGAACCAAACCCTTTGGTTATTCCCTTTTCATCCTGGATCTAATGGCCGGCATCGCCCAGCTAGCCTCCACCGAAGAGGACAATCTATGGTTATTCAAAACGCCGGAGGGCCGGAGCATGGGTGCGGGTATGCGTTTTATTCACCCCTATGTAAAGAACAAATCGATCTGGCCCTATCGTCAGGATGTCGAGCACTGGGAGAGTTGGCCGAAGCGACATGCGGCATTATTATTTGGGGGTTATCAGTTGGGTCGCTGTGACTTTTTTAACACAGCTAAGACACTGCCCATGGTGACCGACAATTATGAAATAAGACGAAATTCTCCGATCCGACATCCAATATTATGGGTCGCAGACTAACTGGAGGTGTCATGATATGACAATCAGAGTATTGACATTTGGCGAAATGATGATGCGTTTAAAAACGCAGGGCTTTGAGCGCTTTTCTCAGGCGAGAAGTTTTGAGGCAGATTTTGGGGGCGCGGAAGCCAATGTGGCAGTGGCTTTGGCACGCTTTGGTTGCGAATCGGTGTTTTTAACGGTGTTGCCGAACAACCCCCTTGGCGATAAAGCGCGTGGTGAGCTTCGATCTCGCGGCGTGCACACAGAGCATATTATCGTTCGCGACGGTCGGCTAGGTTTGTATTTTATGGAAGCCGGCGTCAATCAGAGAGCCGGACAGGTTGTTTATGATCGTGAGAATTCAGTTTTTTCAACATTGATGCCGGGCGCTCTGAGTTGGCAAGCCTCCATGAAGTCCGTGGACTGGTTCCATCTCAGTGGGATTACGCCAGCTGTTGGCCAGAATAGTGCAGATTTATCATTGGAAGGGATGCAGGCGGCAAAAAATGCAGGCGCAACTGTATCCATTGACCTTAATTATCGGAGTAAACTTTGGAATTATGGTCGATCTCCACAGGCTATTTTGCCTGACTTTGTGCGCCGGACCGATGTCTTAATTGCGGGTCGTGATGATTGTCAGCATATGTTGGATATCACGGGTGACGGCGATCCCGATAGTGATGCCTACTTTTCCACATTAACCCAACGTGTGATGGAGCAGTATCCAAATATCCAACAGGTGGCAGTTACTATCCGACAAACTTTAGCGGCACAAAATTACGTTGTGAGGGCATGCCTTCGCGATGCCTCGGGATTCCGATTCTCTAAGTCATATGCGATCAATCACGCAGTTGATCGCGTTGGGACGGGCGATGCATTTGCTGCAGGGCTGATTTTTGGGTTAGGAACTCAGATGACGAAGAGAGAAGCGCTGGAATTTGCGGTTGCAGCTAATTGCTTAAAGCATTCTGTAAGCGGTGATTTCAGTGACGCCAGCATCGTTGAAATACAGCAATTGATGAAAGGGTCTGTGGCGGCAGGTCGAGTCGTGCGGTAACGACGCTCAGACGATCGCCGCCCGCGAGCGCACTCTAAACATTTTACGTACATCAACGATCCACCTTGATGTCAGAAAAGCAAAGAGAAGCAACGAGCGCGTATAAATTACGCCGCGGTTGTATTGCGCGATTCGGGATCGTGGCGTTCATGGCATTTTTCGCGCTTTTTTAAACCCATCTGACGGGGTGGGTATTGTTATCGCCAGTAAACATACCAGAAAAAATTTTACGAAGAGTGGGCTATTTTGCGGCCAGATCGCGGCCCAAAAGCACCCATGGTCGATCCGAATGATGGTTTAGTGGCACAGGTCTTGCTTACTGTTTTATTGATGCGCCCAATTCTGCGGTTTCGGAGGCTTAAAGATCACTTCGCTTTGGCAAGATTATAACAGTGACGGATTATTTGACGAAATGATGCCGTCCGAAGCGCCTCCGCGGACGGCATCACGGCGGTTGTACGATTTTTTTAGTAAGATCAGCCCACAAGAGATGCGCGAGCGAAGCGTTGCCGCAGGACTTGCCATACGCGAGATGGGTGTCAGCTTTACGGTTTACTCAAGTGATGAGAACACCGACAGGGACTGGCCATTCGACGTGATTCCGCGTGCCATCACGAGCGAGGAGTGGGCACCCGTTGTACAGGGTTTACAGCAGCGAAGTCGAGCGCTGAACGCATTTATTAATGATATTTACAATGAACAAAGAATTTTATCGGACGGGATCGTGCCCGCCGACGTTGTTCTAGGATCAAAAAACTTTAAAAAAGTGTGTATGGGCATGTCGCCTCCGTTTGGCGCATGGGCACATGTTTGCGGCACTGATCTGGTGCGCGATATCGATGGCCAGTTTTATGTGCTGGAGGATAATTTGCGCGTGCCCTCTGGTGTTGCATACATGTTAGAAAATCGGGAGGTAACGAAACGTGTTTTGCCCGAGTTGTTTCAAGATTGTGATATTTCTCCCGTCGATGATTATCCCTCGCAACTTCACAGCATGCTGGCCTCGTTGTCGCCCCGCAAAAATCGCAAGCCAGTGATCGTGGTGCTAACGCCTGGAATATTTAATTCGGCCTATTTTGAGCATGCGTTTTTAGCGCACAGTATGGGGGCAGAACTGGTCGAGGGAGCAGACCTGTTTGTGGACCATCACAACATCGTATTTATGCATACTGTTGACGGACCCGTTCGGGTTGACGTCGTCTATCGGCGTATCAACGACGAATTTATTGATCCCGAGGTTTTTCGCGCCGATTCAATGATTGGCGTCCCCGGTATTATGCGCGCATGGCGCGACAACAAGGTCGCAATTGCCAATGCACCGGGCAGCGGTGTTGCCGACGATAAAGTGGTTTACGCGTTTGTTCCAGAGATCATACGCTACTATCTGGGTGAAGAACCCACCTTGCGCTCAGTCAAAACCTATTTGTGTATGGATCCGGTAGACCGCGATTATGTGCTCAAAAATATTGCGCACCTTGTGGTTAAGCCAGCCAACGAGTCGGGCGGGCAGGGGCTCCTTATAGGCCCTCACGCGACGGTTGAGCAGCATGAGCTTTTTAAGCAATTGATCCGGGAGCACCCGCGTAATTACATTGCTCAGCCCACCTTGACGCTATCGACCGCACCGACATATGTCGATCAAGCGATCGAACCTCGGCATCTTGACCTAAGACCGTTTATCTTGCACGGGTCAGATGTTTGGGTAACTCCAGGAGGACTCACGCGCGTGGCGCTGCGCAAGGGGTCCTTAGTGGTGAATTCGTCGCAAGGAGGTGGAAGTAAGGATACATGGATTGTTGGGGGCGAGAGGTAGGCGATGCTGTCGCGAGTGGCCGATAGAGTGTTTTGGATGGCGCGCTATTTGGAGCGTGCCGAGAGTATCGCGCGTGTTGCGCATACTTTTTCTCATTTAATGATGGACTTGCCCAAAGGAACGGAGGTGAGTTGGGGGACGCTACTCGATATTTTTGATGTTTCACAAGAGTTTACCGATCTCGCACTTCCCTTTGGTGAGTATGAGGTCCTCGAGTTTATGATTGCGAGCTCCGAAAACGTCGGAAGTATTCGTTATGCGATAAAGTCGGCTCGAGAGAACGCGCGAACTACGCGCGATGTGCTGCCCGATGAGGTCTGGGAGTCGGTTAATGAACTCCACATGTACAGTAAAGAATTTGCCGAAAAGTCAGTCGCACGGCGAAACCGGTTTAAATTTCTAAATCACGTTGTGAAGCGTTGCCATGCACTGAACGGTCTAATGATGACAACGCAACGACGTGATCATACGTATCGTTTTATCAAGCTGGGCCATTTGCTGGAACGCGTGGATGTTACGACGCGCGTTGTTGCGACGGTATCGCAGGCGATTGACTCCCGGGATAGAAGCAATCCGGCCTTTGATGCGCTAATTTGGGCGGGTTTCCTTGAGTCATTATCAGCAATCGGTAACTACAGACGGTGTGTTGGACCCATGGTGGAACCCCATTCGGCCGTTAACTTCGTATTCCTTGAGCCGGAACTTCCTCGTTCCATTGTTTTTTGTCTGAACGGTATCCGCAAGGCACTGACAGACCTAAAGCGCCATGAACAGGCGCTAGTGCCTATTGATGAAGCGCTTGCCATGCTGGAGTCGTTTGACGCAGAAAAATTGTCACCCGCATCGATGCATCAGGTTGTAGAGGATTTGCAGTCTTGTGCCGAACGCCTTAGTATCATTACGTCAACGACTTGGTTTTTACCTGTGACCCGATGAAAAGATTTTATTGTGACTGTGGCCTCGAGGTATTCTTTGAGGATCGGCATTGCGGGCATTGCCAACAGGATGTCGGCTTCGATGTTGACACATTGGCAATGATCACGATCACCTCAACGCGTCATGGGATCCATGAAAGCCGGGAGGGTCGAAAATTCCGCCGGTGCGATAATTGGACGTATCACAATGTGTGCAACTGGTTAATTCCAGATCGCAGTGCAAATAGCCTCTGTTATGGATGTCAGTTTAATCGGATTATCCCTAATCAAACGGTCATTGATGTCTCGCCACCTGTGAACTATTTGCGGTGGCTAAGATTAGAAGAGGCCAAGAAGCGGCTACTTTTTTCATTAATGAGGCTTGGCATACCCGTCAGTAGTGGTTGGGATTACCGGGATCAAGGTCTTCTATTTGACTTCCTAGAGCATATGGATTTCGCTGAAGGCGAAAACATCGCGCCAGTTACGACCGGGTACGCACAAGGTATTATTACCATTAACAGTCTTGAAGCAGATGATGTGGCGCGGGTAAGTGAAAAAGCGGCACTGAACGAGCGCCAACGCACCATTCTTGGACATTTTCGCCATGAGACGGGGCATTATTTTTGGGATAAAGTCTTCAAAAAAATGCCCGAGAGTCGCAGTTTTTCGTCGGTTTTTGGTGATGCTAGCGTTAGTTATCGCGAGAGTCTGGATGTCTATTATCAGAATGGCCCCCCCCGAAACTGGAGTGAAAATTTTATTAGCGCGTACGCGAGCGCTCATCCATCGGAAGACTGGGCAGAGACCTGGAATCATTATTTATTGATTTTTGATGGGCTTGAAACTGCCTATGAGTTGGGTATGACCCCAGTTTCACCAGAGCATTTGACCACCCAAGAGATGCTTCATCGTTGGCGAAAATTGGCAGTGGCCATTAATCATCTCAATCGAAGCATTGGTCTACACGATGCCTATCCGTTCGTTATTACTCGAAACTGTGAAGAAAAGTTGGATTTTGTGGCATTAATGATTGAGCAATTGAGACGACAAGGCGAGGCCGAATTAAAAGCGGTTTGAGCGCCCAGCTCATAGGATCACTCTTTCGCTGTGTTACCTAGTTGACATTTTTCGGGTGAAGCATTCCGCTGCCCCCTCCCCCCGCATGGATGGATATCAGAGGTTGTGCTGCTAGAGAGTTGCAGTGTCACGCGTCGGTTTGTGCTCTAATAGGCCTTCAGTGCGTTTAGTTGAACCGGAGCGGGATGTGTGTATGACAGATAACTTTAGCGTGCAATTTTGGTCTCTCAGTCATCGAGGCAGGGTACGCCGAGGTAATGAAGATGCGCTCCGAGTACGCGACGAACGTCGCATTGCGGCGATTGCAGACGGCATCGGGGGCAGTCGTTTTGGCGAAGTCGCCAGTCAACTCGCGGTGGATGCGTGTCAAGAATATTTGGCCAACATTGTCATTGAAAACCTCGCTAAAAAAGCGACACGTGAGCTCACAAACGCGATCGGCTACGCCAATGAGACCATCATTGCGTTGCAGCAAAATGATGCAAAGTTTCGCAATATGGGATCAACGTTGACCTGCTTTTATATCGACCAGCATCATGTTCATTTCGCGTGGGTGGGCGATTCAAGAATCTATGTTGTTAATCCAGTGAACCAAGAAATTCGTCGTCTGACTCATGACCATACTTTGCAGGCGCAAAAAATAGACCCACAGATAGCGCCTAATTTGCACAAACGCGCTTCCAGCATCTTAACGCAGCATGTTGGCAGTATTTTACTTCTCAGCCCAGAAAGCGCGAGTTTTAGCTTGAAAGCAGGTGATATCATTTTGGCGTGCACAGACGGCCTGACGGATCGAATTGAAGATCCGCTTATTTTGCAGCACGTGATCGATTATGAATCCGACATGCAGGCATGCGCAGCGTCCCTGCTCGACCGTGCGCTCGATCGCGGAGGCCAAGACAATATCTCATTGATATTAGCGCAAGCGGTATTCGGCTAGCGACATAAAACAACCGACGGTCATCGCACGTGATTTCGTTGTGCTGCACAGGCAGCATCGGCGAGTGCCCTTGCACGAAAAGTCTTTATTGTTTGAGCTGCCGGATCAACTCAGCCACGTTGTCAATCCGCTGTGTTCGATCTTTCGCCAAACACTGCATGACGGTTGTTTCCACGACTTTGGATATAGGTATCGTCGAGCTCAGGGTCGACGGCAGGGGCGGTTGGTCATGAAGCGCGCTTGCAAGGAGTTTATGCATGCTCTCGCCCATGGCTGGGGTATTGCCAGTAAACGCCTCATAGAGTAACACCCCGAGGCTATAGATATCAGTTCTTCCGTCAATGTCAGCTTCGCGCGTAATTTGCTCGGGGGACATGTAACACACGGTGCCTTGCAGTTTTTGAAACCCCGTCATACTGACTTCAGCTGACGCAACAGTTGGATCGATGCTGTCGAGGTCTGATTCATCGCCCTCTTGATTGCGTACCTTGGCTAAACCCCAGTCTAGCAATAGCACTTCCCCAAATGGACCGACTAAAATATTTTCAGGCTTCACGTCTCTATGCACGACACCATGCGTGTGCGCGTACTCCAATGCGTAGGCAACTTGTATGACAATATCTAAAAGCTGGGTCATGTCGTAGCGCTCGCGATAGTCAATGATCTCGCGGAAGGTATAGCCATGGACTAGCTTCATGGTGAAATAATAATGGCCTTGCCGGTTACGACCCAGTTCATACGTTGGCATGGTGTTAGGGTGCTGTAATAGGGCAGAGACGCGGGCTTCGCGCAGCAAGCGTTTTTGCTCGATGGGATCGTCTGCAAATTGCGGCAATAATGATTTGTAGCAGATGGTGCGCCCAAGATGCAAATCCTTACAGGACTGAATCAGCGACTTCCCGCCCTTGGCAATGGTTTTAAAGTACGCATAACGAAAGCTTGATTGACTATTCGCGGCCAACTCTTTATCAGTTTGTTCCACGTACAAGGTAGGGTATTCTGATGACTTGAATTTAGGGAATTTGCTCACAATGCACGGTACCTCAGTCAATCTTTGACTTTTCTAACGCAGACTACATGTGAAAGGTATGAACGGTCAAACAACGGGGGTACACAAAATGCAAGAGTCTGTGTTTGGTGGGGTGTGGTACCTGAGTATCTCGCAAGGCATTGACAGAGTCGAGATTCTAAACGTGGTAAAAAACGTTTCAAAACGGGCAGGAGTGCCGGAAAGATGTCAAAAAAACCGCTTTGGGTTCCGAGTGTAGAAACGATAAAAGCCAGCCATCTGGCCGCTTTCCAGAAAAAAGTTAGAGACGATCTGGGGCTTGAATTCGACACATATCAGCAACTTCACCGTTGGTCGGTTGATCATCCTTCGCAATTTTGGGCACAGATCTGGGATTATGGCCAGGTGCGAGCATCGCGCACTTGGGACAGCGTTATCGTGGAGTCTGACGATTTCTATAATACCCAATGGTTTAGCGGCGCGAGGCTCAATTTTGCTGAAAATTTATTGCGTAATCGTAGTGATAAAGTCGCGTTGGTTGCGCGAATGGAGAATGGAAATCGACGCACACTGACATACGCGGAGCTCTATCAGCAGGTGAAAAGATGTGCGGGCGCGTTGCGTCAACACGGTGTTGTTTCCGGTGATCGCGTAGCCGGTTTTATGCCCAATGTCCCAGAGTCGGTGGTGGCGATGCTGGCGACTGCGTCGATTGGCGCAACATGGTCGTCGTGTTCACCTGATTTCGGCATTCATGGTGTGATTGACCGTTTTGGCCAAATTGAACCCAAGGTATTGTTTGCTTGTGATGGCTATTTTTATAACGGTAAACTAATCGACTCTTTGCCACGGGTGCAGGGGATATGCGAGCGAATAAACAGTATTGAGCAATTAGTCATAACGCCGATGGTGAATTCGAGCCCAAATCTTGAGGCACTACCGCAGGCGGTTTTGATCGATAATTTTATTCCAGATGTGGAGCCAGAGGACCTCGAATTTGAGCAGCTCCCCTTTCACCATCCGCTCTATATCTTGTATTCGTCGGGCACAACGGGCGTTCCCAAGTGTATCGTGCACAGTGCTGGCGGCGCGCTCCTTCAGCATTTAAAAGAACATCAGTTACATACTGATTTGAAACCTGAGGATGTATTCTTTTTTTATAGCACGTGTGGCTGGATGATGTGGAATTGGCTAGTCAGTGGGTTGGCGAGTGAGGCAACCCTCGTGTTATACGACGGGTCGCCCTTTTATCCCGGACCTGCGACGTTGATCGATATGGCAGAGGAAGAGAGTATCAGCATTTTTGGGGTGAGTGCTAAATATCTCGTAGCACTCGAAAAGGCGCATGTAGTACCTAGAAAAACCCACAACCTTGAAGCTTTGCGAGCCGTATTGTCCACGGCATCGCCGCTGTCGGCGGAGAGTTTCCGCTATGTGTACCGTGAGTTCAAAGAATCGTTAACATTGGCGTCTATTTCTGGGGGCACAGACATTCTGAGCGGCTTTGTGGAGGGGAATGTGTGCTTACCTGTTTGGGAGGGCGAGATCCAGTGTTTGGCGCTGGGTATGGCCGTGGAAATCTGGAATGCGCACGGCGAATCCGTCACCCAAGAGAAGGGCGAACTGGTTTGCACACAACCATTTCCTAGCACGCCCCTTTATTTTTGGAATGATGTTGACAATAAGCGCTATAAGAGCGCCTATTTTGAAACGTATCCTGGCGTATGGACGCAGGGCGATTACGGCGAAATTACTGAACACGGAGGCATGATCATCTATGGGCGCTCTGATGCATTGCTCAATCCAGGTGGTGTGCGTATTGGTACCGCCGAGATTTATCGTCAGGTCGAAAAAATTGATGCGGTGATAGACAGTGTCTGCATTGGGCAGGCTTGGAATGACGACGTACGCGTCGTGTTATTTGTGGTTTTGCGAGAGGGTCTGCTCCTGACAGACGCACTCAAGCAGGCTATTCAACGGGTGATCCGTGAAGAAACGACACCGCGACATGTCCCTGCAAAAATTCTTTCGGTAGCGGATATACCCCGCACAATCAGTGGTAAGGTGGTGGAGTTGGCGGTACGTCAAATTGTCCATAACGAGGGCGTGAAAAATAGCGATGCACTGGCAAATCCGGAAGCATTGAAGCTGTTTGAAAATCTACCGGAGTTACAATGTTAACGTTGCAACTGGACTGTGATCTCATGCAAACGAAGCGCTGTAGCACGCGCGCGCAAAAGGTATCGCGTAGAGAGGGCAAAGCGGGCAGTGTCTGGGCGGCGGATCCGTCTTTTCAAAGGCTCAAAAAAGGTTAATGGATATGACTGACAGAGCAGTGCAACATCAGAATGGCCACCTTACAGGCTATGGTTCGCCTGGCTATAGGAATTACGTGCTTTTTCTCCTGATGTTGGTCTACACCTTAAACTTTATTGATCGCACACTAATTGCTGTAGTGGCACAGCCGATCATAGATTCTTTCGGGCTGACAGATTCCCAATGGGGACTTTTATATGGCCCGCCATTTGCGATTTTCTATGCCATTATGGGTCTGCCTATTGCGCTTTGGGCGGACCGTTCCAATCGGGTAAAAATTATCGCGGTGTGCATTGTCTTGTGGTCACTGATGACAGCGCTTTGCGGTTTAGCGGTGGGATTTGTTGCGCTGTTGCTGTTTCGAATTGGAGTGGCCATTGGTGAAGCGGGGTGTACACCGCCGGCGAACTCGCTTATTGGCGATTATTTTACTGCGCGAAAGCGCGCGAGTGCACTCAGCATATACTCCATGGGGGTGATGTTGGGTGCTGTCCTTGCGAACTTATTCGGTGGCCCAATTGCACAGATGCAAGGTGCAGACTTTGGTAATTGGATCAACGGTATTGGCCTCGGCGGGCTTTTTGGGACGCTAGATTGGTCGAGCGTCGAGGGATGGAGAATCGCTTTTGTGGTCGTTGGTTTGCCGGGTATTTTGGTGGCTTTGTTAGTGTTACTAACGGTTGAAGAGCCGCCGCGAGGTTATTCTGATCATCCCGATACGAAGACCCAAATGCCCGACCGTTGGACGTCTGTTTTTGTTGAGCTTCGAGATAAGCCCTCTTTTTGGTGGATGGTTGCGGGCGCAGCCTTGGTAGCTTTTGTTGGCTACGGCATACAGAGTTTTCAGGCGCCTTTTCTTCAGCGTCAGCATGGTTTAGGGGTACGCGATGCCGCTTTTAGTTTCGGGGCTCCGCTATCTTTTCTTGCGGCGATCGGGACATTTCTCGGGGGGGTGATCACTGAAAAATTGACGTTTTACTCTCGTACAGCGATTGCTTGGGTTCCTGCAGTGGGTTTGTTTCTGGCTATGCCCGCTTATGCCGTTGCTTTTTTTGTTGAGGACTTGTCTATTGTGTTTGTACTTTGGGGTTTCGCTACCGTGTGCCACTTTATGTATCTCGGTGCGCAATACAATATTGGCCAGGGTGTCGTGAGCAACCGCTCGCGCGCGGCGGCAATAGCGGTTTTGCTCATTGTTGTTTCGTTAGTGGGCAACGGTATGGGGCCCTATTTTGTGGGTTTTTTGAGCGATTTTTTTATGGCGATGCACCTCGCGGATAGTGAGTTTACAACGTTATTAACGCCGGAAATGTGTGTTTCGAAAGGCGCGATCATCGGTCCGCTTGAGCAAGCAATGTGTGCTGAAGCGAGTACGGTGGGCCTACAGCGGGCACTAGGCGCCACCGTTTTCTGGTTTGCAGTGGCGGCGGTGTGTTTTCTGATGTCAGCGCGAACCATTGAAAACGATTTGGTGGGCGATTTTTAGCGGGAGTAAGACCTAACTGACGTTCGCCGTTGGATGTCGGCAAGTGCAAAAAAACGGTGTTTTTAAAAAATGCACCGTTGATATCAGGGATACACGGTGTTAATGTTTTTAGTTTTAAAATAGCGTTAAAAGTCTTTAAAACGTGCGGGTGCGAGGCGTGATGGTTTTAAAAAGGTAACCGGCTACGGCCCGGGCCATGGAGTAGTTTCTCAGCTACTTGAACCGTCGAATCAACGTAAGAAACAAGTCATGGGGGTCCTTGGATGTTACAACGCGAAAAAGAACTGCGCATTCAGCTAGCCGCGTGTTATCGGATATTCGATCACTTAGGTTGGACAGAATTAATCTTCAACCACATTACAGCAAAGGTGCCGGGGGAAGATGAACATTTTTTGATTAACCCTTATGGGCTGCACTTTAGCGAAGTGTGTGCGTCGAATCTTGTTAAAGTTGATATTGAGGGCCGTATTGTTGAAGAAACGGCGTATTCTGTTAATCCTGCTGGTATCGTAATCCATACCGCGATTCATGCGGCCCGACACGACGTGCACTGCATTGCCCATACGCACACGGACTCGGGGATGGCGGTGGCCTGTCAAGTCGAAGGTTTGCGTTACGATAATTTCTATTCAGCTTTGCAACGCGGCCGCATCGCCTATCACGATTTTGAAGGTATCACCGTGATGCATGGTGAGAAACCGCGATTAGTGGCGAATCTAGGCGATAAAAATTTAATGATTCTGCGCAATCACGGTTTATTGAGTTGCGGGCGTTCGATTGCCGAAGCTTTTTTGAATTTATGGGGATTGCAGCGCGCGTGTGACGTGCAGGTTGCCGCGGACAGTTGTGGCAAAGCCGTTATCCCAGTTGGCGACGAGATTTTAAACAAGGCCGCAGAACTCATGCAGTTGCAGTACGTCGGAAAGCCAGATGATATCGGCCAGTTAGAATTTGACGCCATGCAACGTCTTGTCGACCGCGTCGACCCCAGCTACAGGGATTAAGACGTTACTCAGAAGTCGTGGCTATGTGTGCCCCTTCGCACTTGAGTTTTTTCCTGATGCGAATAGAGTTCTTACTGACGGTCTAAGATCGAGGCTTTTACCTGCAAATCTTTCAGAAAAAGCATCTTTTCACGTTGCACCAAAGCAACGGCCTCGGGTTGTTCAAGGGCAACATCTTGAGCCTCTCCAATGTCATTGTCTAAGTCGATCAGTTGGGGCGGCTCATGAACCACTCGTTCGGCCCCAAATGGGGCTGAGGTGACGAAATGTAATTTTTTTGTGCCAACGCGAAATGCGCGCAGTTCAGAACCGCTGTAATAGGGGACAAAGCGCCGTGGGCTGTCGCCGCCTTTTGTCAAAGTTTGCGATAAGTCATAGCTGTCCAGCGCTTCTGTTGACGGAGTTATCGCGGCGAGACTGAGAAAGGTGTTGTAAATATCGGTCTGCATACCCAGCGCATTCACGGAGCCCGACTGGATATTGGGACCGGCAAAAATCGTCATCACCCGCACCCCTCCTTCGAACGTGGTTCCCTTGCCTTCTCTGAGCGGCCCAGCCGAACCGCCATGGTCGTTGTATCGCAACCAAGGGCCATTATCGCTGGTGAAGACAAGATAGGTATTTTCGGCAATTCCCTGTTCACGGAGTGTTGCCATAATCGATCCTAAACTCCAATCTATTTCTTCCATCACGTCGCCGTACAATCCGGTGGCGCTTTTGTTGACGAAGGATTTTGACCTAAACAGCGGCACATGAGGCATGCTGTGGGAAAGTAGTAAGAAAAAAGGTTTTTTGGCGTCGGCAGCGCGCTGAATAAAGTTGATGGACTCTTGCGTATATCGCTGGGTGAGCTTTGTTTGGTCGGCGGGTCTTTCGATCACTGCGTCCTCATACGAGCCGTCTTTAGCGCGTCGACTGCGCTCTAAAGGGACTTGCCAGTCGGCAACCTTCGGATGCAGAATTCTATGGTTAAGTATTGGGCCGACTTTGTCCCATTTCGCTGCTGTCAGCGCCGGATCGAGAAAGATATTGGCTGAGGTAATATCGTCAACATTCCAATCCATGTCGTTGGAATAAGGGGTTCCGACCCATTCGTCAAATCCGTGTCGAGTGGGCAGCGCGTGATCGGCATCACCGAGGTGCCATTTACCAAAAATTCCGGTTGTGTATTGATGCTGCTGAAAGACTTCGGGTAGTGTGGTCTGTTCCGGGGAAATACCTGTTTTACTGCCCGGCCAAAAGACCGAAATTTGGTCCCCGTAGAGACCACTTCTAACCGGCAAATTCCCGGTGAGTAAAGCGCCCCGACTGGGGCTACAAACAGATGACGTCGCGTAAAAGTCGGTCCAACTTTGACCCGATGCGACAAGTTGATCGATCGCTGGAGTTTTGAGCTTTGGGTCTGCATAGATTCCCAGGTCGGCATAGCCAAGATCGTCAACGTAGATAATAATAAAATTGGGGGCCACGTTTTTTGGATTGCAGGCTTGGATAAGCCCGCACATGACGACAATCATGAGAGTCCGCGTGGAAAAAAGGTGTTGACGAATCATTGTATTCTTCCTAGTAAAAGTTAACTTTATGCAAGCGCGAGGTTTTTCGCCTTTGCAATTACCCGTTTTAATAACGTTTAAGTAAGCACAAAGTTGGGGAAGAACACGCAAGAAGTGTTGCCACAGATACTAATTTCTTCCGGTGGCTTAGGGTTTTGTGACAGTTATCACCTGCGCTAAACGCCACTGCTCATCGAACCCTTTGAGCTCGAAATCACCGACATCTTTGAAGGTAATGCCCGAGCCAAATACCAAACTCTTGAGAACACTCGACACTAAAACCTGATCGCCTGAGGCAAGACTTTGTATTCTCGACGCTGCATTTACGTTAATTCCGCTAATGTCTTCGTTGAACCGTTCTATTTCACCCACATGTAAACCCGTACGAAGATCTAATCCCAAGCTTTTTACGTCCTCTTTGATACGGACCGCGCATTCAATTGCGCGCGTTGGCCCCGAAAAAATCGCCAGAACGCCATCGCCCATACTTTTGATGAAATGGCCCTCAAAATGCGTCACGTGTTCGCGTGTTAGTGTTATGAACTGCCGCATTTTTTCGCGCCACACAGCATCTCCAAGGCTTGCTTGGAGGCGCGTTGAGTCGACAATGTCGTTGAATAGGATAGTGGCAAGTATTCGGCCGCTAATATCAGTGGGAGCGGCCGCAACCGCGCTCCCTGCGAACTCGAAGACTTTATTGATAATCGTGTCAGATTCGTGCATAAAAAAATTATGCCCAGCCTCATTTAACTCCACAAACTCGGCGTGTTCAATGCCAGCTTGTAGCGCATGCCCGCAGTGGAACGGCACCAGCCTATCGTCATGGGAGTGCATGACAAGCGTGGGGCAGTGAACGTCTTTTAAGAACGGCCTGACATCGACTTGGCTGATGAGATCGATCATATTAGCCATGCCCTCGGGTGTGGTCGATGACTCCTCATAGGTCTGCAAAACTCTGCGGAGTTTGCCATCAACCATGACTTTGGTGGGTAATGTATGCTTGATAAAGTCACCATTTCCCCAATTTTTGCGAATTTTTTTCTGTTCAGATCGCACCTTCCATCGCAGAAGCGGGGCGCGTATGAAGGGGGGGAGCGACGTGACTTTCTCTAAGCCTGGAACCACCGCGAACGAGCCAAAAATGATCAGGCGATCGACGCGTTCCGAGTGCATTGCCGAATACAGTGCACTCAATGCGCCTCCCTCGGAGAAACCAAAAATAACAGCTTTATCTGAGCCAACCTCGTCCATGATTCGGCGGATATCGTCCATTCTTTGTTCCAGTGTGGGTGCGCTTCGCAGTCGACCCGACAATCCATTGCCGCGTTTATCAAAGGTAATGACCCGAAAATGTTCGGTCATACGCGCAATAAAGTGACTGTAGCCAGGAATTTCATGGGCAAATTCAACATGTGAAACAATACCAGGCACAATGATGAGGTCACGAGCGGCGCTTCCGGCCACTTGATACGCCAATTTGATACCATTTCGCTGTAGATATTGGGTTGCCATGTAAGTTTACTCGTTGCTGTCTTTTATACCGCGCTTAACACGATGTCGATGCTTAGGGGTCGGATTTCATTCATGCGCTACAGCATAAATGAAACCTGCATCGATGGATAGAGTGAGTCGTAATCGCGGCTTTTAGAACCTCATGGTCGCAGCAACAGATTGCGATAAAATCTCCGTCGTGCTGCAATACTCAGCGACAAATCGTTGCCCCTTGCTAATTGACTGCCCGAGTATCCCTCTTTCATGTCAGCTTTAATCAATTTTGAAATCGGCTTTGAATTGGCCTAGTTCGCCTAAGTTTTAGATAAGATGTATGCGTAATCTTATGGCCGCATGCGGATATCGTGAAAGGAATACTTTAAAGCGGTTGAATATTTTTTTGTCAAAAGAATGTAGACAATCAGGCCGATTCACATGTATGTTATGCAAGCAATGGCGGTGTTTGTGGGCCGTTTCAGGGTCCATAGAAAAGAGCGGGGCACAGACAGCGAATTATAAAAGCTGCGCGAGGGTTCCGCGGCTCTTTTATGAACGTTTCAGCCAGCTTTTGTCCTTGAGAAAAGATATGGGGTTCGGTGTTGAATTATAGAAAGACATTGTCGCGACGAGGGTTTTTAAAAAGTACCGCATCGTGGTCACTGGGGTCCACCGTGGCGGTCAACTCTATGGGTTTCTGGGGATTAGTTAATGCCCCTAAAGTGATCGCAAACGCCGACGATTTCCGTGCTTTAGTACTCGTTTTTCTCGAAGGCGGCAATGACTCATTTAATATGATTGTTCCGACTGGAACGACGAGTTTACGGTCTGATTACGAGAATGGCAGGCGTTTTTTGGCGTTGCCGGCGGAGCAGTTGAATACGCTTAATTTGCGTGCTAAAGCGACATTGTATGACGGTAGTAGCGCCGAGAACTTTGGGCTACATCCTAATTGCGTCAACATGGCCGCTATGTTCAATGCGGGCGATTTGTCGGTTTTGTGCAACACCGGCAATTTAATTGTGCCCACCGACGCGCCCCAATTTCAAGATGCATTGGTTTCGTTGCCGCCGCGACTGTTCTCACATGCAGACCAACAGCGGCAGTTTCAAAGTGAACCGTCTAACCCGTTTCAGTACGGCTGGGGGGGACGGCTTGCCGAAATGCTGGCAGATTACAACACAGATGTGAGTGTCTCTCCGTTGATTTCGGTCTCGGGTCTTAATTCATTTCAGGTGAGCCGAGACAGTTTGATTAACCCCTATACGATGAGTCGAGATGGGGTTATCTCACTGGCCGCATTCACGGGTGATCGTAAGGCGATCGTCGAAGCCGGTATGGCTGGAGTGGACGATTCTTCTCACCTCATGGCGCAAAAATATCGAAGTGTCTTTGATTCGGCGAGAACCGCTGAAGCCATTGTCACCACCACTTTTCAGCGGGCTAATGCCTCGGGTGTCGATTATGATGGCATCTTCAACGCTGCGGGGTTATCGACGACACGTGTAGCGAGACAGCTAAAAACCGTTGCCAAGATGATTGGTGGGCGAACCTACATGAGTAACCGTCGTCCAGTCTATTTCGTTAAGATGTCGGGTTTCGATACCCATCAAAACATGCTGTCAGACCACGCAACATTGATGTCTGAATTGGATGCGGCGCTGCAAGGTTTTAAAACAGCGCTGCAACAACAGGGGGACTTCGATAAGGTTCTGACTTACGTAGGTTCAGAGTTTGGCCGCACATTTACGCCTAACGGAGACGATGCGACCAGCGGGACTGACCACGGATGGGGTGGACATGCGTTGGCAATGGGTGGCATGGTCAATGGCGGCAGACTGTTTGGTACTTACCCTAATCTTGACCTAAATAATAGCCTTGATCCGGGGCGGGGCCGTTGGATCCCAACAACGTCTAATTCCCAGTGTGCGGCGTTAATTGCGCATTGGATGGGAGTGCCACAGTCGGAGGTTGCTCAGATTTTCCCGTCATTAGCGAATTTTTCCAGTCCGTTTGATTTGGCGAGTAATTTAGATTTTTTGCAGTTTTGAGGTTGATCTCCATGCGAAATATCCAGCGCTTAGTTTTAATGCGTTTTGAGGCCGGCGCTGAAGGTGCTGGCAGACACAGCGATGCGTTTTTCATTGAGGTATTTTTAAATGGTTAACTACAATGGGTAAAGAACTTTAAAGGGCTTGTTAGTGTATGCAGCTTAATAGACAGATCTTCCGATTGTTAAGATTCAGTTGCGTTTTTTGGATGTTTGTTGTCAGTGGGCACGTTGGTGCCGACACCGCGCCGATTACGGTGCCGATAGATCTCACCAACGGCAATGGCCCAGACAAAATTTCCGGTAGCGCGGATGATGTGACGGTCAGGGGCAGCTATGTTTCCGGGGATATAACGTTTACGCGACCCCCTACTGACGATGAGGCACCGTTTGCGCAGTGGTGTGATGGTGAGTCTGGTTGTACTGAAAACAAAACGGCTGCCGTCAGTGCGCCGTGGGTTGGAACTAATCTCGCCTTTAGAAGAATGAACTTTGCGTCGGCGACACGTTGGTGTGACAGTAAAAATGGTCGACTTCCGACGCGACAAGAAATCACCGATCACCTATTGCCGATTGGCAGTGGTGGTGTTTTTCAAGTCACTATGGCGACACCTGATGCGAGTTTAGCGGGCTGGCCGCAGCAGCAGTCAAAATACTGGACGCGTGATGTCGTTGCAATTGATACGGCGAAGCGCTTCGTATTTACGCCTCGACTTTACTTAAACAGCGATACCCAAGAAGCCGCACTTCCTACGACGCACTTTAGTAATACGGCGCCTGCAAATGATCCAACCACTCTCCAGTCGCGGGTGTGGGTCATGTGCGTTGGCGGCAGTGATACCGACGGAGACGGTGTCAGTAATGCCGATGATACGTTTCCACTCGATGCTGCAGAGTCTATCGACACAGATTCTGATGGCACGGGTAACAACGTTGACGATGATGATGATGGGGATAAAATCCCAGACACCGACGAGATCGCTAACGGGACGGATCCGCTAAGGGTTGATACCGACCGTGATGGTGTCAATGACAATCTCGACGCCTTTGCATTGGACCCCTCTGAGTGGTTGGATACCGATGCTGACGGTATAGGGAACAACGACGATCTCGATGACGACGGCGATGATATTCCTGATACTCAGGAAGCGATTGACGGAACCGATCCCTTAGATAAGGACGATTGCGCTATCTGCACGCCACGGATACCGATGGTGTCAGGCGTTGCTTATCACTGGAAAAACCATGCACTGCTAGAATCTGTGACGATGACGTTGGGAGGGCTTACGGGTGGTATCGCGAACGATTTCTTGGCCGATGCAGTATCAAATGCCTCAGGTTCTTATGCTTTTTCCAAGCACTACCATGGCACCAATCACCTAACTGCAAATAAGGATATCACCGCAGATGAGGCAGGCAGTGTCATTAGTTCTACTGATGCTTTGGCGGCACTTAAAATTGCGGTGGGCATTAACCCCAATAGTGATCCTGACGGAAGCGGGCCCATAGAGACGCCGCCTGTATCGCCGTATCAATATATAGCCGCTGACATTAACGCTGATGGTCAGATTACGTCAGCTGATGCGCTGGCGATATTGCGGATGGCGGTCAAGCTTGAGACCGAGGGATCGCGTCGCTGGGTCTTTGTTGACGAGAATTTTGGGGACGAAGCATCTGAGAGTTCTCTTGCCACACAGAACACTGTCACATGGGACAACAATGGGATCACTTTTGAGTACCCAGGTCAACACATACAGAACGTTGTGGGCGTTCTTATCGGTGATGTTAATGGTAACTGGAGGGCACCTGACGACAGTGTAACGTATGATGCCGATCACGACGGAAGCCCTGACGGCTCGGGTGATTCTTCCGCAGATGACGCCAACTTAAATCGGCCGCAAATTAATGTGAGCGTCGTTGAAGAAAACGCCTATGAGAAAAATAATCAAGTGGCTAAGTTTAAAATTGAGCGAACAGGTGATAATCACGCCATGGCAATAGCCTTTGCGCTGTCGGGACATAGCGATGTCACCAAAGGTTCTGCGACTGCAGACGACTACCAGTTGCGCTACAGCGATGGTGGCACGGTAGAGGGCATGTTGGAACTTGGCGACAACCAAAATTTTCGCGTGATTGAGGTCGTGCCGCAACAAGATACTCTCTCTGAGGTGCCTGAAGCGTTAACGCTGACGTTACAAGCAGGGGAAGGCTACACGTTAGGTGACAGTATTTCGGCGGCGGTGAAAATCAACGATGCGACCAATGCAAGCGCAAATGGACGCGTATTTTTGGGCACCTTTGGGCCGCAGGATGGGGCCGATACGGCAGGTTCGGGCTTGTTAAGTTTCATTCTCCAAGGCGATAACGATCAGGGTGTGCTGACCTATACCTTTACAAACTTAGGCTCTGTAAGAACCGATCAACATATTCATCTAAGTCCCTCAGGGACGATTGTGCGGGATATTGAGGACGCGGAGTTAGATCCAAATGGGCATCTCACACTGCACACCTGGGACCTTGCTCCTGGCGGCATTTTTACCACCGAGCAGCAGGTTCTCGACGCACTTTTCGAAGGTAAATTTTACATTAATATCCATACTGCTAACTATCCCAAGGGAGAGATTTCAGCGGCTTTGGTTTTTGATGCGACCGTCGATGCACCAACCGGTTCGGTCGGGGACGGGCGTTTGACTCTGACCGCGGCCGAGGTCGATGCCGATATTGCTAGGTTCCTCAACCAGTCAACGTTCGGAGCGACGCCCGAGAGCTACCAAGAAATCAAGACGTTGATGGACGACGACGGCGGTAACCGAATGACGGTCTACGAAAATTGGATCGATACACAAATGGCAAAACCGCAAAGTGCCATGCTGCCGCTGGTGGATGAGACCATTCCGTACTTTCTTAATTGCGATACGTCTAGGAATTCCACTTGTGAT
Source organism: uncultured Cellvibrionales bacterium (assembly GCA_913031145.1). GTDB lineage: Bacteria > Pseudomonadota > Gammaproteobacteria > Pseudomonadales > Porticoccaceae > TMED48. The sequence continues at coordinate 22,859 of CAJWCO010000012.1, read as the reverse complement.
CGTCCTGAGCAAGAAGAAAATCTCAGGCGCGACGCGTTTTGGCCTATCGCTTTGTATGGATCTGACCAGTTGCGCCAACGCATGGCGTTTGCTTTGAGTGAGATTTTGGTGGTGAGTGACCAAGATAATGGCGTTCGCGCGGCTCATAGAGGTACAGCCGATTACTGGGACACACTCGCACGTCACGCTTTCTCATCGTACCGCGATTTATTGGGTGAAGTGACGCGTCATCCAGTAATGGGGCTTTATCTAAGTCATCTAAAGAACAAAAAGCAAAACCTTGAGCAGGGTACTTTCCCCGACGAAAATTATGCTCGCGAGGTGATGCAGTTGTTCACCTTCGGTCTCGTTCATCGGCAGAAAAATGGATCGATCAAACTGGGTGCTAATAATTTGCCGATGGAGACCTATGACAATACGGTCATAAGCGAATTGGCTCGCGTGATGACAGGCTTATCGTTCAGTAAAACGGATGGGAACGCAGATGCTATTGAGAATTTCAACTTCTCACTCAATAATGGATTTTCAGGTCCTCAGTACCGGTGGACTCATCCGATGCAGTTTTTTTCTGAGCACCATGATTTTGACGAAAAAGTCCTTTTCAGTGAGCGTGGTGAAGCCGTTGTTATTGCGGGTAATACTGCAGGAAATATTGAGGCGGCCGACGCCGAATTAAATGTGGTGCTTGATCACCTGGTGGGTCATGGCACAACCGCACCATTTCTGGCTCGAAAACTGATTCAGCGTTTTGTCACATCAAATCCCAGTCCGGGCTACATAGAGCGGGTGGCTGTGGCATTTGGAGCCGACGGCGATCTAGAAGCAGTCATCAAGGCTATCTTGCTCGATGTCGAAGCCCGCGATCCCAGTGTTCTTGCGTCCAATACGTTTGGAAAATTAAAGGAACCGGTACTCCATTTGACCAGTATCATGCGGTTGCTCAAGGCGCAATCAAAGATTCCACTGGGCGCAGGCACGGGTGACACAAACAGTATTCCGGGGATTGGATACAGCCAGACCGGATCTTTCGACGAAGGCGTGACGTTCATGCGTGTGGGCAATATTGTCCAGTTTGGCCAGGAACCTTTGCGAGCGCCGTCAGTTTTCAATTTCTTTTCTTCAGACTTCGCACCAACGGGGATGATAGCGAGTAAGTCATTGGTTTCTCCGGAATTACAGCTTGTCAATGAAAGTCAGCTATTTGATGTCTTCAATGGGCTTAACTCGCTGATCACAACGGGCCTTGTGCGTAGTAATCGATACACGAACTTCAATATGACCTACACGAAAGACCAGTTTAGGGTGCTTCTGAACGAGCAGCCTTTGAGCACAGTATGGAATTCGACCAACGGCAGTGCCACTGATAAGGCCACGGCGTTGGTCAATTTTCTGGACTTTTACTTGAATGCAGGACAGTTGGCGCAAACGAGCAACACTGGGATCCGCCAAGCAATGATCGACCGGCTCGCGCTCGTGGATTCGTCCGTTCGTTATGATTTGGCGATCTATAGTATTGCCACAGCCGCGGAGACAATGGTTTCCAGATAAGGGCGTTAAGGGTTGTCTTGGTCAGCTCACAAACAGCGTCGTGCGAATGACAGTTAAAACGAACAATTTCAAGGAGACAGTTGATGCGCACACGGTTATTGACCCTGCTGACCACTATATGTGTTAGTGGGTTATCGGCTTGCGGGGGTGGCGGCTCAGGTGACACCGGCGTCACCAATCAAGGTGGCGGATATGAACCCAGTCAACCCGACACCACCGCACCGATGATCATGTTAACCGGCGATGCATCTATCAGCATAAATGTGGGAGATACATGGTCCGACCCAGGATACGAAGCAGATTCCGGTGAAACAGTGGTGTTAGGGGGCGATACCGTTAACACCGCCATGGTTGGCACATACACCATCACCTATGACGCGACAGACGCGGCCGGTAATGCGGCGGCACAAGGATTGCGCACGGTTATCGTTGAACCTAAGGGGTTGTTAGTTGCAGCTAAAAGTGATGCCGAGTTGGTTGCGAGTATTCGGCGGGGCTTTACCCAGTTGGCCGTGACTCTGGACTCAGAACAGCTTATACAGTTAGAGAATGACGCGCTCGTGGCGGACGCCATGCCGACGGCGCGATCTGCGTCCACGTTCACAACGACTTACACCCTAGAGGCGTCAGTGGATGAGCACGACTATGTAAAATATGATGGTCGGCATATTTTTATCGCGCCGAGCCGCAGCATGGAGTGCTGTTTTATTGTTGATGATGTACTGCCATCAGACGTAGCGGCTGACGCAGAGTCACAAGCCTTCGAAAGCCGGGAAGAGGAGCGCGGCATTCGGATTGTGAAAACAGACCCCGACAATGCCGCCGCATCGGAAGTGGGACACATCGCTTTGAGCGGTAATCGCACGGTAGAGGGTTTGTATACCCACGATTCACAGTTAGTTGCGATCAGCACATCGGGTTGGTGGGGCGCTTATGGGCGTGACTTTTCGCGCAGCCTCAACTGGCAAAAACAGAGCACCGCGGTCACAGTCTATGATATCAGTGACGTAAATGCGCCGAGCCAACAGGTGTCAATTGAGGTGGATGGGGGTTTTGTGAATAGCCGCAAGAAGGGCCATGTGGTGTATTTAGTGGTTCGTCATATGCCGGATATTGGGGGGTTTGTCTATTATCCAAATGAGTCGCAAGCAGTCGAAAATAATCGGCTTTTAGAGAACTTATCTATTGATGCTGTATTACCCAGCGTTTCAATTAATGGCACAGCGGCGCCGTTAATCGACGCCCAAGCGTGTTATATCGCCGATGCTGAAAACGCCAATGCCCCATCGAAATTGGGCTATCCCACGATGACGCTATTAATGGCTATTGATCTGACCACGCAGTCGATTGCTAACACGCGCTGTTATTCAGAGCCAACCGATGGTTTGTACGTGAGCGACACGACGCTCTATTTAAGTCAGGTTGATAGGTCAGGCGATGTGTCCCGCACCTACGTTCACGGGTATGACCTGTCAGAGTCTCTGGCCTATGTGGGTTCTGGCATAGCTGATGGGGCACTGTATCTGAGTGGTAACAGGGATTTCCGCATGAACGAGCACGCAGGTCACCTGCGTGTTGTGACCACTCAGCGAACGAACGATACACGTGATCGGTTTGACCACCAACTGTCGGTTTTGAAGATCGATGAGTCGCGATTGAAGATGAACGTGGTGGCGACATTGCCTAATGCGGAGCGTCCCGATGCGATCGGCAAGCCCGATGAAGATCTTTATGGGGTAAGGTTTTTTGGTGATAAATTGTACCTAGTGACCTTTGAGCGGATCGACCCACTGTATGTTCTAGATCTATCGGTGCCCGAGACTCCTCGGATTGCGGGAGAACTGGAAGTTACCGGGTTTTCAGACTTCCTGCATCCAGTGAATGAGCAACTGCTGATTGGTTTGGGGCAGGATACTGAGGGTTTGGTCAAGTTGGAGCTGTTTAATGTGGCATCGATTAATGCGCCTTATTCACTGGGTACGACCAGTTTGGGCGCCAGTGACGGCGCGCAGTGGAGTTACTCAGAGGCACGTTATAACCGTCATGCGTTCACTTACCAGTCGTTTAGCGATAGCGTAGACCGTTTTTTAGTGCCTATCTCATTGGGCCTTCAAAGCGAAACGGGCGGTTACACAGACGAGGACCGCCTGTATCTTATGGAGATTAATGGCAAAGACAATAGTGCGCTTGCCGAGATCAAAGAGGTCGGCCATATAAAAGCCAAGCGCGAATGGTGGCAGGGAAGTCGTCACCGCTCAATTATTCATGATGACGCGGTGTATTTCATTCGTGGCGATCACGTATGGTCGACCCTTTGGGGGACTCCAACCACGCAGAATGGCCCACAGTAACGCGCGTCTGATCGCCCTCTGATGGTAACGTGTATCGAGAGGAGCGTTTGAGATCGCTATTGTTAGGGCGTATTAAATCTGTTTGCTAACATCGTTCTAATGATGCTGAATATGCCAATATCGGTTTACGACTGATCTGCGCATTGCTGCTCCCGTTCGATAGGGGGCCGCTAAATCTCTAGGTCTGCATGACGACTGAAATCACATTGGCCGCGTTGTTGGTACCCACCCAAGCATTGCAGGTCCACTCGGCATGATGACAGTCGGGCGGGGGTGTCGGTCTTCACTCAAAGTCCGAAGCTAGCAGGGGTGACTCCTCAATTTGTAGACAAAAATAGCCGGTGTTGAGGCTAACGCATCGACATTGCGCACAAACACTTGGATCGGTTTTTCGGCACTATTCCGCGCGTGTGCTATTTTTATAGGTGTGAGGCGCGATTTATCCAGCGCACCGTCGGAACATTGCTCACAGGGTTTATTCATCGTTTGTCAGTTAAACGTTGATGGCTAACCTGCGCGGGGCTCGTTGCGGATTCTTCATGCGTGATCATCCCGTGTCACGGTGCGATTGCACCCATGCCTAACAAGTCATTAATTCATCGCAACAGTACCTGCTCAACGTCAATGAGAGAGGTTATGTATGAATGACACGCAAATGAGTGTGCAGATTGTTGAACAATTTTATAGGACATTAAAAAATGATGACATGGAGGCGTTTTTGTCGTTAATGCATGATGATATTGAGATGAATCTATCGGGTAACACGCCACTTTCGGGGCACATAAAAGGGAAAAAAATGTTACTCGAAAAAGTCTATCCCAATCTAATGGAAAAGCTTGATTTTGAAAACTTCTCGTTCTGCACACGCTGGCGAATTATGTGTGCTGGGGGTGCTCGGGTCACTGCAATCATGGAGGCGCAAGGGAAAACGCTTGCAGGCAAGCCTTATGATCAGCGCTACTGCCATATTTTTCAGATCGATACGAAAAAGGTTTCCAGCCTTTGGGAGTTTTTCGACACCGAACTCGTCAGAAGCAGCTTATTTGATGGTGAGCAAAGGGCATCTCCGTTTACGCAGTTCGAGTTTTAAGAGCCCCAGATCTTGGCTACGACCGAGCCAAAGATGAGAGCCGGCAATGCTCCCCATGGGACTTTAATCATCGCAGGTCAGACTTCGTTGTTGGCGAAATGTTTCGCTGGTGGTTTTTTTAATCATGGTACAGGCCAGCGTAAACCTGTCGACAGTTAGTGCACGACGAGAGGGCCTTCTAGGAGAAAGGGTGCTGCATATCGGACCATTCGTTTGTTGCTGTGGCCAACCCCCGGAGCGACCGACAAGGACCAGTTGAAGGGAACTTTTAGCAAGACCGACGCCTTGAAGAGTGAATTCATATAAAAACGGTGCCCACGCGAGAAGCGATGTGGGCCTTGACGCATACTTTCATGACTGCGGTCAAGCGTGGTGTGCTTAGGATCATTGTCTTGATCCCCCACCAAGACGATCACCCGTTTTGCGTAGGCGCGCGTTAAATCAGTATTTGAGATATCGACACCCTTGATACCTTGCACGTAATTGATGCTATCCATTGGCATTGTATAGGTCCCCGCATTGGCAATGACAATACGTGAAGCGCGATTATCTGAGACGAAGTACAGAAATCGATGGGCCACTTGCGCGCCGGCCGAGTGCCCGTAAAGGCTATAGTGCGTTGTGGTCAGATTAAACTGTTCACGGACGTGCTCGAACAGCGGCTCAATTCCAGACAAGAGCCATGTGTCTTGGGACAATGCCTTGCCTTTTTGGGAGCGTACATTGCCGTTTCGATACCGAATTTTAGGAAAGTAACGACTTGAAAACTCAGGTACCACAGCGATCACGTTATTTTTTTGCGCGGTGCGATGCCAGCTGTCTCGATAGCCTTGTGCATTGCGGGTATTGCCGTGAAGAATAATGATGACTGGGGTGTCGGCCTTTACGGATTTGGGCACCGAAACAAAGACCCGAAGGGGTTTGTTGGGCCAATGGTGGAACGGCAGCACACCGCGACCGTCGTCATCCACCAGCACTGGCTCTAGAGAGGTTGTGGTAGGCGGCTTTGCGGCTACCGAAAAACCCACCATCACCAGTAGACAGAGCACGCCAGTTCGTAAAATATCGAGTATTAGTCGCTGCATAGGGCTAAGGATTCCCTCCAGTCGCGGCCAGCTCATTGAGCGGGATATAGCAAACTGTGTTGGTCATTAAAATCATAATAAAGATTAGACACGTAACCGTTGGACCTAGATAAATACGGCCCGTTAAGCGGAAGAAGTAACGATTGAAATAGGGGAGTACGAACATCATCGGTACGATCCCAAAGAGTAAATTAATATAGAGCCAGTTGTGCGTCCAATATACCGTTCCAGTGCCTGCGAACACGCTATATTGGATAAATATGATCAACAATAATCCGAGCGAGTTAGCAAAACCGCCCAGCAACATTGAGCGCCATTCGGGCTGTCCCTCAAATCGCATGGCAGCGTTGATACGGAGTGAATTCGCGCAAAAAAAGACCCAAAAAAACGGCGCATACATGAGCAGTACCAATAGCATCACCGGCTGAAAGACACGGACACCCATAAACCAAAAGCGGTAATCGACGAGAAAAAAGTAATCAATGCAAAACAATAATAGGTAGTATGACGCGAAGATTATCATCGCTAATGCGAACGTTTTTTGCAGTTCTTGGCGGTTTGTTTTTATGCCCCACAAGTCAGGATTGGCACCGTGCTTGCGACCATAAAAGTGATAGCTTAAGGCGAATAATATCAAACCCACCAGCCCATTAAAGAATGCCCACAACATCACCGCATTGTTCATTCTTTGCGGAAAAAACCAGGTTTGTTGACGACTCGACGCAGCACTGAATAGCTGCTTTGAAACCTCGACCATAGGGATGAACGAAACGCAGGCGATGGCTGCGCCGCTGATAAAGAGTCCCCAAAATACCAGTTGACCGCGGCCTTTTGGTGAGGCAGGAGCGGATGGTATTGGATGAACGAGTGAGCGAAATGGTGCTGTCTGAAGCAGGAGTTGCCCCAAGGGCACAATGCACACAAGGGAAAATATCAGTGATAGTAGGCCAAAGAGTTCTTTCCACTGCCATATTTGGTCAGTGTGAGTCAGCCCCGACTGGTGATTAAAAACGGTTTCAAAATAGGCAATTTGATTCGCAGTGGCTTCGCCATTATAAGGCTGAAAGGGATGCAGTAATGCTTCATTGTGAACAATGCGTCGTGACCGAGTACTGGCTTCGCCATACCATTGCCCCGGGACGACCTCGCTGACGGCGCTCTGTTCACCAGCTTGAGCCGAGTTAATAACGCGTAAAGCTTCGGGGGCTTTGCGCATATCTCCGCTTTTAAGCGCATTTCGAAAAGCGCCCTCGTCATATAGGGCGTAACTTACACCGATATTTGAGCGCACATGCCGCAAAACAGAATCGCGTAGGGTTAGCACGTAACCGGAAATAAACACAGAATGCAGTTTGCTCGGTTTACCAAGACGTTTGGCCTCGCGCCCAAAATAGCTGGCGCCGCGAATTGCAGCATTGCCGCCCGCAGAGTGTCCGGTGGCACCGATCCGCTTTTTGTCGATGTAATTAAGCGTATGGGTTGTAGCCGCATAATTCACCAACGCGAACAGGCCGTAGCCTTCTTCAGTTGCTGCGCGTGTGCTCATTGACGAACTTGAATGCCCTTGGGCATAGGGGTCTATGGATGCGACCACAAATCCACGGCGCGATAGCTCAATGGCGATATTGGCGAGCGCTTCTTTGGAGCGTTGAAATCCTGGAATAACGACAATAAAAGGTGCGGGATTTTCAGCGGTAGCGCTTATGGGTTTGAAAAGAGTGGCGGCAAGGTGTTGTCCATTTTGTGTGGGTAGGGTGAAATGAGAGACGTTGACGCGACCCCCAGACGACTGAATCATGGCGGCTAATGCGGCGCACACCCCAACGATGGCTAGGCAAGCGATGAACTGTCGGAGCGCTCGCCCTGACGTCTGTGATTGGGTCATCATTGTAGGTTATGAAAGCACAGTGGGAGCCCACCAAACGCCGACCAGAACGAGGAGCAGCATGCCGACGAAATTTAGAAAGGCGCCGGCCCTGACCATCTGTGGAATAGTCACCATTCCGGATGCGAAAACGATCGCATTCGGCGGCGTAGCGACAGGCAGCATAAAGGCACAACTCGCGGCGAGGGTGACAGGCACACAGATGACAAGTAGCGGGATATCTGCTTGTAACGCGATGGCGCCAACGACCGGTAAAAAGGTTGCTGTAGTGGCAAGGTTGCTAGTCAATTCAGTCAAAAAGATGACTAACGCGGTGGCTCCGATGACGAGCACGAACACGCCGAAAACCGCGAGTGGTGATAGACTATTGCCCAACCATTGGGCAAGCCCACTGTTGGCGACTGCGGCCGCTAGACTTAACCCTCCGCCAAACAGAATGAGGACACCCCACGGCAAGCGGCTGACATCGTGCCAGGTCATTAACACAGGTTGTTGCTTGTCGCTACTAGGAAGTATAAAGAGCAGTAATGCCGCAGCCATCACGATCCCTGAGTCGCTAAGTCCTTGGATTCCGTAAAGTTCGGTTAGAGGACGGCGCAACACCCAAAGCACGACGACTGCCGTAAAAATTAACGCTACGCGCTTTTCCGGTGCGGTCATCGGGCCCAAATCACTCCGTAGCTGCGCAAGGTGTTTGAGTGCTGCATCGGTTTCTGGAATATTAACGACGAAAGCCCAGCGCGTAAGCACAATCCACGCGACCGGCAGCATCACCATCGCAACGGGCACGCCGATCATCATCCATGTGGCAAAACTGATGTCGATGTTGTGAGTGCTCGAAAGGTAAGCCGCCAGCAATGCATTGGGCGGTGTACCAACGAGCGTTGTCAGCCCCCCGATAGTGGCTGCAAAGGCGAGTCCTAAAAGTAATGCAGTTTGAAAGTCTTGCTGCTGTTTTTGAGTGATGTCTGCAACGTTACTGATCACCACGGTCGCTACAGAGATGGCGATAGGAAGAAGCATCATGGTGGTTGACGTGTTCGTCATCCACATCGACAAGAGCGCCGCTACGAGCATAAAGCCACCAATTAACGTTCGGCCTTCAGTACCGACTCGGTTGAGTATGATCAGAGCAATGCGTTTGTGTAAGTTCCACCGCTGCACGGCAAGCGCTAAGATAAACGCGCCCAGAAACAGGTAAATAGTGGGGTGAGCATACGCGACCGCGGCATCTTTAAATGAGGCAATACCGAGAAGATCAAAGGTGACTAAAGGCAAAAAGGCGGTCACCGGCACAGGCACTGCCTCAGTGGCCCACCAAGCGGCCATCCATAAACCGACGGCTGCAGTCCTCCAAGCAACGGCGGGCATGAGTTGTTGACTGCTCTCAAACGACATAAACAATAGAAAGAGTACTGGGCCTAACACCAAGCCAACATTCTGATGGGTCGGTGTTACGTGAGCGGTGGTGTCGGTGTCGTTTAACGTCATGATGTCTCACCCATCGAGCCACAGGGTTCACGCGAACCCTGTGGGTTTTCGGTGCTTGCTTTAAAAATCCGCTTTTACATCGATATAGACGCTGCGGCCGTAATCGTTGTGGACATCTGGATTAAATCCGTAGGTGTCGTCTGCCAGCGGAGCCCGCTCGTCGGTGATATTTGTGGAACCGAGCGTCACCTTAAATCGGGTATCGTTAATGTCGAACCGATACGCGGCAGTCACATTGAATGTGGTCATCGAGTCGAGTGTCCATTCGGTACCATCGGGCAGCGTCAACGCACTTTGGTTGAATTCGCCAACATGGCGCATGGTCACAGCAGCGCTCCAATCATCTTGTCGCCAGGAGAGCCGTGCCGAATGTTTTTCTTCGAAAAATCCATCACTTCCCAAAAGACTACCCCAGCCCAAAAGGTTAACTTGAGTAATTGGCGTCTCATCGGGCGTAAATTCTGTGACGTAGGCCTCAAATTCGCCTGAATCTCGCGCCTGTATCAGGGTTTCGGCGTCTGTTCCCGGCTTGGCACGTTGTTCTAGCTCGGTTGTAAACGCGCCGTTATATCGAGCTGAAAATGCGCCAATGTCGGTGTCCCAATTGTAGTAAATGCCGATATCAAAGCCTTCAATAGTTCTTTCTGCCATATTCTCATACGCGGACTGCGCGAAGAACCAATCTTCACCGCCCGCAGGACAGAAGCCCTTATCCTGTGCAGTGCTAGATAGATCGTCCCAACCGTCTTCAGCACCGGGCTCATTGGTGACTGCGGGCCGCACAACTCTGATATTGTGCTGTGTTGAGACGGACGTAATGGTACCGTCGGCATCCAAAACGGACCCCGAGGCCGCGGTTCCACAAACGGCGGCAAATGTGTCTTCGGTCAGTGCTGCATAGCCACGGGCGTCTGCATCGCGGGCGCGCATTAGAAAGTCGAGTGCAGCCTCGTTGGTGCTACCAAGATTGCCGATGGTATTGTCTTTGCTGATCCGGTAAAGGTCAGCGGTGATGGTTAATTCGTCATTGGGCTCATACACGAATCCAAAAGAAATATTTTCTGCTGTTTCGGCTTGTAACGTGGGGTTATTCACGGCACGCCGATATAACCAATCATCCACTCGCCGTGCGTCATCTTCCCCGATTGCCCGTGAGTAGTCGTTTTGCCCGCTATTGATTCGATGTGCAAAAGGTTGAGATAACGCAACGAGATCGGGTGCGCGAAAAGAGGTTTGCGTTGATGCTCGCAATAGAAGGTCCTCCGTCACATCCCACCCAAGTGCCAGCTTCCACACAACTTCAGAACCCGACGTCGAAGTATCTTCATAACGAAGTGCAACTTGTGCAGAAACTGTTTCTGAGAGGGCGCCTGTAAACTCTGTGAATAGCGACGTGGTCTCTCGGCTAGCTCTAAAGTCTGCCGACGGTGTTCCACCGGCAATCCCTGTTAGAAACGGGTACTGGACATTTATGGGCATACAATTTGGGTTGATACTACTCGCGTCAAGCATAGCTCCAGTTACTGAATCGCCCAGAAAGCAGCCTGATGCGCTCTGAACGGCGGTACTCGCATTGATCAGGTGTGTGAACGTTTCGGTTCCATTCAGTAAGTCACTGCGATTGTCCTCGAGTACCTCTTCGCGGTATTCGAACCCCGCTAAAAATGCCACAGGCCCCGCGGGCAGAGTAAACAATTCTTCAGTCGAGATCTTGAAGTCAATCAGACTGAGTTCTGATAGCCCGTTTTTTTCTACAGAAACAACGGTGCGGTCGATGTTCGTTGTGCATGGCACCGCAGGGTCGGTGGGATCACACAAAAAGTTGTAGCCCGCTGAAGTGGTGTCAAACAAAGCCTCTTGCATTAATTGTCGAGAGATCGAATTGTTCTGCTCATCGGTCGATTCGGCTTTTGAGTAAAGTAATGCCCCATCATAGTCCCAATTTTGAAAAGATCCGGTGATGCCCTGTAAGAACCGAAAGGTTGTTTTTTCGATATTGGCTGTTCGAGGTAATTCCGAGAACCTATAATTATCGATCCACAGCTCGGCATCGGGATCGAAATCAGACGCTAGCGAGGTCGACGTTCTCAGTGGGTTGTAATACGCAGCAGCACTGATGTGAAATTTAAACGGGTATTGGGATGCGGCGTTGCGTTCAGTGTAGTAGGACGACTTGTAGTAGCTAATTTCGTTGTACAGAGAAAGACTGTCGTTTACATCATGGGTGAATGTGATGAACAGATTATGCCTTTCAGATTCTCCGCGAACCCATCGCTGTCTATTGCTGTTAGATCTTTCCAGTGCATTGGTGGTGGAGTCAGACACGATACAGGTACCGTAACCGGTGTCATAAACGTCGGTAACGCCACTTTCTGACGCCGCACAGCGAGGATCATCTAATCGCAGAACCTGGAACTCGCCACTACCGTCTACATAGTCTCTAACGCTTGAATCAATGCGGCTGGCTGACTCTAGCATATCGAATTGTCCGAGCGCCGGCTGGCCACTGGTGTTATCAAAAAACTCACTGCCCGTTGAGCCCCAATACTCGCTTTGACGGTAGGCGCTGTCTTCGGGAACAAGCGTAGACAAGTCAGCAACGCTCCAGCGCGCATTATCGGCGGCGCGCATTCGCCCTTTCTCTAAAAATTCATAGCTCACGGTAATGTGGGATTTGTCCTGATTAAATGCCGATCCAAATTTCATGCTCATTGCGGCGTCATTGGTGCGCTCGTCTTGCTGGTAGTGCTTGTGCCGTGCGCGTATCGAAAAGCCTTGGTAGTCTTTGTTGGTGACATTATTGACGACGCCCGCGAGAGCATCGGCGCCGTAGAGTGCCGACGCGCCGTCACGTAGCACTTCGACACGCGCTAGCGACTGTGCCGGAATCAGATTTGAATTGACGGTACTGACGGGTGTGTAACCGCCACCGATAATTTCCGTTTGATAACCGGGAGAGTTGACCAGTCGGCGGCCATTGATCAGCGCGAGCGTGCTGCCCACGCCTAGGTTGCGTAAGTTATACGCGCCTATGTCGCCACGGGAGCTGTTGATGCCACCCGTTTCTGACGCTTCGGAAAATTGGTTTTGTCCCATCTCGGGCAGATTGTCCAGTAATTCGTCCCCCGATTCGATTCCGAGTGCCTCAATGTCTTCGTTTGAGAAGACCGAAACAGGCAGAATATCGGCAATCGATGCGCCTGAAATTTGTGACCCAACAACGATGACCTCGTCAAGATCCTCCTGTGCACCCAGTGTGCCCGCAAAACAAAGGCTTGTGACCATTGCAAGTCTCGCGAGATAAGATCTCGTCGTGTTTGGGCCTTTCCCGGTGCTTGGTAAAAAACGATTTGGCATGGCTTGCTTCTCCCCTTTTTGACTAGTTTTTATCACACGTAGTCTACACGTAAAGTATTATAACGTTCGAATTGTAAAAAACCCTTAACGACGTTGAAAGTAATGTAAAGTCGGCCCGAAAAAAGGGGGTGGCGTAATTGGGAGGCACGCAGGCGCCAAAACTCGCGTAATCAAGATATTAAACCGGTGCTAATCACTGGGCTGTAGCTTAACGATTTTAGTGGTCCATGTCGGCATGCCTATCGCATGATTTTTATTCGATTGCCCGATGTGCGGCGTCCTCGCATACGCAATCAAGGCATTTGACGGCAGGCGCGCGTTAGGCCCTAAATCGACTGTCGCATCCCGAATAAACGCCAAAAATAAGGAAGCGATGACCAAGCCCGACGCGCATGCGAAGACCCACGGAGAAGTCGGTGGCGGGTGGGGCGGGTTAGGCAGCGGCCGAATAGCACTTTTTGCTGGGAATTCGATGACTTTTGGGCAATCAATAAATGTGCGGTAATCCTTGAGTAGGTGTAATTTGGCCCATACGTCAGACAGTTCATGATAGGCGCACCGATGGCCATGAGACGCTTCTAAACGCTGCATGAACGCGTCGCGATCTTTTGCTGTGGCCAAATCGGAGTCCATAAACGCGATCCAAGCCTCTGCTTGGTCAAAAATCGGCTCAGGGATTGATGATCCCGTCCATTCTTCCATTACCGAGTTTTCCCAGACGCAGCCGTCGAAATGCGCGCGGCGGCTATCGGCGGTTCAACGTTTTGGGGCGTTTGACTCTCAACGTAGCGCCTGCAGTGGCGCATACCTCGTGCCAAATGGGCCTCCACGGTTTTTGGTGAGATATGCATAATTCGCGCAATATCACTGTGCTTTAAACCCTCAAATTTCCTGTACACAAAAACTTGGCGGCAGATGGGTGACATACTGTTAACCGCCGCAATCAGCAGTTCACCTTCTTGCTGTTCACGCAAAGTGGTTTCCGCACAGTCTGAATGGTTATTCAGTTGTTGATGAATTAACCATTTGGGTTTATTCAACTCGGTCACCGCTTTGTGTCTCAAACGGTCCAAGGCAATATTGCGCGCTATGCGAAACAGGAGCGGGTCGATAGTTTTAAAGGCGTATTGCGCGCGCCGCTCATAAACGCGCAGCAACGTGTCTTGAACGACTTCTTCGGCGTCGCCGAGCGGCAGTAGCCTGCGCACGGCTTGCAATAAACGGTGGCTAATCTTTTCGTGTAATTGGTGATACCAGTCATCGACCGGATTACTCATAAGACTTGTCCGTTGGTTTATTTTGTGACATTTATGATGTGAAATTCTAAAAGAAGTATAAAATGAAATGTCATTAATTCATATCGTGTTTTGCTCATTGGCAAGCCATGCGAGTGGTGAGTAAAACGGGTGCGTGTGGAGTGCGGAAAATGTTAAATATTACTAAAACTGAGCGTGGAGTCCCAAAGCGCGCACTGATGTTTGCTGCGGGTGCGCTGTGGTGCGTGCTCGGGTTTGCGGAAAAGCCCTTAGATGAGCAGGTCCAAGAGACGGTCAGTGCACGGGGTGAGCCACTTTATACGCCCTTTATCGAGCGTTATGTGTTGGATGAGTTAAAGCAGTTGCGCATTGATCAGGCACAAACTAAGCAAGAACTTACCCAACAGATTGTCGATCGTGAGCACAATTCGGTTGATCGAGGGGTGGCCTACGCGACGAATACCGTCACCTACTTTTTCTATTTGATTGCCGCTGCAACCTCATTGTTGGTTTTGGTGGGGTGGTCGTCAATGCGCGAGATCAAAGAACGCGCAGCCACTCATGCAGACGCTGAAATATCTCGCTTGATTCAAGAATACGAAAAACGACTTAGTTTGATTGAGGCGCAGTTGCGCCAAAAAAGCCGTCATATCGAAGAAAATCGCGAAGAAATTGAAATGACCAAAGAAATCCAGTCGCTTTGGTTGCGTGCCCAGCAAGATCCGTTACCGTCGAACAAGATTAGTGTTTATGACGAGTTGTTAAAGTTGCGCCATGACGACTGTGAGGCCCTAACGTATAAGGCAGACGCAGCACTTGAGTTGAATGAACCGCAGTGGGCCATTAATTTATGTCATCAAGCCCTTAAGATCGACCCAAATAATGGCCATGCTTTTTATCAACTGGCGTGTGCCTACACTGCGCTCGAACAGTTTGACGAGGCGGTGCGCCATTTGGCGCAAGCTTTGGCACGCTCTGAACACTACCTTGACGATGTGCGAGAAGATCCCGCGCTTGAAGCACTCGTAAAAGACCAAGCGTTTGAAGATCTTGCCAGCCTAATGGCAGAGGAAACAACGATCTAGCGGGTGTTGAGAACATCTTCGGTGATGTTCGCAAGAACGGAGCGATCTGAAAAACCAGACCCGATCGGCAACGCTTAGCTGTCTTGCTCAGGGTTGCGGTTTTTGCGCGCGAAGATGAAGGACTGTACGCAAAGTGCGGTGAATATGAGACCCGTGAATAGCAGCATACCCTTCGATAGGCCCGCCCACGGATTGGCGAATGGTCCCCCTTCAACGGTGAAACCCCTCAAGAAATCAAGGCCGCCGATGACAATAAAAAGGCCGATGAGGACGGCGATGTGCATTAGCAATTTCTTTTGTTGTGGCAACTGAATGGCAGCAAGTCCCACGATGACCAAAGGCGCGCCAATGAATGCTGGGATGAGTGAAGTGACACTCTCGCTCCCCGAGAGAGCACTGACCATACAACCCCAAACACACAAGAAGGCACCGTAAATAAAAGTCACTTTCTCCATTGTCTGGCCTATGACGGTGAACTCTGCTGCGTCGGTGGTCTGTTCTGGTTGCATTTTGTTACCTCGAAGATCGGAAGATTGAGTGTGCATCTTGTACGCTATGTCCTCTAGTCTAGCTCATTCCTACTTTCGCATAAACAGGGCTTTGCGTACGGTGATAGCGGCGTCTAACTGAGAGCGTGTGGCAGAGTGGTTAAAAAGCGTTGTTCATTAAGGTGCAGCAGGTTGTGTGCGTGTTCAAGTGTGATCGGGGTAAATTGAACTGTGTCCCCTGCCGTTAGTTGCGCCAGTTGGTCAAGATCGGCAGAAAAGATCGAGCCAAGTTTTGGGTAGCCGCCGATTGTTTGCCGGTCGCGCATCAGAATGATGGGCTGCCCATCGGGGGGTATTTGAACAGCGCCAAGGCTAATCCCTTCGGAGAGCATCGTGCAGTTGGGGGGAGCAATGTCTGGGCCATGCAGCCGGCAGCCCATGCGATCCTTTTGTTGGGTAATCTGATAATGGTGGCTAAAAAATACCTGCTTTTGAGTCGGGGTGAAGGCGTCTTGCTGACACCCTAAAATTACCCGTAAAAGAACGCTTTTGTGAGGTCGTTTTGGCTGAAGCTCTTTGCATAAAGCGTACAAATTTTCGACGCTGGCCGTTGGTTGACAGTGCAAAAGGTCACCCGCGGCTATCGCACTGCCGTTACCGTGATGACCACCGATTTTCTCGCGAGGCACAGCCGCGGTGCTACCAAATAGAGGCTTAGCTTCAAAGCCACCTGCAACGGCCAGATAGTTATAAACGCCTTGATGGGGGTAGCCAAGTGCAATGTGATCGCCGTGTCTGACTTGATGGCTACACCAGATAGCCGCGGAGTTTTTGTTGATGGTCAAGGTATTGTCAGCACCTGTGACCGCGATTATGGTGTCTGTTTCTGCCTGTAAAACGAGCCCTCCCGCGGCAATCTCAAGGGTTGTAAAGGACCCACGATTGTCACAAAGCCGGTTTGACCACCGGAACGCTTGTTGGTCCATTGGCCCGCCGTTTGTTAACCCCAGATGGTGGGACCCATAACGGCCACAATCTTGGTATAGACTTAAAATGCCAGGTTTAATGACGCGCAAACCCGCGTTCAAAGCATGCCTCCCATGGCGAGATAAGTATCGCGACTGATGCTGTTGAAGTGAACCCGGTCGCCTACTTTAAAGGGGCTAGAGGGGTCGTTTTGAGGGTTGAAGAGCGCCTCGGGACATCGTCCAACAAGATTCCATCCGCCGGGTGAATCGCTGGGGTAAACTGCGGTTTGACGGTCCGCTATGGCAACGGAGCCAGCGGGAACATGACGTCTTGGCGTAGCCTGTCTGGGCATCGCGAGGCGCGGATCCACTTCCCCAAGATAGGCGAATCCCGGTGCGAAACCAACAGCATAAACGGTATATTCTGTCTGTTGGTGCAAAGTGATTACCGCGTCTATGGACAAATTTGCTCGGTCGGCCAATCGAGCTAAGTCAGGTCCTGATTCCATGCTGTAATAAACGGATAAACACACTCTCCCTCCCGGACTTTGAAGAGACGGATCGGCGGAGGATTGCAGTGCTCGTCGGATTGTTTGACCGACGAAAAAATGATCGGTCCGCAGGGGATCATAACTGACCAGCAATGATGTGTAAGAGGGCACCCAATCAATGATTAAGTCACCTAATGCTGTGTGTAACGACTCCACAGTTTGAGCAATTTTTGCTGAGATGAAAGCGCTTGGGTGATCGCCAAAATAGACGGTCAGCGCGTTTTCACCGGCGATCGCTATTTGCGGGTAAATTTCGTCCATTAACGGATGAGATGCCGGATGTGTTGGATTTCAGCGACGGCGATTGGGTTGTCCCCATGTAGGCAGAGCGTGTCTGCTTCAACGGACAACTGCTTCCCAGCTTGGGTGGTCACGCTTTTCTGCTGAACCAGTTGCGACACTTGTTGCAGCATTTTTTCGCGGTTGTGGATAGCGCCTGACTGGGTGCGGGATACGAGAGTCCCGTCGTCGTTGTAACAGCGGTCGATAAAGGCTTCCAAGACAATGCTCAGACCAAACGCAGAGGCTTCTTGGCGATGAATGTTGGCATTTGGTGTGGCTTGTAATACCAAAGTGAGCGGGTGATGACTTTCCGCGATGGCCTGCATCACTGCACTGCGAACCTGCCCGTTCTTCATCATATCGTTGTACAGAGCGCCGTGGGGCTTAACGTGCTTCAGTTCTAAGTCTTCATTGGCGGCCATGCCAACAAGAGCGGCGATTTGGTAGTTCAGCGACGCGATGAGTTCAGTCGCGGGCATGGTCATGGAGCGTCGGCCAAATCCTGCAAGGTCCGGATAACTGGGATGAGCTCCTACGGCAACATTGTGGCGTTTTGCAAGTAACAGCGTGTTTTTGATAACGACGGGATCACCCGCATGGAAACCGCAAGCGATGTTTGCTTCATCGATGTAAGGCATGACTTGCGAATCCATTCCTAGGGTCCATGGACCAAAACTCTCGCCTAGATCACAGTTTAGTCTTTGTGTCATAGAGTGCCCTTAGTGTGCTTGATGTCGCGTTAGCGCTACCGGAGATGCCCGCCACTGAGTCAATCTTCCAGACTCATCGTAGGCTGAGTCTAACAAGACCTTGAGTGAAATACATCATTTTGAGTCTGTCGTGGGCTGCACAAACGGCCAGTGATGGCGTTCTCACTCGGGTGCGCTCACGCATGTTAGTGTAGTTGTTTGGCAATCGCCGTTTGGCTCAGATCAAGCGTGTCTAAGGGGTTGTCGGCGACATCGATATCCACCAACTGCGATGCGCCAGATAGATCGAGCTCGGTAATTGCATTATTCGCACAAGCGAGTTCTTTCAAGTTTGGCGATTGTGTGAGGTCAAGTTGTGTCAGTTGATTGTTGTGGCAAAACAGAGACATTAATTTAAACTTATTTGTTAGTTCCAAAGCAGTGATCTTATTGTGACTGCAGGCGAATTCTTCTAGATTTGGCATTGCGGAAAGGTCCAATGCGCAGAGTAAATTTTCCTGGCAGTAGAGCGATAGCAAACGCCGATTTTTGGATAAATCTAAAAATTCCAGCCGGTTATTGTTACAGGCGAGATGCTCAAGTGCGGGGCTATGATGCAAGTCAAGTTGCGTCAGGTGATTATAGCTACAGGCGAGGTGTTGTAGGTGTACCTTGTTTGAGAGGTTGATGTCAGTCAGTTGGTTTTCGTGGCAAAGAAGGGTTGTCAGACGTGCCTTGTTAAATAAATCGACCTCGGTCAAGCGATTGTCACTGCACAGAATACCTTCTAGTTTTGGTTTGTCAGATAGGTCAAGCTCTGCGAGTTGGTTGCTACTGCATGAGAGGTTTTCTAGCAAAAAGGTGTTTTTTATGTCGAGTAGATTCAGTTGGTTATTGTCGCACGCGATATTCACGACATAAGGGCTCTGGGTTATTTCAAGATGAGTCAGTTGATTATATTTGCAAAATAAATACTCTAGGCACTCCAAGCCGGATAAATCGAGTTGGCTCAGTTGGTTATTGTCGCAGCCGATCAAAAACAGGTTAGGCGTGTGCGAAAAGTCGAGTTGGCGAAGTTGGTTGTTCGGACACCAGAGCTTGTAAAGGTCGGGCGTCTGCGACAAATCCAATTCGGTGAGCTGGTTGTCACTGCAATATAGATGTTGGAGTTTCGGATAAGCTGACAGGTCGAGCTCAGTAAGACCCTGACCCTCGACATTGAGTTCGATCATCTGCGCTTTTTGAAGCGCTGCGTTATCTGTCATACTGCTAATCCGTGCTTGGGCCGATCGATTATCGGGAGTTGGGAACACGTCACCGAGGTCCACTATGATAAACGGAATTTGGGTCCGCGTCAGTATAGGCAGATTCGCTGAGGCAGTGTCTTGCGATAGGTACGTGATTCGGTCTCGTGACACACCGAGGAGCTTACGCCAGCGATGAAGATAGAACATTTTGATGTCATCATTGTTGGTGCGGGCCTTTCAGGGATTGGGGCGGCGTGTTATCTGACGGATCACTGCCGTGATCGCCGTTACCTTATTTTAGAACGCCGCGATGCTCTCGGCGGCACTTGGGATCAGTTTAGGTACCCAGGTATTCGCTCAGATAGCGATATGCAAACGCTCGGTTATAGCTTCAAGCCTTGGAGTGGCGCCAAGGCGATCGCAGACGGCCCCGCGATCTTGGATTATGTGCAAAGTGCTGCAAATGATTACGGGGTTAACCAACATATCCGCTTTGGCCATACTTTATGTGCGGCGCATTGGCGGAGTGAAGGGGCCTGCTGGACATTAGATGTTGGGCAAAAGGGTTCTGACCCTAATGTTATTTTGACTTGCAATGTCTTGTTAATGTGCTCGGGTTATTATCATTATGAGCGCGCGCATGACCCGCAACTTCCCGATCTTCATAAGTATCTCGGTAAAGTTGTACACCCTCAATTTTGGCCTGAAACCTTGGATTACCGCGACAAGCGTATTGTCGTAATTGGCTCAGGCGCAACGGCAATGACGTTGGTTCCCACGCTCGCAAAAATCGCAAAGCACGTCACTATGGTGCAACGGTCCCCAAGCTATGTGATTTCACGACCCTCTAAGGACAGGTTGACGGACGCCCTGCGTAAACTGTTGCCACCACGTTTGGCTTATCAAATTGCACGAGCGCGCAATGTCTTCCTACAAGAGATGCTTTACAAAGCGACACGCATCGCGCCAACATGGATAAAACGGCAGCTAATTAACCAGGTGCGCAATGAACTCGGTCCTGATTATGACGTTGAGAAACATTTCACACCGCGTTATGGCCCCTGGGATCAGCGTCTTTGTTTAGTCCCTGATGGCGATCTCTTTGCGGCATTGAACGATCGCCGAGCCGATATCGTAACCGATTTCATTGAGGGTTTTACTGAGACTGGCCTTCAGTTGGGTTCAGGAGATCACATCGATGCGGATATAGTGGTCAGTGCAACCGGCTTACAGTTAGTTGTTATGGGGGGCGCCGAATTTTCGGTCGACGGCAAGGTGATTGAATTTTCTAAGTTGTGGACGTACAAAGGCCTCATGGTTTCTGATGTCCCCAATATGGTTTCGACGTTTGGTTACGTCAATGCATCTTGGACGCTTCGTGCGGATTTAACCGCGCAGTGGGTGTGTCGCTTATTGAATTATATGGCAAAAACGCGCACCCAGCAGGTGGTGCCAAGGGTGCCAGAGCAGCTCTTGGACATGCCTCAAAGAGACTGGATTGATGGTTTTCCCGCAGGCTACATCTTGCGGGTGATGAAGTATTTTCCAAAACAAGGTGATGTTGCACCCTGGATTAATACACAAGATTACCGAAGCGACAAAAAACTCTTCCGACAACCGTTTGAGGCCGACGATGCGTTGCATTTCCGTTAACTGTGTCGGTGGTCGGGGTCAGTAGGGGGTGATGGTTAGATACGCTGCCAAACATGGCTAGGGAATGAGGCGGCAGTTTTAAAACCTGCACGTGAAATCGCAGTGATACCCCCCTCACAGACAGATAAAAATCTCTATTTCGGCGACTTGCATGTGCACAGTGATCTGTCTTTTGACAGTTATCTTTTTGGCAATCGCAACACACTCGACCAGGCTTATGCGTTTGCGCGGGGTCAGGCTCTGACCACACTGGCGGGCGAGGTTATGCAATTGTCGCGCCCCATTGATTTTGTCGGAGTGACTGACCATGCCGAAACCTTTGGTCTTATGGACGTTTGTTTTAACGGAACGCAGCTGCCGGATAGCTTGAACGCTTTTTGTGCGGGCTTTGAGCATCCGTCACTACAATTTTTCATGCGCTTGCGCAGTTTTGGTTCGGCATGACCCATGCGTATTTCCGATTTTTCTGCGAGGTTGTGGCGGGTGACTGTGCGGCGTCGGTGGCGAAGCTGGGCATACCGCTGTGGAAATTTGTTAAAGCCAAAGCTGAGGAATATAACGATCCCGGTGGCTTTACCGCCTTCGCCGCCTACGAATATTCACCGCCACTGGATGCGCATGGGAAACTTCATCGCAACGTATTTTTTCGCAATCAAAAGACCAGTAAACGGGCATACTCAGCATTTGATGCGGCCACCGCACCGATTCTGTGGAAAATGCTCTAAGAAGACTGTTTTGGTGAGTGTGACTTTTTAACAATTGCCCACAATCTGAACCGAACATGGGGTCTTGCCTATGCGATGCAGACGATCGATGGTGATCCGTACAGTGAGGAAGATTGGCGCCGGCGGGCTCGGTATGAGCTGTTGGCTGAAATAATCCAAGGCAAGGGCAGTTCCGAGTGTGCTGTTGGCGTGGGGACTACGGATGAAGAGTGTCACTTTGAGCAGTTTTTGCCACTTTGTGATGTAGGTGAGTCGCGGGGGTGGATTACCGCCACCTCGATGGTTCGGGATGGCTTAAAGAGGGGTTTGGAACTTCAACAGACGCTCGGTCAAAACCCGTTTCGGCTGGGTTTTGTCGGCTCAACTGACACGCATAATTCGAACTCGGGGGATACTGAAGAATATGATTATCGCGGTGTTGTTGGACTTCGCGAGTCGCCCGCCGTGGTTAGAATGGACCCCGAGACGCGACCTAGGTGGCCCATGTATCTTACTCCAGGTGGCCTTACTGGCGTCTGGGTCGATGAAAATACCAGTGATGCATTATTCAATAGTCTGCAATAGCGAGAAGCTTATGCGATCAGTGATACGCGCATTCGACTGCAATTTTTTGCGGGTCACGGCTACACCGATGATATGTTGTACAGTGATACCGGAATAGCCGAGGCCTATGCGCGCGGTGTGCCAATGGGGGGTGAATTACTCATGCCCACAAATGTCGAGCCCACGTTTTTGCTCCGTGCGGAGATGGACCCGATGACGTTGCCACTGGACTGCGTGCAGGTGATTAATGGCTGGGTTCGCGATGGTAGCAGCGAAGAAAAAATTTATGATATCGTTTGTTCTGACGGCCGATTACCTAATCCATAAGGACGTTGCAGTGATCTTGAGGCGTCGGTAGATTTGGAACAGTGTGCGCCGGCCAAGAACAAGGGTGCAGCGGCATTGTCGAGGGTGTGGAGGGGTCCTAATTATGATCCAACCTTGACCGCATTTTATTATCTGCGGGTACTAGAAATTCCGACGTATCGATGGAATCATTATGACGCGCTCCGGCTCGGTCGACCGCTCGATAGCTCGCAGGTCATCACTCATCGTGAGCGCGCTT
>CAJWCO010000011.1 GCA_913031145.1 uncultured Cellvibrionales bacterium | reverse complement strand
GCGCGCCTGCTTTGGGAGCAGGATGTCGGGGGTTCGAATCCCTCATCCCCGACCAATCGATCGGACTCTGATAAAATTAATCACTTACACATCAAAAACAACTCTCTGTAGACAGCTTTGTAGACAGGTACTTTCGCCTCGAATTCAGCTCTCAATAAACCATTCTCAACCGACAATAAACGAGACAGAGTGTCCCACGATGACCCTAAAACGAATCAGATATTCGGTCCTAAACTCCAAGCAAAAAGCGCAGTAAAACTATTACAAAGCAACAGCGCTGCTTGCTGACTATGGCTACTCCGGAATACGACTCAGCGACGGCTATAACGGTGCTGATTTTTTAGCAATGCACTCCGATGGGCAGACAATCAAGGGGCAATTAAAAAGTCGGTTCACCATCAGCAAAAAGTACCTAGCTACATGGCATTCACAGTTGGTGATCGCTGGTGTCTCATTGCCCATGACGAGCTTGTGTCTATGGTTCCATGGCTCCAGTCTGACTCTTGAACCGAGAAGGGTAACTACTCAGCGCCCTCTGTCAGTAACGAGCTGTTTGTAGCCTTAGAGCCCTACCCGCTGTAACAACCACCAGGTAGCCACAACTAAATCACCGACATTGAGGCCCTCGGCCTCGGTGTCTGCACATAGCTATGCCCCACTGATGACTCTAACGGGGTGAGAACGGCTTCAAATTTTTGAATGTTTGGCTTTGATGAAAACAGTGCGTTGGGAGATCAAAACTGTGTGGCGTTCTGTAGAACCAATTCAGGCGGGCGACTACCGTTGGCATAGATTTTCTCGCACCTACCATAACCGTATCTTCCGGCTTGTTAATGCCGTATAACGATTGGCCTCCGACTCAGGGCTCGAACCTGAAACCTATTGCTTAGAAGGCAATTGCTCTATCCAATTGAGCTAGTCGGAGGAGGTCATCGACGGACGGAGTATACAGAAACACAAAAAAAGGCGCAGTATCTTTAGACCCACCTGTTACGAGTTTTTTAACCACTAAAACGACATTCACTGGGAACTAACTCCCGATCTTAGCGATCGCTCTTGTTGTTGTGTGTCTACCTTTTCTTCGACATACCCTTGGATTCCGTCATCACGGCACATTGAATTACAGATGGAACCCTCCGCCAACGTAGCATCTGGGTACCCGATCTTTTTGCCAAACGGCAAGATCCATACGCGGGCTTTAACCTGCGTGCAGAAATTCAACAAAAATTGCGCGGGCGCATGGTCACCATGATTTCATTGCGATGCCTCCAATTGTCGTTATAATAGCGTTCGTTTGCTGCTGTAATCGTCTTGTCATCAACAGAAAAAAGAAGCGCTCTTCCCTAAAGCGGGC
Source organism: uncultured Cellvibrionales bacterium (assembly GCA_913031145.1). Lineage (GTDB taxonomy): Bacteria > Pseudomonadota > Gammaproteobacteria > Pseudomonadales > Porticoccaceae > TMED48. Next base: position 69,649 of record CAJWCO010000011.1, on the reverse strand, counting down.
AGCGACAAGCCTTTTGCCTAAACGGGTTCGTAGCGAGGGTAGTAAAGTGTTAATGGTGGGCGTAGCTCAGTTGGTAGAGCCCCGGATTGTGATTCCGGTGGTCGCGGGTTCAATCCCCGTCGTCCACCCCATTAATTCGTTTTAATCAATCGATTAGATGCAGATTTAGATTTGACCCAAAAATGGCCTACATGATCGGAGCATGATCACTTTTTATTTTAAGGGTGGTCTAATAGCGGCACAAAATCGAGTTAGTTGTTCGTGCATCGCGAGAACAACGTCGTTCCAAATTCTAAACCCGCCCCATGCAATATCTGCAACCTCTGCGATACACTCATACTGCTGAGCGTCAGCACCCCTTTAAACCGTCGTCAGAAAAAGCTGTCGTGAACTTCAAATTTTATGGTGGATATACGTAGGACTGTAGAGCAAAGAGAACGAGGGTGATTTAAGTTGAAAACGGCTACTTATACATCGTAAATGATGGCAACGAGCTCACCCATGAAGGCGTAATAGCGCTCTCTACACCGAATTTGTCAGAGAAGAACGACAAATTTCACGATCGATTCCCCGGTGGTGATGATTCAGCTTGGATTGTTAAACATACCAGAGAGCATTTAGAGGGTTTCATTGCCGAACCGAGGCGAACCACATAGATTGACGGCAGTCACGAAGAAAAAAAGTGGCGCATCACCGACTACTGGAAAATATGATTGCTCGAACTTCTACAGAACATTGAGGACGCACAAGGGCCAAAAGATGTATCGAGATATAGATGTATCGAAATATATAGGTAACAAAGGTCTTGGATTTCTGTCAATTTGTCCTTATTGAGGACGTAGATTTTTTCTCAGGGCCGTTTAACTCTACCTTTTCCGCAGCCAAAACCTGACATGAGTTCACTGGGCCGAGGCATCAGTGATCAGCTGGTGTTCGCCAGCGGGCAGGCGTATAACGGAAAAGGACAAACATCTACGGCTGTTGACGCTGATTTAAAGAAGTTCTTTAGAGACACATAGAGCGTGATGCGTGACCCCAACTACTTCGACGCCGCTATTGCTCCCGAGCAGGATGGATTGCAAATAAAGTTGCTTCAATATTTTTCCCTAGGGTATCGACATTGCTCTGCATATGTGTACATTTTGGGTAAATCCGTCTTTTAGCGTGGGGACTATTTATCAAAAGGATGTTACTGCTTCTTCTCTTCACACAGCTATCACCAATGGACTTACTGTCCCAGGCAATGGTGGAAGTAGCCTGAATGACTATGTTGGTGATTGGTATGCTGGGCGCTCTTGTTCCTATGAATGGCATTAGGGTACCAGCGCCTGTTACCAATGGATACAGTCCAACAGCATCTTAACCGTTGGTGGTGGGTTTGATGGGGAGCACTATAGCGAGAAGGCACAGAATTTTGTAAGTGAATTTGAACACTCCGATCTCAACAGCGCAGACCTCACTAAAGTGACACGCCGGTCATCAAGCCTTATTGATGCACACATTACGAGAGCGAATCTGAGGCGTAGCTTTTTCGCAACCGGGACGCTTTTAGACGTCAAACTATACGGCGCCAATCTCTAGCGTCTCGACACTACGGCTGTCCGTTTCTCCGCCCTATTAAAAAAGCTATAGGTCTCAATACTCACCAAGAGTCCCTGTCTTCTGGGGGGCTGAATAAGCAAAACTGACTTGTGTTGTACCTCGGCGCATGCAGCAAACCGTGTCGGCACTAATTTTGGGGAACTTTCAAACGCAAAGGTGGCCAAGCACCGCAAATCCTTTAATCCCACCTGGGGTGAGTACTTCATCGAGAAAAAAGACTGTGGCCGCATCGAAAAACGACATAGGACCTTATTTAAACCCTACCAGCTGTTAATAACCCAACCGCCTAGGTGTCCCTTTCGATTGCGTTTAGCTGTATTTTCCCAATAATGCTATCAATACAAGGGGCAGACGCGTTCGTAGCCGCGCATTAGACGCCGAGCCCTCGGACGTAACGGCGAGTCGTCCGACAATGCGCTCGCTGAAATGAAACCAACGCGCATCAATCACAAAATCAGTTCAGCAAAGCCGCACAATAAAGCCGCATAGTGATAAAATGGAAAAGACAGCCCACTTTAGGAAAATCGATGAACACCGAAATTTTAGACGGCAAAAAAATTGCACAATTAACCGAAGCGCAGTTGCGTAACCGAGTTGAAGTCCTTAAATCTAGAAATGATGGGCGTCCCCCTATTTTAGCAACACTGCTTGTCGGTGCAGACCCTGCCTCGGCCACGTATGTAAGGATGAAACAAAACGCCTGTCATCGGATCGGCATGCAATCCATAGCCGTAGAGATGCCAAGCGAGACCTCTACGGAGCAAGTCCTGTCAAAAATCCATGAATTAAACAACAACAGTCACTGCCATGGTATTTTATTGCAACACCCGGTGCCTAAACACATTGATGAACGGGCCTGTTTTGATGCCATAGACGTGTCTAAAGATGTCGACGGTGTTACATGTTTGGGTTTCGGGCGCATGGCCATGTCAGAAGAGGCTTATGGGTCAGCGACACCCCAAGGTATTATGCGGCTCATTAATGCCTATGACGTGCCCCTTGAGGGCAAACATGCCGTCGTAGTCGGTCGCAGTCCGATTCTCGGCAAGCCGATGGCAATGATGCTTCTAAATGCCAATGCCACCGTAACCATATGCCACTCGCGCACACAGCACCTCGCTGAAATTATTCGCAGCGCCGATGTTCTTGTTGGAGCTGTCGGGCGCCCTGAATTCATCCGTGCTGAGTGGATCGCAGATAAAGCTGTTGTTATTGATGCAGGATTTCATCCCGGCGGGCGCGGTGATATTGAACTAGCCCCGCTCATAGGCCGCGCCAGCGCTCTGACGCCAGTACCGGGCGGCGTGGGGCCAATGACCATCAATACCCTCATCTTACAAACAGTTGTGGCGGCTGAAAAGCGCCTAGGAGACGTGCCCTAGCGAGAGTAAAGCGCACGACCTACCTGCCCTACCTAGGTCTTGGCACTCTTGCTAGCGATCTTCTCAGCCATTGCTGCAATGGCCTGCTGCGCATAGGGATGCTGTAAAGAACGTATTTGCTCACGCGTTTCAATTTCGACAATTTCTGCATGCTGCCGGCCACTGTTGGCTGCCCTTAGGGTTTCCTTGGTACGTACCACTAGCGACTTGGGCACATCCTTAATGTTTGCCGCAAATGCAAAAGCCTGTGCCACTAGATCAGACGGCTCTACGCAGGACCATGCCAAACCTTTTTCAACGGCTTCTCGTCCACAGAGCGCGTGCGAGAAAAGCAGCATACCCGCCGCCGTGTCCCAGTTGCAGAGTTGCCGTAACATCCAGGTATTCCCACCACCCGGATGAAGGCCGAGTGAAAAAAAACGCGGCTCAAAGCGCGCGTCTGCCGTTACAATTCGCACGTCACAGGCCACCGCCATATTAAAACCTGCGCCGACCGCCGCCCCGTTAACCGCTGCGATGGTAGGTATCTTGCATTCAGCAATGCTTAAAAAGCCGCTGTAAATTGTATTCAATGCGGTTTCATCCGGCTGGATGTCGCTTAATTGTCCCCCCGCGCAAAAAACAGACCCGGCCCCCGTAACGATCAACGCAACCACCTCGTCATGTGACTCGGCAATCGCTACATAGTCAGCAACCTGCCGACAGACATCCAGGGTTAGCATATTTCTTTTTTCTGGATTATTCAGCGTAAGCAGGGCAACATTATTTTTGATTTCAAACAGGACGGTCGACATCGCAAAATACTCAACAGAATGAATTTATTAGCATAGCATTTTTCAAAAGCTGCGACAGCGGCTTGGTCGCTAAAAGAAAGGCTTGCTCGCGTGCCGTTATCAGCAACCTTACTGGTCGCGACGGCGCTGGGTCGCCTCAAAATAGGAGTCGGTTCCCTATCGGGTTCGTTCACCCCGAGCGCAGGGTTTATTGAGGTTGGCATTTAATTCGGCCATCATCGCAATCCTTTCTTCATTGATTCGTTCGGTGGCATCCAAGTGTACCTCGATGGCCGAAAAGGCCAGTGTAATCCAGTGGCGGTACCAAGCCACTTTTTTTGAATCATCCAGCGCCATATCATCTGAAACAGGTAATAATATGACGGACATCTGCCTACCGCCAAAGGCGGCATATTATGAAGTTCAGGTCTCTGTATCCCAGCTTCAATAAAAGCTCGTAGTTGCGCTTATTTAAACCCAAGCCGCAAATGGCTTATTGATTTGCAGTTCATAGGTTGCATAAGCGTCCACGTGGTGGATCTACAAGTGAAGTCTAAGCTGCTGTTTTTAGGCAGACTCGCGCTCTCACATTAAATGCAGTCTATGGTGGCTGGCCGAACCTTTTAAGAGGGTGAGCCGCTGCACAGTTAGCAATTCTAACCTTCTGTGTAGGCTATACTGAAGTCCCATACTTTTAATTAGTTATCAACAATGAACCTCTCACTACTCAGTTTTCGCAGGGTGCGTAATCCAGTTGGCCTGCTTAAACTTATGGCTTTTGCCATGCCCTTTAGTTTTGGTGTATGGATGGCCTTGTTTAATAATTTTGCCATAGAGCAAGGGGGCTTGAATGGTGCTCATATTGGGGTATTACAATCCTGGCGTGAAGTGCCTGGCTTTTTGGCCTTTGGAGTGGTGTTTTTACTGATTATTATTGCTGAACAACGTTTAGCAATCTTGTCATTGATAATGCTTGGCCTAGGCACTGCGCTCACTGGGTGGTTGCCTCATTTTAATGGCCTGTTAATGACCACCATGGTCATGTCTGTGGGGTTTCATTATTATGAAACGATTAAACAATCGTTGGCTTTGCAATGGTTTAGTAAACAAGAAGCCCCTGTAGAGTTTGGGCGTTTAATTTCAATTGGAGCGGCCTCTTCTTTATTGGCTTATGGTTGGGTATGGGCTGCGTTGCGGGTCTTTGAGCTGCCAGTAGCATGGGTCTACACTGTTGGTGGGGGTGTCACGGTCGTGATTGCATTAATTGCGCTAGTGATGTTCCCAAACTATGCGTCTAAGGTTTCACAAACCAAAAAATTGGTCTTGCGTAAACGTTATAGCCTGTATTATGCGTTGGTATTTATGGGCGGCGGTCGGCGTCAAATCTTCGTGGTGTTTGCCGCACTGATGATGGTGCAACGATTTGGTTTTGGTGCTGACGAAGTGGCACTTATGTTTTTAGCTAACGGTCTTTTAAGTATGTGGCTGGCGCCTAAAATAGGGGGATTAGTCGCCCGCTGGGGTGAAAAACGGGCACTGACCCTCGAGTATATGGGCTTAATACTAGTGTTCTTGGCCTACAGTGTCGTGGAATGGGCTCCACTGGCTGTGGTGTTGTATATGTTAGACCATGTGCTATTTGCCATGGCTATTGCACAGAAAACTTACTTTCAAAAAATCGCAGACCCCGCAGATATGGCCTCAACAGCAGGGGTCTCGTTTACCATTAACCACATAGCGGCTGTTGTGTTACCTGCTTTGATGGGGCTCTTGTGGGTAGTATCACCCTCTTGGGTGTTTATCGCAGGAGCAATAATGGCTGCGATATCTTTGATGCTAGCCCGGTGGGTGCCCACTAATCCTGCTAATGGTGACGAATGGCAAAACCCATTTAGAACGCAGTCTGTCTAAGAGAGGTTCTGATCAGGGTGAGCTTGCTGAAATGTAAGGAGTTGATTGCACCAAGACACGCGATGGTTAATGTTGCTATAAGGCGTCATGTTGAGGTTAAAACCTTGGGCGTTAAATACTTGAGGCACCAACACAACTATTGCACTGCATAGACTCCCCGACTGTTCAGTATAGCTATCGACAAACATCATCCTGCCGAGTGCGATCGCAGTAAACGTATCACCGTGGCAGAATTTGCAGGAGCAGTAATTCACGGGCATACTTCCCTACAAAGCCGTTGATGAACAACGATGTAAACACCCTGTATCAGAGCACGTTCACTTTGATGCCGAAAAGAACCTATACCAAGGTGATAAAACCCATGGGAGGCATGCGACTTACGCAGTCGAGCTGCCAGTGCGATCAAGACGCTCGCTAAAACCAATCTACTGCCATTAACCGGATAAAATTCTTCCATATGAGACCTGAAATACACATTAAAGACGAGCCTCTCCATGTCGACTCAATTTGACCTTTGTATTGTTGGTGGCGGAATTGTTGGTGCGGGCATTGCCCAAGCCGCTGCAGTTAACGGTCTGTCCACGATTATCGTTGAAAAAAAGGGCTGGGGCTCCGGAAATACCTCAAAATCTAGCAAACTTATCCATGGTGGATTGGAAAATGTTAGCGCGTTTAATTGGTTTACTGCTCGCGAGCGGCTCTCCGAGCGTAAAATTATTCAAAATATCGCTACAGATCTCGTTGAACCGCAATGGTTTTACCGCCCCGTCTATGCGCAAAATCGCCAAAAACCTTGGCAGAATGCTTTACAACTTCGCATCTACGACAAGCTAGCAGGCGATGCGAATTTAGCTCCCCATCATCAGCTAGCGCCGGAGCAGTGGAGAGAACTACAGGGGCTGAATCAACACAATTTACGCGCGGTTTTTGCATTTCAGGAATTGCAAACAGACAACCTTCAGCTTGCCCATGAAGTCCTTCGCTCCGCAAAGCAGCACGGCGCGATGGCTCTTTGTCCCGTGACCTTTGATGAAGCATGGCAGACCGATGACGGCTATCGAGTTCGTGTCGTCAAAGGGGAGCGCTCCCGCGACTTTGATTGCCGCTTTTTAGTGAATGCAGCGGGTGCATGGAGTGATCAAGTCGCTGGGAAAATTAGGTCGTTAGACCCATCTCCAAAAACTCGACAGATAAAATGTACGTATATCGAGTACAAAGAGTCGCTTGGATCAAATCGATTTTATGTTGATGGATTGACCGGAGGTGCACCCGTCACGATCTTGCCTTGGCGAGGCGGCACTTTGGTGGGGCCTGCGGAACAGGTCTTTTCGGGAAACCCCGATCGCATTGACCCGGCGGTGGCAGAGGTCGAATATTTGACCAGCACCATGCGGTACCACTTTCCACATTTTCGCCATGAACCCTTTGATGCATGGTCTGGCATTCGCGTTGAGCCCCCGTCGAGAGCCGTCACAAAAACGCATGACGCACGCCTATATATGCGTGAAAAAGCACGTTACCTGTGTATCTATGGAGTACAGATGACGAGCTACAGAGCGATTGCCGAAAAAGCCGTTTTAGGTGTTATGCGTTGTTTGAATGGCCGCTCTGAACCGCCGCCAGAAGCCTGCTATATCAGTGCTGCGTCCATACCGATCTGACACACCTGTTGGCGAACCTAAAAATACCTTACTGACTTCGGCGCCATTGAGTGCCAGCTCGACCGTCTTCCAGAATAACGCCGGCATCCTCCAGATCACGGCGTATCGCGTCGGCCCGCGCGTAGTCGCGTTGCGACTTAGCTTTATGACGGTCAGCGATCGCAGACTCAATCGCCAGCTCCGATATGACGTTATTTCCCCTTAATTGAGTAAACCAAACCGTCGGATCTTGCTGCAGCAAACCCATTAATTGCGCAATACCTAAGAGTTCTGATTTTAACTTCGCTCGCGCCTGACCCGTCGCTTGTTGCATCTCACGCGCAATGCGGTGCAGTTCACTCAATGCAATGGGCGTATTCAGGTCATCGAGCAAAGCGTTATAACCGCGCGAATCTGCAAGTTCAACCGACTCAGTTTCTACCAACATAGCGCTGCGCAAAAATCCATAAAGCGCATCGAGCGAGCGCCAAGCAGAGTCCAGTAGATCTGCTGCAAAATTTTGCTCGGACCGGTAGTGCGCTGAAAGTATGACGTAACGTATCACTTCTCCTGGATACTGACCTAAAAGATCAGACACAAGTTTATAATTCTCCAAAGACTTGGACATTTTTTCGCCATCAATGTTAATAAACCCGTTGTGCATCCAAACTTGAGCGAGCGGTTTTCCATCGTGAACACAACAGCTTTGTGCGTGCTCATTCTCATGATGCGGAAAGATTAAGTCATGTCCGCCGCCGTGAATGTCGATACTTTCGCCCAGATGTTTTTCAACCATCGCTGAACATTCGATGTGCCAACCCGGCCGGCCGCGACCCCAGGGGCTCTCCCACCCCGGCTGATCTAGTGTTGACGGCTTCCACAAAATAAAGTCACCTGAATGCCGCTTATAATCAGCCACATCGATGCGCGCGCCAGCCAGCATGTCCTCTAATGAACGACCCGACAGTGCGCCATAATCAGGCATCGCCGTTACCGAAAAGAGCACATGTCCTTGAGAGAAATAGGCGTAGCCCTTCTCAATCAAGCGCGCGATCATGTCACACATTTCATACACATGCTCGGTGGCCTTGGGAATATGGGTCGGCGTTAAGTTGTTCAGGGCCGCCATGTCACTGGCGTAAAACTCACTGAATCGTTGTGTGACCTCACTAATGGCTTCGCCTGTCCGCCCGGCCACTTGCATGATCTTATCGTCGATATCGGTAATATTTCGCGCGTACTTTACGCATGGATAGAGGTGCCCCAGTAAGCGGTATAGCGTATCGAAAACCACGGCAGGGCGCGCATTGCCGATATGGACACGATTGTAAACCGTTGGGCCACACACATAGAGCGTTACGACATCAGGTCGCAAAGGTTTAAACGGCTCTTTTGTTCGTGTCGCAGTGTTATAGAGTTGTAATTCCATCTGGCGGTCCAAGCAAGTCATACACAAAGATCAAGCGCGCGTTGCAGTCGTTAGGTTTTTGATTTCTGCCAAGTATCGCGCAAACCGATAGTGCAGATGAATATCAAGCCACCTTCCTTGTTCGCACGGCTGTCCAAGCAGTAATAGCCCTCGCGTTCAAATTGATAATGCTCACCAACCTGAGCTTGGCCGAGACTGGGCTCCGCTTTACAGCCATCAATCACCTCAAGTGATTGCGGATTAATATGGTGAGTGAAAGGCTCGACACCGGCCTCTGGCAGTGGCTCAGTAAATAGCCGATCGTAACGAAGCACGCGACAGTCGCGCGCATGCGCTGCACTCACCCAATGAATCACCCCACGTGCCTTGATGCCATGCGGGGGATCTTCTCCAACCGTGCCGGGTACAATGCTCGCCCGAATTTCAGTTATATCGCCTGCTGTATTTCGCTTAACATGGTCGGCACGAATGACATAGGCACTGCGTAATCGAACATAGTCCCCTAATACAAGGCGCTTAAATTTCTTTCTCGATAGTGTGGTATCTTCGCTAAAATCGTCCCGATCAATGTATAGCTCGCGGGTGAAAGGCAATTCGCGCGTTTTGAAGTGCTCCAAGCTGGGATGCCCCGCCACTGACAGAATCTCAGTTTCGCTGTCTGCAAAATTAGTTAAGATAACTTTAAGTGGCTTGAGGACGCACATCGCTCTCTGTGCACGCACATTGAGGTCGTCTCTGACAAAATATTCGAGCTGACTCACATCAACCACACCGTCTGTTTTGGCGACGGCCAAACTATCGCAAAAATTTCGCAACGCCTGTGCGGTGATACCGCGTCTACGCATGCCTGACAATGTTGGCATTCTAGGATCATCCCATCCTTCAACCCAGCCACCTTCAATTAATGCGCGTAACTTGCGCTTACTCGTCACCATGTAATTTACATTTAAACGCCCAAACTCGTATTGTCGAGGTGTCGATGGAACCGGAAGGTTATCAATAAACCAGTTGTAAAGCGGTCGGTTAGCGGCGAATTCCAACGTGCATACTGAGTGTGTTACACCCTCAATGGCATCCTCTTGGCCGTGCGCAAAATCATAGGAGGGATAAATATTCCATTGCGTGCCGGTGCGGTGGTGAGCTTGTTTTTTGATTCGGTACAGGACCGGATCACGCAAATTAATGTTGGGCGACTGCATATCAATTTTAGCCCGTAATGTCATCAGGCCCTCATCAATTTCGCCATTTTTCATGTGTTCTAGCAGAACCAAATTTTCGTTGGCGGGTCGGTCGCGATAAGGGCTGTTTTTACCTCCGGCGGTAAGCGTTCCACGATATTCACGCAATGTCTCAGCATCTAACTCACAAACAAACGCCTTGCCTTGCTCCACTAGATGCCCAGCCCAAGCGTACAATTGGGCAAAGTAGTCTGAGGCGAAGCGGACTTCCCCACCCCACTGAAACCCCAACCATTTTACGTCCTGAATAATTGCTTTTACGAATTCGTCACTCTCAGTGTCCGGATTAGTATCGTCGAATCGTAAATTGCACTGACCACCATTCGCTTCGGCCAGACCAAAGTTGACGCAGATCGATTTGGCGTGACCAATGTGTAAGTAACCATTCGGCTCTGGAGGAAAGCGAGTCACAACGGTACTTACGCGCCCGGCATCGATATCGGCAGCTATTATTTGCTGAATAAAATTACTTGGCTTGGTTACATTACTCATAGTTTTAAATCAAATTGCGTTTAATAAAGCGGGATTATACCGTTGCCGCAAAGACCATTGCACTATTAGAACCGTAAATCGATTAAAGCACTGGGTTAAACGCGGACAGGACAGAACCGAAAATATTTTGTGTTACGGTCGCAGCGCGGTTTTCCCGCCCAAACGCACGGGCATTTTAGTATTATTTTTGAGCATGAACGCCTAAACTGCTCGGACAGGCAAAACCCATACGATTACGTCCCACTCAAACAAGGATCCTCCATGATTACGCTGTGTACAACAATGGGAAATTTTTCCATCGAACTTGATTTCGAAAATGCCCCAGTCACTGCCAACAACTTTTTACAATATGCACGCGATGAATTTTATGTTGGGACTATTTTTCATCGAGTCATCGACGGATTCATGATCCAAGGCGGAGGCATGGACATTGAGATGAATGAGAAGCAGGCTCGTGAACCCATCGTCAATGAAGCAGATAACGGCCGCTTGAATACGGTAGGCACCCTCGCTATGGCACGCACGTCTGACCCAGACTCAGCCTCATCACAATTTTTTATCAATGTAGCCGACAATGGATTCTTAAATCACAGCGGAAAAGATGCCAATGGATGGGGCTATGCTGTTTTTGCCGATGTGGTTGACGGTATGGACGTCGTTGAAAACATTAAGACGGTTCGCACGGTTACCGAAGGCTACCATCGTGACGTGCCTGCAGAAATTATCGAAATCACCGCCGTACAGATCAGCGATGACTACGACCACCTGTAAAATGGAGAGGGAAACGGCAACGGTATGAGCCTTCTGTTCATCGCAGACCTGCACCTCTCGCCCGACCGGCCAGCGGTAACAGACGCCTTTTACGCATTTTTAACTCAGGAGGCCGAGAAAAGTCATGCTCTGTATATCCTCGGCGACCTCTTCGACGTTTGGATTGGTGACGACGATCCGAGTGCGTTTGCGGCCGAGGTTCAAGAGCGCTTAAAAGCAATTACCGCGGCTGGTACTTCTGTTTATATTCAACGAGGAAATCGTGATTTTTTGCTCAGCCGTCGATTTATGGTACGCACAGGCGCAAAGCTTTTAGGCGACAGACATGTGGTAAACCACAGTGGCCGCAGACTGCTCGTCATGCATGGCGATCTACTCTGTACCGATGACATTGCCTACCAGCGTTTTCGCCGAAAGACGGGTAACCGGATCTACCGTTGGTTATTGAGCCATCTACCCCTGATTAAAAGGCAGAACCTTGCGCGTGATTGGCGAGGTCGAAGCGAGCAGGCAAACCGTAACAAATCGAGCGCAATTATGGATGTAAACTCGGATACGGTTCGCGACGTAATGGAAGCAGAAGACGTCGGAATCCTGATACATGGCCATACGCACCGACCTGCGCGCCATGCACTTGACGGGGCTTTAAAAGAGCGTATCGTATTGGGGGACTGGCATTCGAAAGGTTGGGCTCTCCGCGCGGACAGCGGTCGACTCGACCTGTTTAGTTTCGACATACTGAGCGACTCTGGCTGACCGACAGCAGGGAAAGACTCTACTAACTTTGACTTAATGACGTATTAGGAGACTATCAAGTGGATACAGATGACCTTTCAACAAGTATCAACGTGGACGGTGTATTAGATATAGAGGTAAGTCGGGTACTTCGTAATACCTACTTACTGCTGGGTGCCACCATCGCATTCAGTGCGGTCATGGCGGGTGTTTCCATGGCACTTCAAATTCCCTACATGGGCTTATGGATGTTGCTCCCCTATTTCGGTTTGCTGTGGATGGTGGAAAAAAATAAGAACAACGCAAGCGGCATCGCATGGTGTTTCGCTCTCACAGGATTTATGGGAATTACCTTGGGGCCTATCCTTTCGTCATTTTTGGCGCTCAGGGGCCCGGAACCTATTCTGTTGGCCCTCGGTTCCACCGCGTTGGCGTTTTTTGCCGCATCGGCTTATGTACTGCAGACCCGAAAAAACTTTGATTTTATGAGTGGTTTCGTGATGGCTGGAATATTGGTCGGTTTTGTGGGCGCCATTGCAAATATTTGGCTACAAATGCAAGTTCTGGCTATTACCGTGAGTTGTGTATTTGCTGTTGTATCCACAGCTGGAATTATGTGGCAGACAAGTGCGATCATCCATGGTGGAGAACGCAATTACATCTCAGCGACCGTCATGCTGTTTGTGATGGTGTATAACCTGTTCACGAGTCTATTGGTTTTATTTGGAATAAGTGACGATTAAGCAGAACTGTGATGGAAGGCTGGGAAAATCCGAACGCGTTGGACCGTCGCCTTCCATACTCACACATATGCGGGATGTTAGAACGTGTCAAAAAATTATCTGGGTGGGCTTCCGCTTTGGAACCCCGATATCGCCAAAGCGCGCGCTGAAGAACGGGGCGTTGCTTTAGAACAGGCGCATTGGGATATTATCTTAGTCGCACGGCAATTTTATGAAGACTTCGGTTTTTCCCCATCTTCGCGACCATTAGCCAAGTGCATCTGCGAAAAACTTGGTGCAGAAAAGGCGCGAAGCATTTATCTTTTGACGCTGTTTCCCGATAGTCCGGCACGGAAAATTGCAGAAATTAGCGGCCTACCAGCACCGAAAAATTGCCTCTGAACGGAACTGTAATGACCGACATTGAACTGGAAGAGCTAGAAAAACTCGATTGTGTCACTGACTACAATGGCGCCTCGAAATTACCTGAAAACGCGACGAAAGCACTGTTGTTGCAGATCCCGTCCTGGGAACTTGACATAAGCAGCGGAGCACACAAATTAGTGCGCCGATATGCTCTCAAAGATTTTGCACATGCTCTGCGGTTGGCCAATCACATTGGCGACCTTGCACAGCAACAGGATCATCATCCAACGCTAGAGGTCGCGTGGGGAAAGCTGGCTGTCAGTTGGTGGACACACAGCGTTTTAGGATTGCATTTGAACGACTTTATCATGGCAGCAAAGTGTGACGCCGTAGCGGCTCAATACGCCTAGTTACTCAACGACAATATGTACTTTCTGAGAAATAACCGGCGGATCATGAGGAATATGGTAATGATTCCCGAGAATGAGTTGGAGCGTGTGTGGGCCGGGTTTTAAGCGAATATCGGTCTCTGTCTGCCCGCGTCCAAAGTGCACAATGTGTTCACTTGCAGGCAATGGTTGTGTTAGATCAGGCAAGACGCTTTGATCAATGAGTAAATGATGATGCCCCGTTTGCTCAACAATAATTCCCGCCGGTGCAACGCCCATACCGCGCAAACCGAACCGCACTGTAATGGGTGCGTCTGCTTGAAGCACTTGGCCCTCTGTTGGCACTATTACGAAGACACTAGCGTTCTTCGGGGCATTACTGTTAGGACGATTGGCACTATCTTCAGCCAATCCATTCACTGATACTAGCAGGCACAGCATGCCCGAAAAACAGGCGGCAACAGCGCGTAAATCAATCATATGACGGAACTCCAAAGTCGTTAGTAGCGCGAAGCATGAGTGTAGCAGATCGGTATCGCTAATTTAATCCGTTGATATCTATTCGAGGTCAGCGTTCCACTGCGGCATAATAGCGCTCTAACAGGGTGTCGAGACAAAAGCGTGGCCAACCTAATAAATACTCAATTCAATAGCGAGACCTATGTGGCTGATCTGCGTGCAAAAGTCGCGCAATTTACCGACCGTCTTCATGAACACTATCAAGGTGCAATTGCCGTCTACCCATCTATACCAACAGGCTTTCGAATGCGCGCAGAATTTCGCATTTTGCACAACGACCACCAAGCCTACTACGCTATGACATACCCAGGAAGCAAACGCCCCTACCCCGTCACCACATTTCCGATTGGGAGTACCTTGATTAATCAGTTGATGCCAGCGCTCCTCGGGTATGTCAATGACAGCATCATATTGCGCGACAAACTCTTTGCGGTGGAATTCTTGACCACATCAAGTGGTGATGGGCTGGTCACTCTGATCTACCACAGGCGGTTGGATACTGCATGGGAAGAGCGTGCACTTCATTTACAACACCAACTCGATGTCGCGATCATGGGCCGCAGCCGTAAACAGAAATGTGTGTTAAGTAGAGACTATGTGACGGAAACCTTACAGGTGGGATCGCGACACCTCACATACCGGCAAGTGGAATCCGCGTTTACTCAACCGAACGCCACAATAAATGAAAAAATGCTCGCGTGGGCTAATCAAAGATGTGTTGACTCCACCGGAGACTTACTCGAACTGTACTGTGGAACTGGTAATTTTACCGTTGCCCTTGCCCATCACTTTCAACGCGTTCTGGCGACAGAGATATCCAAAACCTCAGTACAAACTGCGCGCTACAATCTAGAACAGAATAACGTATGCAATGTTGAGCTAGTGCGCATGTCGAGCGAAGACATAACTCAAGCAATAGACGGCATTCGCCCCTTTCGGCGCCTTGCTCATATAGAACTGGAGAAATATAGCTTCTCAACACTTTTTGTTGATCCGCCCCGCGCCGGTTTAGATGCAGAGACTTTGTCATTGGCGACTAGGTTCGAGCGTATTCTGTACATATCCTGTAATCCAAGCAGCTTGATGGATAATGTCCGCGTCCTTGCGGCCACTCATCGAATTACAGCGAGTGCTGCTTTTGATCAGTTCCCCTGGACGCCACACCTGGAAGTCGGCCTAATGCTAGAGCGCATCGACAGCCCCCTAATCGCTTAAATGCGCTGCACTCGCATGAATGAAGGCATGAAACTCTGCTTCGATTTTGACCCTTTCCTGTTTAAAACTGCGTTGTTCGCTACGACTTAACCCCTGCCAATCGCCAAGAATCGGGATGTGTGCAGTGGCCTTTGACAATTGGTGAAATGCCTCAAGGTGCTGTTTCTCGTCGTCAGACAAAGAAATTTGTTGGCTGAGATAGGCGACCCTCATTGCAGCTTCAGTATCAGAGATGTCATTTTTAAGGAGTGCGTCGCATAGCAGCTTAATCGATCGCCGAGCATGGGCTTCGCGCTCTGCCGTTAAGACCAATAAATCCTCCGCTTCTTGCTTACGCATTAGCGACTGTTTACGCAAGCGCAAAAACAAAAAAAGCGCGTAGCCAGCGAGACACAGGGTAACACTTCCCAATACCCCAAAAATAACGGTGGGCAATAACGTATACGTCACGGTTCTGATGCGTCCAGAGCGTTTGAATCACGAGACGCATCCTCGACAGGCAGTACGTTGCTGACCAATTGTTTTTTTGCTTTTGCCCCCAGTAGCTTAAGGTCTTCCGTTCTCCTAATCAGATTGCCCTTCCCCGTCAGTAAGCGTTTTTGAGCCGTTTCTAACGCAACCTTACTCCGCTCAAGGTGCTTCGAAACCTCGTCTAAACTCTCGGTAAAGAGCACGAACTGGTCATAGAGTCCACCTGCTTTGTCCGCAATGAGTCGAGCATTGCGGTTTTGGTCGTCCGTTCGCCACAGATTTTTTATGGTTCGCAAGGTCACCATCAATGTGCTGGGACTGACCATAATAATGCCTAAGTCGTAGGCATCTTTCATCATTTCCGGCGCCTGATTCTGGGCAAGTAAAAAAGCACTTTCAATCGGGACAAAGAGAAGCACAAAGTCTAGGCTGTTGACGCCCTCGAGATGCTCATAGTTTTTAGCACTCAATCCTCGGACATGCGCGCGCATCGACTGAATATGCTTTTTCAAAAATTCGTTCTGCTCTATTTCCTCATGCGTATTATGATACTTTTCATAATCGACCAGACTGACTTTCGCATCAATCACGATATCGCGCCCCTCAGGCAGATGAACCACGACGTCAGGATTACGACGCCGTCCATCGGCATCTTTTAAACTCGCTTGTACGACATATTCTCGCCCCTGCTGTAGCCCTGAGTCTTCCAACAATTTTTCTAAAATAAACTCACCCCAATTACCTTGCGCTTTATTATCACCGCGCAATGCGTTGGCCAGGCTTGCAGCCTCTGATGACACTTGAAGTGTCTGTTTCTGCAACTCACTGATACGACCCATCAGCTGATTTCTTTGCGCATTCTCTTTGTCGTAAGTCGACTCGACTTGCTTACGGAAATCGCCCAGATCACGGCGCAGGGGCGCTAAAGAATTATCGATCGCGACCTGACTACTCGAGGTGAACACCTTTTGTTTTGCATCAAAGATTCGATTAGCTAAGTTCTCAAATTCTTCTGTAAAACGTCGCTTACTCGTTTCCAGTAACGCGACTTGCGCTTGATGGTGAGTTTCCCCGCTCTCAATTGTTTGTTCAAGCGCCGCACATCTTTTGAGTAAGTCGAGCTTGGCTTGCTCACTATCTGCGTGCAACGAAACTAATTTTGCTTCATTCTCAAGACTCATTTCTATTCGCGCCTCAAGGCGGGCGAGAGGAGCTCTATAACGCGCACGCACGATGCTGTATCCAAGCATTAAGCCTAAAAATACGCCGGCGATCAGCGCATAAATCGTGATTGCTTGTAGTGTGAAGTCCATAGCGATATTGTACCAGTCAAACGACAATCATAGGATCTATTTGCCACTTCTTGGGTGGCCAAGGAAACAAACCGCTCCCATGACCGAACTGAATCATTTGACACCTCTGATCAACATCGCCTTGTTCGCTTCTGCACTCGGTGATAAAAAAACTATTTTGGTACCCAATCAGCGACTCGCAATTCAAATAACTCGGGCCTGGGGGACAACCCAGCTGGCAGAAAAAGGCGCTTGGCTCGCACCCTCTGTTTACGCAATCGACAATTGGTTAACCCACTGTTGGGACGAACTTCACGATGTTCATGCGCCAGAGGTCAGCGGTTGGGCGAGAGTCAGTGGTGCTCACAACCAATATTATTGGGAGAGAGCTATCCATAGCTGCGATAGCGACGGGAGAGATCGCCATGCCAAACTCGCGCAGAATACCTACGACACACTGACCAAATGGGAACTCTCACCTAACCACGCGCAAGGCGACAGCCCATCACTGGCATATTTTAAGCGTTGGAGTTCGGCCTATGAGCACCTTTTAAAGAAAAATAAACTCGTCTCTCATGGGCGGAGCTGGGAAATTATCGCCAACGCTTTTCAACAACAAAGACTAGCTAGCCTCAAAGGTATCTGTATCTATGGGTTTCAAACCATACCGCCTTTGCAACTGCGAGTGATGAAAGCAGCAACCGTTGATTTGATTGCTTTAGATCGAGGATCATCAACATGCCTCGACACTAAGAAGATGACAGCACCCAAAACTGACACACATGCATTATCCGAGGTTCGATCCGTCGAGGCATTTCCTCATGCACGAAAACTGCGCTGCGTTGATGGAGATGCTGAACTTGTCCAAGCAGTGCGCTGGGCAATCCACCATGTAAAAGAAAACCCTCTGCAACGAATTGGTATCGTAGTCCCCGACCTCAATCAACAGATTAATCAACTGCAACAGATCGTGGACCGTACGCTTAAAACCGAGAGTATCAATATACCGGTAAATTTTTCTGCGGGAACACCACTCGCGCGCACACCCATAATTGCGGCCGCGTTTAAGTTACTAGCGTTCTATGAGAACCAAAAACCTTTAAATTTTTGGATTCAACAGCTCTACTCCCCCTACAGTTGTATCGATTCGCTCCCACTTTCGCTGCGCGTCGATACCGAACGACGATTACGAAAAAGTGGTCGCTTTAACCTGCGACTAGACGATTTTTGTAAGGCGATTAGCCGTTCTGCAACAGACATCCCTGAGACCAAAGAAGTCGAGCTATCCCTCGCAGAAATCCAAGACAATCGACCTCAGGTTCAGCGTGCTCGAAAAACTTTTTCCGCGTGGTCTCGGATGTTCAAAGAGCATTTAGCACAGCTTCAATGGCCAGGATATCGAGTGTTAGATAGTCTCGAATATCAGCAAAATAGACAGTGGGAGCAATTGCTTGAAAATTTTTGCCGGCTTGACACGCTCGGTATTGAAGTGGGCATTTCGCGCGCGCTAAAAGTTCTGACTACCATGGCGTTGGAAGAAACTTTTCACGCACAAACGCCCGATGCCCCACTCCAGATCCTCGGTTTACTAGAAGCCGCTGGTTTGTGTTTTCACCGGCTTTGGGTCGTGGGTCTTGAACGTAATAATTTTCCGAAATTAATCGCCATAAATCCGCTACTACCTGCCGAATTTCAGCGTAAATATGCCATGCCGCACAGCGAGGTGGAACGCGAACTTTGGATTGCAAACACACTCTTGCAGGGCTTTTACGACAACAGCCAGCAATTAATACTCAGCTTTCCGCAGCGACGCGGCGAAGAGCTTCTCGAAGAAAGTCCGCTGTTGTGGACCGTTGCCCCGATAGAATATGCGCAGATTGTACCCACTATCGAGCCCACAAACGACCCCAAAGGGGCCGTTCCAAAAGACCACTGTCATTGGTCAAAGGAATCGAACGTACCTCTTAATGCGCGCTCTGAAAAACCTCGAGGAGGCGCTTCCATTTTACGGAATCAAGCGATTTGTCCTCTTAATGCATTCGCTATCCACCGGCTCCTCTTGGAGCCTATTGAAAATCCCTGTCAGGGGTTGAGTGCTTTACAGCGAGGTACGCTTTTACATCAAGCGATGCTGGATATCTGGAGTAAATGGCGCTCCTCAGATTATTTGCGTCAAACGCCAGATAGCGTCATCGCCGAGCAGTTAAATGCCCCCATCAAAAATACCCTGTGGAAAGCGAGCAAAGAAATCCACTGCCTGCGCGGGCCGCGCTACCGGCAGATGGAACACAGCCGTTTGCATAAACTGATCACACAGTGGCTTGAGATAGAAAAACAGCGCGATCCTTTTGAAGTATCCCACTTAGAGCAGATGGCATGCATTAAATTGGGTGACCTCACGCTGAGACTCGCCCTTGACCGAATTGACCAAGTCGGCGGTAAATGCCTGATATTAGACTATAAATCAGGTTCCGTGAGCAGTCGTTCATGGGGGACTGAACGACTTCTAGAACCACAATTGCCCCTCTATGTCGTTGCGTATGAACCTCCAGCTAACGGACTGGCCTTCGCGCAAATCAAAGGTGGCGCAGTAAAAATTGTTGGCGATGGCGATGGCCTAATGGCACCCATCCTTCAGCAACACCAAGATTGGCCGCAGCAAGTCCAGCGTTGGCGAGAGCAACTGGAACAATTAGCACAAGAGTTCACGGCTGGCGATGCGGCTATGACCGTTTATGACAAAACTCGCTTCATGCAACAGCGCTATCTAATCCCATTCAACAGAGCACCTGAGCATGACAAACTCCGATTGTCAGACGACGGAGACTTCTAGTATGAGCGATAAACCTGTTGATACGAAAACGCGAGAGACAGCGCTGGATCCAACCCAGAGTTTTATTGTAGCGGCACCCGCGGGCTCGGGCAAAACGGGTCTAATCACAGAGCGGCTTTTGTGCCTTCTCAATGAGGTCGATTATCCCGAGGAAATTCTATGCATTACGTTTACGCGCAAGGCCGCTGCCGAAATGGCCAGTCGCGTGCACAGCGCGCTTCAACATGCGCACACAGAACCCTGCCCGCTAGATCCCTATGGGGAAAAAATTTGGTGTCTCGCGCGACAGGTCTTGGTGCGTAACCAAGCGAATAATTGGTCTCTACTCGAACTCCCTGGCAGGCTTAGAATTCAGACCATCGACGGATTCAGCCGTTATATCGCGAATCAGTTTGCACTCGAGACAACGGTTCAGCAAATCCCAGAGCCGACCGATCAAGCTCTTGTTTATTACCGAAATGCTGCGCGTAACCTCCTAGATCACCTTGAAGACGATACGCCAACAGGCGAGTATCTGGGTGTATTAATTGCTCATATGGGCAATAACATGCAAAGCTGTGAATCATTGCTCAGCACCTTGCTCGAAAAGCGTGAACAGTGGCTGCCTCTGATTTTCGCCGCCGCCGATGATCATGATTATTTTCAAGAAGTCATAGACCGGTTGATTGCGACCCGACTAGAGTATCTTGCGAAGCTGCTGCAACCAATCGCGTCTGAACTTATCGCAATCACCGATATCGCAGCAACAAACGTCGATTACGAGAAAAATCCACAACTATCAACATTTCAGGGGATCAGCGAATTACCGCTAGCTCAGCGCGAACATCTTGCCGACTGGCAGGGACTCATCACACAGTTTTTAACTAAAAAGCTCCAATGGCGGTCAACACTCACCGCCCGAGAGGGTTTTTTAACCGGTCGAAATGAGCACAAAACTCGCATGCTGGAACTTATATCATGGGGCAAACAGGCGCCCGCCGTCCTCGATGAAATGGTACAAGTGTCGCATTTGCCGCATGCGCCAATAGCACCGACTCAACAAATTCTGCTTGAATCTCTAGCGTATCTGCTGCCAAGACTGGTCGCTGAGCTCAACTTGCTATTTGATGCTGATAACAAAACCGACTACGCAGCCATTACCTTGTCGGCGTTAGAGGCAACAGCGTCCGTCGAACACGCCAGCACGGTTTCTGACATTACGCTGCGGCTCGACTATCAACTTAAACACATATTAGTCGATGAATTCCAAGACACCTCCGTAGCGCAAATGCGATTACTTCAATCAGTCATTTCAGGTTGGGAACCGAATGATGGCCGCACCCTCTTTCTTGTGGGGGACTCAATGCAGTCTCTGTATAGTTTTCGGAATGCTAAAGTTGGACTGTTTATTCGCGCCCAACAACAGCCCATTGGCCCCATCGCCTGTAGAGCTCTAACACTCAATACCAACTTTCGGTCGAGCCAAATTATCGTTGACTGGGTTAACCGGTATTTTAGTGAGGCATTTCCAGCAGTCGACGACATCGGCCGCGGTGCAGTTAAATACACAAGCTCAGAGGCCTTTAAAAAACATGACGGCGCGTCAGTCAAGTTTTTTGGTTACTGCGGAGAAAACTTCGCGAGTTATGAAGCGCGGCGTATCACTGAGTTGTGCGTTGACCTTCAAAAAAACAAACCCCGGGAATCAATCGCTATACTGGTTCGAAGTCGCACGCATCTCCGCGCCATTATTCCAGCGATGGATTCTGCAAACGTGCTTTGGGATGCAACAGACATCGATACGCTTGCAACAACATGCATGCCAGTCATCGATATGCTGTCGTTAACCCGCGCTTTGATGTCAGCGAGCGATCGTACCGCATGGCTCGCCGTTTTACGTGCACCTTTTTGTGGATTTGACCTAGGTGATCTCTTAACGCTGACGTCTCAAAGCTCCCACGAGGGGGTTTCAAACAAACACGTCATTATCGACCAATTATTGCAAAGTTTCGATGCCGTTCAACACGGGCAAGTACTTGGCCTGACTCTGGCGGGGATGGCGATTTTAAAACGGGTAGCGCCGGTATTAAAAGCGGCGTGGGTAACCCGAATGCGGACCGACTTAGCGGCCGCGGTTGAGCACTGCTGGCTGCAATTGGGTGGTTCGGCTACCCTCGCAAGTGAAAGCGATCATAAAAATATCAAACGCTACTTAGCTCTTCTGTCGGACCATCAAGTAGCGGGTACAATACCGGATTGGGAAACCTTCAATGTGGCTGTCGAAAAATTGTACGCAGCGCCACCAGATATCTCTTCTGTTGCTCATTCTCCCGCTACAGTGCGAATCATGACCATACATCGGGCCAAAGGTCTTGAATTCGATCATGTCCTGTTACCTAACCTATCAAAGAGTACAAGAAGCTCTGACAAACCCCTCCTACGTTGGCAAGAATACGTTGGAGAGAGCGAGAACGACTTAGTCATGGCAACAATTAGCGCCTATGACGATGAAGAAGATAGCGTGTATGGCTACTTACAGCATGCCGAGGCGGAAAGTTCTCGGTTAGAGAATACTCGGGTGCTCTACGTCGCCGCAACACGAGCCGTAAAAGGCTTGTATTTATTCGGCGCGTTAAAGCAACGGTCTGAGAAATGGCAACCACCTGCAACAAACAGTTTGTTGGCGCCCATCTGGCCAACGCTGCAGCAGGATATCGACAAT
Source organism: uncultured Cellvibrionales bacterium (assembly GCA_913031145.1). Taxonomy (GTDB): domain Bacteria; phylum Pseudomonadota; class Gammaproteobacteria; order Pseudomonadales; family Porticoccaceae; genus TMED48. Next base: position 47,168 of record CAJWCO010000011.1, on the reverse strand, counting down.
GGCCAGTACCAGGTTATGGTCGATGCCAACTCTGTAGAAACACTATTAACCGAACAGTCAGACCTGGCGGTCCGACGCTTGCCCCACGACATCAAACTCCCCGCAGAGGGAACTGGGGGTATTATTACTGGCGGTGCCGCGCGTGCGTCTATTCACTCTAGCACCGATAGCGAGGATGTACTGATCGAGAATGATTCAGCTCGCGCGCGCGCACTTGGCAACATTCTTCACAGAGCGCTCAAACAAATAGCCAAAGACGGGCTATCTGCTTGGCCCTTGGAAAGACTTACCACCCTCGATTGTGGCTGGCGAAACCAGCTCAAGGAGGCGGGGCTATTAGTCACCCCACGCGAGCTAAGCGACCTGCAAAAAGCGCTTTGTAATACCTTAACGGATTCGCGAGGTCGATGGATACTCGAAGGTCATCGGTCAATGCATGCTGAGCTCGCCATAGATTATCATCTTGCGGATGACAATGGGATCCAACGATCCATTGTTGACCTTGCCTTCGAGGACCAGGGAACACGATGGATAATCGACTATAAATATACCTATTTTAATAAGACCAAGTCAGTTGAGAGCATCACACAAAGACTGCAACATCGGTATTCGCAGCAATTAAGGCATTATGCGCAACTTTTTGAGCGCATTGAAAACAAACCCGTACGTTTAGGATTATATTTACCCAGAATACCATTTTTTATTGAGATACCCCGTATCTAGACTATTATCGGGCAGATTTACCGTTACAATATCGCCCCGTTCACGTTTCGCCGAATTCACCTTAGATTAAAGGATGGCACAATGTCCAACAGCCCGGTTGATAATCTCAATATCGAGAGCCAAGAAACCCTGATAACGCCAGAGGCACTCAAGCAAACGATTCCTATATCCGACCTGGCTCGGAAAACGGTAGCTGCAGGACGCGACAGTATTCAAGCTATTCTTGAACGAAAAGACCCGCGAATTTTTGTGGTGGTGGGACCCTGCTCAATCCACGACATTGAGGCCGCTTTAGAATATGCAAAAAAATTGCGGAGCCTTGCAGATAAAGTCGATGATTGTATGTTGCTCGTTATGCGCGTTTATTTTGAAAAACCGCGAACTACCGTTGGCTGGAAGGGGCTGGTAAACGATCCCTATCTAGACGATTCGTTCAAGATTGCCGATGGTCTACACATAGGTAGGCAACTGATCCACGATATATTAGAGCTTGGCCTGCCGACTGCCACGGAGGCTCTCGATCCTATATCACCACAATATATGCAAGATTTGATCAGTTGGTCTGCGGTCGGCGCACGTACAACCGAATCACAAACACACAGAGAAATGGCCTCTGGTTTATCCTCGTCAGTAGGGTTTAAAAACGGCACTGACGGAAGTTTAGAAGTTGCCATCAACGCACTTCAATCGGTAGCCAGTCCTCATCGCTTTTTAGGCATTAATAGTAACGGCGAGGTGTCAGTCATCAAGACGACGGGCAACCATACTGCACATATTGTGCTTCGCGGTGGCGGTGGCAAGCCTAATTTCGATGCGCTCAACGTAAATTACTGCGAGGATGCCTTGCACAAAGCTGACTTGGCAGTGAATATCATGATCGATTGCAGTCATGCCAACTCGAATAAAGACCATAAGTTACAACCCATGGTCATTGATAACGTCGCTGATCAGATCGCCTGTGGCAATCAATCGATCGTGGCGCTCATGGTCGAGAGCCATCTGAAAGGCGGAAATCAAAAACTCACACAAAATCTGGCGGACCTTGAATATGGCCTGTCAATTACCGATGCCTGTGTTGACTGGTCTACGACAGAAGATGCGTTGTTACGCATGGCGGAGACAATCCGACCTGCTTTAAAATTGCGATGATATGCTTCAAAGTGAAGGGAATCTCTCGGGTGAATGGCAAAAATACCTTCTCAGGAAAATTTTTTATTCATGATTAAGCTCTTACTCTTGGCATCGATTGCGCTTTCTATCTGGTATTGGCGATCAGTGCTAAAACGGATGCCACGCGAAAAGCGACAAAGATTCCTCTGGAGTAGCGTGTTTTGGGGTGTCTTATTGGGCTCTCTGCTGCTCGTTGCCACTGGCAAGATGCATTGGGTCGGGGCTGGGTTAGCTGCGCTTGTGCCTCTGTGCAAGACACTCTTTGCATTCAGCTTTAGAGCGTGGCCATTACTTCAGTTTTTCCGCCGATTTAAAACTGAGCCTTCTCAATTTCGAACGCAAAATTTGCATATAGAAATCAACTTTGCAAATCAGAGCATGGACGGTACGGTGCTAGCGGGCGACTTCGCGGACCGGCGCCTGAGTGAACTCAACAGTGACGAATTAAACACGCTCAAAGAATGGCTGAGTGGCCAAGATCGCGAGTCTAATATTTTATTAAGCGCATATATGCTCCGAGCAGGCATTGCAGGACAACACGACGACACCTCTTACGGCAACAGTCAGCAGTATTATTCTACACAGCTTTCTGAAAAAGAAGCGTTGGAAATTCTCGGGCTAGAGACCGGCGTATCGCACGATGAGATTGTCAAAGCCCACAAACGTCTTGTCCAGCGTTTACATCCAGACCGCGGGGGTAGCGATTACCTTGCAGCTAAAATCAATGCGGCAAAAGATACCTTGCTTTCTTAAACGGGCGCACGTCGCAACCTTCACAATGGGCTCTGTGCCAACATGTGCATATACCGACCCATCCACTTGTAGGGCTCTAACTGCGAATACTTCAACTCCATCTGTAAAACCGCTAACGGATTATTATGCCCACCCCGTGGCGTCGTGACATAATCATGAAATACACGAATACCGCTGCACGCGCGCACGTCCAAGCACGCCTCATTAAGCCATTGCAGCACCTGCCCAGCTGTAAGCGGATGGCCCGGAGTTAAGCTGCCAGAGTTTGCCACAAAGGGGAGCTCCAAGACGCGAAAATTCCCCCGAATGAGATTGCGATACTCAAGCGCGTCGCGATTGTAGAACGTCAACGAAATAAATCCACCAGGATTCAGCCAACGGCTCAAAAACTGTAAGAGACACTGCGGCTTTTCCAGCCACTCTATCAGCGCGTGACACATGATCAAATCAAATTTTGTGTGCAGTTGCCCATCGAGTTCTTGATAAGGGCCGCAATACCATCGCACAGACTCATCAACCTGATGATTTTGTGCCAGTCTCTTCGCCTCGTGCATCATGTTGTCAGACAGGTCATTATAAACCACGTGGTGGCCACGCTTCGCCAACCTCACAGCCTGCTGTCCCAATCCCCCGCCAACATCCAAAACGTGTAACGCATTTGAACCGTCGTCGATTGCTGGCAGCGCAGCAGACAGATCGCGAGAGATAACGCCGAGCCGTATTTGTCCTTTTAAGCCTGCATACACTTTTCGAGCAAATTTCTCGGTAAGGTCATCAAAATTTCTATCTTCTGCATTCGTCATCGTTTTAGCTCGTCGAAGTTGCGCCCACATTATAGGCTCGTTACTTCAATAATTACCTTTTGCGATGCGCAATTAAGAAAATTCACGGTAGCCTCCCAAGACATTGCTAATTACAATGTGATCTCATCACATAGGACCACATCGATGGTTTCGGAATCTGCCACTTTAAAACTCGCAAAAGCTCTTATTTCGCGCGCATCTGTTACTCCCTCAGATGAGGGCTGTCAGGCACTTATTCGCCAAAGGTTGGAATCGACGGGCTTTAAAGTCACGTCATTAAATTCGTCAGATGTGACTAATTTTTGGGCTGTACGCGGAGACACAGGCCCCCTGTTATGCTTCGCAGGGCATACCGATGTCGTGCCGTCGGGTGATATTTCCAAATGGACATCGCCACCATTTCAACCAGCGGTACGCGACGGGCTGCTTTATGGTCGGGGAGCTGCTGACATGAAAGGTTCTTTGGCAGCAATGGTGGTAGCCACGGAGCAATTTATTGCAAGCGAACCCCAACACGCTGGGAGAATCGCCTTTTTGATAACAAGTGATGAAGAGGGGGCCGCACGCGACGGCACCGTTAAAGTGGTAGAGTGGCTGAAGAGCCAAGGTACAGTGCCAGATTGGTGTGTGATCGGTGAACCCTCAAGCTCTAACGAGTGCGGAGATGTCATTAAAAATGGACGTCGTGGATCATTAAATTGTGAATTTTTGGCCCAAGGTAGGCAGGGTCATGTCGCCTACCCAGAACTGGCTAGAAACCCAATCCATCAAGCAATACCTGCCTTGACACGCCTCACAGAGGAAGTGTGGGACAACGGAAATGCTGCGTTTCCAGCAACCCAAATGCAAATCTCCAACATACAGGCAGGCACCGGCGCCACTAACGTCATCCCCGGATATCTGCGTGCAGATTTTAACTTTCGGTTCTCCACTGCGATTACCGCAATTGAAATACAAGACCGCACTCGTGCCCTACTCAACGCGTTCAATCTTGACTATCAGCTTACTTGGACCCTGAGCGGAGAGCCTTTCCTAACCCCAAAGGGTATGCTAATTACAGCTACTGAGGAGAGCGTCTGCGCCGTAACGGGCCGTCGACCACAATTGTCAACAGGTGGCGGTACGTCCGATGGACGTTTCATCGCCCCACTGGGTACACAGATCATCGAGCTGGGACCGGTGAATGCAAGTATTCATCAGGTCGATGAGCACGTAAGTATCGCGGATCTAGATGTACTTACCGATATCTACGAGACACTTCTTGGCAATCTTCTTGCCAAAGCTTAAGCAATAACATCGGAAGAAACGCCGAGCACCGCGGGCAATTTGCGCAGCGCGTAAACATCAAAGCGGGTCGATTTGCCTGTCAGGGCATACGAAGGGGCTGGGCCCTTTAAACAGGGCGCTTTGAGTGATCGCTTCACTACGACTCGATGTACAGCACGTTTTAAAGATAATTGGAGGAGTTCTGAGGCGTCGCTGTCTGACCCAATGACTGTATGAAAGGCTTGCATCTGTTTTTTTACTTTGGCCGATTTTTGACGCTCCGGATACATAGGGTCGAGATAAATAACGTCTGGACGATGGTTCGCGCTCGAATCTGAAAGATAGGCCACAGCATCGACGCAGTGCAATGATAAACGTTGTACGATAGGTGCCAATTCGGGATCTAACAATGCAGCACCGTTCGCCCGCTCAATGCCATCTTTTAATAGCGCTTGCACAATAGGATGACGCTCTATCATCACCACATGGCACCCCAGGCTCGCCATCACAAAAGTATCGCTCCCAAGACCCGCGGTCACGTCTAAAACTTGTGGCTTACAGCGTCCTGTGATCCCGACGGCTCGTGCAATCGCTTGACCCATACCGCCGCCGTATTTTCGCCGATGGATCGAAGCGGCACTGGTAAAATCGCAACAGATCGGACCGTGCATGTGAACGTCTTGATGCACCAAGCACACACCCTCGCGAGTTACCGCCAGGTAGTAATCAGAAGTAGCAAGGTCACAAATGCGATCTGTTGCGTTCTGCGCTAGCGGAAGATTCAGTGACTGCGCCAATATGTCCGCGCGCGGGATTAAGCTAGAGATATCACAATAAACATAACTGACCGACATAGACGTCCCAAAAGAAGATCATCACCTTGCAGAAAAGGCTCTGCGGATAAAAGTATAACGCAACCGTTACACCCGCATCACGCGGTGATCCTAAAAAAATATTGATTCAAACCGCCGATTAGAATGGGACTCCCGTCACCATTCGCTCATCCATGCTTGACCGAAATACGCGATGTGTACGCACCAAAATGGTGAGTAAAGTTACTCACATAAATTGTGGATAACTTTGTGGATAATGGTTTAAAACCCATGCCTCAGGCTACAAGGATCAAGGTGCGGAGTTAGATTGGTTAAATATTGACCAGTTTATTAAGCCTATATTAATCAATGACTTACAGGTTTGTCTGGCAATAATCAATGACTTATAAAACGTTTGTTACAGTTCTATAAGAAACCTCTAGTATCTGTGGAAAAAAATCACCGTAGCACAAAAATAATCGGCATTTTCTCGAAAATAATAGTTGCAAAAGGCAGTCTTCACATGCTAGAAATTTTTGCACGCCCAGTCTAACTACAGCGCTTTTGGGTGAATCATTTCTCGAGTCATTGAATCACCAACCAGTCCAAGCCCTGCCCTTGGCTAGCGTAATGCACCTTACCGACATCTAGCAGAGACGTTGCCACGAGTTCACGCAACCGATCCAAGCAGTTATTCTGCTCACTGATGTGTCCAAAAACAATATATTGCAGTTGGCTCAGGTTGACTTTCTGTACGAAATCTACAGCTTGCTGATTGTTTAAATGACCCCATCCGCCACTCACACGCTCTTTTAAAAAGGCCGGATACGGGCCTGCGAACAATATGTCAGCGTCATGATTAGCCTCTAAAAATAAAGCATCACACGACTGGTAGTGCTGAACAACATGTGGGGTCATGCGTCCAATATCCGTTAGAATTCCGCACCGACGCGCGGCGGTATCAACGATAAATTGCACCGGTTCACGAGCGTCGTGAGGAACGGGTACTGGGGTGATAGTAAAATCTCCAATCGCAAACGGGCAATCGCCATTAATGATGTTCACCAGCGATGCCGGCAGTGTGTCGGAAACACGGCGTGAACCCGCCGTAAGATAGACTGGAATATTGAATTTACTGGCGAGTGAAACAACGCCAGACCAATGGTCACTATGTTCATGTGTAACCAACAGCGCATCAATCTCTTGCGGTCTGACGCCAAGCCGTGTCAGTCGCGTGTTGACTTGCCGCATAGAAAAACCGCAATCCACCATGATACATGTGGATTCGGTCTTTATTAAGGTTGAGTTACCTTTACTGCCACTACCGAGGGATGCGAACTTCACGGCGTTATAGGGCTATGAAAGGTTGCTGCGAAGAATACCCAACAGACGCAATGAATCCGACGGACTAAGCAGCACACCCTCAGCGTCAACAATACGTACCTGCGTCAAATCACCGTTGGACTCGAGAATGATCTGATAATTCACCTCGAGCGTGTCCACCTTTGGCGTACCCGAAAAAAGACGTGAGAAAAAGCCTGGCTCAGCCTCTACTACAGGCGAATAGTTAACCCATAGCTGCCCATCGCTCCGATTTTTATCGATCACTGTAAAGCCTCCGCGAGCAGCGGAGTAACTGACCGATGCCCAACACCGATCAAACCCTAGCGCGATTACAATATGCGCAGCCTGTGTGCCGTCTGACACTAAACGCACCTTGGCGTCACCACCGATATTTTGTGCCAACAGCGATACCTGAGAGTAACTTGAAGGCGTCGCTAATTCGTTTGCCAACATTGCCAGCATGTCTTGCTCACGCTTGTCACTGTCAGAGCGTTCCGGCCAGTCGACCGATGCCTCGGAACCCATATCTGCCTGATTGTGCAGAGCGGCAATCTCTGTACTATCTAACTGCACGCCTGGCGCGATATAAAATCGAAATCGGTGCGACATGTCTGTGTCAGACTTAAAGGTAATCCAGACGGTTTCGATCACACCGGTATCGCCATCGGCCCGCGAAGACGGTATTCCATTACGACTCAAAACGTTGCGAATTCGCGGCCATAATTCACTCGGGGGGACGTTAACCAGAACCCAACGCCGATCTTCAAAACTCTGGATTTTCACGACCTGTTCAAAATTGTTGACCGAGGCAGGTTGTGGCCGCGGCACTTCATAGTCAGATTCTAATTTCGCCGAGCTTTCAAGTGCAGGTATAGGATAGACCTCACCGCCGATAATTTCCTCTAACCCCTCTGGAACGGTGATCTTTGCTGTTTCCTCTGCCAACAAATAGTCATTGGAACGGTCACGTATTCCAAGCCAACCGCAACCCGAAATCTGCACAACGAACAGCACTGCAAACAAGTGCGTAATAATTTTCATGGCTTGTAATGACCCCTTCACTCATTAGATTTTTAAGGTACTACTTTAGGCCTATGCCTACGCTGCGCATAGCCGCCTCTACATCAAACCAGTGCTCACGCTCTAGCGAGGTCAAAGGTAAACGCAGTGCATCTTCGATCAGCCCCATACGCATCAACGCCCATTTCACGGGAATAGGATTTGATTCAACAAATAAAGCCCTATGCAAATCACGTAAAGGGGCATCTAGCGCCTTCGCACGTTCAACATCGCCTGAGAGCGCCGCAGCGCACATAGCACTCATTTCAGCTGGAACAATATTGGCGGTCACCGAGATATTCCCGCATCCACCCAATGACATTAACGCTTGCGCTGTTCCATCATCACCCGAATACACGGCGAACTCTGACGTTACCGCCGCGAGCAAAGCCGTTCCACGGCCAATATCGCCCGTTGCATCCTTGACTCCGACGATATTCGTCACCTCTGCCAGCCGAGCGACTGTTGCGGTCTCTAAATCACAGGCAGTTCGCCCTGGTACATTGTAAAGAATCTGCTGTATATCAACATTTTCTGCAATCTTTTTATAGTGCTGGTATAGCCCTTCTTGGGATGGCTTATTGTAGTATGGTGTGACCAGTAGACAGGCATCCGCGCCTGCGTTTTTTGCTGCGACTGTAAGCGCGATCGCCTCCCGCGTGCAGTTAGCTCCGGTGCCTGCAACAACCGGTACACGACCCTTCGCGGCTTCAACGACAAATCGAATAACGCGCTGATGTTCATCGACACTGAGCGTAGCCGATTCGCCGGTGGTTCCCACCGCAACGATCCCATTCGTGCCTTCCGCGACATGCCAACTGACAAGCTTTTCCAGCGCCTGCCAATCCACCTCAAGCGACTCTTCAAAAAGAGGGGTTGCTAGTGCTACCAAGCTGCCTTTGATCATAAATCGCGTCCTTAAAATGATGTGCAATGGTACTGATAGGGAATGACTGACACAAGCGAAACTAACGATCTTAGATATTAATCGTCGTGCCCATAGTCCATATCAGGTCATTTCGGTGTAGACGTTAGGCTGGCCCTCGGGTCGATTTTTAAAGCGTCGGTGCGCCCATAGGTACTGCTCAGGCTGCAGTAAAATAAACGCCTCAACTAACTGATTAATGCGTATCGCATCAACAAGATCATCGCCGACTGGAAATCTATCCAGCGGCTTGTGAAAGGTAACTTTGTAACCTTTGCCGTGCGGCAATCGAATGTGCGAAAAGGGTACCACGCGAGCCCCACTCACCTTCGCAAAGCGTGCGGTGGTATCGACTGTTGCCGCTGGAATGCCAAAAAAAGGCGCGAACAGTCCGCTCCCCAAACCATAGTCCTGATCAGGACCATACCAAAGTATCCGGCCGTTTTTCAGCGCTTTTAAACTTCCTCGCACATCTTTGCGTTCATAAACCTTGTTAGACCCTTTTCGTTTACTCAAGCGCCCACGCGCTTGCACGAAATCATACACCGGATTTCCATGCGCTCTATACATGCCATCCACCTTGTCATGAAGCATGGTAGCTGCAGCGGCACCTACTTCAAGTGTGGTGTAGTGAATTCCCAATAACAGAGTCCCCCGACCTTTTTCGTCCGTTAAATGCTCCACGCCCTCTACGCTCAGAAGGCCCTGGAAGCGTCTTTTAGGCCACCACCAGGCAATGCCAATTTCTGCCACGGCAATGCCCATGCTAATAAAGTTAGCGCGTAATACGTCATGTTGCTGACTTCGATTCAAGTCAGGAAAGCAAAGCTCTATATTGCGCTGCGCGATGTGTTTACGGCGTGTGTTAAACAAAAAAAGAAACAGCCCCAGCATTTTCCCAAGACGCAACAGCATGGGATATGGCAATTGTATTACTAACCACCACAGCAGAAACAATAGCCAACGAATCCAATGCCGCGGGTGCATTAACGCACACGTTGACGGTGTCTCTTGTGTCATTTGCTTGAAGCCCTAATTTTGATTTACTGTTAGCAAGCTTTTATTAATCGACTCATATCAGGTGAGTAATGGGTACATCAAGCTCGACATCGAAAGCATAATCGATTCCTTCAACAGCGAAACCGAAAAGCTTGAGAAACTCAGATTGATAGCCCGAGAAATCAGCAAGTTCATGGAAATTTTCATCGCAAATAATTCGCCATGCGTCTGCAACAGCTTTTTGAATGTGCGGTTGCAATTCTCGGTCATCAACCCGCAAACGGCCCGTCTCGTCCAAGCGAGGCTGATCGCTGTACAAACATTCCGTGAATAAACGATGGATTTGCTCAATACAGCCTTCGTGAGATCCATTGCGCTTCATTTCACGGAACAAAATAGCTAAATAGAGAGGCATAATCGGTATCGCCGAACTCGACTGAGTTACCACAGCCTTTAAAACCGAGACCCGAGCATCGCCACCAATCTCTGCCATTTGCTGGCGAATATCCAGCACCCGTGTATCTAGATCTTGTTTTGCGCGACCAATGGTGCCATGCCAATAGAGATCCCAAGTGATTTGCTCACCGATGTACGTGAACGCGGTCACCTTAGCGCCGGCCGCTAGAGCGCCTGTATCGGCTAGGGCCTTTACCCAACGTTGCCAGTCGTCTCCGCCCATCACGGCAACTGTGTCATGTATTTCATCATCGGTTGCTGGATTGAGTGTGAATTCTTGTACGACTCCGCGGTCGGTATTAACACCTAGCATGGTGACTTCTTTCCCGATAGGCTTCAGCGTAGACTGGTAAACTTGGCCCGTTTCAGGATGCTGGCGACGCGGGGAAGCCAGGCTATAAATCACCAGATCAATTTGCCCGAGGTCTTCTTTAATCGCTGCAATAGTCCGTTGTTTGACGTCATCTGAAAAGGCATCGCCATTGACGCTTTTAGCATAGATCCCCGCCTTCTCTGCCTGTTGGTGAAAAGCTGCAGAGTTATACCATCCCGCTGTTCCAGGCTTCCTGTCATTGCCCATTTTTTCAAAAAAGACTCCGATCGTTGCGGCTTGGCTACCGAATGCAGCAGCAACCCGGGCTGCGAGTCCGTAGCCCGTAGACGCCCCTATCACGAGAACGCGTTTAGGTCCCTTTTTAAACGGGCGTTCACGAACAAACTCTATTTGCCGCTGCACATTCATAGCACACCCCGCAGGGTGGCTCGTCACACACATGAATCCGCGCACGCGGGGCTTAATAATCATTGGTTCGGCCTGTCTGTTCTTGCATCTCTGTCCCCACTTACGCTAAGACCCCTATAATACCGCAACGAGACGACTTACCGATAGCATGGCGTCTTTAGCTTGAAGTTCTGTCTGTAACTTGATCATTTTTTTGTATTCGCCCGTATTCCAACACGAAACACGTTATCATCCACTCACAGCACCGCGCTTTACCGCTCACCAGAGCTGCGACGGTTTAGAGACTCTAGAATGTCGGAAAAATTATCGTCCAATGCCACACAGAAACCCGTGCCGCAGTCTCTATCATACCCTTTCTTGCGAAGCGAATTTTTACAGGCCCTAGAAGATAGTTTAAGCGCGTGTGTCACGACGGGATGGCTACCTTTGCACATCGAGTATCATGATGCGCGTCAACAGCGAACGTTGCCGCTGTATTTGAAAGAGCACTCTATGGGTGAGTATGTCTTTGACTACGCTTGGGCCAATGCGTATCACCAGCATGGCATATCATACTACCCCAAGCTTGTATCAGCGGTTCCATTCACTCCCTCAGTCGGACCCCGTCTGACAGGATCGCCGACGAATTCCGATACGATCGGCACAGAGATTCTAACGCAAATTTGCAGCCACGCAGACATCCATAATGCTTCCAGTTGGCACCTGCTGTTTCCTGACAGCGCAACAATTGCCGTATTCAATATGCCGCATCTACTCCACCGCACAGGTGTTCAATACCATTGGTATAACAGGGATTATGCGCATTTCGACGACTACCTCACGAGAATGACATCTCGCAAACGCAAAATGGTTAGGCGGGAGAGAAAGGCTGTGAGCGCCCAGAATATTGTTGTTTCCATGGAATTAGGAGATGCCATCAGCCCATCGGTATGGAAGTTGTTTTATCAACTTTATGAGCGGACATATGCCAAGAGAAATGGCAGCCATGGCTATTTAACCGAGGCTTTCTTTCAGCAAATCAGCGGTTCTATGTCAAATCAAATTGCTATGGCCGTGGCGCGCGTTAATAACGAACCTGTTGCCTCCGCGCTTTACTTTTATGATGACGCATGCCTCTATGGGCGATACTGGGGAAGTCTTGGGGACTACGACTGTCTGCATTTTGAACTTTGCTACTACAGCGGTATAGAGTTCGCAATCGACAAAGGCCTGAGACGCTTCGATGCGGGCGCGCAAGGCGAGCACAAAATAGTTCGCGGTTTTGAACCGATTGAAACCACCTCGGTCCACTGGATAAGACATGATAAGTTTAGAAAGGCAATTCGACGTTTTACCGAACAGGAGCATCTTCACATACAAGATTACATCACTCAGGCAAAAAGCTTACTACCCTACAAATAACTCACGTTACCACTGCCCTATATTGGGCATTGACACCCACGGTTCACAAGCAGCAAGCGCATCACCTCGCTGTAGCAACTCGATGGAAATGGATTCAGGAGACCTTACAAAGGCCATTCGACCGTCTCGCGGTGGTCGGTTGATCGTCACCCCGCAATCAATCAGCCGTTGGCACGCAGCGTAAATATCCTCAACCGCATAGGCAAGGTGCCCGAAGTTTCGTCCGCCTCGGAACGGTTCAGGGTCCCAATTATGCGTGAGCTCAAGGAGTGGTGCGCGAGATGTAATTGCCTGATCAACGTCGTCTGGCGCAACAAGAAAGACCAGCGTAAACCGACCCTCCGGATAATCTTGCCGTGAGTGCTCTTGCAAACCCAGCGCACCGCAATAAAAATCCAGCGACACTGCCAGATCATCCACTCGTACCATCGTGTGTAAGTAGCGCATTAGTCCCTTCTCATTGTCATCATATCAATAGTTGTACTAGTGCATAATAAAACTTCGAAGGTCGCCTAACAGCGACACTACGTCGACCATAAACCGGCCACTGTCGGCGCCATTGACTACCCTATGGTCATATGACAAGGCCAGTGGCAGTAGCAAACGTGGCTTAAATTCTTGACCATTCCAATGGGGCTTTATCTGCGCTTTTGAAACACCTAATATACCGGCCTCCGGCGTATTCACGATAGGCGTAAAGCCATTGCCACCGAGATTGCCAAGACTTGAAACCGTAAAACAACCCCCTTGCATATCAGCGGCTGACAGACTGCCCTCTCGGGCTCTGGTGGCCAATTCGCCCAATTCTTTTGCAATCTCCCACAGCCCTTTTTGGTCGACATCTTTGACCACAGGTACAAGAAGGCCCTTGGGCGTGTCCACAGCAACGCCGATATGGATATAAAATTTTTGTACAAAATGCTTGCCGTCGTCGCCGAGCGAACGATTAAAAACGGGGTTCAGCGCCAGCGCTCTGGCCACCGCCTTGACAATAAAAGCCACCGGTGTCAGTTTCAACCCACGTAGGTCCGCTTGATCACGCATGGACTTTCTAAACGCCTCTAAATCTGTAATATCCGCTTCGTCGAAGTGCGTTACGTGAGGAACATTCAACCAGCTGCGTTGCATATTCACGGCCGTTAATGATTGAATTTTCGTCATTTTTGTCTTTTCGACGCTGCCAAATTTAGAAAAGTCGATCTCTGGGACAGCAGGAATACCTACGACGTTTTTGGGTGCTCTGGTCGCCTCTAAAAGACGCACCGCCACAAATTTATTAAGGTCATCGCGAGAGATGCGGCCTCGGGGGCCCGTGCCTTTTACCTCTATCAGATCAACGCCTAATTCACGGGCAGCCAAACGTACCGCGGGTCCCGCATAAACATCTAACTGAACCGTCTGCGGCGACATCGCTTCCACCATGAGCTCCCCTGGTGCAACTGAGGGCGCAACTGAGGGCGCAACTGAGGGCGCAACTGAGGGTGCAACTGAGGGTGCAACTGAGGGTTCACTGCTCTCTGAGCCCTCAGCAGGTAACACAGCGTCGGCGGGAACAACGAGTGACGTCGAGGCGTCGGGATTAGCATCATCAGTTGGCGCGGCATCCGACACATTCGATGGCACAGCGATCCGCGCCACCTGATCTCCAGTATTCACTTTATCTGCCTCGGAAACCAACACCTCTCGGACGAGGCCTGAAGCAGTCGCTGGCACATCAACAGAGGCTTTGTCAGACTCTAACACTACAACGGCATCACCTTCTGACACCTCATCACCGACTTTCAGCAGCACCTCAACCACGTCTAACGGCACATCAGAGCCGGTGTCTGGAACCACCAACAAAATCTCTTCCGCTAAAACTGGCGCAATTTCAACGACATCAGCATACGGCTTTTCTTCGGATGCGATAGACTCCAAACTATCGCTTATTGGCTGCGCCACTGCTTCTGATTCTGACACCACCTCAAGCTCGGCCAGCTGATCGCCCACTTTTACTTGATCTCCCTCAGCGACTAGATAGCGTTTGAATACGCCCGAAAGTGGCGACGGCACTTCCATAGTCGCCTTATCGGACTCCAATACTAGCAACGCGTCCTCACTGGCCACGTTATCACCGGGCTTGCAATTAAATTCAAGCACCTCCACGCTTTCAACACCGCCAAGGTCAGGAACTACGACAATTTCTAACGCCATGCCAACACCTTACACCTAATCATTCCAATATATCCTTATCAAGAGCCACAACAACAGAGCGCAAAAAGGCCTCTTCTATGCATACAGTGGATTACATTTTTCAGCCTCTATCCCAAACGCATTAATGGCTTCTGCTACAACCGCAGTATCTAACTTACCTTGGTCAGCCAATGCTTTGAGCGCAGTGACAACAATGAAATAGCGGTCCACCTCAAAGAATTTTCGCAGCGCTTCGCGACTATCACTGCGACCAAACCCGTCGGTGCCGAGCACATACATAGGCGCTTTAATAAACGCCCGAAGTTGCTCACCGTAGTTCTTCATATAGTCTGTAGCGACGACCACTGGCTCCTCATTTGAGGCCATGAGCGTTTCAACATAAGATAACTTGCGCCCTTCGTTTGGGTGCAACAAGTTCCAGCGATGAACTGCCTGACCTTCTCGCACCAATTGGTTGACGCTCGTCAAGCTCCAAATATCTGCACTTACGGAGTACTGTTCTTGCAATATCTCGGCAGCGGCTCGCACTTCGTTCAGTATCGTTCCTGCCCCCATTAACTGAACCTTTAAACCACTCGATGGTGCGGGCTGAAAGAGGTACATACCTTTAATGATGCCCTCATGTGAATCCTCTGGCATAGCCGGCTGCGGATAATTTTCATTCATTGTGGTGATATAATAGAAGCAGTTATCTTGTGCTTCGAACATACATCGAACGCCGTCTTGAACAATCACAGCCAGCTCGTAACTGAAGGTGGCATCATAGCTCCGACAGTTCGGCACAGTGTTGGCCAAAATATGGCTGTGCCCATCTTGATGCTGCAAGCCTTCCCCGTTGAGCGTTGTCCGCCCTGCTGTCGCACCAATTAAAAATCCGCGCGCCTGACTATCGCCGGACGCCCATGCCAGATCACCAATCCGCTGAAAACCAAACATAGAATAAAAAATATAAAACGGAATCATCGGTCGCCCGCTAGTGCTATACGCGGTGGCAAGCGCTAACCAAGCAGACATCGCTCCCGCTTCGTTAATACCCTCTTCTAATATCACGCCCTTTTTATCTTCCTTGTAATACATAATTTGGTCGCGATCATGAGGCGTATATTTCTGGCCTTCCGAGGTATATATTCCAAGTTGTCTAAACATGCCTTCCATACCAAAGGTGCGCGCCTCGTCCGGCACAATAGGGACCACGTATTGGCCAATATGCTCGTCTTTAATCAGTGCAGACAAAATCCTAACAAAAGCCATGGTCGTCGATATTTCGCGCTCACCGCTGCTTTCAAGTTGTTTCTTGAAGTTGGCTAGCTCCGGCGTCTTCATAGCTTCGAAATGGCTTTCTCTGCTGGGTAAGGGGCCTCCCAAAAGATCTCGTTGACGCTTCATATAAACCATTTCGGGGCTATCATCAGATGGGCGATAATAGGGGACATTCTCAAGATCGTCATCGGAAATAGGTAACCCAAACCGATCTCGGAAAGAGCGCAGGTTGTCAATGCCGAGTTTTTTCACTGAATGCGTGTCATTGGCCGCCTCACCACCAGCACCGAGGCCATAGCCTTTTACTGTATGCGCTAAGATAACCGTGGGTTGACCTTTACAGGCAGACGCTTCCGCGTAAGCGGCATACACTTTATACGGATCATGTCCTCCCCGGTTGAGATACATGATCTGCTCGTCATTCATGTCTGCGACCAGAGAGAGTAACTCCGGATATTTCCCAAAGAAGTGCTCGCGCGTGTAAGCCCCGCCATTAAATTTGTAATTTTGCAACTCGCCATCGCATACTTCATTCATGCGCTGTAACAGTAGGCCTGATTTGTCACGCTCCAGTAAAGCGTCCCAGTGACGGCCCCAAATGACTTTAATCACGTTCCAACCTGCTCCACGAAAGACGCCTTCCAGTTCTTGGATGATCTTCCCATTGCCTCGAACCGGCCCATCTAGGCGCTGCAGATTACAGTTGACAACGAAAATGAGATTTTCGAGCTGCTCCCGGCCGGCTAGTGATATGGCGCCGAGCGTCTCAGGCTCATCGCATTCGCCATCGCCCAAAAATGCCCACACTTTACGATCTTTCCGCGGGACCAAATTACGCGCAGAGAGATAGCGCATCACATGGGCTTGATAGATTGCCTGAATCGGCCCGAGCCCCATTGACACAGTAGGAAACTGCCAATAGTCCGGCATTAACCAAGGATGTGGATAGGACGACAAACCTGCACCATTGACCTCTCTTCGAAAATTGTCTAATTGATCGGTAGTCAGTCGCTTTTCTAAAAAAGAGCGCGCGTACATACCCGGAGCACTGTGCCCCTGATAGAACACAAGATCTCCGAGCTCCTCACCCCGCGAGGCTCGGAAAAAATGATTAAACCCGACATCATACAGGGTTGCCGCAGATGCAAAACTCGCGATATGCCCGCCGATACCCGCGCTTTTTTTATTCGCCCTAACGACCATGGCAAGCGCATTCCAGCGAATTAATGAACGTATCCTGCGCTCCATGAAGAGATCGCCCGGAAGCGGCTTTTCGCATTCCACAGGAATCGTATTGCAGAAGTTCGTGGTGGATGCCTGCGGCACTGTCACGCCACTCGCTTGGGCATGTGAACTCAGTTTGTCGAGCAAAAAAGCGGCACGGCCAGAACCCGCCATTCGCTGCACTGAATCTAACGCAGCCAACCACTCCTGTGTTTCTAACGGATCACTGTCGTGAGACTCCTGAGACATAAGAACAAACACTCCTGAATAGCGTCTTATTTGTGGTAATGATGCTGACTGTTCGGAACAGTCACTGACGAAAATGTATAAAAACTACATTTATGCTATGAATACGCGAGTTGTAATTCTACAGTTTGGTCGAAACGATGTAAATTAGTTCTGAAAAAACCATAAAGCCCTGCAAATATGGCAGGTCAGCCGAGACACAACGAGTGACGTTATGTAGCAAAGCTACAAAAATATCTCCCCACTTTCTATTTACTCAATCGCAAAGCGAATTCGATTAACCGAAAGCCGCCTTCACAAGCCACTAGTCTGCTGGGAGCGGCGACGTCGTGGCACGTGGCCATGCGTTATAAATGGCTTTCACCAAAGTTGCCAATGGAATGGCAAAGAAAACGCCCCATAAGCCCCAGATACCCCCAAAAATTAGCACCGCAGTGATAATCGCAACTGGGTGTAAATTAACCACCTCAGAGAACAGAAGCGGCACCAACAAGTTACCATCTAAAAACTGAATGACGAAATAAACGACAAACAGCCAGAAAAAGTGAGTGTCAAACCCCCACTGCGCATATCCGACCACGAGCACAGGAATAGTCACCAGTGTTGCACCTACATAGGGTATCAGCACAGAGAGTCCCACTAACAAGGCCAGAAGTGCCGCATATTTGAGATCTAAGAGTACAAAAGCCACCAACGAGACCATGCCAACCACCAGAATCTCAATCGCTTTACCGCGAATATAATTGGCAAACTGAACGTCCATCTCTGCCCAAATGGTATTCATCACAGGGCGTTCGACGGGGAGCAGGTCTCCCACCATAGCGATGAGTAACACTTGGTCTTTGAGCATAAAAAAAACCAACAAGGGCACTAAAAAAACATAAATCATTAAAGCGATAACGCTCGGAAAACTGGCAATAGACAACGTCAAAAGCTGTTCGGCAACCCGACCCAATTCGCTTGAAACGCGCAGCAAGATGAGATCGAACTGCTCAGCCGTCACGTAGTCCGCATATTTTTCCGGAAGACCCGCAAGAATCTCCTGAAGCTGCGCTAAAATTGCGGGAACCTCGCCGAGCAGAACGGAGGTCTGGCGCACCACAATCGGCGCAAAACCAATAAGCAGAGAGAGCATACCCACCACAAAAATAACATAAGCGAGCGCCATCGCAACGTTGCGAGGGATATTTTTTCGCATCAGCGCGTTAACAATCCCTTGGAGCAAAAATGTAATAATGAGTGACGCAAACAGTGGCCCAAGGATATCGCCAAACGTCACCACAATAGCCACCGAGGCTACAAGCAAAACTGACAACACGACGGCCTCTTGACTGCCGAAGTATTCGTCAACCCAATCCTTAAGAATTTCTTTCATGGCAGTTTCCTAAGCTTAGAAGTTTTTGCGGGACGGAGTACAGATCGCTTACAGGACAGATGCTTTTGAACTTCCTTCGCCCGCAACAGTCGAACACGACACTAGTATACGCTACAGTGGGATACTAAGCATTCATACACTAGATTTGGAATTGCATTTTTATGCATGAATTATCGAAACAATTTCGCAGCGGCTTAGTGCTAACGCTTTTGTTCTGCGCGGTGCTCGAACCCATTCGCTTGTCTGCCTCAGGGCTAAACCTGCCGATGCTGGGGGACACAAGTTCAGGAATCGTGTCCCAACAACAAGAGTATCTCATTGGCAGAAGTTGGCTTAAAGCGTTTCGAAGCCGAATCCAGGAATTCGATGATCCTGTGTTGCAAGAGTATACCGAACAGCTACTTTATAACCTCGCAACCTACAGCGATCTGGAAGATCCACGACTAGAATTAGTGCTTGTAGACAACCCAACGATGAATGCTTTTGCTGTTCCCGGCGGGGTAATTGGCATACACACGGGCATTTTTAATTATGCAAAGACCGAAGACCAATTAGCCTCAGTGCTGGCGCACGAATTAGCTCATTTAAGTCAGAGACATTTTGCTCGTGGCATCGAGGAACAACGTAAAAGTTCTACTCTGACTATGGGCGGGTTATTGGCAGGCTTGGTGATTGCAGCAACGGTGGGTGGCGACGCAGGCACCGCAGCATTGTCAGTAACGCAAGCTGCAGCAATGGATGGACGACTGAGGTACACACGAAGTAACGAGCAAGAAGCGGACAGGATCGGCCTGCAAACACTTCGAGGCGCGGGGCGCAACCCATCAGCGGCAGCTGAAATGTTTGAGATTATGCTTGTAGCAACTCGGCATTCAGGTAGCAGACCCCCTGAATTTTTATTAACCCACCCGGTAACAGAACGCCGAATTGCCGATACACGTAGCCGAACTATTAGTGCTCCCCTGAGACATTATCCGCACAAACGAAAATATCAATTAATGCGCGCGCGAGCACTCGTTGGGCTCACCCAGAATCCCAAATCGAGCATTCGGCATTTTGAACACCTTTTATCTAAGGATGAGCACAACAATGAGGCTGAAAGATACGGGCTTGTTCTCGCATTAATAGCGGACAATCGTCTCAAAGTTGCGAGAACACAACTCAACAAACTGATCCAAGCTAATCCTCAGGAACTGGTTTTTCGCCACACTGATGTCGAATTAGATATACAGCAACAGAAACTTGAAGATGCTTCAACAAAAATTGACGATTTGCTTACGGCCAACCCGAACAATTACCCACTGACATTGTTGCGCTCCGAAGTGTCTTGGCAAGCCAAACACTATCAAAAAGCCAGTGAGACGCTAAAGTTGCTAAGTCGTCAACGACCCAACGACCCTAATATCTGGTATCGACTGGCGGAAGTGCGCGGGTTAGCGGGGGATATTTCAGGCGTCCATTTAGCCCGAGCTGAGTACTTTGTCCTCGTTGGCGCCTTCAGACTTGCACGAAAGCACCTTGCCCTGGCGGCGAGCCTAGTGTCTACAGATTTTAAGCAGTCAGCCATTATCCGACAGAGGCTTCGGGAACTCGTCGCAGTAGAAGAGCAAGTTGTAAAACTATAGAAAGGTTAGTTGAGCTTCACTTCACTGACGAAAATGCATCATTCGGTCAAGCGCAACCAACGCTTTTTGCGCTACGGCTGGCTCAACAACGACATCACTGTGTGTTTCCGACATGCAATCCAGCAATGCCTGCAAGGTATTCATAGCCATCCAAGGGCAGTTAGCGCAACTCCGGCAGGTAGCACCGTGACCTGCTGTCGGCGCTGAAAGCAACGTCTTACTCGGAGCACTTTGCTGCATCTTATAAAAAATACCTTGATCGGTGGCCACAATAAACTGTGGGTTGGGTAACCTACGAGCCGCAGAAATCAGCTGAGATGTCGACCCAACAACATCCGCTATCGCCACCACGCCCTTCGGCGATTCCGGATGAACTAACACTGCCGCCTCTGGGTAGACCTGAAGCAAATCGAGAATTCCTTGCACTTTGAATTCTTCGTGAACAATACAGCTCCCGTCCCACAACAGCATGTCTGCACCCGTCTTCTCTTGCACATAACCGCCTAAATATTTGTCGGGAGCCCACAGGATTTTTTCACCCTGCGAATCCAGATATTCAATCACTTCAACCGCGATACTTGAGGTCACCACCCAATCTGCTCGCGCCTTGACCGCTGCCGAAGTATTGGCATAAACAACCACGGTTCGATCTGAATGAGAATCGCAGAACGCACTAAATTCGTCAATTTGACAGCCGAGGTCAAGTGAGCATGTCGCGTCCAGAGAAGGCATGACCACGCGTTTTTCCGGCGTTAAAATCTTCGCTGTCTCACCCATAAAGGCGACGCCTGCCACGATCAATGTCTGAGCATCACTGTTTTTGCCAAAGCGTGCCATCTCAAGTGAGTCCGCCACTATGCCACCACTCTGTTCAGCTAAACGCTGAATACTTGGATCGGTATAGTAATGCGCAATAATAGCCGCATTCTGGGTTATTAAACGCGCTTTGATCTCGTCTTCTAGCGCGCTATCTGCATTCGTCTGTCGCATGGTAGAACCCTGCCCCCAGCGAACCGGCGACGCCGCGTTTATCGGCACGTCGTTGGAACGCTCATGCATTCTTATTCGTCAACCTCCATCCCGTAAAAACCGAAGTTCAGCACACTGGAAATCTGCGTGATGCTAACGATTGTGTCAGCCCCAGAGTTCATAACGTCGATAAAATATAGACGAACGCACTCACGACAATCACGAGTACTGCGACTGCGGCCATTGCGTCAACCCGACCATCCTCGGCCGCAACGTCAGATTTGCTACTCTTGTGTTTAATTTCATCTACCAATTTTTTACCCTCGTACTGTTAACTGTGGCATTGTCACTTGACAGCACGGTGCGTGTGTCGTCTTCACCGCTCATGTCAACTATACCGTAAAACAGCCTCGACGGATCAAAAACCGCACCCTACTTATGCGATCCAGAAATACCATATGACCGAATAATAATTCAAAAGTACAGCTTGGTACGTTATGGTCTGCGGCTGCGCGGTCAGTACCGGATCGCACTTGATTTCACAGCCTGCGGTGGCGAAGCCGCGCGCGAAAGAAGGGATTCTTCAGGGCAGAGCGTTATGTATGTATACGATTCCTACGACCACCAATTTATAACCGAGCGCATCGCACAATATCGCGGTCAACTGGGCCGCTATCTTTTAGGTGAGCTAAGCGAAGAAGAATTTCTGCCCCTACGCTTACAAAACGGAATCTACATTCAGCGCCTAGCGCCAATGATGCGTATTGCCATTCCCTATGGCCAGGTGTCTGCAAAGCAACTGCGCGCACTGGCTGACATTGCACGTCGTTTTGACAAAGGCTACATTCATGCAACCACCCGTCAAAATGTCCAGCTGAACTGGCCTCGCCTTGAGGACACAGCAGACATTTTAGCCGCTTTAGCCGCTGTTGAAATGCACGCCATTCAGACGAGTGGCAATTGCGTTCGCAACACAACGACGGATCAGTACGCGGGTGTTGCCATGGACGAAGTTGAAGATCCGCGCCCCTGGTGTGAAATCATCCGCCAATGGTCTACAGGGCATCCTGAGTTCATGTTTTTACCGCGAAAATTTAAAATAGCAGTATGTGGATCTGAAGAAGATAGAGCGGCTTTTCTCTTTCATGATATCGGTCTGCAGCTCGTTCACCGTCGTGACGAAGTTCGTGGATTCAAAATTTTTGTCGGGGGCGGACTCGGGCGAACCCCAATGATTGGCGTATGCATTCGGAACTTCCTGCCGCAACAGCACTTATTGACGTATTTAGACGCCATACTGCGAGTGTACAACCGCTATGGTAACCGCCAGAATCGGGATAAGGCGCGCATTAAGATATTGGTTAAGGCCTGGACCCCGGCTGTTTTTGCGCAACGCGTCGAAGAGGAATGGGCACATTTGAAAAATGGATCTACAACGCTCACAGTCGAAGAAATAGAGCGAATGATGGCGTTTTTTAACGGCTCTGACTATCAAATTATTGACGATGTGACTGAAATGGAACAACTGAGAGAGATCGCAGATGGAGATCGTGCCTTTTCGCGCTGGTTAGCGCGCAATGTCGTTCATCAAAAGCAGCCGGGTTACGCCGCTGTAGCACTTTCTCTAAAACCTGCAGGCGTTGCGCCGGGTGATTTAACGGACGTCCAACTTAATGCCATTGCCGATCTTTCGGACACTTTTGCACAAGGCGAAATACGAACCACGCACAATCAGAATATGGTGATTGT
This sequence comes from uncultured Cellvibrionales bacterium, assembly GCA_913031145.1. Lineage (GTDB taxonomy): Bacteria > Pseudomonadota > Gammaproteobacteria > Pseudomonadales > Porticoccaceae > TMED48. Next base: position 24,074 of record CAJWCO010000011.1, on the reverse strand, counting down.
CGACGTAGTCAAATCCAAACTCTATGCCTTTTGGCAGACCGCCAAGCGTTTCGGCCTTGCAACGCCGAACATAGGCACGCTGACAGACATTATCTGCTGCCCAGGCAGGGATTACTGCTCCCTCGCCAATGCAAAGTCGATTCCGATAGCAGAGGACATTCAACGCAGATTTGATGATCTTGACTATGTCCACGATCTTGGCGATTTAGAACTCAATATCTCTCGATGCATGAATGCCTGCGGACATCACCATGTGGGTCATATTGGCATCTTGGGCGTCGACAAAAAAGGTCTGGAGTGGTATCAGATACAACTCGGAGGAAGCGCCAATAAGTCTGCGGCGCTGGCAAAAGTACTCGGTCCATCACTATCGCGTAACGACGTTATCGACGCCATCGAGAACATTCTGAACGTCTATGTCGAACGCCGGCATGAGCATGAATCTTTTTTATCGACCGTACAGCGCATTGGAATCGATACATTTAAGCAACGCGTATATGGATAAACTCATCAAAAATGGACTGATCATAGAAGATCGCTGGACGATCATAAGCCCGGGGCCAACCGTTTTGCCCAGTAATTTTTATGTGCTGCCACTGGCGCAATGGAAGCACCATGCGTGCGCCCACGATTCCCATAACAAATCGGTGGGCTTTTGGCTGATGCCCGATGAAAATATTGACAAGACTGCGCATATTGACCGAGCAAAAATTATCGCAGTGTATTTTCCCAGCCTGACTGATGGACGCGGCTTTTCAATGGGGCGATTGCTCCGAGAGCGCTATGGCTTAGCAGGGAACTAAGAGCCTTCGGAGCAATTATGCGAGACCAACTCCATCCGTTACAGCGCTGTGGATTCAATGCATTTTCATTTCAAAACCCAAGCAACCTTGACGAAGCTACAGAATCGTTGCATGATTTTTCAGTTTCCTATCAAGCGGCAGTGATAGCATCAACGCCACTTTTTAGACGGCGAGGTCAGCCATAGCTGGTGAGCCACGTCTTTTTGGCCTACCATGAGTGTCCTAGCAGTCGGGCTCTCAATTAACTCGACAGCATCATCGGTAGCCTTTTCATGCATGATCATTTAATACAGCTTTTCTTTTTAATTTTTAGTGGCGCCGCTGTGTTGGCATCATTGGCCCTGTTCGGTCGACAACCGCTTTTGGTCGCTTACATTGCACTCGGAGCGCTAATCGGCCCTCACGGTCTGGGATGGGTTACAGACACCAGCACCATCTCGCAAATTTCCGAAATCGGCATCATGTTCTTGCTCTTTCTTCTGGGGCTTGATATGCAGCCGCAGGCGCTTCTCAAAGTTTTTAGACAGGTCACACATATCACGCTTGTCAGTTCGCTCTTATTTAGCGGCGTGGGTTACGCCATGGGCCTACTGTTCGGTTACACGTCGACAGAAAGTCTCATTATCGGCGTAGCCATGATGTTTTCGAGTACCATTGTCGGGATCAAGCTCCTACCAACGACCGCTCTTCACCACAAACACTCAGGTGAACTCATGGTGGGTATGCTATTGATGCAAGACTTTATTGCTATTTTCGTACTGATGTTTTTGATTGCAGGAGACACCGGAACGCCAGATCTCGGACAACTAAGCCGAAGTTTTTTGGCGCTGCCACTGCTCGCTGTTATCGCAGTGGTCATAGTGCGATATGTGCTATTACCACTTTTTTCGCGCTTCGAGCGCATCGGTGAATACGTGTTTCTGGTGGCTATTGGCTGGTGCTTGGGGATGTCCGAAGCGGCGTCCTTCTTGGGGCTGTCGCGAGAAATCGGCGCTTTTGTCGGCGGCATATCAATAGCGACCTGTCAGTTCTCCAAGTACATCGCGCTGAACCTTAAACCACTTCGTGACTTTTTCTTAATTCTGTTCTTTTTTTCACTCGGAAGCGGATTTGATATCTCCCTAATTCCGGACATAGCCATCGCAGCCGCCACGATCGCAGCAATGATACTGATCATTAAACCGGTCACCTACCACTACCTATTGCGCTCACAAAGCGAAAGTGACAGCTTAGCTTGGGATATCGGTTTTAGGTTAGGGCAGAACAGCGAGTTTTCTTTACTCATCGCCTATGTAGCCTTCAACTCCGCGTTAATTAGTAATCTGGCCTCGCATCTCATCCAGGCGGCCGCCATTATTACTTTTATCGTCTCAAGTTATATTGTGGTCTTCAACTTCCCCACGCCCATCGCCACAACCGATCGACTTCGCAGAGATTAAGACCATTAAGCGACGCGGCGTTGGGTCAACACGTCAGAATTTGTGGACATTACCATTGAGGCGAGTCCACCATTTGATCAAGAGCCCGTCCACACCCACGCCAACGGCAACACCCAACCGCTCTGCGAGCGACTTCTTCATCACATAGTTAACCTCAAAAACTTCCGCACTCGCAATGCAGTCCACCAGGTATTCGTCACTGGTCTGCAGTTCATCAACTAAGGCCACATCAAGAGCGCGCCGGCCGTACCAGGTCTCACCAGTGGCCACCCGATCGATATCAACCTGAGGTCGTCTCTGCGCGACGTATTCTCTAAATAATGTGTGTATCTCCTCTAGCTGCTCGATAAATTTCTCCCTCCCGCTTTCGGTATTCTCGCCAAATAGGGTGAGCGTGCGTTTGTATTCACCCGCTGTGAGCAACTCAAAATCGACATCGTGTTTTTTGAGGAGCCGATTAAAGTTAGGCAACTGTGCAATGACCCCAACAGACCCCAGAATCGCGAAGGGTGCAGCCAATATTTTGTCAGCCACACACGCCATCATATAGCCACCACTGGCGGCGACTTTATCAACACAAACGGTCAATGAAACGCCTTTCTTACGAAGACGATCCAACTGACTCGCTGCAAACCCGTATCCATGCACTATGCCGCCCGAACTCTCCAAGCGCAAAACCACCTCATCAGGGCTTGTCGCCTGCGACAGTATTGCGGTAATTTCTTCGCGCAAATGGTCGACTGCTGAGGCATTCATGTCGCCGTCAAAATTAATAACATAAACGTGCCGAAGGTCGGCATCTTCGTCTTTGGCAACGTGCGCTCCTTTTTTTTCACTTTTAAGGCGCTTCTTCTTTTCTTTTTGCAATTTTTTCTCGAGCGCTTTTTGCGCCGAATCAGGGACGATTGCCAACATCACTGCCTCGCACATATCCTCGTACTGGTCATTGAGCCTTGTAATCTCTAACGTACCTTTCTCGCCACCGCGCCCATGACTTCCGCGCAGTGCAATTGCAAAGACTGCAGCGACCACGGCAATGACAATAATCCCAACCGTTAATAACTTAAAAACAAATAACCCGTACTCATACAAAAATTCCAAAATCGACTCCAATCATTCAACTATATGGTGGACATAAGGTTATGTTAGTCACCAATCACCCACGGTTAATTTCGCGCTCGCTGACGCGCTTCTTCAATAAAATACTGGATCAATTTACCCGACATCACATTTGGAGGCGGCACCGCGGAAGGCATTTTAGAATAATGCCACCACCGAGCCTCTGAAATTTCCACGCCATCTACAGTAATATCTTCATCTACAGCCTCGGCAATAAAGCCCAACATCAATTGGCCCGGAAACGGCCAAGACTGACTACCCACATACCGTACATTGCGGATCACGACCCCAACTTCCTCGTAAACTTCACGCCGCAAGGCACTTTCCGCACTCTCACCCGCCTCCACAAAGCCTGCTACTGCACTAAAGAGACCCTCTGCCCAGTGCGCTTGCCGAGCCAATAAGCAGTATTCGCCCCGCGTGACTACGACAATAACACAAGGCGAAATTCGCGGATAATTGTACAGGTCACACGCGTGACACATGAGTGCATTTTCACTGGAACTAAGCTGCGTGGAACCGCCACAACGCCCGCAAAAACGGTGATTATCTCGCCACTCCAAAAGTTGCACCGCGCGGCACACTAGAGCGAACTGCGACGCGTCAATCGTTAGCAACAAACTGCGTAAATCAACGACCGTAAAGCCGTCAATATCACGAGCCTCCGGCAAACATTCCCACACTTCGCAGTCAACGCCTTGCCACTGGCCCAACATGACTTTCCGTTGGCAATAAAATTTCAGCACATCCACATGCTCTGTTGACATGAGAGGGGTGTGCTCGAAAATTAGTATCGCTCGGCCCACCACGCCAACAATCACGGGGGAGTTACTTTTAACCGAAACCGATGTGGGGTATAGATAATCAGAATGTTCACTCGCGTTCACGCGGTCATACCTGTATTCAAAGACGGTTTCTTAAGGCTTGCAAAAGCAGACATCAACCGATACAGTTTTGCTCCTTCTCGAACACATATTAACACGATTCCCCTTGCGATACGGAGGGATCTATTGGCAAGAACAAAAACTAAGGTAAAACATGAATTCATCATTAATGCAGGCATTCAGACAAAACTTTCTTGGCAATTCACCAGAATGGTATCAAGCAAGCATTCTTTGCTTCCTAGCCATCAACCCCATTGTATTGGCCCTGTTTGACCCCTTTGTGACTGGGTGGCTCCTAATCGCGGAGTTCATCTTTACGCTGGCTATGGCGCTAAAGTGTTACCCGTTGCAGCCAGGTGGCTTACTGGCGATTGAAGCAATTTTACTGGGCCTTGCATCACCAGAGAGCGTTTACCTTGAAGCAGTGTCAAACTTTCAGGTGATCTTACTGCTGATGTTTATGGTCGCTGGCATTTACTTCATGCGCGACATGCTACTGTTTGTTTTTACAAAAATTCTTCTCGGAGTCAAATCAAAGACCGTTCTGTCTTTCCTGTTTTGCCTCGCAGGCGCGGTCCTATCTGCCTTTTTGGATGCACTAACGGTGACCGCGGTATTGATTACGATTGCTGTGGGGTTTTTCAGTGTTTACCATCGTGTAGCATGCGGCAAAGAAACGCTTGATTTGATGCATGACCATACGTCAGATGACGCTGTAAGGGCTGATCACGTGGAAGAATTAGAGCAATTCCGCGCATTTCTACGCAGTTTAATTATGCATGGTGCCGTAGGCACAGCGCTAGGCGGGGTATGCACTGTCGTGGGCGAGCCACAAAACCTATTGATCGCTGAAAAAGCTGGCTGGGATTTTATGACCTTCTTTTGGACGATGGCGCCGGTAACAATGCCTGTGCTCGTCTGTGGTCTGATCACGTGCGTTTTGACCGAAAAATTAGGCATATTCGGATACGGGGTACAGCTACCTGCCAATGTCAGAAGAGTGCTTGAGGAGCACAGCGCGCACGAGCAATCAAACCGTACTCAGAACGACAAGGCCGCGTTGGTGGTGCAATTCATCGTGGCAATCATTTTAGTTCTCGCACTTGCCTTTCACTGGGCTCCCGTGGGACTCATCGGATTATCGGTCATCGTCCTGCTAACTGCGTTTAATGGGGTTATTGAAGAGCATAAAATTGGGCATGCATTCGAAGAGGCCCTTCCCTTTACCGCCTTACTGGTAGTTTTCTTTGCGATTGTTGCAGTCATTCACGAACAGCATCTATTCTCACCGGTAATTGCGAGTGTATTGGCAATGGATATCGAGCGTCAGCCCGGGATGTTCTTTTTAGCTAACGGCATTCTCTCAATGATCAGTGATAATGTCTTTGTCGCAACGGTCTATATTAATGAAGTCAGGGCGGTATTAGATGCGGGTGAAATCACTCGAGAGCACTTCGACAAGTTGACCATCGCAATCAACACAGGGACAAACCTGCCAAGCGTTGCCACACCGAACGGACAAGCTGCCTTCCTCTTTTTACTGACATCGGCTTTGGCGCCACTCATTGGGCTGTCTTACATGCGCATGGTCGCCATGGCGTTGCCTTACACGATCGTGCTTACCATTGTGGGTCTGCTGGGTGTTGTGTACTTGATCTAAACGGTTGCGCGACCCCGGCTAGAGCGTGCATAGACGACGAGAGTGAGCGATTCCTGTCGAAACATTGCGGTGCTAACGTGCAAGAGTGCCCATTGCACGCTCTAACCCGCTTAAGGTCATGGGAAACATTTTGTCTTCGACCAAATCACGCAACATGGTGATCGACGGCGTAAATTGCCAATATTTCTCTTGAACGGGGTTTATCCAAATAAGCTTATCGTACGTTTCGCTCATGCGGCGCATCCAAATACTGCCAGGTTCCTCGTTATGGTACTCTACGCTCCCCCCGGGACTGCTAATTTCGTAGGGTGACATCGAGGCATCACCGATGAAGATAACTTTGTAATCGGCTGAATACTTGTGTAGCAGATCGTATGTTTTTATTTGCTGATCTTGGCGGCGGCGGTTATCTTTCCAAACATAGTCATAAAGACAGTTATGAAAATAGAAGTATTCCAGGTGTTTAAACTCTGTCTTTGCTGCCGAGAAGAGCTCTTCGCACAATCTTACGTAAGGATCCATGGATCCTCCGATATCAAAGAATAATAAAACTTTCACAGCATTGCGGCGTTCGGGAACCATTTTTATATCCAGTAATCCCGCATTCCGGGCAGTACACCGAATCGTGTCATTGAGATCCAGCTGGTCCGCCGCGCCCTCTCGTGCGAATTTTCTTAGGCGTCTAAGTGCCACTTTGATGTTTCGAGTGCCTATCTCAACGGAATCATCTAGATCTTGGTATTGCCTTTGATCCCAAACTTTCACGGCGCTGCGTCCGCCTCCCGGGCCACCAATTCGGATACCCTCGGGGTTGTAACCACCGTGTCCAAAAGGCGATGTACCGCCAGTTCCGACCCACTTGTTCCCTCCCTGATGTCGCTCTTTTTGCTCCTCTAAACGCTTTTTAAACTCCTCTATGAGCTTTTCTAGCCCTCCTAGACTTTCGATTTTGGCCTTTTCTTCATCACTGAAGTGACGTTCAAATTCTTTTCTTAACCAGTCCTCGGGGATCAGCGCCTCTATGATGTCATCAAGATTCTCAAGGTTCTTAAAGTAGGCGCCAAACGCTCGGTCAAAGCGATCATAGTACTTTTCATCTTTGACCATACAAGTTCGTGCCAGCAGATAAAAATCGTCGATCGAGCCACAAACCAGGTGCTGCTCCAATGCCGCCAAAAGATCCAGCAATTCTTTGATCGAAACTGGAACATTCGCCCGCTTAAGCACATTAAAAAAGTTAATTAACATAACAATTAACTATCTCGCCTCTCTACGGGTCATAAAAGCCAACCGCTCGAGAAGGTGGACATCTTGCTCGTTCTTAAGCAACGCGCCATACAATGGCGGTATGGCTTTTGTGGCATCGCGATTGGTCAGAATATCTTCCGGGATATCGTCTGACATCACCAACTTGAGCCAATCTACCAATTCTGATGTAGAGGGTTTCTTCTTCAAACCGGGTATCTTACGAACATCAAAAAAGATATCCAATGCTGTCTGTACCAATTGCTTCTTAATCTCGGGAAAGTGCACGTCCACGATGCGTTGCATCGTGACGCGGTCTGGAAAACTTATGAAATGGAAAAAACAACGTCGTAAAAAAGCGTCCGGAAGTTCTTTTTCATTGTTGCTAGTAATGATGACAATTGGCCGCTGTATAGCGCGAACGGTCTCACCTGTTTCGTAAACAAAAAATTCCATGCGATCAAGTTCTAAAAGCAGATCATTTGGAAACTCAATGTCTGCTTTATCAATTTCATCAATCAACAAAACAACCTGGTCTTCTGCTGTGAAAGCCTCCCACAGCTTTCCTTTACTGATGTAGTTAGCGATATCATGCACTTTATCATCGCCCAACTGGGAATCTCGTAGACGGGATACAGCATCGTATTCATAAAGACCTTGTTGTGCTTTGGTCGTCGATTTTATATGCCACGAAAGCAGGCGTTTCCCCAGTGATTTGGCGACTTCTTCAGCCAACAAAGTCTTGCCCGTACCCGGCTCGCCCTTGATCAGCAACGGCCTTTGCAGAGTCACCGCCGCGTTCACCGCCATCTGCAATTCCTCTGTCGCTACATAGTTGTCCGTACCCGTGAATTTCATAACCTGATCGTTCCTTTGTTAAAGGGTTCATTATAGTAAAAAGTTAATGCCACTCAATGCCAGTGTGCTATAGCCGCTTTAACCTAACTCAATATGATGTCGTTTGCGCTTAATATCGACAGTCTACAAGAGCCGCGCTAAAAAGACTGGGTTCGCCCATCTTTCCATATCATCAACTTGCCTTTATCGATCAAATGCCACCGCTCATCCCGCGTCAATGGCTCTGTTGCAATAATTGTAACGACGTCTTTTTCTGTAGTCTCCGCACTAAAATCTACCGTCATCTCAAGGTCTTTCAAACGCGCAACACCAAAAGGTGCCCGTCGAGTAATCCAATGTAAGCGCGAGGAACAATGCGCATAGATAAAGCGGGAATCACTCATCAGAAAATTGCATACACCAAATTCGTTGAGTTGCGCAGACAGATCTGCAATCAACCGCGAAAGCTTTTTGCCCGAGTCTGGACGGTCGCAAAATGCCGCCGAAATGCGCCCTAACATCCAGCAAAAAACGTGCTCGCTGTCGGTCGTCCCTACGGGGCGGAAACGCCCTAATGCCAACTCTTTCTTGGCACCACGCAGTTGACCATTGTGCGCGAACGTCCAATAGTTACCCCACAACTCCCGAACAAACGGGTGAGTGTTTTCAATGCGAATATTGCCCACATTAGCCCGGCGTATATGACTAATTACGGTTTTGCTCTTAATCCCACTGACTTTTACCAAACGCGCTATATCTGAGTCAAAGCCGGGTTGCGGATCACGAAATTCGTGAATGCCGCGGCCACGATAAAACACAATACCCCAACCGTCGCGATGAATATCGGTACCACCGCCACGCTCAATTAAACCAGTAAAACTAAATTGGGCGTCAGTCGGCACATTGGCCGACATGCCCATTAACTGACACATAGTGCGCCTCCGCTACAAGTTGGAACGACGCCGCTTGTCTGATGAGAAAGCCGGCCGCACGCGCACACGCGGAGGCTTACGTATTTTTCCAAATACCATTCGAGAAATTATGAAAAGCATCAGCGACAACACGGTCATTGCTAGTATTGGTGCAAAACCGCGCTGGAACCCAAGCTCAATCACCCAGCCTTCGTAGAGGCTCACAAAGAAAGCCGGCGCCAAATGTGAATCGTCTTGATACGCCGTCACCGGCGTTAGTAAAAAGACCACTGCGATTAGCAAAAGATTGTGGCGTAAAGACGTTATCGACACTTTACGTAAAAGATACCACAGGCAACTCAGCACACAGCCCACACCAAACGTGTAAACGGTCCAGCCCCAAAAGTAATTTTCTGCTGAATACATGCCTAATCCACCCACTGAATGATACGGTCCTGCATGTGTCTGTCCGAAACATCTGACTCTGACGATACCCAACCCCGCACCGACATTCCCCAATTATGGACATCTTCGCGACATCCTGTCACTAAATGATGCCAAGGCGGTAACTCTTCTCCCCGCGCTATCACCCGATAAGCGCAACTGTTTGGTAACCAAGTCAGCTCGCCTATATTGCTGGGTATCAATTTAAGACAATCATCAACAAAATACTGCCGATGCTGATAATTATTGCATTCACACGCCTCAAGATCGAGTAATTTACACACCACATTAGTATGGTAGATTTCACCAGTATCTTCGTCTTCTAATTTAACCAGACAGCATTTCCCACAGCCATCGCAAAGCAATTCCCACTCTGCTTCAGTCATCTCGTCAAGATTCTTAACCTGCCAAAATGGATCATTTAAAGACGTCGTCATGGCAACGTCAAAGACTTGTCAGACGCATTCCCGAACAAAGGGGCGGCGGGCGGCATCTGCAGGTAATAACCGCACTCGCCGATCTTCCTCCGAACCTCATTGATATCCGCCCGCGCCAGTTTCTTATCATTTTGTAGTTCGAACGTCGTAACGCAACGAAGCTCTCCAAGCCGATGCAAGAGCTCCTCTGGCACGCGCTCAAGACCCTCTACGCGGAGTACGAACAAGTACATCTCTGCTTTACAGGCCACCGCAAAAACATCACAAAGGCGCATCACTAAACGCCCTTCTCGTCAATCAATCTTTGAATCGCTGGCCTGACGAGTTGCGCTCTCCAGCCCGCCAGAAATCTATTTGGCCACTCCAAGCAACCCACATCAAGACTACGCACAATACTTTCAAGTTCTTTTTTTGAGGCTAAACATTGCATCGGAATGGACTCACGTTCGGCGAACTCGCTCAGACCTTGACGCATAGCTTTTAACATGGGCGTGCTCGTTCGCGCCAGAGGTTGTGGCAAATCCGGAATCATGGGGTCTTCGAGAGACAGTGCAATTTGCTCAATAATTTCGTCACCAAATCGGGCTACGTCACGCGTTCGAAAATCCTCTATGGCATACAGGTCTTTTTTGTCTTCGGGCATGCACGATGCCAGTCCGAGTAATACCGGATCTTTTATCAGATGCCCTCTCGGCTTATCGACTTTTCGAGCTCGTTGCTCCCGCCAATCACAGAGCCGCTTTAACGCCCTGAGTGATACAAGCGACAATCGATGGCCGCCTTTTATTCTCCGATGATAGCCGCCAAGTTCTTGTCGCGCAAAGACTGAGATCCTCATCTCCCGCATATCTTCGTCAAACCAACTCTGGCGAGCAAGTGTATGCAACTTGGCACTCAGGAACTGATAGATTGAATGTAAATGTCGAACATCGTCGCTTGCATAATTTAGTTGTTTTGCTGAGAGCGGCCGTGCTAACCAATTGGAGCGCGTCTCTTGTTTGTCTAAGTGAACGCCAGTCAACGTTTCTAGCAAGTTAGCATAACCCATCGAAAAGCCCGTATTGACGATGCTCGCAGCGAGTTGAGTGTCAAAAATTCGCTGCGGACGAATGTCCAGCGCATGCTGTAATACTTCGAGGTCTTCCGCACAGGCATGCAAAATAATGACGCATTCGGATTCTTGCAACAGTGCTTTGAGTGGGGCATAAGCTGAAACCGATAAAACGTCAATGAGCCAACACGTATGACCGTCAGAGAGTTGTATTAAAGCTAATTTCGGAAAAAAGGTTTCTGTCCTGATAAATTCTGTGTCTAGCGCCACAGCCTCTAAACGGTGTAACCGAGCACAGACTTCCGCCAGTGCCTCATCACTGTCAACCCAAACGCTCATATTAAAGCGATTTCCGACTTTCTAGTGCGAGATTGAGCGTACCACCATCAACATACTCAAGCTCTCCACCCATTGGAACCCCATAGGCAATACGCGACACTTTAACATTAAGCGCCCGAGCCTTGTCGCCAATAAAATGAGCTGTGGTCTCGCCTTCTAGGGTTAAATTAGTCGCTAAGATAAGTTCCTCCACCTGATTTTTCTGAAGCTGATCAAGTAACTGGGGTATGCCTAAAACGTCTGGGCCGACGCCATCAATTGGTGACAGGTGCCCGTAGAGAACAAAATAAATACCGAGGAACCCTCCCGCTTGCTCAATTGCGTAGAGATCTGCAGGTGACTCCACCACGCACACAATTTGCTTGTTTCTTCGACTACCGCTGCAGATTCGACAGACCGTCTCCTCAGTAAGCATTCGGCAGTATTGACACCGGTTCACCTTGGCGACGGCTTCAAGCAACGTTTGTGCTAGCCGCTCGGCCGCAGGTTTGTCGCGCTCTAACAAGTAAAGCGCCATGCGCTGAGCCGATTTAGCCCCCACTCCCGGAAGGCACCGAAGGCGTTCTATTAATCCGTCTATTAAGGGTCCGTACACTTAAAGTCCAGTTCGTCAGAAGGGCATTTTAAAGCCGGCAGGCAAATCGATACCGCCGGTCAGCGACGACAAGGCTTGTTGACTGCTAGACTCGACTTTACGGACTGCATCATTCACTGCTGCCGCCAGAAGATCTTCTAAAAACTCTTTTTCCTCCGTCAGAACCGACGGATCCAGCTGTACTTTAAGGACATCATGACGACCATTCATCGTGACTTTTACCAAACCAGCACCCGCAACACCGGCTACCTCTCGTTCTGCCGCCTGCTCTTGCAATGTTGCCATTTTACTCTGCATTTGCTGAGCTTGCTTCATTAACTCATTGATATTCACTGCCAATCTTCTCCTTGGAAACCACCGTAGCCATATCTAATGTACCATTAAATACCTGCTTAAATTTAACAATCTCTGGGTCATCATTCAGTGTCGCCACGGCGTCATCTTGCCGCTGCTTAGATTCGCGCAGATCAGCCTCACGCGGTGTCTCGATAGAGGCCTCACCCAAGCTAATTTTTACTTGCACGGGTGCTCCAAAGTAATCGCCTAAAATAGCGCTCAAGCCATCTTGATGAGCATCTGTTAAAAAGCTCCCATGTTCAGCGTTTAAAATAAAAAGCAGAGTGTTTCTATCTTGGCCGGAGAAAACGCAGTGACTGGCAATTTCACCCAACGACCCAGCAATCTTGACCTGCCTGCGAATCGTGAGCCACGTATCGGGTGATAATGCATCTAGCGCCACTCCGTCTACCGCAGAGGAACGCTGCAATGGTGCAGGTGGATTTTGCACTGGAATCAGTTGGGTAACGCTCGCATCAGTAATAGGGGGCGCTAAAGAGGCGGCTTCTAGGCTATTAATCTTTGCGCTTTCTCCCAGATTCACCCGCGCTGACGAGGCCGTCCCTGACGTCACTTTATGCTCTTTACTCACCTTGATCGGCGACCCCCGCTTAGGCTTAAAAGCCAAGGCTCGCAGCATGACCATCTCAAAGGCGACACGCTCGTCTGACGCCATCTTAAGGTCCTGCCGTCCCATCAAACACATTTGATAATAGAGCTGCGTATCTTCGCGACTCACCTGCTCAGCGAGATCGACAAGGCCTGCATAGCCCTCTGCAGACGAGTCAAGCCCTTCAGGCACCGCTTGTAGAATTGCCACTTGATGCCATAGCGATAAAATGTCACTCAGCGCAGCCCTATAATCAGGAGCATGCTCTGCCATCTGCTCTATACAAGCGAGCATCGCCACGCCATTGCCCAGCGCCAGTGCTTGGCAAATGCCCATTACATGGCTACGCTCAATCGTTCCCAACATAGCATGTACGGCGTTACTTCGTACTTCGCCGTTGCCGTAACCAATGGCTTGATCAGTTAGACTCAATGCATCTCGCATACTCCCTTCAGCCGCTCGTGCAAGACTTCCCAGGGCAATTTTATCGAAGGGAATACTCTCTTCCCCTAAAACGAATCCGAGGTGGCCCGCAATTTTTTCTGGGCTCAGGTTTTTGAGATTAAACTGTAAGCATCGCGACAATACTGTAACGGGAAGTTTTTGCGGATCGGTAGTCGCCAATAAAAATTTAACATGCGCGGGCGGTTCTTCAAGCGTCTTCAGTAGCGCATTAAAGCTGTGCCGCGACAACATATGAACTTCGTCGATCAAATAGATTTTGTAACGCGCTCGAGTAGGCAAATAATGCACTCGATCTAATAAGTCGCGCGTGTCCTCAATTTTTGTCTGCGATGCGGCATCCACTTCTATCAAATCAATAAAACGGCCCTCGCTGATTTCACGACAGCTAGAACATTCGCCACAGGGTACAGACTGAATTCGGGTTTCACAGTTTAAGCACTTCGATAATACTCGCGCGATCGTTGTCTTACCCACACCACGATCACCCGTAAAAAGGTAGGCGTGGTGTAAACGGTTATTGTCCAGAGCATTACTCAACGTTTGTAAAACATGCTCCTGCCCCACCATTTCTGAAAAATATCTGGGCCGCCACTTTCTCGCCAACACCTGGTAGCTCATTCAAACATGTTCCTATCTGCTGGCATAATTTGTAGTCTCAATCATCGTCGCGCTGCGTCTCACAGAGGAGCAATGCGAGTCCTGTAATATCAGACCGTTATCAATCGAATGGCGATGACTCCCAAAAGCCACACTCCGGCACAATACGATACCGCTACCGTTGCTCCCTTCCGGGCCTGGCGGGGTTCACGGTGAATACTTGCGGAGGGACCAGAGGGAGCCACCATTGACCCGCATGATTATCCAGCGTTTACGCGCGTGTTGCAACCGGAGTTCAAGCCATAAACGCGGTCAGTATTAGAACCCGAATTTTGCGCTGCTATGGGCAGGTAAACGCTGCGCCACCCAGCGTGTTTTAATGCTCTTCATCAACCTTGGTATGTTGCTAGAGTTGAATCGCCTTTGTTTTGACTCACGCGGACAGGTTCTCACAAAGCCGTCGCTCAGTTGCCTCGTTAGTTTGGTTCATCCGCAAACGGCGCTCGAATACAATCTCAGAAGCCGTGTTTTATCAGCAAAAGTGCTGCAACAGCCAGCAAAATAACAGTGGCGAACAAGCCACATAAAGCTTTAACTATCAATAAAGTTCCGATATGCCGCAGTCAAAAACCGCGAGACGAGCAATTTGCCACGCATCCTTATATGTTTTCTATTCTGTTCGTTGATCGACGGGTAAGAGGCGCGATGCAGCAATTGATCCCGCGCTCACGTTAACAATTTACGCGTAGGTAATGCCAACACCCTGAAGCCCACAATATCCCCCCGGGGTCTTTGCCAAATATTGCTGATGGTAACTCTCGGCATAGTAAAACTCTGGTGCCATCACAATTTCTGATGAGATCTCAGGATAACCTTTCGCAGACAGTTGTGGCTGTAATCGGCCTCGCGCGGCGAGTGCTTGTTCTAATTGAGTTGGCGTAGAACAGTAAATCCCTGAACGATACTGAGTACCAACATCATTTCCCTGCCGCATACCCTGCGTAGGGTCATGTGATTCCCAGAAGACCTTTAAGAGCTGATCGAATACGACTTGGACAGGGTCATACACGACAAGTACGGCTTCCGTATGCCCGGTTAGCCCTGAACACACCTCCTGATAGCTCGGGTTTGGCGTGTAACCGCCAACGTAACCAACGGCCGTGACCTCAACACCTTTTTGCTGCCAAAATCGACGCTCCGCTCCCCAAAAGCAGCCCATTGCAAAAGTACTGCGCTCAAGACCGGCACCAAAAGGCGGTAGCATGCAGCCGCCTGTTACGGCATGTTGCCCGGTTATCGAAACAGGCTCGGTTCGGCCCGGCAAGCTGTGTTCCAATGACAACCCATAAATGTGCGTACGCATGGTTACCTCCTGAATTGCAGGCGTTTACCTACAAAAAAATTAGATCTGGTCGAGCCCCAACTGCAGGTCGCGCTTGATATCTGCTTCGTGTTCTAGGCCTACAGAAAGCCTAATCAGATTTTCTGTAATGCCCGCCACTTCTCGCTGTTTCTCATGCAATCGACCGTGAGTCGTTGTTGCCGGGTGTACTATCGTACTTTTTGCATCTCCCAAATTGGCTGTGAGTGAGAGCATCTTCGTCGCATCGATGAAACGCCAAGCGGCATCTCGCATTCCTTTAACAGAAAAGGAAAGAACACCGCCAAAATCGCTCTGCTGTCGGCGCGCTAAGGCATGTCCAAGATGGCTTTCGAGACCTGGATAATTTACCGACACAACCCCTGACTGTTTTTGCAACCATAACGCAAGAGACATCGCGCTTGCCGAATGAGCCCTCATGCGCAAATTTAGTGTTTCCAATCCTTTCAGAAAAACCCACGCATTAAATGCACTCATAGTGGGGCCCGCGCACCTTAAGAATGCGAGCACTGGCTCCATTAAGTGTTTACTACCAACGACCGCACCGCCCAGACACCGGCCTTGCCCATCCAAATATTTTGTCGCTGAGTGCACAACAATATCCGCTCCCCAGTCGAGTGGTTTTTGAAGCGCAGGCGTGCACAGACAGTTATCGACAACGAGAAGACACTTTGCCGCCTTGGCTAACCCAGAAAGCGCGCTGATATCAGCAATCTCCAACAACGGATTAGATGGCGTCTCACAAAAAAACATTTTTGTCTGCGGTGTGAGTGCATTTTCCCAACCTTGAAGGTCTGTTAAGCCCACGTAGGTCACTGTGACGCCAAATTTAGCAATTGTATTGTCCATCAAACTGATAGTGCTTCCAAACACATCCCGCGAGCACACAATGTGGTCGCCCGCTCTCAATAGACTCATGACAACACTCAATGTTGCCGCCATTCCCGAGGCTGTCGCTACCGCTTTTTCACCACCTTCAAGGGCTGCCAATCGTTCTTCGAACGCCCGAACCGTTGGGTTTGTGTAGCGCGAATAAACGTTGCCCTCGACCCCGTTACTAAAATACTGCGCGGCAGCTTGACAGTTATCGAAGACGTAGCTTGACGTTAGAAATAGGGCCTCAGAATGCTCTTTTTCTGGTGTGCGATGATAACCCCCACGAATCGCGATCGTGTCGTCATGAAAATCGTCGCTGATTAGCTTTGTCATGGTCACCGCTCTTTGCAGGCTTATGCACTTGTAGTTCGAGTTCTGGTATTAAAAATACCAATCGTCTCTGGACCATCCAGATTCATCGCAAGCTGTGCCGAATTCTTGGCGGCATCACTGCGCAGCTTTTCTAAGTTCGTAAGATATCTCTCATCGACGTCACCGGTGATGTATCGGCCGTCAAAAACTGAACACTCAAACCGGTCTATTTCAGGATTTCCCTCTGATGCAGCTGCGACCAAGTCTTGAAGGTCTTGATAGATCATTCGGTCCGCCCCAATCGCCTCACCCACTGAGTCATCGCTTCGCCCATGCGCAATGAGTTCGGATGCCACTGGCATGTCGATACCATACACATTGGGAAAGCGCACACCCGGCGCCGCTGAAGCCATGTAGACCTTACGGGCGCCAGCATCCCGAGCCATTTGAATAATTTCTCTGGACGTCGTACCGCGGACAATGGAGTCATCAACCAAGAGCACATTCTTTCCAGCAAATTCGAGTTTCACCGCGTTAAGTTTCTGTCGAACCGACTTCTTTCGCTCTTTCTGACCGGGCATAATAAACGTCCGGCCAA
Organism: uncultured Cellvibrionales bacterium; assembly: GCA_913031145.1. Classification (GTDB taxonomy): domain Bacteria; phylum Pseudomonadota; class Gammaproteobacteria; order Pseudomonadales; family Porticoccaceae; genus TMED48. Next base: position 7,135 of record CAJWCO010000011.1, on the reverse strand, counting down.
TGTAGCGATTTTTCATGAAGCCCTCGCGCAGCTTGATACCTAAACGTTCGGCAAGTGCTTGGGCTGAAACCCGACTCGTATCTGGGATAGGAATAACGACGTCAATATCATGATCAGGCCACGTACGTAATATTTTATCTGCCAACCGCTCACCCATGCGAAGCCGACATTTATAGACTGATATATTGTCCATCATTGAATCTGGGCGCGCGAAATACACATGCTCGAAAATACAGGGAACCAATTGATGGTGTTCGGCGCATTGCCGATGATGAAGCCGGCCAACATTGTCCACAAACAAGGCCTCGCCGGGCTCCAGGTCACGAATAAGCGTAAATCCCAGACTGTCTAAAACCACACTTTCAGACGCAACTGCGTACTCTGTACCCAACCCCCCCTCGCGTTTACCAAAACACAGAGGGCGGATACCGCAGCGGTCACGAAAAGCGAAGAGTCCGTGTTCAGCTATTAAACCCACCGCGGCAAAAGCACCGTTACACCGTTGATGTACATGTTGAACCGCCGCGAATATATCGTCACTTTCGGGTGTTAATTTCCCTCGTAGCTGCAGTGCATGGGCAAACACATTAAGCAGAACTTCAGTATCAGAATCGGTATTCAGATGACGAAGATCTATCTGCGTAATATCCTCTCGTAAGGCTTGTGTATTTGTCAGATTACCATTGTGTCCTATACAGATACCATAGGGCGAATTCACGTACAAAGGTTGCGCCAAGGCCGGACCAGAACTCCCTGCCGTCGGATATCGGACGTGCCCGATCCCCACTCGCCCGGCTAATTGCATCATATCTCGCCGGTGAAAAACATCGCGAGCTAAGCCATCTGACTTGCACTGATAAAACTGACCATTTTGTTCAGTCACAATTCCCGCCGCGTCTTGACCGCGATGCTGAAGAATCGTCAGCGCGTCATAAAGCCGCACGTTCACATCAGCGGTTCCCCAAATACCAACAACTCCGCACATTGGTCACATCCAAGCAAGAAAAAAATCTAAAAACCACAAAAAAGTCGCCGTACCCCATACCTCGAACTCTAAAAAATATGGAATAAGTGCCGACTCCCTCCACCAAGACTCCTGCGAAATAGGAATCACATTTGGCACCAGAATAATCAATGCCAGATTGATTAGAACGCCTCTAGAAAGACCAAACATCACCCCTATCATACGGTCAAAAGCGCCAAGCCCCGAAACCCGCACTAGCGCAGTCAGCATGGAGCCTACAATCGATCCCAACAATAATGTCGCAACGAACAAACCTAATCCCGCCACCGCAAGACGAACTGGCGGAAACTCCACATAATCTGCTAAATACACGGCAGCACTGTCTGTATACGCGACGGTGACACCATAGGCCACAACCCACGCTAAAAGCGAGAATGCTTCCCTGATAAAGCCACGAAAAAGGCTTAGAATAGTGGAGAAGCAAACAACGACCATTATGGCATAGTCAATCGTAGCCAAGGTCACAAATGTCGCTCCATCAACCGCGTCGTACTAACGAACATGCTGGTACAATTCCCCCCGAATCCCAAGCTGTTTATCGAGCCGAGTCATCGCCTCGTGCAATCGGCTGCGTTGCAAATTAGGCCCGATATAAACCCCATAAAGAACTTTTTCAGTGGGCCCACTTCGCTGTATAAACGCTTTGTAGCCTAGCGACCTCACGTTTCCTAGCGTTAGTTCAGCTTTGTTCAAGTCATCTGTCTCCTCGACTAGCAACAGCCAAACAAATGGCATCCCTTGCTCGTCCAGCCCATAAATAGGGGCCTCACCCGCTGGAACAAGGCGCAGATTGTCTGGGTCAAACAATCCTTTGGCGACGATGTCCTGCGTTGTATTCGTATCAATCTGCGGCATTAATAGGTCTATGGCACTGATGCCGGGTGCGGCAGGTATGCGCCGAGTCTGGTCCACCGCAGGCCGTTTATACCAACCGGAAAGTGCCGCTATCAGCCAGATCATCAACACAACCGATAGCGCCAATGCTAATTTGGCCTGCACGGACTTACCCAACATGCTCTCCCGAGCCCATCACTTTCAACACGTCTGCCACCGTATGAAAAGAACCCAACACAACCACACTTTCGCCTTCAACCGCCTGATCAATAGCCGACAGAAAGGCGTCAGATATATGCTCATATGAGATTCCCGCAAGCCCTTCATTGTACACCACTTGTAACAAAGAGTGGGCATCAGCCGCTCGTGCCTCTGATGCGATTTTGGCCAAGTGCCACCGCGTGATTTGAGTGGCTAACGACGCGACAATCCCCGCCCAATCTTTATCCTGCAGCACCGAGGCCACTGCTAGAAAAGTCCCACCTAAGCCACTCAAACGATCGGACAATAATTTAGCGGCTGCCGGATTATGAGCCACATCTAAAATCACAGGTATACCGCGAAAAGTGGTCCTCTGAAAGCGGCCCAGCATCGACAGGGTATTGATTGCGCGCTGACATCGACCTACATCTAAAGGGATGTCAGCGACTGCCAATGCCTGGAGTGCCATTGCTCTGCTCTCTACAAGAGTCAGGTCGCCAGTAATGTCAGGCACCTCGGTGCGACCGAGCACTGTCCCGACCGAAATGGTTGCAGATTCGCCAGTCAATTGCGCATCGTAATCTCGCCCCAAGACCTGCGGCTCAGCCATCGTGCCACCGATCAACTTCTGAAAGTCTAAAGAAACGGCGCGCTCGCCCCAAACGAGAGGTCGGTGTGCTCGCGCAATACCTAATTTCTCTTTCGCAATCTCTGCCACCGTCTCCCCCAACCACTGCTGGTGGTCTAGCGCAATACTGGTTATCACAGAAACATCAGCGTCAATAATATTTACGGCATCCAAGCGCCCGCCCAGACCCACCTCAAGCAAACGAACTTTCACCGATTGATCAGCAAAAATCCACAAAGCTGCCAAGGTACCATATTCGAAATAACTCAATGAGATGGAACCGCGAACTTGGTCTATACACTCAAAGGCTTTAATGATGAGCGCGTCATCAACGGGATGTCCGGCAACGCGAATTCGTTCGTTGTATCTCAAAAAATGTGGCGAGGTAAATGCACCGACTGAAACGCCATGAGCCAGCAGAACAGCTTCCATTGCGGCAACGCATGAGCCTTTTCCATTCGTGCCTGCCACTGAAATAGTGACGGGAGGCCGCAATGGTTGTCGGTAACCCTCCAGCTGTAAGCGACCCCACACCTTAGCAACGCGTTCCAGTCCTAAGTCGATCTCAAACGGATGCTGCCTCTCTAACCTATCTAACCATTCAGCCAAAAGCGTTTTAGACATCGACAGGTTCGGGCCTATGCGTAAACTTCGACAAAAGGCTTGCGATACGCTCTCGCAGCTCGCGGCGGCTAATGATCATATCAATATGACCCTTTTCTAACAAAAACTCACTGCGCTGAAATCCTTTCGGTAGTTTTTGGCGGATTGTCTGCTCAATGATGTTCGGCCCTGCGAAGCCTGCTCGCGCAGCCGGTTCTGCAATATTTAGGTCTCCAAGCATCGCTAAGCTCGCAGATACGCCTCCATAAACCGGGTCAGTCATGACGGATACATAAGGCACACCCGCCACCCGGAGTCGCTCAAGCACAGCACTCGTTTTCGCCATTTGCATAAGGGAAATCAGCGCTTCTTGCATCCGCGCTCCCCCCGTGGCAGAGAAACAGATCAATGGCTTATTAGAGTGCAACGCGGTATTAGCCGCACGCGTAAACCGCTCGCCTACTGCGTAACCCATTGAACCTCCGTGAAACGCAAATTCAAAGGCACACACCACCACAGGTAAATCCCGCAACGTGCCTTCCATAGTAAGAAGCGCATCTTTCTCGCCAGTTTTCTTTTGTGCATCGAGAATTCTATCTCGGTAACGTTTGACATCTCGAAACTTAAGTTGATCAACGGTTTCGACATCCATACCCAACTCAACGCGACCATCAGGATCAAGAAATATATCTAAGCGGCGGCGCGCCCCAATGCGCATATGGTGTTCACATTTAGGGCAAACATCCAAGTTTTTCTCGAGCTCTGGGCGATACAGGGGTGCCGCGCACTTCGGACACTTTTTCCATAAGCCCTCTGGGACTGAATTTGACCTGTCACTGTAGGTAGGACCGCTGGGGCGGATACGACTTAACCAATTCATAGTTTTCTCGACGCACTTGATCGTTAAAATTACTGCAATATGTTACCACGCTAAACCTTGTGAGTAACGAATGCCTATCAATTAGGGGACTGCTTTGGCGCGCCGAATAAATTCAGCCATCAAATGCGGATCCTTAACCCCAGGCGAGCTCTCGACGCCGCCACTCACATCAACCATGTCAGGTGACACCATCGCAACCGCTTGAGCCACATTATCAATGGTTAAACCGCCCGCAAGCACCAAACGAAAATCTCGTATTTGCGGTAATCTACCCCAGTCAAAAGACGAGCCAGTACCGCCATATTTTGCATTTTCCCATGCGTCGAATAAGAAACCGCCGCTCGCTCTATAACCTTTAATCGCCGTTGCAATATGCAAGTGATCTTGCATCCGTATTGCGCGTATGAAGGGGAATTTGAATTGATTGCAGAATTCAGCCGTCTCATCACCATGAAACTGCAAAAAATCGGGATTTAATTCTTCAATTGTCTGTTCAACTTGTTTTTTCGTGGCATTCACCAACAGCGCGATCGTCTTGACGTGTTTATCAACAACGTCGCAAATCGAACGTGCCTTGTACGCCTCCACATAGCGCGAGCTTTTTTTATAGAGCACCAAACCCAGTGCATCCACCCCAACGTTCTGGGCAACCTCTGCCTGCGCAGGCGTTGTAATACCGCATATTTTGACTTTAACCGGCATAGACGTTCCCTAAAAAATAATCGTTACGTTGGGGAAACAGGAACGCCCATATCCCGAGGTAAAAATAGCGGGCCTTTTTCGGCGATCGGCAGACTATAGCCGGCCGGATAGTCCACCGCCACCAAGTATAGCCCTCGGGCTGGCGCAGTAGCCGCCGCCTTTGTTCGATCCCGGCCCTGTAACAACGCCGCTACCCAGTGCGGTGGCTGACGCCCATAACCGACCTCTAGCAGCGACCCAACAATATTTCTAACCATGTGCAAGACAAAAGCATTCGCACTAATTTCAAAAATGACCCAATCATCATAATCGTATATAACAGCTCTCGTGACTTCTCGACAGGGCGAGCGGGACTGGCATGTTGCACCTCTAAACGTCGAAAAGTCCTGCTCCCCCAAAAGGTACGAGCACGCTTCCGACATCTTACGCGTGTCTAACGGATATTGAGTCCAAGTCATGAAATCGGCCAATAGAGCTGGACGGCTCACAGATCTACCAATGACATATCGGTAAGTTCTCGACTCTGCGCTAAATCTCGCATGGAATTGTGGCTCGACATCCCGTGCCCAGCTCAAGCTGATGTCTGAAGGTAAACGACTATTCGTACCTTTTATCCAGTTAGCGCTTGACCGAATACTTTTTGAATCAAAATGAATCACTTGATGGCTAGCGTGCACCCCAGAATCTGTTCTGCCCGATGCAGCAATAACAATCGGAGTGTTCGCGATCGAACTTAACCCAGTTTCGAGTTCGCCTTGCACTGTCACTTGATCTTTTTGACGCTGAAACCCGCTGTAAGCACTGCCGTTATAGCTAACGATAGCTGCGTATCGGGTTACCCCTTCCGGCAAACAATATCCACAAGGTACTCTAGCATTGATCGAGTAATCCCAATTAATCACAATGTGAACAGCCGCTACAGTGTTTCAAGTAATCGACGCGCTCGAGCCTTATCCTTGCTATCATCTTGCTTCGTTATATCTTCTAATACTTCTTTAGCCCCTACTAGATTTCCCTCTTGTATGTAGGTTTCAGCGACGGCAAACTTTACTTCGGTACTGTCAATGTTATACAAGCCCAACGTGCTCTTGACTGTTTCTTGGCGATCGGTACTTCCCGTGAGCGCCGACTGAAGTTTCAAAAAACTCTCAAAATCTTCCAAATCCGCTTTTAGATCGGTGCTTGCATCCACAGATTCCAAGACTCGCGGAACGGTGTCATCCGTTATTTCTGGATCATCAAAAAACTTCAACAAACCTAGTTCCTCCGGATTAACCAAAGGTTCAGCTATGATCTCCGAACTTCCCTCAGCGAGCTCAAATATCGGCTCAGACTCACTCGTGGCAACGGCATCGGCATCTTTTTCGTCTTGATTAAATTCTTGATCGTCTTCGTCAAAAATATGCTTAAAATCATCTAACTCTAGGTCGTTGTCAACTCGGGGCTCTTCAAGATCTGTGCGATCGTCCGATGGATCCGGAACAAGGGTGCGCTCTGTCACTCTTACATCGCTCACAACATCGCCTTCAAAATTATAGCTGTCAGGGCCGTAGGCCTTCCCCAAAGGGTGACTCTCTTCGTCCTCAAATTTATCGCTCACGACTTCCTCATTAGGGTCCGTTATGACCTCACCAACATCAGGCTTACTGTATTTCAATTCGTCGTCTTGAATACCCGATGAAATCTGGCTCTCCGGCATATGATGGGAAGCGGCTTCAGTAATTCTCTCTTCTTGGTACTCACCCGCTATCTCCAAATCGGAAATCTTTTCAACCGCATCTAACTCCACTTCAAGGGCTTCTTCATCAGACCGCTCCGGTTCCTGCTCAATCTCTATATCTGCAACTGGTGCCATCTCGACACTATCTTTTGGCTCGTTACGCCTTCCAAATAAACGCCCTAAAAAGCTCGCACGCTTTGCAATAATTACTGGCTCGGCATGGGCAGTATCTTGCGCTTCTACTATATCTATATCTATATCTATATCTGTATCTGTATCTATATCTGTATCTATATCTGTATCTGTATCTGTATCTGTATCTGTATCTGTATCTACATGTGTTTCTGTTTCTGTTTCTGTATCTACATGTGTTTCTGTTTCTGTTTCTGTTTCTAGAAGCAACGCGTCGTTCAGATTTTCGCTGCTAACCCTATCTATGTCAAAATCTCCAACTGTTTGATTCTTCAGCTCGTTAAGGAAGGCTTGGTCCAGAGCTTCTTCCTCTTCCTCTTCCTCTACCTCTTCCTCTTCCTCTTCCTCTTC
>CAJWCO010000010.1 GCA_913031145.1 uncultured Cellvibrionales bacterium | reverse complement strand
CAACTTGCATTAAAATTGCCCTCTCAGTTAGGGGTGGATACCGCGGCATCTAGTCTACCGTTCGCAGCCACAACGCAACAGCACTGTGTAGCAGAACACTGATTATTATCTGTCTGAATACAGATCCAGCAGATTATTATGACGGCGCACATAGCAAAGTTTCCAGCAGGCGGCATGGAATCGCGCGTATATCGATGTAGCAATCGCCCCATGCAGGGTTGATCTGAGAGGTTAATGCCAATAGCCATGATACCTTGATCCGTAAACAGGCTCTTCTCGGACGCAATGGGCTTTTCTCGGACGAAATGGGCTGTAAAAACCCGGCAAATTAAACGTAATATGCGTGAAAAAGGACTTTTTTTTACAAAAAAACAAAAAAAAATTAGCATAAAAGAATCAAAAGCCATATTATGCAAGATCGGAGGAGTTTCTAAGTTCTCCGCACACATTGCTTCGCAGTGTGTGTTAGGCTAGCCCCGTAACGAGGCTGGATAATTAATCGCCTTAAACGGTAAAGAAAATTTAAGTGAGGTAGTTATGTCAGGGGAAAGAGTTTCTGGCACTGTAAAGTGGTTTAACGATAGTAAGGGTTTCGGTTTTATTGAGCAGGAGGGTGGCGGTGACGTTTTTGTTCACCACAGCGCCATTCAAGCTGAGGGATTCAAATCGCTCAAAGAAGGTCAGTCGGTAACGATGGTTGTTACCCAAGGCCAAAAGGGTGCTCAAGCCGAGAACGTGATCGGCGAATAATGTTGTGAACTGGGTGTTTCATCCAGCCTACACAAATCAAAGACCCTGACAAAAAACGTCAGGGTTTTTTTTGTATAAAAAATAAACACATCGCCACAAATTTGGGCGCTCTTGCCAGGCGAAATTAATGCCATTTGCAGGAAGGTACAAGACAGGACCGCTTAGAAGACCTGCATAGATACGTGCACACGCACAAGGGAAACCGTTTTACGAGCGAACAACAGGGTTAGTAGACATTGCCAAGTTCGCGCAAAGAACGCCAGTGCGGCGTTACTTTATCTTTGCTTCCTTGTAAATAACGTGCTGTCGTATGGTGGGATCGTACTTCTTAATCTCCATCTTTTCAGGCATGTTACGTTTATTTTTATCCGTGGTGTAAAAGTGACCCGTGCCAGCACTCGATACAAGCCGAATTTTCTCTCTCGCTGATTTTGCCATTTCAAGGATTCCTAAATTTTCTGGCCACGAGCACGCATGTCTGCTAACACTTGCTCGATACCGTTTTTGTCAATAATTCTCAAGCCCTTTGTGGACACTCTGATTTTTACAAAGCGACGCTCGAGTTCAACCCAAAATCGATGGGTATGTAAATTGGGCTCGAAGCGCCTCCGAGTTCGGTTTTTCGCATGGGATACGTTGTTTCCCGCCATCGGTCGCTTGCCGGTTACTTGACACACTCTTGACATCTCTCTGCCCCTAAATTGCTTGCCGTCGTAGGCCGACGACCTTAGTCACTTTAAAATAACCTGCGTGACAGAAGCCATGCTCACTGCAGGCCGCGTGTTATACCAGAAAACGCGGTGTGAATCAAACGCGAACGTAACATAAAATCTCCGCAAACACCCCCGGAGGACCCACGTCAACGCACCGCTTGATTGACATATTTAAACGCCGCGCCTCACTTAGACCGAACTCCGCTCCATCAACGCAGCTCTTAATCAGCTCTCGAGAAAAGAGCTAATAGACGGCGGGATGTCTAACCACACCACAGTATAGCAGGCTTCTTCAGACCCCTCTCGCGGGGACTTATTTCACTCAAACCCTGAGCCATAGGCATAGTAAGCACTTATTTAGCGGTACATAAACAAATATTCCGTGATACTATTGTGCGCACAATTTTGTGTTGGATGAGAGCACCTAATGAGTAGCCTTTGCAATAAACGCATACTCGTCGGAGTGACTGGGGGCATTGCCGCCTACAAAAGCGCGGAGTTAGTTCGCTGTTTGGCAAACTTGGGCGCGGATGTGCGCGTTATTATGACCTCGTCGGCGATGGAATTTATTCGGCCGTTAACGTTGCAGGCCCTGTCTGGACATCCAGTACATAGTGCCTTGGTAGACTCTGATGCAGAAGCTGGCATGGGCCATATTGAGCTTGCACGCTGGGCTGATGTGTTTCTCATTGCGCCAGCAACGGCTCATTGCATTGCCGACTTAGTGCATGGCAAAGCCGCTTCACTGCTGGGAGCCGTCTATTTAGCAACGCCTGCGCAGGTCGTCATTGCGCCGGCGATGAATCAAGGTATGTGGCACCACCCTGCGAACGTTGCCAACATGGCAGTCTTAAAACAACGAGATGTCAAGGTTATCGGCCCCACGTCGGGACTGCAGGCATGCGGAGACGTCGGCTTAGGCCGTATGGAAGCGCCGCTGGAGATTGCCGAACGCATTGCTGAGCATTTCTCAACGGGTATTTTGCAAGGCAAACAGTTGATTATTACAGCGGGGCCTACGCGAGAGGCTATTGATCCCGTCCGCTACATCAGCAATCGTAGCTCAGGCAAAATGGGCTATGCGCTGGCTTCTGCTGCGTTAGATGCAGGGGCTCATGTGACCCTTGTTTCTGGGCCGGTAAGCCTGTCAACACCAGAACACTGCGTGGTTAAGCAAGTCGAGTCTGCCGCCGACATGCATCGCGCTGTTTTGCATGCCTGCGAAACTGCAGACATATTTATTGCGGCTGCCGCTGTCGCAGATTACCGGTGTGCCGATATTAACCAGCAGAAAATAAAAAAGAATGCCGCTAGCATGTCCTTAGAATTTACAAAAAATATCGATATCGTGAACACTGTTTCATCGCTGCACGAAAATCTTTATATTGTCGGGTTCGCGGCAGAGACCGAAAACGTCACCGCGAACGCAAAGCGCAAATTAAAAGACAAAAAGCTCAATGCAATTGTTGCTAACGACGTATCGCGCCATGATATTGGCTTCGATGCAGATGAAAACGAAGTCCACTGGATAACGACACAGGACGATGTATGCTTGCCGAAAAAGTCCAAAATACAATTAGCGAGAGATTTAATAATCTGCATCGCCAACGACTTTAATAAGAGTAAGACCGGCGCGGTATGCGACGGCGTCCATAACGCGACCTCAACGGATCAGTAAAAGTGCAATTAAAAAACTACTTGCTTCGGCTGAAATCAGATCCCTTTATATGGGCCATCATCCTAGCTACAGGTGCGCTAATAAGCTATGGCATGTATGTCCTTTGGCAAGACTACGTCAGTGAACAAAGGGCTCGGTTAGTTGATCAATTATACGGTAAAGATTTACGCGGAATCAGCGTTGCAATCAGCGAAAATTTGGCGTCCAAGTCTCTTCAGCTGAAGACGCTTGCGGACCAACAAGAAGCACCCAGCCACTTACAAAACGGGAATAACGACGCCCTAGACGCTAGCGAAATTGACGCCATAAGCGTTATGGAAACTGCAGATGCTATTTATTATTTTGACCAAGATCTGCTCCGGCACAGCGCCGACTTAAGCCCTGCAGCGATGATGTTTGCGCGTCAACGCCGGAATAATGCGATAGGCAAGCTTCGTGCTGTTCGCATTGAGGGTGATTGGAAATTGCTAATGAGCGAGACGTTATATGTGGGCGTCGAGCACGTGGGCCAGATTTTTCTACTACAGACGCTCGATTCGCTTGGCGATCTTATGGCTGGTGGCGACTCCGAGCAAGGCACACTGCACTTGGAACAAAACGAGTCAGGGGCTGGAACCACAAAGCTTTTAAGCATAGGCCAGGGAGGTCAGTTAGGCGCCCGCCAAGACGGTGGGGGACTTAATACAACCTACCCCATACAAGACACCAGCTGGCAACTGACCTTTGAACCCTCGCAAAGCCTCAAAAGCAGCATAAATGAGGCTGAACAACCTATCTTAATCGGAATAGTGGGTATTGTATTTCTGTGGTTACTGGGCATTCATTTCACAATTAAAATGAGAATGAATCGCGGAAGTTCCGAAATAAGCATCTTTACCAACCAATCACAAGATGTAAGAACCATCCGGCTACCTGCCCAGAAAGAGGATGAAGTCCAGATAGAAGAAGAAATTATCTCGGAAGAACCCGTGACCGATACACCCAACTTAGCGTCGGCGACCGATAGCTCAATTACGTCGCAAACGAATGACTTGGGCGAGGAATTCGAGTCTTTGAATGTCCCAACGGTATCAGACGAATCAAACGAAAATAGCGATGCGCGCGATGATTACAACGTACGACTCCACGATTTGGATCCCGCTCAAAACGAATTTGTCGTCCCAGAGCTCGTGTTTAGGGATTACGACATTCGCGGCATCGCCCATGAGGAAATCACGGAAGAATTTGCCCGTCGGCTTGGCAAAACAGTCGGATCGCTCGTGCTTAGAAGAGGCAATAATGCAATTTATTTAGGTCGTGACGGCCGTGCCAGCTCACCAGAGTTGGCGTTAGCGTTGCGAGACGGCCTTTTGTCCACGGGTTGCAACGTGATTGACCTCGGACAAATTATTACGCCGGCACTCAACTTCGCGATCCATTATTCGGGGCAATCGAGTTGCGGCATTATGGTGACTGCAAGCCATAACCCCAGTCATTTTAACGGTTTCAAGATTATCGTTCAGGGCCAGGTTCTTTCTGGCAACATGTTACAGTTGCTGAAGCCCATTATGGTGGTAGAAAACTATACAGAGGGACACGGTGAATATTTCTCTCGATTGGTGATACCCCAGTATGTCCGACAAATTTTTGAAGATGTGGGTATCGTTCGAGAGTTTAAAGTTGTTGTCGATGGCGCTAATAGTGTATCTGGGCCTGTTGCCGTAGAGCTGTTTGAGAGCTTGGGCTGTGAAGTCGTTCCTCTTTACTGCGAAATTGATGGAAGCTTCCCGAATCACGAGCCAAACCCTTCAGACGAGTTCAATCTACTCGATCTTCGTGCTCGCGTCGCCAGCGAAAATGCAGACCTCGGTTTTGCTTTTGACGGCGACGGCGATCGACTCGTCGTTATCTCAAGCAAAGGTAGGATTTGCTGGCCAGACAGGCTTATGATGCTATTTGCACAAGATATCTTACAAAGTTCGCCCGGACAGTCAATCGTGTATGACGTCAAGTCGAGTCAAAAACTCGTGGATATTATCAAAGCCAATAAAGGCGAACCTGTGATGTGTAAAACGGGTCATGCGCATGTTCGCAAAGCCGTTCAGGAGGTTAATGCCCCGCTTGGCGGCGAGTTCAGCGGACACATCTTTTTCACCGATCGCCGAGAAGGGTTCGACGACGGTCTTTACGCGGCCGCTCGCTTGCTGGAAATATTGACCGCAACCTACAAAAACTTAGATCAATTACTGGACGAATTAGACCCGAGTGTTTACACCGGCGAAATCTTAATCCCCGTACCCGACGACGAAAAATTTGCGCTAATGCAGAGAATTTCTGAAGAATGTGAATTCAAGGGCGCACGAATAACCCGGTTGGACGGGCTTCGCGTCGAATACCCTCAAGGTTGGGGACTAGTTCGGGCGTCCAACACGTCGGCTAATTTAACGCTGCGCTTCGAAGCCGAGGACCATAATATCTTAGGGTATATCAGACAAACCTTTAAGTACAAGCTCGCGGCGTTGATCCCCAACATCGAAGATTTCTTATGAATGCCGCTACAAGTAAAAACCAAGGTCTATCAACCGCGCAGGTAATTTCACGAGCATTGCCCTATATCCAGCGTTTTGCGGGAAAAACGGTCGTTGTGAAGTATGGCGGTAATGCCATGGTAGACGAAACACTGCAAGCTAGTTTCGCTCGCGATGTTGTGCTGATGAAAGCGGTCGGCTTGAATCCTGTTGTGGTGCATGGAGGAGGTCCACAGATCGGCGAACTACTCGAGCGTCTGTCCATTCAATCAAAATTTGTTGACGGAATGCGGGTGACCGACAGCAAAACTATGGACGTTGTAGAAATGGTACTTGGGGCCACTGTCAACAAACAGATCGTCAATTTAATAGCCAGCGCTGGCGGCAAGGCATTTGGCGTTACTGGTAAAGATGGTCAACTCATTAGAGCTAGGAAATTGACCGTCGTGCAAAAAGCCGAGGAAATTGCGGTAACCGAAATTGTCGACATCGGTCAAGTTGGCGAAGTGGTATCCATCAATAAAGCCGTTATCGACATGCTCGTTGATAGAGATTTTATTCCGGTCGTCGCGCCTATTGGCGTTGGATCAGATGGTGCATCCTATAACATTAATGCCGATTTAGTTGCTGGTAAAATGGCCGAAGTACTGGGCGCAGAAAAACTGATACTACTCACGAATGTGGCGGGTCTGTTAGATGAAAACGGAAACATTCTAACCGGGCTCAGCGCCACAAAAGTCGATGAATTAATCGCTCAAGGGACGATACACGGCGGTATGCTCCCAAAAATCCGCTGTGCGCTTGATGCAGTAAAATCTGGCGTACCAAGCGCACACATTATCGATGGCCGCGTCGAACATGCTGTCATGCTGGAAATTTTTACCGATGAAGGGGTCGGAACATTGATCAGCAATCAGAACCCGAGTCACGGAGGCGCAAAAGGTGGCAGGTAAGCGGGGGTCGCGAGCACAAGATATACTCCGTGCGCTAGCACGCATGCTAGAGGTGTCCAAAGGCCAACGTATTACGACCGCCGCACTCGCCGCAGAGCTCGGCGTTTCAGAGGCCGCTCTTTATCGGCACTTTCCGAGTAAAACCCGGATGTTCGAGGGCCTTATAGATTTTATTGAGAATACCATTTTCGAGCGCGTTTCTAGCATCGTCCAAGACCGCTCAAACCCTATTGACCAGTGCTTTAGGATACTGATTTTGTTGCTCAGCTTCGCTGAGAAAAATCCGGGAATTACGCGCATTTTAAATGGCGACGCATTGACTGGCGAGACCGAACAATTACATCGCCGCATTGCCCAGTTTTACGAGCGGCTGGAAAGCGAATTACGGCGAATCCTGCGTGAGGCGCAAGTTCGCGATGGCCTAAAAGTTAATGCCTCGGTGAGCATAACGGCTAATTTAATGTTGGCCAGTGCAGAGGGCCGAATTCATCAATTCGTACGCAGTGACTTTAAACGACGGCCGAGTGCCGACTGGAACGAGCAGTGGCAATTAATCACGCAGAGTATGTTTGACTAGCGTGTATACCCAAAACTACCTCATCGCGCTGTCCGCACTAAGCGAACGCGGGCATCACTCTACACCATAAGCATTCCTGTACTGACGGACTGGATCTGCCCATTGCTTCATATCTTCTTGCACTAGCAAGTACGCCAAAATATCGTCAACGGTCACAATACTGATGACCGGTATACCGTAGTTTTGTTCAACCATCTGAGTTGCTGAGTAGGTGCCAGTGCCGCGCTCTTGTCGATCTAAACCGACCACTACCGCCGCAGCCGTCGCTTCGCTAGAATCTAGCAAGGTCATTACCTCGCCCACAGCTGTTCCTGCTGTAATCACATCATCAACAATCAGCACCCGCCCGCACAAGGGCGCCCCAACGAGCGACCCGCCTTCTCCGTGATTCTTTTGTTCTTTTCGATTGTAGCAATAAGGAACATTCACGTTGTAGTGGGTCTGCAAACCAATGGCCGTCGCTGCCGCCAATGGAATACCTTTATACGCGGGTCCAAATAGCATATCGAACGACAGCTCGGCATTCACGACGGCCTGCGCGTAACAGTGTCCTAATGTGGCTAAAGACTCACCGTTGAAAAACTGACCCGCATTGAAAAAGTAGGGGGAAGTACGGCCAGATTTGAGTGTAAACTCACCAAAGGATAACGCGTTACTCGCGATGGCTTGGAGAATAAATTGCCGTTTGTAATCTTTCATTGGCGGAGTCTCATGCTATTGGGCGAGTGCTAGAGTCTGATAGGTCAAAAGTTCGGCGATACCGTTTTTCGCAAACTTCATCATCTCGGCTAATTGCGCCTCGGAAAATGTTTCACCCTCGGCGGTTCCTTGCACTTCGATAAAACCACCCTTGGCATTCATAACAATATTCATGTCAGTTTCTGCATTCGAATCCTCTGCATAGTCCAAATCGACAACGACAGCATCTCGATAAATCCCAACCGACACCGACGCAACCATCGTGATCAATGGGTCTGTAGTAATGGCTTTGCTACGCTGCAAGTACCTGATTGCGTCGACCAATGCGACACAGGCTCCGGTAATAGATGCAGTTCGAGTACCGCCATCTGCCTCAATTACATCGCAGTCAACATGAATGGTATGCTCTCCCAGAAGATTCAAGTTAACCGCCGCTCGAAGCGACCGACCGATCAATCGCTGAATCTCTTGGGTACGGCCGCTTTGCTTTCCCCGAGACGCCTCACGAGCCATACGACTATGAGTAGATCGCGGCAGCATACCATATTCGGCTGTTACCCAACCTTGCCCTTTACCTCGCAAAAACCGCGGCACACTTGTCTCGACGCTTGCGGTACAAATCACTTTGGTTCCACCAAACTCCACCAACACCGACCCTTCGGGATGACTGGTAAAATCGCGAGAAATCTTAATTGGCCGCAATTGTTCGGGGCGACGCCCGCTGGGACGCTTCATTTTTATGTTCCTTATGAATTTTCAGTTTGAATGTAGAGGATCGGGGATTACGTAACCAAAGGCAAACAAAATTAAGCGACTCCGCAGAAATAAAATTTTCCTGACAGCGGCTTTTGTTACCATGACCGTAAATCATGAGATAAGAGGTGCCCATGCCACGAAGTATGACCGCGTTTGCGCGTGTTTCCCGACACGTTGATTGGGGTTCGATCACCTGTGAGTTACGTTCGGTCAATCACCGTTTTCTTGAGACTAGCTTCAGATTACCAGAAACGTTGCGTTCCGTTGAAATGTCACTTCGAGAGGCAACGCGGTCGCGACTGCAGCGCGGCAAGGTCGATTGCACGTTTCAAATATCAACTACGAACATGGGCTTGGCGCTGAATGTTGATCTGGCTCTCGCAAAACGTTACATCCAACTCGCCGAAACTCTGAGTAATGACATACAAGCCCCAGCGCCGCTGTCAGTTGTCGATATCATGCGCTCTCCGGGGGTTTTGATCGACGCACAAATCGACACAGACATGATGCAAAGTGTTGCTAACGACGTCTTCTTAGAAACGTTGGCTCAATTAATTGACGGGCGTGAGCGAGAGGGTGAGAAGCTCGCCGCAATGCTCACCGAACGGTTAGATGGTATCGCCTCGCATATCGCGGAAGTGCGCTCGGAACTACCCAAAATACTGGCACAACAGCGGCAACGCTTAAATGATCGCTTAGCGCACTTTACAGACACACTCGACCCTGACCGAATCGAACAGGAAATGGCTCTGCTATGCCATCGCGCCGATGTTGACGAAGAGCTGGACCGACTTGCAATACACGCCACAGAAATCCGGCGCGTACTCGACGGTGATGACGCGATGGGACGACGCTTGGACTTTTTAATGCAAGAACTCAATCGAGAGGCTAACACCCTCGGCTCCAAATCTATCTCTAGCATTACCACGCAGGTATCCGTTGAACTCAAAGTGCTGATCGAACAAATGCGTGAACAAATTCAAAATATAGAATAAGGCCCAGATATTGAAAACAGTCCATTAACGGAAGCACGCCTTTTTTCAGATCCGGCAGGACATAGTTTCTACCAGACTGTTTACAAGATTGTGAGTCGATGCTTGAGAGCCAACACGTTGATCGAGTCAACTTAGTCAGAAAAATAAATGATTCTGGTCGGCGTATTCTTAACGGCCATGACTGAATTTAATATCATGAGTGAAACAATCTGATATCATAGCCAAAGTCGGTGGTACCGATCTCGTGACGCTAACAGAAATGGAACATCCCTTCATGCACAGAGGCACATTGTTCATGATTTCGGCGCCCTCAGGCGCCGGTAAAACGAGTCTCGTCAACCACGTCTTACATCGGGTCAACAATGTGTGCGCGTCGGTTTCGCATACGACGCGATCGCCGCGTCCGGGCGAAATCGATGGGGTCAATTACTATTTTGTCGGGCTCACCGAATTTGAAAGGATGGATCAAGAGAACGCCTTTCTCGAATCAGCTAAGGTACATGGAAATCTCTATGGAACATCTCGGCTGTGGGTCGAGAACGCGCTAAAAACTGGCCGCAACGTAATTTTAGAAATAGACTGGCAAGGTGCTCAGCAGATCAGAGATATCTTTACCGACAGCTGCAGTATTTTTATCCTCCCGCCCTCCAAAGAAACGCTCCGCCAACGGCTCCTCGGACGAGGGCAAGACGCGCCTGAAGTCATCGAGCAACGTTTGGCCGCAGCGCAAGAAGAAATGAGCCACTGGCGTGAGGCAGATTTCGTTCTCATTAACGACGACTTCGATATAACCTGTCAAAAACTCACGAATCTTTTAGACAAGCGCTCCGGCCAGGCATTTGATGACACCACTAATCCAAAACTGCAAAGCTTAATCACCACTTTATTGCCGTAACTAGCGTAATTCAGTATACTGGCATGCTGGAATAAATTTGTTGGAAACGCGGTTCTCTCAGACTGCCTTTCCATTTGGAGAGACTATGGCTCGCATCACTGTTGAGGACTGCTTAGAAAACGTGGATAACCGCTTCGAACTCGTAATGATCGGCTCGAAACGCGCCCGCCAACTGGCGGTTGAAGGTCGACCTGCGCTTGTCCCAGAAGAAAATGACAAACCCACAGTCATTGCGCTTCGCGAAGTGGCCGAAGGGTTCATTGATGCGAGCATTCTACTGCCGACCAAGCAAGCCTTTAATCTCGAAGAGGACGTAAGCGAAGAAGAAAATTCAGAGGCCGTTGCAGATGCCGCTATCGCCGCAGCACTTGCCGAATTAGCAGGTGGCAGTGCCGACTCGGCGGAGCCAGAACCTAGCATTCCCGCTGCAAACGATAGCGCAAATACCTTGGAGCCCGGTCCGGGCGATTAGAACACCCTCCATGGAGCCACTCGCTTGGTGCTTCTCGGCCTAACAGAAAAACTCTCTTATCTAAGTGAGAGTGATTTACGCAGAGTAGAGCGCGCCTACCGATACGCCGAAGAAAGTCACATGGGTCAGATGCGGCAGACGGGTGATATGTATATCACTCATCCACTCGCTGTGGCCAATATCCTCGCTGACATGCATATGGACCCTGAGGGTTTAATAGCAGCGATGCTCCACGATGTTCTCGAAGACACGGGTGTCACCAAGGGGCAAATTTCTCGCCGGTTCGGTCGAACCGTTGCCGATCTCGTAGATGGTGTTAGTAAACTCAACGAAATAGAATTCGCATCAAAAGCCGAACAACAGGCCGAAAGTTTTCAAAAAATGACCCTGGCCATGTCACGCGACATCCGGGTACTCCTAGTGAAATTGGCGGATCGCCTTCACAACATGCGCACTCTGGGCACATTGGCTCCCGACAAGCGTCGACGGGTAGCACGTGAAACAATGGAAATATACGCGCCAATTGCACAGCGTCTGGGAATAAACCACATACGCCTTGAGTTGGAAGAATTGAGTTTCGCCGCCATGTATCCGCTGCGCCATCGACGGCTTCGCGAAGCAACAGAAGCTGCGCGACAAAATCGTAAGGCTTTTGTTTTCGAAATCCGCCAATCCATAGAAAACCGGTTACAGCGCGAAGCGCTAAATGCAGTTGTCAAGGGAAGGGAAAAACACCTTTGGAGTATCTACCTCAAAATGCGCGAGAAAAAAAAGGCCTTTCGCGACATTATGGATGTATTTGCTTTTCGCTTAGTCGTGGAGTCGGTTGACGACTGCTACCGAGCCCTTGGTATGATGCACAGCATCTTCAAGCCAGTACCCGGGGAATTTAAAGACTACATTGCAATCCCAAAAGCCAACGGCTATCAATCCGTTCATACCGTCCTTGTGGGAATGCATGGAGTTTTAATTGAAGTGCAAATTCGCACTGCTGAAATGGAGACTATCGCAAACTACGGGATTGCCGCACATGGCGAATATAAAGCGGGTAACACCCGCGAAGAGGGCAGTCAACGCCGTGCCTCACGATGGATTCAAGGGCTACTTGCCATGCAAAAACAAGCTGGCGATTCGCTCGAATTTTTAGAGCACGTTAAAGCCGACCTATTCCCTGATGAAGTCTACGTATTCACTCCTCGTGGGGAGATTGTCGAATTGCCCGCAGGCGCAACCGCCATTGACTTTGCTTACTCCGTGCACACCGGACTTGGCAATAGTTGTATTGCCTGTCGTGTGGATGGGCAGCTCACATCTTTATCCGAATCATTGCAGAGTGGTCAAAAGATCGAGATCATCAGCGCCGAAGGTGCACAGCCCAACCCCAATTGGTTAAGTTTTGTTGCCACCGCGAAAGCACGCAGCGCGATTCGGCACTATCTTAAGCAACAAGAGCACCATGAGTCAGTTACCTTGGGAAAACGCTTACTCGATCAAGCTTTAGGAAAATTTGGCACCAGTTACCGACAGCTTAAAAAATCAGAAATCAAGCGTATCTTAACGAGCTCTGGGGCCTCGACGTTCGAATACATTCTCCATCAGATCGGGTTAGGCAATCGCGTCCCACTTGCCGTGGCCAACTTGATCGTTCCCTTAGATCAAACACCGCAGTCTCTGCAGCAGCGCGCACCAACACTGCCACTCGAAGTCGGCGCACAGAAAGGCTCTTTATTGCAATATGCGCGGTGTTGCCACCCAATACCCGGAGACCCGATACTCGGTCACTTATCCCCCGGAAAAGGCGTTGTCGTTCACTTGGAATCCTGTCGAAATCTGAGCGAACTTCGCTCTCAACCGGAAAAATGTACGCCGATGACTTGGTCGAGTAGGGTTCACGGCCAATTTCCCGTCGAACTCAAGGTGGAGATCACTCCTGAACGGGGTTTTATCGCTGTTCTAGCATCGCGAATCACCGAAAAAGACGCTACCATTGAAAAAGTGAGTACATTGGATAAAGACGCCTACACTAGCGTAGTAGATTTGGTTATTGCCGTGCGAGACCGCATTCATCTTGCGGATATTTTACGGCGAGTTCGAGGTTTACCTGCTGTCCGTCGAGTCAGTCGAGTCAGAAACTAACATGCCATGGAGAAAGCCCAATCGTGACTAATAAAGCTGTCATTTATACCGAACTTGCACCCGCTGCAATCGGCACATATTCACAAGCCGTTAAGGTCAACAATACGGTTTATCTATCGGGTCAAATACCGCTTGATGCAAAAAGCATGTTGCTCGTAGAGGGTGGTATAGCCGCTCAGATCCGTCGAGTCTTTGGTAATTTACGCGCCGTCTGCCACGCTGCCGGGGGTGATCTGAATAGTCTTGTAAAACTGAATATTTTTCTCACTGATCTAAACGACTTTGCGATCGTTAATGAGATAATGGCCGAGTACTGCGTCAAGCCCTATCCGGCGCGAGCGGCGATTGAGGTCAGTGCGCTTCCGCGAGGTGCGCGCGTTGAAATGGATGGCGTCATGGTTATCTAGCCAATTTTTGCTGTCATACTTGATAACAACGGTGTCAAAAGCGTGTCGTAGCCATCGCGAAAAGTGGGATAAGTGAACGTAAAACCGCTTTTTGATAAGCGCTCGTTCCGACATCGGCGAGACGGACCATGGGCTTGAGGCTGCTCCTCTAACACGACGCCTAAACGCCTTGCCAACCACTCACGAACGTCATGTTGCGCGGCGGGTTCAGAGTCGCTGGCAACGTAAAGATCGTGCAATTTAATCCCCTGCGCGTGTTGGTCTATCAAGTGGCAGAACACCGCAGCACAATCATCACTGTGGATTCTGTTACTCCATTGCTTGGGCTCGGATGGTCGCCCTATTCCCGCTCGTACCTGCTCAATAAGACGCGCCCGCCCAGGGCCGTAAATCCCCGAAAAACGCACGATGACTGAATGACAGGGTAGCTGCGCAATGGCTTTTTCTGCCTCATACAAAATTTTTCCGGAAAACGTATCGGGGTGAACTGGCGTTGTTTCGTCCACCCACCGTCCATCATGATCTCCATAGACGCTAGTACTTGAAGCCCAAATCAGCAAGCGGGGTAATTCTGGCGTCACGCGCATCACTTTTCTGAATGCTTGTGCGATCGCAAGGTAAGAGGCGCGGTACGCAGACTCTGAAAAAGTGGCGGGTGTCACTGTAACCACCACGACATCATAGCGCGCTTGCAAGACGCCGTGCAATTGTTCTGCATCGGTTAGATCCGCCCGAATAGGTTGAATATTTGCCGCTAACTGTTCTGTTTGACGACGGAGTCCATAGCACTCATGTACCCGCCCCAGTTGCGCAGCAGTTCGCTGTCCGAGATCACCACACCCAGCCAACAATATTTTCACTCGACGTTCCTTAGTTCTCGTTAATTCGCTATCATCGCAAGAGTGATTAGGAACGACTTATGATCTCAATGCAAGCGGCTGTTTTAAGGCGCTTGCACTGATAACGAGGCTTCTATAATTTTGCGATTTTTTCTCTGCTGTTTTCGTGATATCTCAATGGATACGAGACTCGGCGCCTATCAAAGACGACATTCTAAAGCAGCACAGCCCCGTAATCGGTTGACGTCAGTCTTACATTCGCCCCCTCACATCGCGTGCTCGAAAAGACCGGCGCTCCCATGAACAATACACCCTCGCTCCCCAAGCAACCGTTTTTAGAGCAAGTGAGTGTTCGAGAGTTGCGAGGTATTGGCCCCCAACAAGCGAAAAAGCTTTCCAAAATGGGCTTTAGAACGCTACAAGACCTGCTATTTCATCTGCCAATACGCTATGTCGATAAAACGAAGATTTCGCCTATTGGAGGGCTACAACCCTTTACAAGTGCCGTCATAGAGGGCGTGATCAAAGCGAGTGACGTTGTCTTCGGGCGTCGTAGAAGCCTGGTTTGCCGGTTACAAGATGACAGCGGCATTATCAGCCTACGTTTTTTTCACTTTAATCGTGCACAACAGGAACAACTCGCCTCAGGCGTCGCTATTCGCTGCTTTGGGGAAATCCGCCGTGGT
Organism: uncultured Cellvibrionales bacterium; assembly: GCA_913031145.1. GTDB lineage: Bacteria > Pseudomonadota > Gammaproteobacteria > Pseudomonadales > Porticoccaceae > TMED48. Next base: position 56,211 of record CAJWCO010000010.1, on the reverse strand, counting down.
ACAACAGGGGCAGAACTTTATCACCCAGAATACCGCGTTATTGACAGCCAAAATCCGCCCCCTGTGGAGGCCACATTAACGCCCATTTACTCAATTAGCGAGGGTATCACACAGGTGCGAATGCGAGCTTTGTGCCATCAGGCTCTGGAGCGCCTCCGCACCGGAGGATTACGGGAATTATTGCCACGCGCGTCACACCAACCATACTCACTTAGCGAAGCATTGCAACTCCTTCATCAGCCACCTGTCGATGCTCCGTTAAATTTGCTAGCGGCCGGCGAGCATCCAGCGCAACAGCGCCTTGCGCTTGAAGAACTACTCGCTCACCACCTAAGTTTATTGCGATTAAGGCGCCAAATACAGCAACACCCCGCAACCCAACTCGCTTTTTATCCTGATCAAGAAAAACGCCTTCTTGCCCAATTGCCGTTTGCGTTAACTGCAGCACAGTACCGAGTCGGTACGGAAATTTATACCGATATTAACCAGACAGTGCCAATGCTTCGGCTCGTTCAGGGTGATGTCGGTTCTGGTAAAACCGTGGTCGCTGCACTTGCGGCGATTCAAACCATTGCCAATGGCTATCAAGCGGCTTTGATGGCCCCGACAGAAATCCTGTCCGAACAACATCGGATCAACTTCGAGGGGTGGTTTAGACCGTTGGGTATTCGCGTTGCGTGGCTGACGGGAAAAATAAAGGGCAAGGCGCGCAATGTGCAACTTGAAGCGATAGCAAGTGGTGAGGCGAAAATGGTTATAGGAACCCACGCGCTGTTCCAAGACGGCGTCGAATTTAATAGTTTAGCGCTCACAATTGTAGACGAACAACACCGTTTTGGCGTCCATCAGCGACTCGCCTTTCGTCGAAAAGGGCACATCGCGTCCGATGGACAAAATGCCATGAGTGACTTGCCTCATCAGCTAATCATGACGGCAACACCCATTCCACGCACACTGGCGATGAGCGCTTATGCCGATTTAGATTGTTCAATTATCGATGAACTGCCGCCGGGTCGAGAACCCGTTGAAACGCTCGTTCTCAGCAACGTGCGCCGCAACGATATTGTTAATCGTGTCCGACAAGCCTGTATTGCTGGTCGGCAAGCCTACTGGGTGTGTACCTTAATCGAAGAGTCTGACGTCTTAGAGGCACAAGCGGCAGAAGTCACCGCTAGCGAATTACAACTGCTCATTCCAGAACTTTCTATTGGGCTTGTGCATGGTCGTCTTAAAGCCCGTGAAAAAATCGATGTCATGGCGCAATTTAAAGCAGGCAATATTCACTTGTTGGTAGCGACCACCGTCATCGAAGTTGGGGTCGATGTTCCAAATGCCAGCTTGATGATCATTGAAAATGCCGAACGCTTGGGTTTATCGCAGTTACACCAATTACGGGGTCGCGTAGGCCGAGGTGACCAACAGAGTCACTGCGTACTCTTGTACAGCCCTCCCTTATCAAGCGTTGGTAGCGAACGTTTAAAGATCATGCGGGAAACGAACGATGGTTTTAAAATTGCTGAAAAAGATTTGCAACTGCGTGGTCCTGGCGAAGTGCTTGGAACCCGACAAACGGGCGATATGGTTCTGAGGATTGCCGACTTACAGCGCGATGGGCACTTACTTCCAGAAATAAAAGAGACTGCCCACCACATCATGGAACAGCATCCCGAAACAGTCACCGCATTAATTGAGCGCTGGCTAGGTGACAGTGATCAATACGCACAAGCATAAACTTTTTGTACTTACCTGAAAGGTCTGGAAGGGCCTTAGCATTTTGGCACCGAACGCGATGTGATCACCAATAACTACTTCCCTTACAACATTCATCACCCCTACAATACAACCAATATGACGGAATTCGAAGCAAAAACTGCCGTGGTCGATTATGTCACGGACACCCCTTTACTCTCATTAGTCCGATCGGAGCAATCGTGGCACGTTCGCTGGGCACTTGAATTAGCTGAGCGCTTTTTTGGTCGTTTGCAGATAGAGGCCATTTATAAACAAGTCAAGGAGCGTCCCTTTTCTATTGAGAGCTTCTTATCAGACGCGTTTAAAATTGCCAACATAGACCATCAATTCGACCAACAAAAATTGCAGCGCCTCCCGCAGGGTGGCCCTTTAGTCTTCGTTGCCAACCATCCTTTTGGGGTTATTGATGGCCTCGCTCTCTGTGATTTAGCGGTACGACTTCGCGGTGATTTTCGAATTATGATTCATTCTATGCTCTGTCAAGACAGTGATCTCGCTCAATATTTTTTACCTATCGACTTTAGCGAAACAAAAGATGCCGTTAAGAACAACATCCGCTCCAAGCGCATCGCAACAGAGGCATTACTCGACGGTGTGCCGCTATTAATCTTTCCATCTGGGTTTGTCGCTACCGCCAATCACTGGGGGTTCGGCCGCGTAGTAGAAGCGCCTTGGACAACCTTTGCCGCAAAAACCATTCGCGACGCCCAAGCAACCGTCGTGCCTGTCTATTTTAGCGGTCAAAATACCCGCCTTTTTCACATCGCCTCTCACTTTTCAGAGGCACTGCGCTCCGCCGCACTCATGAGCGAAATCACTAAAAGATTCAACCAGCCCATTTATAGCACCATCGGAGATCCACATAGTTGGGGACACTTAGAAACGATAGGTAATCGACGTGAACTCACCCAGTTTCTCTATCAAGAGGTACAAAAATTGAGTTGTCCGGCCGAGCGTCATCACTAACCGACACGCCAGGCTGCGTCATGGTGCACAGTGCGACGGGCTTAATCGCGCTAATTTAGATAGCGAAGCGTCATGGCCTCTAGTGACAACGCACGAATACTGTGTGCCCAGCCAGCCGCGCCAAAAGATACATAGCGAGATGAACAGATCGACCGCATCACGGTAATTGTCGCTTTTAAATAGCCGCGAGGATCAGAGTCGGCCGGGTTTTCAGCCATAAAACGCCGTATCGCCCCAGTGGAGGCAAGCCTAAGATCAGTATCAATGTTTATTTTACGCACGCCGTGTTTAATACCCTCGCATATTTGTTCGACTGGCACCCCGTACGTTTCTGGAATATTGCCTCCAAACTGGTTAATTACCGCCAACCAATCTTGGGGTACAGAAGACGAGCCGTGCATGACCAGATGAGTATTGGGTATGCGTCGATGAATCTCTTTAATCCTGTCTACGGCCAGTATATCGTCGGTGGGCGGACGGCTAAATTTGTAGGCGCCATGCGACGTACCGCAGGCAATGGCTAAAGCGTCAACGCCGGTTTTATTGACAAAATCCGCGGCTTCTTCTGGGTCAGTGAGCATTTGAGTAATCGACAAAGTTCCTACCGCACCCACGCCATCTTCTTCGCTGGCCTCGCCTGTTTCTAAAGAACCCAGACAGCCCAACTCACCCTCCACTGATACCCCACAGGCATGCGCCATTTCAACAGCTGCGCGTGTCACAGCAACATTGTAGGCATAGCTCGAAGGCGTCTTTCCATCTTCTTCCAGTGAACCGTCCATCATGACAGATGAAAACCCCAATTGTATCGAGCGTTGGCAAACCGCCGGACTGGTCCCGTGGTCCTGATGCATACAGATAGGAATATGCGGCCATTCTTCAATCGCCGCTTGTATCAAATGCGTTAAAAAGCGCGAACCCGCATATGCCCTAGCACCTGCAGAAGCCTGCATAATCACCGGACTGTCCGTATGATCTGCCGCGAGCATGATCGCACGCATTTGTTCTAGATTATTGACATTAAAAGCTGGCACACCGTAATCGTGCTCGGCCGCATGATCAAGCAATTGTCGCATTGAGATAAGTGCCATAAATTGATTCCTTTCAATTTTTAAGTTTATAGCAAATTTAGGTAGCCCGTTTTACGAGAACATCCAAAGCAGGTAGGACTTTGCCCTCCACATATTCTAAAAACGCTCCGCCGCCAGTAGAAATATAGGACATTTTTGCCGCGAGACGATACTTTTCTATTGCCGCCAGAGTATCGCCACCTCCGGCAAGTGAAAACCCTGAACTGTTTGCGATAGCATTTCCCACAGCTTGTGTACCATTGGCAAATTGCTCGAATTCAAATACCCCAACGGGGCCGTTCCATATCATCGTCCCCATAGTGCCAATCATATCCACCAGAACCTGTGCCGACTTGGGTCCAATATCAAAAATCATATCGTCCGGCTGCACATGATCTACCGACTTGATGATTGCCTTGGCTTCACTTGAAAAAGCGTCTCCCACGACGACATCGATAGGCAAGGGAATATTGACTTTCTGCATCAGGGCGCGGGCAGCCGGCATTAAATCGGCTTCATAGAGCGAACGCCCTACAGGCTTACCACTGGCAGCCAAAAAAGTATTCGCAATACCCCCTCCGACAATTAACTGATCGACACGATCTGCAAGTTTTTCCAATACCAATAACTTACTAGAGACTTTTGATCCACCGACAATTGCAGCAATAGGCGGCTGAGGATTCGCTAACGCCCGACCAAGGGCATCTAATTCCGCCGCCAATAAGGGCCCTGCGCATGCAACTGGCGCGTGAACAGCAACGCCATGGGTCGAAGCCTGTGCGCGGTGGGCCGAACCAAATGCATCCATCACAAAAATGTCGCACAACGCCGCATAAGCCTTAGCCAGTGAATCATCATTGGCCGTCTCCCCATGGTTGAAGCGGACGTTTTCGAGCACAACAATTTCGCCCAATTGAACCGTTACACCCGCTTGCCAGTTTTCGATCAGGCGAACGGGCTGACCCAATAGTTGGCTCAGGCGACGGACTACCGGTTTTAAAGAATAGTGCGCGTCAAACTGACCTTCCACCGGCCTCCCCAAATGAGACATAACCATCACCGCAGCGCCCGCATCGGCAGCATGTCTTAATGTTGGTAAGGCTGCTGAAATCCGCGCATCACTGCTCACCTCACCATCTTTCAAGGGCACATTTAAATCCTCGCGGATCAGTACGCGCTTTGATAAAAGATTGAGGGAAGTCATTAATATCGGCGTCATGAATTGATGTTAGCCTCTTGGCGTGTAAGGGGAGGGAGTTCAAACCAGCACAGCAACGTATCCACCATACGATTGGCATAACCCCATTCATTGTCAAACCAAATCAGTACCTTAGCGAGCGTCGCCTGACTAACGCGCGTTTGACTCGCATCAACAATCCCGCTACGAGGGTCATGATTAAAATCGCATGAAGCTAACGGCTCATCGGTATATCCCAAAATGCCACTTAAAGAATGAGTGGCCGCATTCTCTAAACAACGGTTAACCGCTTGCACAGTAACCGGAGTCCTTAACATCACCGCTAAGTCAATCACTGAAACGTTGATCGTTGGCACTCGCATAGCTTGCGCCTCGAAACATCCGGTAAGATGAGGCAAAAGGCGATCAATACCGCGCGATAAACCCGTATCAACAGGGATAATGGACTGCATCGCTGCTCGTGTTTTCCTTAAATCTGTATGGTGAAAGGCGTCTATGACAGGTTGGTCGTTCATGGCCGAATGAATCGTCGTGATCGCACCTCCGTCAATTCCAAACGCTTCATCGAGGATTTTTATCACGGGGACTACTGCGTTGGTTGTGCAAGATGCACTCGAAATAATACGCTCATGGCCTTCTAGATCACCGTGATTGACGCCAAAAACAACCGTCGCATCAATATTAGATTCCGCGGGTTGTGAGAACAGTATGCGTTTCGCGCCACTTTGCAAATGCTTCTCAGCGGTCACTCGATCACTAAAAGCACCACTACACTCTAAAACTGCGTCGATCCCGAGATCTTTCCAGGGTAACTGCTCTATCTCTCCCGTCGAATACAGCTGTATGGGATCCCCATTAATGTGTAAACACCCATTTTTTAAGTCAACGTGACCCGGGAACCTGCCATGCGTCGAGTCATATCGTGTCAGGTGCACCATTGTCAAGGCATCGGCAAGTTCATTAATGGCTACCAGTTGAACATCGCGGCGAGCACCCGACTCGTAGAGAGCGCGAAGTACTGACCGCCCAATACGCCCATAACCATTAATAGCGACTCGCACCACTAAGTAATAACCTCAAGCAGGTTGTCCACTACGTTTTCCACGGTGAAGCCAAACGTTTGCATCAATTCTCCACCCGGCGCTGACTCACCAAAACTGCGCATACCGACCACCCGACCGTCGAGCCCCACATAACGACTCCAATAGTCCGCATGTAACGCTTCGACTGCTACGCGAGCGCGCACTGAACTTGGTAGTACTTGTTCGCGATAAGATGCATCTTGTGCGTCGAATAATTCAGCGCACGGCATGGACACGACACGCACACGAACGTTGCGCTGCGCTAACTGCTGAGCCGCTCGCACAGCCAATTCGACTTCAGAGCCTGTGGCTATAACAATCGCCTCGGGCGATTCACAATCACAAAGAATATAACCGCCCCGCTCAATTAATCTGACCTGATCTGAGTTCCGCGGCATAGGTGCCAAACCTTGACGGCTAAAAATTAAGGCGCTAGGGCCGTCAGCGCGTTGGATGGCGCTCTTCCAACTCACCGCCGACTCAACCGTATCGCACGGTCGCCAAGTATGCATGTTTGGCGTTGCCCGCAACGCACTGAGCTGTTCAACTGGCTGATGTGTCGGGCCATCTTCGCCTAATCCGATCGAGTCATGGGTGTAAACAAAAATACACGGCAATTTCATCAGCGACGCCATACGCACCGCATTGCGTGCATACTCCATGAACATCAAAAAGGTCGCACCGTAATTCACAAAACCACCATGCAGTGCAATACCGTTCATAATCGCGCTCATACCGAATTCTCGAACTCCATAATAAATGTAGTTACCGCTGGCGTCGTCGGCACTAATAGGCTGCGCACCTGACCAAATGGTTAAATTAGAGCCGGCAAGGTCTGCAGACCCGCCGATCAATTCCGGCAATAGGGGTCCGTAAGCATTCAAACTATTTTGCGACGCTTTGCGTGACGCCATCTTTTCCATCCCCGACTGACAGGCAGCGATGTAAGCATCCGCTTCCGTTCCAAAATTGTCAGGTAACTGACCCGCCATGCGCCGCTCAAATTCGGCCGCTAATTCAGGATAGGCTTTTCGATAGGCGTGCAACGTTTCCATCCACTCGGATTGCGCTCTTGCGCCGCGGTCCTTAGCATTCCACTCGGCATAATGCGTCTGCGGAATCTCAAATGCCGCATGCGACCAGCCCAGCTGCTCGCGCGCCAAAGTGATCTCTTCTTGGCCCAAGGGTGCACCATGGCAGTCCTCTTTACCCTGCTTGTTCGGTGCTCCAAAGCCAATAATCGTCTTACAACAGACTAACGTCGGTTGATCAACATTGTCTCGAGCAGACGCAAATGCCGCGCTCACAGCGCCACTGTCGTGGCCATCGATATCGGGTATTACCTGCCAGCCATAAGCAGCGAAACGTGTGGGGGTGTCATCACTGAACCAACCGGCCACTTCGCCGTCAATTGAAATACCATTGTCGTCGTAGACCGCTATTAGTTTTCCCAAACCCAATGTGCCTGCAAGCGAACAAACTTCGTGAGAAATACCCTCCATCAGACACCCATCGCCCAAAAAAACGAAAGTGTGATGATCAACAAGGTTGTGTGCGGGGCGGTTAAACTGAGCCGCTAGAGTTTTTTCCGCGAGGGCCATGCCCACTGCGTTCGCAAGCCCCTGCCCAAGTGGACCCGTTGTCGTTTCTACGCCTGGGGCATAACCATACTCAGGATGCCCAGGTGTTTTCGAGTGCAGCTGACGAAAATTTTTCAGCTCCTCAATCGGCAAATCATAGCCACTAAGATGCAACAACGAGTACAAAAGCATAGAGCCATGCCCGTTGGACAAGACGAAACGATCTCGGTTCGGCCATTGCGGATCCTGAGGATTGTGCTTTAAATAATCATTCCACAAGACTTCAGCTATGTCCGCCATCCCCATAGGGGCCCCTGGGTGACCACTATTGGCCTGCTGGACAGCGTCCATACTGAGTGCTCTAATAGCGTTAGCGAGATCTCTTCGAGAGGCCATAAACAAAAACTCCGATTGGATAAGAATAATCAATCATTGTCTCGCAGACAGCCTTTTCAGTAAACCTGTAATCACAGTGATTACGCACACGTATTCCGCACACACCCAATTTACTTAATCATCTTTTTATATAGAAATATTTTGATATATCATCGCCGCATGATAAAATAAGTAAATGAAGAGCGTCGTAGCATGTAAATCCTCCACGAACTCTTTGGTGGCAATCACTGCTGTTTGCAAAGCGGCAGGAGACCCCTTGCGAGCGCAAATATTGCGGGTACTGCAGCAAAATTCTTTTGGTGTTCTCGAACTCTGTGATGTATTTCGAATTCGCCAATCGGCAATGAGTCACCATTTAAAAATCTTATTTGACGCTGGCCTTGTCACAAAACGGCGAGAGGGCACCACGATTTATTACCGACGCACTCTGAATAATCCCGAATCGGACGTTAAGTCGATGCAAACCACATTGTTTAGGTGCCTGGATCACGCGACAATCGATCACTCGCTGCTAGACAGGTTAAAGTTGGTTAATAACCAACGAACGAACGCGTCGATCAGTTTTTTTAATGCCAATGCCAAGAGGTTTGAAGCCAACCAAGATCTGATTGCTGGCTGGTCTGGTTATGGCGAAGCGGTGGAACATTTATTAGAGGAAAACCACACTCAAACGGACTCTGTTTTAGAGGTTGGCCCAGGTTACGGACAATTCCTGAAGAAACTGTCGATGACCTTTGAGCAAGTCATAGCGCTTGACAGCTCCTCTGAAATGCTTGAACAGTGCCTACAAAGCGCAAAGACACAAGATTTACGTAACATCGAATTTATTGTCGGTGACACGACACTTGCGCTTAAAAGAAAGATGCAAGTCAACTGCGTTTCACTCAATATGGTGTTACATCACAATCCGTCTCCGTACCAAATAATCAGCGATTGTGCCGCATTACTCGCACCAGGTGGTGTTCTGTTGGTCACCGACCTGTGCTCACACAACCAAGAGTGGGCTAAACTTAACTGCGGCGATCTGTGGCTCGGATTTGACCCCGCCGAAATAAGCCAATGGACAAGGGATGCGGGTTTAACGGTAGGTGCCAGTCTGTACCTCGCGCAACGAAACGGCTTTCGGGTACAATTGCGACATTTTATAAAGCCCGCTCTCACACACAGTAACACTGAACCAGACAACCCCACAAAAAATCTAAGGAAGTAAGATGTCGAGTTATAACGTGTTTACGTCCGAGTCTGTGTCCGAAGGTCATCCGGACAAAATGGCCGACCAAATCTCTGATGCAATTTTAGACGCCATCATCACAGACGATCCGCATGCTCGTGTGGCGGTTGAAACCATGGTCAAAACCGGTATGGCCGTAATTGCAGGCGAAGTGCGGACCGATACTTACGTCGATTTGGAAAGCATCGTCCGTCAGGTGATTACCGATATTGGCTACAATCACTCTGATTTGGGATTTGATGGAAATTCATGTGCGGTACTGAATGCTATTGGTAAGCAATCTCTCGACATCGCGATTGGCGTAGACGCAGGGGATGACAAGGATATTGGCGCGGGTGATCAAGGGATGATGTTTGGGTATGCAACCAATGAGACCGACGTTCTAATGCCTGCTCCAATTTACTTCGCACACCGTTTGGTGGCTCGACAGGCTGAACTGCGCAAAAATGGACAGCTGCCTTGGTTGCGCCCTGACGCGAAAAGCCAGGTCACGCTGCGCTATGTGGACGGGGCGCCCGTGGCGATCGACGCGGTCGTATTGTCAACACAGCATGCAGAGTCGGTTTCGCTTAAAGAAGTACACGCTAATGTCCGCGAACACATCATTGGCCACGTATTGCCCGCCGAGTGGCTTCACGCGAACACGCAATATCACATTAACCCAACGGGTCAGTTCATCATTGGCGGCCCTATGGGCGATTGTGGACTGACCGGCAGAAAAATTATTGTTGACACTTATGGCGGCATGGCGCACCACGGTGGCGGTGCATTTTCAGGAAAAGATCCCACGAAAGTCGACCGATCCGCCGCCTACGCGGGGCGTTACGTGGCGAAAAATATTGTTGCCGCTGGACTCGCGGATCGCTGTGAAATTCAGATTTCTTATGCCATTGGGGTGTCCGAACCCACGTCAATTAGCATTGAAACCTTTGGTACAGGCAAATTGCCTAACCATGAAATATCGGCAATAGTTCGCGATAACTTTGATCTACGCCCTAGCGGAATCATACAGATGCTTAACTTACGCCAACCGATATACCGTGCTACGGCAGCGTATGGGCACTTCGGGCGCGAGCAAGAGGGCTTTAGCTGGGAAAAAACTGATCGCGTAGACCGTTTAAAAAAAGCGCTTTAGTGGATCTTAAAAATCACATATACCGTAGAGTCATCACTGACATACCCTTAAAAGGACATTTTATGAACGCCAAAATTCAACCCCTTAAAAAATTAACACAAACAGATTACAAAGTGGCAGACATTACATTAGCCGACTTTGGGCGCCGAGAAATATCGATCGCCAAGTCAGAGATGCCAGCGTTGACGGCGCTCAGCGAAAAATACGCTGCCGAACAACCGCTCGCTGGCGCGCGGATTCTCGGCTGTATACATATGACCATTCAAACTGCTGTATTGATCGAAACACTCGAAGCGCTAGGGGCCGAGGTTCGATGGACGTCTTGTAATATTTTTTCAACACAAGATCACGCTGCTGCTGCCGTTGCTGCAAACGGTACCCCAGTCTTTGCCTGGAAAGGTGAAACCGAAGAAGAGTACGAATGGTGCCTCGAGCAACAGATCCTTAAAGACGGCATGCCGTGGAACGCCAACATGATTCTTGACGATGGTGGTGACCTGACGGCCATGTTGCACGAAAAATACCCGAGTGTTCTTGAGTCAGTGCACGGTGTTACAGAGGAAACCACGACAGGTGTGTTGAGGCTGTACGAGATGCTTGAAAATGGTGAGTTAAAAATTCCAGCCATCAATGTGAACGATTCGGTCACCAAGTCGAAGAACGACAACAAATACGGATGCAGACATAGTTTGAACGACGCGATTAAACGCGCGACCGATCATCTTCTAGCGGGCAAGAAAGCGGTGGTTATCGGCTATGGTGATGTTGGCAAGGGCTCTGCGCAATCACTCAGGCAAGAAGGAATGATTGTAAAGATTACCGAGATCGATCCCATCTGCGCAATGCAAGCATGTATGGACGGTTTTGAAGTGGTATCAACGTATGTTGATGGGTGTGTCGACAAAGGAGTCGACTCTAACCTTTTGGCACAAACCGACTTACTCGTAACGAGCACGGGTAATTTCAATGTTTGTAACAGCGAGGTATTAAGTGCGCTCAAATCGGGTTGCGTCGTGTGTAACATCGGCCATTTCGACAACGAAATTGATACCGAATACATGCGTCAGAATTGGCGTTGGGAAGAAATCAAACCCCAGGTGCACAAAATCTATCGCGCAGACAGTAACGATCACTTGCTGTTATTGGCAGAAGGCCGCCTAGTCAATCTGGGTAACGCAACCGGTCACCCCAGCCGAATTATGGACGGCTCTTTTGCCAACCAGGTGCTCGCTCAAGTGGACTTATATGGTAAGCGTTATGCAGATCAAGATCCTGCTACCCAGGCCGCGATGCTTAAAGTCGAAGTGCTTCCCAAACATCTTGATGAAGAAGTTGCTACACATATGGTTCGGGGCTTTGGAGGTGTCATCACAAAGTTAACTCAGGCGCAAGCGGACTATATTAAAGTACCTGTGAACGGTCCGTTCAAAGCTGACAGTTACAAATATTAGAAATAGCCCAAGCGGTATACAACACAAGGAAGGCAGGGCCCAAATGGATGTAAAGCTACATATAAGTTTTGAATTTTTTTCGGTCAAAACTCAGCACGGCTTAGAGAAAGTGCACGCGATGTGTACGGAGCTTGCGCGTTATGAACCTGAGTTTTACTCGGTAACATATGGGGCAGGTGGGTCGACGAGGTCGTCGACCCACGACTTAGCAATATCGTTGCAACGTGCGGGCTTTGAAACGGCACCTCACCTGTCTTTTGGAAGCGATGATCAAGCCGACATTATTGCTCTTCTGAGCACCTACAAAGCCGAAGGAATCTCAAATCTTGTCGCGCTTCGCGGCGATCTCCCGTCAGGGCTCGGCGGAACAAAAAGTCTGGTACATGCGAACGAGTTGGTGGCACTGACGCGACAGTCGTTTGGCACGCGCTTTGATATAAATGTAGCGGCTTACCCAGAAATTCACCCTGAATCAGAAAGTTACCATAGCGATCTATACTGGCTAGGAGAAAAGTTACGCGCCGGCGCCAACCGAGCGATCACCCAGTACTTCTTCAATGCCGATGCGTATTTTCGATTCATCGACGAAGCCCAAAAAGTCGGGATTGACGCACCCGTCATACCCGGCATCATGCCTATTACAAACTTCCTTAACTTAGTGCGTTTTTCTGATAATTGCGGCGCCGAAATTCCGCGATGGCTACGATGGCAGTTAAAACAGAGGAGTGCCGATAGTGAGGACCTTATTAGGTTTGGCATTGATGTTGTTACACAACTATGTTCGCGATTAATCGAGGGCGGTGCGCCTGGCTTACACTTTTATACGATGAATAATTTAGCAGTGACGAACGAGCTATGTCAGAATCTGAGCCTTCCGAGGCAACTGTAGATTTAATCTCATGCGCATTCCGCGTATCTATCTTAACCAGACGCTAAAAGTTCATCAGATAACGCCTCTAGACAAGGAAACGGTGCGTTACCTTTGCTCTGTCTTGCGCTTATCCGACGGCGCTGAGGTCATCGTTTTTAACGGTCGCGGTGGCGAGTATCACGGCATACTCAAGCATTCACGAGGGAATCAAACGTCAGTAGACGTCTGTCGGTTCGATGCGATCGAACGAGAATCACCGTTGCATGTCCACGTTGGGATGGGTATCTCCCGCGGAGAGCGTATGGATCTAGTGATGCAAAAACTTACTGAGTTAGGTGTCACTGAAATAACACCCCTATTGACCCGACGCGTTGAGGTAAAACTTCCTGAACCTCGGATGACGAAAAAGAACCTCCATTGGCAGAAAATCGCGATCAGCGCCTGTCAACAGTGCCAGCGTAACCGACTGCCATTACTCCACCCAACCTGTCACTTAGGCGAATGGTTACCCACCGTTAACGGGGATGCAAAATTGGTCTTGGATCACCGCGAAGCAAACAGCCTTGGAGGGCTCAAGGCGGGGACCCGTCAAATTACGCTGTTAGTGGGTCCCGAAGGCGGGCTAGACGATGTGGAAATTAAAGCCGCACAGACATCCGGATTTGTAGGGCTTGGCCTGGGCCCTCGCGTGTTCCGGACCGAAACCGCGCCACTCGTGGCGGTCAGCGTTCTTCAAGCATTATTTGGCGACCTGCAGTGAGGAGGCTACTCAAAACACTAATTACTAGCCTGAGTATGGCAGTGTGCAGTGCGGTCAGCGCATCTACCGAAGGTATGGCGTTGAAGGAATTACAACATGCAAGCGGCACGGTATTTTGTGATGGCGCCATCAGAGGCAGCGCCGTCCATGTCAGCCACTTATCACCTGAGCACTCTATTATCGCCACAGCGGCCCATGTCTTGGTACATGCGCAAACACGGCAGCCATTCAAATCTTGTTCTTATCGACCCGCCAACGCGCGATTTTCCAGCGTTGGTTTTGCGCAGATTTCCACCCAGGCGACCGGAATGACGTTGAAGGATTCTCTTCGCAACAGTGAGCTAGACTGGGCCTTCGTCGCGCTGAAACGTAAACTGGCGATACCCGCACTGCGGTTATCTCTTCGAGGGGGACCGGCACATGAGCCAAGCCGTATCCAAGCTCTGACTCTGGTGAGATATCAAGGGGATCATGAGGCTATGCGAATTGACGACAACTGCGCAGAGGTACACTCGGAATATTTAGAAAACACCAAACTACTCTTGCATAATTGTGCCGCTGGTCCCGGCGTTTCAGGTGCGCCGCTAATAGACCCCGTCACTCACGGACTCGTTGGCATTCATGGTGGAACTCTTAGTCTGACGACTCAGGTGACCGACAAACCCTCGCAATTCCAGCACACGAAGATTCTTCAAGCGCGCGCCATTGACCAAGAGTTAATCGACGCGTTAGCGCGGTTTAGTCGTAGTCTCCCTTAGACATAGTGCGGTTTCACGTCGACGGTCGAAATCGACGGGGGCTGCGCACCGTTGCTTAGATCTCCATATCCGCCCATGGACTGGTTGCATCGAACACAACATCTTGCGCAAAACTAGGGAGCTGAACCCCTTTGCGATCGATGACGATTTCGGTTTCATCAATCAGTGACTCCCCAAAGCGATAGATCACATCAAGGTCGCCAGCGTCGGCTCGATCGGCATACGCTTGCGCTGCAATTCTCGTTGCCTTGCGACGGGACAGATAATCGGTAAAGTTTTCTGCATAGCGACTTTTTAGCATCAGTTCAGTTCGGGTAGGCGACAGTACCAAAGCAGTAGCGTTATTGCCGCCGAAACCTTTGGAATTTATAAAGGCCACGTGCATTGGGCGTTCACTCACATCCAAGTCACTCAGCGAGAATACCGCACGCTCCTGCCATACATCTGGCGCTACCGCATCAATAGTTTTAATACCCGGCACGATGTCGTAGGCAAAGGTGCCCAAAGCAGAAATCAATTGATCACCACTGGCAGCTGATAATGAATGACCAACAAACGCTTTCGACGCGGTAACGGGCCAATCATAAATATCAAACGCTTGAGCAACGCGTTCAATGAGCGTTGATTCAGTGGTGCGATTTGCCGGCGTACTCGAACCGTGAGCGTGAACAAAGCTGTGGTTCTGTACGGCTTTTTCTCCGACGATTTGTATAGCCGCGGCCACCGCCTTGGAAAACGATAGATAGTTACCAACACCCGGCGCAGATACAGATTTTTTAATGCCGTCTGCATTGATAAAGACGTCCGGAATGGCACCGTGAATATCTGCTCCGAGTTCTATCGCCAGCGCATCATCCATTAAAACGACGTACTGAGTGGACTCTGCCAACACAAATCCGCAGTTTTCGCCGAAGGGGCGGCTTGCGCGCGCGTAATTTGGTTCAGAAACTCCATCTAATTTACATAAGTTTGCATCACTCGCTAGCGCGCCCATATTTGCGAAACCCTCGGATATTTCTGGGGTAACGCCCGCCTCCGCATTACCGACAACCGCCACACGACGACGACCGCTGCGAATATCGCGCACTGCGGCCTGAACAGAATATAAAAAGGTCGCGCACGCACCCGTGGTGGCTTCTGTATGCCCAACACTACCCAAAACATACGCATTGATAAAATCTGCAGGCATACTATTTAGGCCCAGCGGTAGTTGTTTCGCAGTGGTGCGGTTACCGCGCAACCGACTTTGCATCAGGCCCGCAAAACCTTCCTCATCAAGCTGACTCAGCGCACTGGAGGAATAAACTCCCACTTCATCAGGGCGCACGCGAGCGGCAATC
Source organism: uncultured Cellvibrionales bacterium (assembly GCA_913031145.1). Lineage (GTDB taxonomy): Bacteria > Pseudomonadota > Gammaproteobacteria > Pseudomonadales > Porticoccaceae > TMED48. Next base: position 40,621 of record CAJWCO010000010.1, on the reverse strand, counting down.
ACCTCCCACGCTAAGCCTGTCGAATGCAACGCGTCACTCGAACCCACAAGGGCCATCTGCAAACCTCGCGGATGAAATCTAGAGTTATAGTGCGCCGACGGCTTAAACCCGGTGGGTAATTGTCCAGATGCTTGGGATATCAGCGCATAATTAGACTGGACTAGAAACTCAGACCTTTGCGTCGAACGAACCTCGACGCGACCTTCTCCACATTCAGTTATCTGCCAATCAGCCGGCGGTTGATGCGGCAAATCCCTCTTTGCCATGCTAAAAAGAACACCGCCTGGTTCGTCCTGCTGGAACACAATCCGTCGATTTTCAGCCACACATGACGGATCGAATAAAGCCGTCTTGCGAATCAACGTACCGTTCAATACAGACTCTCGAAAACGCTCTTCGACGCCAGCTGCACCTAACTGATCGCCATCAGAGGTGACATAGTGCCCCTCTTGCTTTTTGACCAGTCCCATCAAACATGCAAGCCCAACGATGGTTTTATTCTGCTCGGACGTCGGAAGTGATTCGAGCACGGTTCGCCGATAGGATTGAAACGACGAACTTCTCCCCGCGGCGTTGTAGCCTCCGAACCCCACGATGACTGGAAGTGGACAGGACATTTGCAAACCTCGATCAATAAGCGATAACGAAGTCTACAAAGATTTTTTAAAAAAATCTGCGATTAATAAGCCATTTCATGCTATTTTTGAGTCATTATGGCGTTCAATGTAACTTTAGTCCTCTGTGACAACATGTTGGTATCCAGTAGCACGCTCGCTGCAGAAATTTTTAATTTTGCTCGATCTATGGCTCGCGCGACGGCTCACCCTATGCAGGATGTGGTTATTCGTCGAGTATCGACAGACGACTTACCTGTCAGTACATCATCAGGTTTTGAGCTGTATCCTACGCATCGATTGAGCGAGATCTTTCCTAGTGATCTCGTCCATTTACCTGCATTGTGGCGCAACCCTCGGCCTATCGTGACGCGTGCACAGCCTTTAATACGTTGGTTAAAGCATCAGCATCGATTAAACAGTAGTTTTACAGCGGTCGGGACGGGCGTGTGTTTTCTTGCCGAAGCGGGACTTCTTGAAGACAAACCCGCAACAACGCATTGGCATTACTTTGATCAACTCGCAAAGAGCTACCCAAACCTGCGACTCCAACGACAACACTTTACGACGCAAACAGGCAATATTTATTGTGCCGCCAGTATTAATGCCATGGCTGAGTTGATCATGTATCAAGTTGAGCGTATTTTCGGACGAATTATTGCGCGACAAGCGCAGCGTAACTTTTTTCACGAGATCCGCAACCTCTCCGAGGTTGTCGGTTATAGCGACATTCCTGACGCGTCACTGAACGACGAACTCGTCATTCAAGCAAAAATTTGGCTGCAAGATAATTTAAGTAAGCCTTCACTTCTTCTCGAAATGGCAAAAAACTTGGGTACAAAGAAGCGAACTCTCAATCGAAGATTCAAAAAAGCAACAGGTACAACACCGAGCAGTTATCTCAACGAAGTGCGCATGAACTTCGCTTGTGATCTCTTAAAAAATACCGATCTGTCAGTCCTAGAAGTCGCTCATTTCAGCGGGTACAAAGACAACAGCTGGTTTGCTGCACGTTTTAAACGATGGTCAGGTAGTACTCCAGGCGCTTATCGTAACTCGGTCCGTGCGAAATTTTTCGACGCCCCCTCAACGGCCGCTATTTAAGGAATCGTAAACTCGTCACGCCCTCTACAGACGCAATCTGTTGCTCCAAAGTGGGCAGTACCGTGCCCTCCAAATCGATAATATTGTAGGCCACTTCGTTGCGGCTTTTGTTCACCATATCGACTACATTGAGATTAGCATCTGCTAAAATTCCTAAAACACTCCCCAGCACTTTGGGGACGTTTTTATTGGTAAAGGTAATCCGATAGCCTTTATTACGCAACAACCTCGTCTGGGGGAAGTTTACAGAATTAATAATTGTCCCGTCTTCTAAAAATTCCATCAATTGCCGTGCGGCCATAACCGCGCAGTTTTCCTCGGCTTCGGCGGTGCTTGCACCAATGTGTGGCATGAGTAAGGCATTTTTACACCCGATTAACTCCGGAGTAGGAAAATCACTCACATAACCCCCAATGACCCCCTGATCGAGTGCCGTCACCATATCACTTGTCGCGACGATCTCTTCGCGAGCAAAATTCAAAACTTTAGCGGTAGGTTTCATCAGCTGTAATTTACTGCTATCGATTAAATGCCGAGTTGCCGGAACAACAGGCACATGTAACGTCACAAAGTCTGATGCCCCCAAAAGCGCATCTAAACTGTCTATGCGCTTCACGCGACTCGAAAGGTTCCACGCAGACTCAATAGAAATCGCAGGGTCATAACCCACAACCTGCATACCCAAATCTAGGGCTAAGTTTGCAATCATCGACCCTATCGCGCCAAGACCGACCACCCCCAAAGTCTTGTTAACGACCTCAGAACCGGCAAAGCGTTTTTTTTCTTTTTCAAGCAGTTTACCCATGGCAGCCGAATCGTCCATGTTTGCAAGTTCTCGGACATAATTCATCCCGCCATAAATATCTCTCGAAGCCAACATAAGAGCGGCAACAATGAGCTCTTTGACTGCGTTGGCGTTCGCGCCAGGCGTATTAAAAACGACGATACCGCGCGCTGTATACTCGTCGACCGGAATATTATTCACCCCAGCGCCCGCTCGCGCCACCGCCCATAAGCTACCGGGTATCCCCTCGCCATGAAGCTTTTGACTGCGCAATAGATACCCTTGGGGCAGGTCACTTTCACTCGATATCTCATAGCTATCTGCCGGAAAACACGCCAAACCCTTGGGCGAAATAGCATTGTAAGTACGTATTTTATACATAAAATTCTCTACTTTTCGTGATTAACAGTGTGGTAAGCCCAATCAATCCAAGGCATCAAGGCTGCTAGATCAGCCTCCGCAACGGTGGCGCCACACCAGATACGCAACCCCGCAGGTGCGTCGCGATAAGCGCCGATATCATACGCGACGCCTTCAGCATCCAATAATTTAACCAATTCGCCCACCTGCGCCGGCGTTAAGTCCAACGTCAGACAAACACTGGTATTCGAAATAGTCGCCGCATCTTTCGCCAAAAAATGAATCCAGGGGCGGCTCGATACAAAATCCTTTACGACGGCCAAATTTTTTTCCGACTTGCGAACCGATCCCTCTTGACCTCCAATCGATACAACCCAGTCGAGAGCATCCAAATAATCTGCCACGCAGAGCATCGAGGGCGTATTAATTGTTGCACCCTTAAAAACTCCCTCGTTCAGAACGCCCCCTTTTGTTAGGCGAAAGATTTTCGGTAGTGGCCAAGGCGGCGTGTAACTTTCTAAGCGCTCAACCGCTCTTGGACTCAAAATTAACATCCCGTGGGCACCCTCACCTCCGAGTACTTTCTGCCAACTAAAAGTGACGACATCGAGTTTTTCCCACGGCATCGACATAGCAAAAACGGCGGATGTTGCATCACAAATCGTCAACCCTTTTCGCTGATCACTAATCCAATTCGCATTCGGAACTCGCACACCCGATGTTGTACCATTCCAAGTGAAAACAGTGTCACGATCCGGATTAGCAAGGCTTAAGTCAGGTAGCTCACCGTAATCTGCCAGGTGGCTATACACGTCCGGTAATTTGAGTTGCTTGACAATATCAGTAACCCAGTCTTTACCAAAAGACTCCCAAGCAAAGACATCTATAGGGCGAGCACCCAAAACAGACCACATAATTAATTCCATGGCCCCAGTGTCTGAAGCTGGCACAACACCCACTCGATATCCGTCAGGAAGGCCGAGCACATCCGCGGTCTGTAAACATGCCCGCTGCAACGCTGCCTTTCCGACGGAGGATCGGTGCGAGCGACCCAAAGTAGTCAGTGCAAGTTGCGAGACGTCATAGCCTGGGCGTTTACAGCAAGGTCCTGATGAAAAATTCGGGCTTTGGGGTTTAATCAATGGTTTCATAGTGTCATCGGCCAAGAATAATTAATAATTCAAACGCGGGGGTAGCAAAGTCCATGCCTAACTTTTGACCACGCTACGAAAGAGCTGTTAATGCCAGTGCTATCACGGAGCAAACTCAGACAGTGTTTTTAACTTTGCCGTCGCCTGAACGCGACGTTCTTTGGCGATCAAAAACTGTGCGACATCGAGCATACCGCTGGGGCTTCCACTCATACGAGAGCTCAACCGATATCGGCCGTTGACGACTATTTCAGGCGTACCCTGAGTGCGGTAAGCGCCCGTACGTGCTTTCCCCTGATTGACCATGCTATTGACGCCAAAAGAATTAAACACGCGCGTAAAACGTTCCTCATCAACACCTTGCTCTACAAATATCTTGAGAATATCCTGCTGATTTCGCACCGCTTGTTGCTTCAAGTGGATCGCCTCGAAAACAGGCAGATGGACATCGTTGACAACGCCCATAGCAATCGCGCTGTAGTAAGCCTTTGCGTACACTTCCATTGGTGCGTTCCAGACAGCGTGAGTGCGCTGAAAGTCAACGTCATCCGGTAATGTCGCAACCCATTTTTCCACCAGTTCTTGAAAGTTGTAACAATGCCCACACTGGTAAGAGAAAACTTCATTGACCTCAATTTTCTTAGGGTCTGCAGTCCGAACAGATTGAGGCAATATTTCATAATGTACCCCTGCTTGATAGGCGTCTCCCTCGTCGGCACACGCTACAATGGGCAAGAAAAGGCTCAAGAGCACGAAACGTTTGACGAACATCAGCATAGTATTGACCCATCATTCATTGAGTGATTCTAATTCAAACCGGCGATGTAGTTAGCGACAGCCTTAATTTCTTTGTCACTTAAATACTCAGCAACGCCTTGCATTATTCTAGCATTATTGCCGCTGTTGCGTTCACCTCTGCGATAGGCCAGTAACTGTTTCTCAATGTAACCCGCATACTGTCCTCCGAGCGCAGGGTAGCCCGCAGGGTCGTTACCCGTCCCAGAGGGTGAGTGACAACCGGTGCAAGACGGCACGCCACTACTGAGATTTCCGCCTCGGTATATGCGCTCGCCTAATGCAAGCGCATCATCTGGATTACTCACCCCCACGAGTTGAATATCGTCGGCTCCTGAGATCTGTCGTTTTTGCGCGTTGTAATAAGCCGCCATGTCCCTGAGATCTTGATCGGACGACGCGTCTAATATACCCATCATCTCCATAATGACACGCTCGCCCTTTTGAACATGTCGCAATTGCTGATACAGATAATTTTCGCCTAAACCCGACAATTTCGGGAACGCTGCAACCAGACTGTTACCATCAGTGCCATGACACCCCGCGCACATCATCACCTTGGTCGCTCCAGCCTCTGGGTCTCCTTTCGCAGTCGCTTTGAGTGAAACAAAAAATACAACTAACAGACATAAATACAACACTTTCAATCTCATTGGCATCGGTACTCTTGGGAAGGTTATCTGTAGCGCTCTGAGTGCGCCGTATTAATCACTCAACACTATTAGCCGTGCACGCTCAGTCGTTGTATTATATATCATAACCTGTCCGCGCTGAAATGCGTTAAAGATGTCTTTTTATGCACATTACGAATGTCAACTATCGCGCGGCGCAATTTATAATGAGCGCCCCTTCACTCGCGAAATGCCCAGACGATATTGGCCATGAAGTAGCGTTTGCCGGACGCTCCAATGCGGGCAAGTCCAGCGCAATTAACACGTTAACCGGCATAAAAGGCCTAGCGCGCACGAGTAAGACCCCAGGAAGAACCCAGTTACTCAACTTTTTTAACATCGGTGAAGACCAGCGTTTAGTCGATTTACCCGGGTATGGCTACGCGAAAGTTCCACATAATGTAAAACAACAATGGGGAGAGCACGTAACCGAGTATTTACGGCGCCGACTCAGTCTCGCAGGGCTGGTATTAGTGATGGATATTCGCCACCCGCTGCAACCCTTTGATATGCAGATGTTACAGTGGTCAGCCCAAGCTGGCGTGCCCACACACGCACTACTCACAAAAGCCGATAAACTGAGTCGGGGCGCCGCACATGCCGCACTTCTGACCATTGATCGAAGATTGACAGAACTCGATCCAGAAGGGACTCTTTTTACTCTGCAATGCTTTTCCGCCACCAAAAAGACCGGCCTCGTGGAATTAAAGGAAATTCTTGATCACTGGTTTACCAGCGAATTTAGCGTGCCAAACGCAAACAAATAGCTGCCCGCCAACTCTGTTTGTGCATGGCGCGCAATTTTTGAAACCGAATTCAGTGCCCTAAAAAAAGCCCCGACTTACTTGTGTGAGTCAGGGCCTACGAGAGCCATCAACAGCTCGAATACGCATATGTTTCTTTGGGGGGAGAGTTAAATGAACTAACACATGCACTTTGTTAGACACTATGTTTTCAATAAGTTCAATCATCTCGAAAATAAAACCGAGCACCTAGATCACAGCCTAACGCGCGCCCAGATTTGTCAATGGGCCTGATTCCAGTTATCACCAACACCTACCTCTACAAGCAGAGGAACTCGCAATTGGGCTGCACTCTCCATTCGAGATTTAAGTCCCTCGGTAATGCAGTCAACTTCAGACTCAGGAACCTCGAGAACCAGTTCATCATGCACCTGCAGGATGACTCGACTTTTTAACGCGTGATCGTTTAGCCAATGATCCACTGAGATCATGGCGATCTTGATGATATCGGCTGCTGTTCCCTGCATCGGAGCATTAATTGCCGTTCGCTCGGCAGCCTGCCGGCGAATCGCATTGCGCGCATTAATATCGGGGAGGTAAAGTCTGCGGCCGAAAACAGTTTCGACAAATCCTTGGGCAGCAGCATGTTCGCGCACTGTCGTCATATACCGCTTCACGCCGGGGTAACGCTCAAAATAGAGATCAATGTAGTGCTGCGCTTCGGAGCGAGAAATATTTAATTGCTTTGCCAGGCCAAACGCCGACATGCCATAAATAAGCCCGAAGTTGATCGCCTTGGCGCTCCTGCGTTGGCCTTCGGTCACCTCCTCTGGAGCGGTATCGAAAACCTCTGCTGCGGTGCTTCGATGAATATCCTGACCCATTGCAAAGGCCGTCATTAGAGTGGCGTCTTCAGAAAGGTGTGCCATGATTCGTAATTCAATCTGCGAATAGTCTGCGGCAACAATTTTTGATTGCGGCGGTGCAATAAACGCCTCTCGGACGCGCCGACCTTCAGCGGTCTTTATCGGAATGTTTTGAAGATTTGGGTTCGCTGAAGATAATCTCCCAGTAGCCGTACCCGCTTGGTGATAGGAGGTGTGTACTCGCCCGGTCTCGCTATTGATCATCGTAGGCAATTTGTCGGTGTACGTTGACTTTAACTTCGAAAGTCCACGATGCTCCAATAATAATCGCGGAAGAGCGTAGTCAACGGCTAACTCCTGCAAGACCTCTTCTTTGGTGGATGGCGCGCCTTTAGCGGTTTTTTTAAGTGCCGGCAGACCAAGTTTGTCGAATAAAATAACGCCCAATTGCTTTGGCGAAGCCAAATTAAAGGGCTCGCCCGCAAGAGTCCAAGCATCCGTTTCGAGTTCCGCTAGCCGTTGGCGTAACTCAAGACTATGCTCATGCAGCAACCGGCCGTCCACTAATACGCCCTGTCTTTCGATGCGCGACAATACCGAAATAAGTGGCACTTCGACTGTTTGAAACAAATTGACGAGAGGCTGTATGGCCTCTAATTGTGGGTAGAGTGCGCGATGCAATTGCAACGTGATATCGGCGTCTTCGGCAGCATAAGGGGTCGCTTTCTCTAAAGGAATTTGGTTAAAAGTTAGCTGACCCTTTCCTTTTCCTGCAATATCTTCAAATTTAGTCGTGGAAAGATCGAGGTATCGCATGGCCAGTGTATCCATGTCGTGCCGCATGGCTGCCGGATCAAGGAGATAAGCTTGTAGCATGGTGTCATGTTGAACGCCCCGCAGATCGATGCCATAACCCGCGAGAATACTAATGTCATATTTTAAATTTTGTCCAACTTTTTTTACCTGCAAGTCTTCTAACAACGGCTTTAGTTCGCCTAAAACATGATCGATCGAAAGCTGCTCAGGTGCACCTAAGTAATTGTGATTGACAGGTATGTAAATCGCTTCGCCGACGTCGACTGCCATCGCAACGCCCACCAACTTGGCGACGTTGACATCTAGACTAGTCGTTTCGGTATCCACAGCAATTAACTCGGCATCCCATGCTTTGCGCAACCAATCTTGAAGCTCGTTGGCTCGTAAAATAGTTTGATAGTGACGGGCGGACGGTGATTTCACCTTTGGCGCCTTTGGTGAGCTTTGCACAGCATCGACTGGCGGATCGCGATGCGGATCTATCGTCGCCGAAATCTGCGATATTTCGCCTTCGGAAAGTTCACCGCGCCACGCGCTGAATTCAAATTCTTCAAATAAGATCGAAAGCTGAGCATTGTCAGGCTCTCGGTTCACTAAGCCCAGAGTATCAAGCGGCAAGTCCACGTCCGTTTTAATGGTGGCTAAACGACGTGAGAGATACGCAAGATCGCGATGCGCAATCAGCTTTTCGGCGGTTTTGGAGGCGCCACGAAAGCCTAGCGAGCCCACTTCAGAAAGCCGGGCGTAAATGTCGTCTAAACCGCCAAGAGCCTGTATAAGAGCGATAGCGGTCTTTTCGCCCACCCCCATCACACCAGGGATATTGTCAGATTTGTCGCCCAAGAGCGCCAGATAGTCGATGATATGTTTGGGGGCGACACCAAATTTGTCCATCACGCCGATACTATCCATCTCACTACCACTCATGGTATTAACCAAGGTAATGTGTTCGTTGACCAGTTGGGCCATATCCTTGTCCCCCGTTGACACCACCACTGGCTGTGCCGTGTCACTGGCCTGTCGAGCGAGGGTCCCGATAACATCATCGGCTTCGACACCGCCGACGGAAAGTAAAGGCAATCCCATCGCCTTTATAATCGAATGAATAGGCGCAATTTGTTGTCTCAAATCGTCTGGCATGGGCGGTCGGTGCGCTTTGTATTCCGGATAAAGGTCATCACGAAAGGTTTTTCCGGGCGCGTCAAAAACAACCACCAAGTCGCTACCCAGATAATCCTTTTGTAAGCGTTTTATCATCGATATCACACCCTTGACAGCGCCTGTAGGGACTTGCTTACTATTGGTTAGGGCCGGTAAAGCATGATAAGCGCGGTACAAATATGATGAGCCGTCAATCAAAATTCGTGGAAGTGGAGGGGACATAAACAAAATCCAAGCGAGACATCTGAGTGGACTAGCATACACGAATGTTCGCCGTTTAAGGACCTATCACCGGATCAACAATGCGATAAAAACCGCTCAATACACGCCACGATAAAGAAATTAGGAGCGCGCACCGATTTGGAAAACGGCGCACGTTATGATCATCAAGGCGTCGGCAGAAAACACTGCTTAAATTGCCCAACCAAGCCGTCAATAAATTTAGAGTAGGCGGCAATCCCCAGCGTTACGTCCGTTCCCAGAGGGTCAAGGGGGATGACCGCAAGGTTGTGGGATTTTGCAAACTGGCGAGCAGCCTTAGTCAGCAACTGCGGTTCCACAAAAAGACAGCTTGGCGGAGAGCGCAATGCACTTTCACGAAGATCATAATGACTGGAAATACCGCGCTGGCCTCCTCCTGCATCGCGAAAACTTGGCGCCGCCGATAGATCAAAGGCCGTTCGAAAGTGTCCATACGCGTCGTGATGCGTCAAATAACGGGCATTTTTAAACGGGGCGAGTGCTGCTCGATAGTCGCGCATCTGCGCTGGCTCAATCAATCGTGTCAATGGTAACCCGAGATGCGTTTGAATCGCAGCGGCTAAGACCTCAGCGTTGGCCGGATTTAACCAAAAGTGGAGATCGCGCTCTAGCCCGTGCTCGTCTTTTTCTGCGGTCGCCGGTTCGGGCCAGTGCAACCCTAATTGGGAAGCGGTAAGCACACGTTCTGACGGCACCGTTTCAAAATACCCGGCAAAGCGATGTTCAAAATGTTGATCCACCCGAAGCAGCAGGTCCGCACTCTCTAATTGGGTCAGCATAGACGGAACTAAGTGCAGATCATGACCGGTTTGACCTGGCGACTGCAAATACTCAACGCTGGCGGCATCACCCACCGCGGAAGCTGCGATAATCGCGAGGGGCTTGATCGTGGTGACGATGCGCGGCTTGGCCACAACATCACAGAGCGACATGGAAATAAAGACGGCGATATAGATCATACAGCGCCATGTATTTCGACTTAGTAACATCACGTTGCCACAACCTCGTTCATTTTCAGTGCTCCCAAACTAAACCCTTGCGCCGAAGAATTGATATGTTATACTATAACATTACTTAGCGGTTCGGTCTCTAACTATGTTGTCAAACTCGCGTGTGGCTCACCAGCCCCACGACCATTCGCGTTGCATACATGCCGCTCTGGCCAGAGCTAGGGTATTATGCGATGAAAACGAGGCTAGATTAACGCGCATTCGTGAGGACGTATTCACCCTTATTTGGCAGAGCCACCGACCCATTGGAGCTTATCAGATTCAAGACCAACTCGCACAACAATGGGGAAAGCGTGTGGCTCCGCCAACGGTCTACCGCGCCATTGAGTTTTTGTCGGTACTTAATTTGATCCACCGAATTCCATCACTCAACGCCTTCATAGGCTGTCCATTTCCAAATAGCGCTCACAGTCACCTATTTCTCATTTGCGAGAACTGCGGGAGCGTGGCCGAAATGTCCCATCATGGCGTGAACACATTGCTTCAAACTGCCAGCGAAAAGGCGCAATTTACGTTACAGTCGCAATGCTTAGAACTCTTTGGCCTTTGCCCGCAATGCACTCAAAATCGTAACACAGGGACCTCGGCAGGACCCACAAATGCCTAACCAGATCATCGAACTTAACAACATCAGCAAACGATTTGGAAACCGCTCCGTCCTAGAAAACGTGTCTATGCGGTTAGAGCAAGGGCAGATCACAACTCTGATTGGACCAAATGGCGCTGGTAAATCGACGCTCGTGCGTATCGTGCTCGGTTTAATCCAAGCTGATTTGGGCAGTATCTATAAATCCGGCCCGATGCGTATGGGATACATGCCGCAGAAAATAACGATTGATCCCACCCTACCATTAACAACGTTGAGATTTTTACAGCTAGCAGAATCACAGGCCTCGAAATGCCGGTCTGCTCTTGTGACGATGGAGGTGGACTACCTTGCTGACACGCCGATACAAGCCCTGTCAGGCGGGGAAATGCAGCGCGCATTGCTTGCCCGAGCCATTCTTCGACACCCCACTTTTTTAGTACTCGATGAGCCAGTACAAGGCGTGGATTTGAACGGACAGAGCGCGCTCTACAATACGATTAGCCGTTTGGTAGAAAAACTCAATTGTGGCATTCTCATGGTATCTCATGACTTACATTTGGTCATGTCGGCAACCGATCACGTCATTTGCCTAAATCAACATATTTGCTGTATGGGTCGCCCAGAGCACGTGCAACAACACCCAGGTTATACCGATATTTTCGGCCACATGACAGCTGTGTATTCCCACTCTCATGACCATCACCATACCTTACAGGGACAGGTTGTTGGCTCTGAACATACGCACAGCTCGGAATGCGAGCATGACTGATTTCATACTCTACGCACTGCTGGCGGGTATCGGAGTGGCGATCGCAACGGGACCGTTAGGATGTTTTGTGGTCTGGCGTCGAATGGCTTATTTTGGTGATACGCTCGCGCATTCAGCACTACTGGGAGTCGCTATTGGAATATTTATGGACATCAACTTGAACGTTGCAATCGCAGGCGTCTTAATGATTTTTGCGTTGCTTTTGGGTGTTGTGGGCGAACGCATCCACCTGTCGATGGACACATTGTTGGGGATTTTGTCGCACGGATCGCTTGCTGCGGGATTAGTGACGATGGCGTTATTAATCGATGTACGAATCGACCTACTATCACTCCTGTTTGGTGATATTCTTGCAGTGACCGTATCTGACCTGTATTTGATTTACAGCATCAGTGTGATCGTCATGGTCTTGCTGGCCATCCTGTGGAAACCTTTACTGACGATGACCGTCAACGCTGAGATGGCAGAAGTAGAAGGTTATAACATTACGTTTTTACGGATCGTCCTGCTTCTTATGACAGCGCTAGTGATTGCAGTAGCAATGAAAATTGTCGGCGTATTATTGATCACAGCGCTGCTGGTCACTCCTGCCGCAACGGCACGCAGATTCAGCAATACGCCTGAGCAAATGGCTCTATTTGCGGCAGGTATTGGCGTCCTATCTGTTGTTTCCGGACTCTCTGTATCTTGGTACTTGGACACGCCGACCGGCCCATCGATTGTGCTGTGCACGGTCCTTGCTTTTTTATGCTCTATGCTGAAGCGCAATGCCTAATGGCACGTTCGTATTAAAAGGTAGCCGCAATCGAACGCCATGTCTGGCGTAGCGCAATCTCAGCATGAGGCGCCTTAAAAAAGGCATGGTAATGCCCTTTGGGATTAATCAGCAGCAATTGCGTACTGTGATCAATGGTGTAGTTACCGTCGTCCAATGGGACTCGGTTATAAGCGATATTGAGTTCGGCAGCCATCCTGCGAACAAAATGAGGGTTCCCGGTAGCTCCGACAAAGTCAACATTAAAGTACGGAATATAGTCCTTTAACTTAGCGACCGTGTCACGCTCTGCGTCTAAAGACACCATCACAATCTGCAGCGTTTGCTGTTCATCCTCAGACAATTTGCTATACATCTCGTTAAGCGTCGACAGTGTCGTTGGGCAAACATCTGGGCAATGGCTAAAGGCAAAAAACAAAATACTCCATCTGCCTCGCAAGCGATCCAGCGTAAAGGGGGCTCCAAGGTGATCCAATAATTCAAAATCGCTAAATATACGCGGCTTATCCAACAGGACGGCTCCGTTCACAGCGAGCTCGTGCTTTGACATGATCGGTGGCTGGCTCATACGCCAAATAAAGCCGTAGATGACCACCGCCATAAAGACAAAAATGAAAAGGACTGTATTGCGAATACCGCGTTGTTGTGACATGTTCAGCAAACCCCTAGGCGAAAACAGGTGAATAGGATTTAATGACCCAATGATCCAAAAGCATGATACAAAACAAAGCCATCAGGTAGATGATCGAGTAATTAAATGTTTTCATGCCAGAATCACCGCCCACACTACGCAGCATGATCACGGCCCAATAGACGAAGCCTGCACCTAAAATCAAAGCCCCCAGTAAATACAGCCACCCTAACATACCCGTCAGATAGGGCATTACGCTCACGACCAACAGAATAAGCGTATAGAGTAATATGTTGATTTTAGTGTACTTTTCGCCGTGAGTAACAGGCAACATAGGAATTTTCGCGTTAGCGTATTCATCTTTACGATGTACCGCGAGTGCCCAAAAGTGCGGAGGCGTCCAAGCAAATATAATCAGCACCAGCAGCAGCGCGTCATGATGTATTTCACCCGTCACACAAGTCCATCCTAACAGCGGAGGAGCGGCACCAGCCAACCCACCAATAACAATATTCTGGGGAGTCGCACGCTTCAAATACATCGTATAAATGACCGCATAACCGACTAGCGATCCCAAAGTAAGCCAAGCCGTTAGCGGATTAATAAAGGTTAGGAGAATAGCAAGGCCACTGCCGCCCGTTACGAGCGAAAAGATTATCGCGTGGCGGGTCTCTATGCGACCCCGAGCGATAGGCCGATTAGCGGTCCTCGCCATTTTTTCGTCGACGCGCTGATCAACAATATGATTGATCGCCGCGGCTGAACCCGCGCTAAGTGCAATGCCTAGATTACCAAGCAACAGGACATCTATCGGCACCATTTCGTCAGTCGCCAACAACATGCCAATCAGAGATGTCAAAATCATCAATGCGACGACGTTAGGCTTGCACAGCTCCAGATAATCGCGCCAACGCACAGGGGTCGGTTTTGCATCGGCTTGCGGGTTCATAACAACCTCGGTCGTTGTTCACAACGGGACCAGTCTTCGAGATTCACTGGGCTGAGTATTTCAAAAGATGTTTAAGGTCGTCTAAAAGACCTGCCGCGTTATGCTCATCACTATAGTACAAAATGGCTACATTGTCTGGCGTCAAAATCACAGCGCGAGTCGAATCCATATTCCAAGCCGTAGAGCTATTAACAAACAATTGCTGCAACGGTTTCAGATCTGTCGGCACAATATCAAGGAATGGATGCTCTGCTTGCAATGCAAGAGTCCGCTTTGCATCCATCGACGTGGAGCTTGGCATGAACACGCGCTGCACTCGACCTGTAGATTTTCCCAACAGCATGTGGACACTTTTGGTGTCTAGCAAAACCTGCTCGCATGCAGCATCGCAGCCCTCACCACCAGCAATTAGAACTCGCCATTTGCGCTCACTGAACGACTCTGCCATATCAACGATACTGTCTAAACTCAGCGCTGGACTTATTAAGGAGCCGTGATTGGTCGTACCAAGTAGGCTCAGCATACGCTGTCGCTGCTCGTCATTACTGGGTACTAACAGAAAACCTGAGAGCATGACCATAATCATGATCACAATCATTAACCCAATTTGGTATTGAGCGGACTTTTGCGACTTTGTTTTTCCCGTATTTTCAATCATGCGGTCGTCTCCGAAAAAAAGTTTTTATACAACTTCCCAAATTGGAAGAAGCGAATACACCCATAACTAGCAGAACGAAAGCCATCGTAAACCACTGCACCGCATACGCCGTGTGTTTATGAGGTTGTACGGCAACGGTCGGCCATCCCGTTTCTAAGGCCGCCGCCGAATCACGATCGAGACGCAGTTGATAAGTATGAAAGCGCATGTTGAATAACTCGCTGGCTCTCTCTACGGAGATCCAACCAAGTCGAACAGGCCATTGCTCGGGTTTTGTAATCCCGTCGTCCAAAACATAACCGCCCGGCAGGTTACGATATAAAAATCCGCGCAATTGGATTGTCTCGTGAACACTCGGCGGTGTCGGAAGTTTATTGCGATCAAGAGGTGCCGGAAACCATCCCCGATTGACCAGCACGCGATGGTCGTCGTTTGGCAATGTAAGCACTTCCAATATTTCATAACCGGCACGGTTGTGACGCACGCGATTGTCCAAAAATACGCGCTTTGCAGGATCTAACGTTCCTCGCAACCAAGCTGGCCGGTATTGCCAATCTCCTTTCTCGTAAAGATCCGTTGCTTGCATGGGGCTCGCTTGCTGATTGTACTGAAATCGCGATTCTATAACGCGTTTCTCTTCTGCGCGCGAAAGCTGCCACATGCCGAGCGCCATTAAAAAAGGCGTGCAGACAACAACTAAGATTATCGTCTTTACGTTGGGTTGCCAGTAAAAATTTTTAGCCGCTAATTGGGGATTTGCACTCATATGTGTTTAAATTCCCCGACTATAGAACAGGCAAAAAATCACCATGTTAAAGGTTATCATCGTTATACTTTTTTTCGCCGTTGTAGCGAGCTTATTCAGCGGCCTCAATTTTTTAGTCAAAGATCTTGGAGATCCTAAAAAGCGCTTATTGAGAGCGCTGGGCATTCGTATTAGCTTGGCCGCAGCACTCCTGTTAACAATTATTTATGGCGCTTACACTGGACAGATTAAAAGCCAAGCACCGTGGGACCGAGAGATGCATCCAAGTATGGCGTCACCGGGGAATCTTGACGTTATTCAAGAGAGTGAGGAAGAAGTCAACGAGGCCAACTGACGGGGAGTGTAAAGTCTCTCACTCTCGTCAATACCTGGATCCCGCTTCGACCCTGAGCCTCCATCCAACTCCAACTGCCAGACCCCGCGCTGAAACCAACGCCGTTGCTACCCAAATATGTAGACGACAAGAAATAAGCCCAGCCAAACGACATCGACAAAGTGCCAATACCAGGACGCGGCCTCAAAGCCAAACTGATCATCTTGACTGAATTGCCCTTTCATCCCTCGGACAAGCTGGATGAGTAACATTACGGTACCCAACGTCACGTGCGCACCATGAAATCCGGTGAGCATAAAAAAGGTGGTCCCGTAAATTCCTGACTCAAGGGTCAAGCCGTAATGCGCGTACGCTTCGTAGTACTCTGCTACCTGCAAACCCAGAAACAGGAACCCCAGCATGACCGTAATACCCAGATAACGTAAAAATACCGCACGGTCCCCGGCTTTAAGTCCGTTATGCGCCACATGTACGGTAAAGCTAGATGTTAAGAGAATGACCGTGTTCCATAAAGGCAACCAGGGCAATAGCGTGTAGAGCTTAGACAGCCACTGACTGACCGGATACTCCCAAAGTGGCAAGCTCATGCTGCGATCCGGCCCTTTGAAAAGCGCACTTTCCCCGTTCACTGCTTGATCCGGCGTTTCCATTACCGGCCACTGACGTTCATAACCCGTCCACAACAGCTCGTTATTGGCAACCGCCGCGTCCGTCGGGGTGTTATCGAACATTCCGAAGGAGGCTTCACCACCAATCCAAGCGTTGACGAAAAATCTAACATAAAAGAGGGCGCCGAAGAAAGCGGCGAAAAACATGACCTCGGAAAAGATAAACCACAACATTCCTAAAACATAAGAATGTTTTAGTTGCTCGTCAGCCAACCCTTGCATATTTTCGTCGATGACAAGGCTCCACCATTGCCACATGACAACTGTCATTAGCGCTAGGCCGCACAAGAAGATAAATGGATCACCGCCTTCAATAACCCAACTAGCTGCGCCAAAGGCCATGACACCCATCGCTGCGGCACAAAATATCGGCAATTTACTCTGTTCAGGAACGTAATAAGTGCCTTCTGATGCCATGATTTCTCTCCAAAATAAATACGCTACTTACTGCTTCAATTGGTAACCTGTGCAACCTGTGGTGAACTGCGGTCCGTTATGTCAAATATTGTATAAGACAAGGTCAAAGAATTTACGCTCGGGGGCAAATCGGGATCCACCACAAAAACCAGTTCTAAATCGGCCTCTTCACCCGAGGCCAACGGTTGGCTATTGAAACAAAAACACTCGGTCTTGTGAAAATATTCGGCGACGTTAAATGGGACAAGATTAGGAATAGCCTGCCCAACCATGTCCTCACCGGTTCGATTGTGCGCATAAAAAGAAACGGTTGTCGCTTCCCCTGGGTGCACTGAAACGCTTGTTTGGTTGGGGCGAAATTCCCAAGGCATCGTTGCATTTTTCATCGTTACAAATTGCACGTCGACGGTGCGCGATGTATCAACTTTAGTTTCCACAGCTTGATACTCAGACCCTGTCTTACCCCCAACGCCTAAAATATCGCATAGCAGAGTATATAAAGGAGGCATCACAAACACGGCGAAGGCAAACATCGCCACTACCATGAGGGCGAGCTTGATTAGCAACGGTTTATTACTGACAACGTGCGACATAGGTTAGTTAGCCCGCATCAGTGACGGTTTTATAAGACGCATAGGAGGGCGTTTCGTCAATAAGCCACTCTTCGGCCCCTACCGCTCCTTCTTTGATAACCGGCGGCTTCACAAACGTGTGATAAGGAGCGGGCGTCGGGACAAGCCACTCGAGGCCTATTGCGCCTTCCCACACTTTAGGATCGTCTATAAGCTGACCATACTTGACGGTTCTAACGATGTTGTACAACAGTAACAACTGAGCACCCCCGTAGAGAAACGCACCAACGCTCGAGACCATATTCCAGTCTGTAAACTGCAAGCCATAGTCGGAATATCGTCTCGGCATACCCGCCAAACCCAAAAAATGCTGCGGCATAAAGGTAATGTTAAACGCAATGAAGGCCACCCAAAACTGCACCTTACCCATGGTTTCGTCATACATTCGACCGCACCATTTAGGCAGCCAATAGTAGACCGCCGCAGTTCCACTAAATACAGCGCCCGCGACCATGACATAATGAAAGTGAGCAACCACGAAATATGTATCGTGATACTGGATATCAGCGGCTGCCACGGATAACATCAGACCCGTGAATCCCCCAAAGGTAAACAAGATCACGAAAGCGATACTGAACAGCATGGGTGTTTCGTAAGTAAGCGCCCCGCGATACATTGTGGTGATCCAATTAAAGACTTTCACGCCCGTTGGAACAGCAATCAGCATTGTGGCATACATGAAATACAGCTCGCCCGCGATCGGCATACCCACTGTGAACATGTGATGCGCCCAGACCACAAAGGACAAGAACGCGATCGCCGCGGTCGCATACACCATTGACGAATAACCAAACAACGGCTTTCGACTATACGTGGGAATAATTTGCGACACAACACCGAAGGCAGGCAGAATGATAATGTACACCTCGGGATGACCAAAAAACCAAAAGACGTGTTGAAAGAGGACCGGGTCTCCACCGCCTGCGGCATTGAAGAAACTCGTACCGAAGTTGATATCCATTAACATCATCGTCACCGCACCGGCAAGTACCGGCATCACTGCCACAAGCAAAAACGCAGTAATCAGCCAGGTCCAGACGAACAGTGGCATCTTCATATACGTCATGCCCGGCGCCCGCATGTTCATAACTGTGGCGATGATATTGATCGAGCCCATAATGGATGAGGCGCCCATAATGTGCATACTAAAAATAAAATAGTTAACGGAATCGGGCGCATAAGTTGTCGAAAGCGGCGCATAAAAAGTCCAGCCAAAATTGGGCCCGCCACCTTCCATGAAAAGGGTCGAAACCAGAATAGCAAATGCGAATGGAAGGATCCAAAAACTCAGGTTATTCATCCGCGGGAGGGCCATGTCTGGCGCGCCAATCATCAGGGGGATCATCCAGTTAGCCAAGCCAACAAAAGCCGGCATAATGGCGCCAAACACCATAACCAAGCCATGCATCGTGGTCATCTGGATAAAGAATTCGGGCTCGATTAGCTGCATGCCTGGCTGAAACAGCTCGGCGCGTATAATCATCGCAAAAGCGCCTCCCAGCAAAAACATTGCAAAACTGAAAAGCAAGTAAAGTGTACCAATGTCCTTATGATTGGTGGTAAATAACCAACGCCCTAAACCCTTCGCGGGACCGTGTGCCATATCAATCGCTCCTATGTTACTCTATTGCGCATTCTTGAAATTTAGTACATCTGCGGGTTGAATAAGGTCGCCTACATTATTCCCCCATGAGTGTCGTTTGTAATGAATGACTGCCGCGATATCTACCTCTGACAGCTGGTCTGCGAACGATTGCATTGCAGAACCGGCGACACCGTTAATCAAAATACCAATGTGGCCGTCCGCAGGCCCGTTTACAATGGCGCTGCCATTAACCGCAGGAAAAACGCCAGCAATACCGTCACCGCTAGGCTGATGACAGCCCGCGCACGATATCTGATATACCTTCTCTCCCTTCTCCATTAACTCGGCATGGCTCCACTGCTTACCGATGGTGGATGCATAGACAGCGGCCTCTTCTTTCTTTTCTGTCAGCCAGATGTTGTAGTCCGCTTCTTCCTTAACTTCAACAACCACGGGCATGAAAGCGTGTCCTTTTCCACATAGCTCCGTACATTCGCCCACATATAGACCCGGTTTTTCGACCCGCGCCCAAGCGGCGGTGAACAGCCCGGGCACCGCATCACGCTTAACACCAAAATCCGGAACCCACCACGAATGAATCACGTCGTTCCCGGTAATCAAAAAGCGGACTTTTTTGTTCGCCGGAATCACCAACGGTTGCGTCACTTCGCGCAGGTAATGCTCACCCTTCGGTTCTCGGCCCCATATTTCGTCCTGTGACGTGCGCATTTCGCTCATATACTTGATGCCTGCGCCAAGGTGCTCGTATTGCCACTTCCATTGATAGCCCGTAACTTTGATGTCAATGTCTGGATTATCGGTGTCGTAAACCTTTAATAACGCAGACGTTGCAGGTATTGCCATGCCGATCAAAATGAGCGCGGGGACTACCGTCCAAGCAATCTCCACACCCAGATGCTCATGAAAGTTGGCTGCTTCAACACCGCGAGACTTGCGGTGCGCATACATCACGTAAAACATGAACCCAAAGACAATCACGCCAATTACCGTGCAAATCCACATCATTAACATGTGAACTTCAAAAGCCGCTTCACTCACATCAGTCACGCCCTGCGGCATATTCAACTGACCCAAGCCTCCGCCGACCTCGCTGTCATCGCCCGCTTTGGCAAATACTCCGTTGTAAAACATGAGTGTAGTGGTCGCTATCAAACTCGAGAAAAGTGCTGGCGCTCTTTTCAACATCGTGATCATCTCCGTGGTAAATTGTCTGGGGGCATCCGCGTGAGTTGTTTCCGAGGCGATAAATGTCCTATCGCGTAGTGCGGGCGGCAGTGTACCAAACCTTCCCAGAATTCTCTAGCCAGTTTGTGCGCGCATACAACCATGGAGCGCCCATTAGCCCTGTCTCGCTCAAAGTTCATTACGGAACAATTCCTTTACTAGTTGTATCTAAGAAAGCTAAATTCACTTTTTTTTGTCAGCTTGCCTAACGCACACCACATCATGACGTAAGCCGCCTTATTTGGATCCTGCATGAAATTGAAACATTCATCCAAAAAATACACTACTTCTGGGGGTCAATCAATTTAATGGGATCCACTCGTTGTGCTGGGTCTTGCTCGGGCACGTTAACTCGCGTTTGAATTTCGCGCGGCGGAGAATTCACTCGAAGCTCGTCGGTATAATCGCATGCAATGCACGCACGGAAATCGACCCCATCCACAGAGAATCCCTGCACTTTGTCCAAAGCAGCACACTTGGGACATGTCACTCCGGCTATAAAACGCTTCGTCGTTGAAAAAGTCATTGGTTGTATATCCTACAGACGGCACTGGGTTTACGAGTTACACTGGTGTTATGGATTTTTCAATTCGCTCTCACCGTGGGCATGCCCCCAAGCTCGGCCAAAGGGTCTACATAGATATTGCGGCCACTGTCATCGGGAATGTCTGGCTGGACGATGACTGTTCAGTATGGCCAGGGGCGGTCATCCGCGGCGATATGCACAGCATCCGCATTGGGGCTCGCTCGAACATCCAAGACAACGCCGTGTTACACATAACGCATGCGAGCGACTTCAATCCCCAGGGCTGGCCACTCACAATTGGCGCTGATGTCGTGGTTGGGCATGGCGCTATACTGCATGGTTGCACGATTAAAGACCGTATTCTGGTGGGTAACGGAGCGATCGTCAATGATGGCGCAGAGATTGACCCAGAAGTCATTATCGGCGCTGGCAGTGTGGTTCCGCCGGGTAAAAAGCTAACTAGCGGATTTGTTTACGTCGGCAATCCATGTAGAACCCTGCGGCCCATCACAAGCGATGAAAAAGCGTTTTTTAGTTACACCGCCGCGAATTACGTAAAACTTAAAGACCGTTATTTAGCGGAGCGATAGCAATGCTAGCCACTCACAGAGCCGCTCGCACATGTTTGATCACTGCCGAGGTTTCGGGACGCGCATTTCGCCAGACAAAGAAAGATTCCGCCGCCTGTTCTACCAACATCCCCAAGCCGTCACTTATTTCGGCACCACATTGCTGACCCCAACGCATAAAACCGGTTGGTTGAGCGGCATACATCATGTCATAACAACACCCGTCCTGACTCGCCAATAAATTTGACGGCAAACTCAGCATTCCCCCAGCCAAACTTACACTTGTACCGTTAATAACCAAATCAAACTGCTGCGTCTCTAGCGCGTTATAATCACAGCCTATAACCTCATTATGCTGTGGAAAACGTGCGGCCAAGGCAGCGGCCTTTTCGACTGTCCGGTTGGCGATGGTAAGGCGCTTGGGTTGCTGCGCCATTAATGCTGCCAATACACCACGCACCGCACCCCCCGCTCCCAACATGAGCACGCGCCGATCCCGAATTGGCCATCGCAGGTTATCGAGCAAATCGGTCACCAAGCCAACGCCGTCAGTGTTATCACCGCGTATGGTACCGTCCTCAAGACACGACAGCGTGTTTACCGCACCCGCGGCCTTAGCACGGCTAGTCAATTGATCTGCATAATCCCAAGCGTCTAATTTAAACGGCACGGTCACGTTCGCACCGCGCCCGCCCACCGAAAAAAAATGGGTGACACATCGAGAAAAGTCACTCATGGCCACACACTCTGAACGGTAATCGAGCGCCTGCTGCGTCTGCTGAGCAAACGCCGCATGTATCATTGGCGAGCGACTGTGATCGACTGGATTCCCAAACACCGCGTATTGATCCCGCATAGTTGAACACCCTTGTTACTCTCTACCAACAAGTGACTCAAATGAACCCAATACCTCTCTGCCTACACCCAATCTCGCGGGGGTAAATAGGTGTCGTAAAGGTCCGCCTCGGCACTACCTTTTTCAGGGTGCCAGTTGTATACCCAATTCGCGGTTGGCGGCAGGGACATGAGAATCGACTCTGTGCGCCCTCCTGTCTGCAAGCCAAATAAAGTACCACGATCATGCACCAAATTAAACTCAACATAACGACCTCGGCGATAGAGCTGAAATTGACGCTCCCGCTCTCCATAAACCTGCCCAAGCCTGCGCTCAACAATCGGCCAATACGCCATTAAAAAGCTATCGCCAACGCTCCGCATAAAAGCAAAGCTCTGGTCAAATCCCAACGCATTAAAATCATCAAAAAATAACCCGCCAATACCCCGCGCTTCTTTGCGATGCGGCAAGAAAAAATAGTCGTCGCAGGCCTTTTTAAACCGCTGATACAGTTCTTCAGAAAATGGGTCGCAAGCCGCTTTTGCCGTGCGGTGCCAATGACAACAATCCTCGATATTGCCATAGTAAGGCGTCAAGTCATAACCGCCACCAAACCACCATACAGGGTCAGCGCCCGGTCGCTCCGCCGTAAAAAATCGCACGTTCGCATGGGCCGTCGGCACATACGGATTACGCGGATGCATAACCAACGACAGACCCATCGCCTCAAAGCGACGGCCGGCAAGCTCTGGGCGATGCGTTGTGGCCGAGGCTGGCAGTGAACTACCGCTAATGTGGGAGATATTGATCCCTGCTTTTTCCATAATCGCTGAATCTGTGAGCACGCGGCTTCGACCACCACCACCACCCTCCCGCTCCCATTTGTCCTCAGCCCAAACATGCCGACCTTCATCATCAAAAGCCCTGCACAAACTGTCTTGAAGACTCGCAAGGTAAGTTTTCACGCCTTCTTTGTCTGGTTTGGTCATTGTGCGCGCACCACCTCGCTCGTCAAAATGTCCCGTATTTCGCTAGGAGCTCCAGCCCCACCAACGGAACCAGGAGCCACGTAATCAAGACTATCTCCAAAATACGCTAATACCTCCGCGCGGGTTTTGGCCGCTGGACACCCCGCTGTATTAGCAGACGTAGAGACTAATGGGGCGGCAACCAATGCGCAAAGAGCGGTGGCCGGAGGGTGCGCCGTCACTCTGACAGCCAATTTCGAGTGTTCGCCCGTTATCAGACTGGGCGTATCGTTATTAAGTGGAACCAGCCAAGTGGTCACCCGCAGATTCGGCTTGCGCCGAACGAGCGCCCACTGTTGCGCGCTTAAATCCCCGACATATGGTGTCAGCCGGTCTACATGGTCGGTAATAAGTATCAAACCTTTGTGCGACGGCCGCCCCTTAAGACCAAGTATGCGCCGAACTGCATCTTCGCAACGCACGTCGCAACTCAAGCCCCAAACGCCCTCTGTAGGACACGCCACCACTCCGCCATTTCTAACTGCCTGCGCTGCGTAAACCATTTCCGGACGGTGCAGCCAATCCATCACCTAACGCTGAACGCCCAGCTTTTGTTGTAAAGCCTGATCTTTTTCGATAACCGCTTGAGCATTAGCCGCGCGTTCTTCAATTAATATTGCTCGCAACTCATCATTGCCAACCGCAATAATTTGCGCCGCTAAGTAAGCTGCATTTTTTGCTCCTGCCTTACCAATTGCGACTGTTGCCACGGGAATACCTGCAGGCATTTGAACCGTTGATAAGAGCGAGTCCAAACCGTTTAGAGACGCATTAATTGGAACACCCACCACTGGCTTTAAGGTCATTGCGGCCACCGCTCCAGCGAGGTGTGCAGCCATTCCAGCCGCACAAATAAAGACCGCACAACCGCGCGCATCAGCATCAATCACGTAATCTGCAGTCGCCTTAGGCGTTCGGTGCGCCGAAGTCACCTTAACTTCAAAAGGAATTGCAAATTTATCGAATATGGGAAAAGCCGCTTCCACCATAGGAAGGTCCGAGTCAGAGCCCATCAAAATTGCTACAAACGCTTTGTTCATTAAATATCCACCCTTGCTATTTAGTCGGGCAGATTAGCCGAACTTGCTGGGTAGCGCAACCGCTGAAACCTAGCAAAAACGATGATAAAGGCCTTCTTTTTGAGAGACTAAACCGCGTAATTCAAGCCCTATCAAAAGTGCTGACAAAGCTGCCACCTCACACCCACTCAGCACTGTTAAATGATCAATATCGATCGGCTCATACCCAATCACTGCAAGCAATTGTGATTCTGCCAGTGTCGGAGCCAAGATCACGCTAGCGGGATCTTCAGACTTAGATGGCCGAAGTCCTTGTAACGCGCTTTGCAACTGATCCGTAATGTCCGAGGCCGTGTCAACAAGATGTGCGCCCTGTTTGATCAAATAATGGCATCCGCGAGCTAGCGGGTTGTGAACGGAGCCTGGAATCGCGAAAACTTCTTTGTTCTGCTCCATGCCAAGACGCGCGGTAATTAAGGAACCGCTTTTCATCGCAGCCTCAACCACTAATACGCCCAAACTCAGCCCACTAATCAGACGGTCGCGTTGCGGAAAATGGCGCGGCAATGCCTGTTGTGCCGGGAGAAATTCCGTTACCAAACAACTACTCAATGCCTCAATCCTTTGCGCCAGTTCACTATGGCGTCTAGGATAAATAATGTCGATACCCGTGGCCATCACGGCGACGGTTCTTGCTCCCGGTACGTCTAGAGCAGCCTTATGGGCGATTGCATCAATGCCAAGTGCAAGACCACTGGTCAGGGTAAAACCACTCTCGGCTAAATTACGACTCCAATTTCTGGCGTTACTGGCACCGACAGGCGTCATACGGCGACTCCCAACGACAGCCAATTGCGGCAAGTGCAGAGCCACAGGGTCGCCCAAAACGAATAGCAGTGGGGGCGCCATCGCGAGCGCTTTTAATTGCACTGGGTACTCGGGCTCTGTTACGGCAATTAGTTGCGCTTTTACGTGAGCACACACGGTCATCTTAGAATCAATGTCGCGACGCAAATGATCATTTTGCAGCGCTCTTCGCACACGTTGAATTTCCGAATTTACGACATCGTTAAATTCGACACTCTCACCTGTGAAAAGTCGCTCAAAGGTCTCCGTGCAGGCAAGCAATTGATGCTGCCGCACCGGCGTGAAGCTAGGCATACATGAGGCCGCCAACGCGTACCACGCTTCGCGACTAATTTCTGATTCGGCTTGATCCATCAGTTGGCCTGTTGAGGTTTCATGCTAAATGATGACGCTTTTATAGCGCGAGAACTCCCGCCATGGGCTTCATCGTGTATAATTCACAGTTTGGGTTTGTGTACAACATGCAGAGAGGGTATCAAGCAATCGCATTGAACTCAGTGATGCCGTACTCAATTTACAACGGGTGAAATCCCGGTAGCGGTGACTATGGCTATAATGAGCATTTTGAAGTACCCCGATCCACGCCTCAGACTGAAAGCAGCGTGCGTTGACAATGTGACCGATCG
Organism: uncultured Cellvibrionales bacterium; assembly: GCA_913031145.1. Lineage (GTDB taxonomy): Bacteria > Pseudomonadota > Gammaproteobacteria > Pseudomonadales > Porticoccaceae > TMED48. The sequence continues at coordinate 14,797 of CAJWCO010000010.1, read as the reverse complement.
AACACAACAATTGATCGCGGATATGTTTGACACTATGTGGGATGCGAACGGGATCGGATTAGCCGCGACCCAAGTCAACGTGCACGAGCGTGTGATCGTCATGGACCTCGCCGCAGACGGGTCCGAACCGCGTGTTTTTATTAATCCAAGCATTAAAATTATCGACGCAACATGCATTCCCTACGACGAAGGGTGCCTGTCCATACCGAACACCTTTGAGACTGTTGAACGTCCGAGCCATGTCTTAATCTCGGCGCTCGATCAACAGGGCACTCCGTTTGAAGAAGAGGCAACGGGGCTGATGGCGGTGTGCATACAGCATGAGATCGACCACTTGGACGGAAAGCTGTTTGTGGATTATTTATCGTCTATTAAACGGCAGCGCATCCGTAAGCTGCTCAAAAAAGAACGGGCATAGGTAGTCCATCGGTTGAATATAGTCTTTGCAGGTACGCCTGAATTCGCAGCCGCGCATCTTCGCGCGCTCTTGCAGTCAACGCATTCGATTGCCGCGGTTTTTACCCAGCCAGATCGTCCGGCAGGTCGTGGTAAAAAGCCTTTTGTGAGCGCCGTTAAAACCCTCGCCGCTGCAAACGATATCCCGGTCTTTCAACCCGAGTCCTTCAAGGAAAAATCAAGCCTAGCGCGGTTGAGAGAGTTGCGCGCAGATGTCTTGGTGGTCGTTGCGTATGGCCTCATCTTGCCAAAATCAGTCCTTGAAATACCCCGTTTCGGGTGTTTAAACGTCCATGCGTCGCTATTGCCGAAATGGCGCGGCGCAGCGCCCATTCAACGTGCTATTGAAGCAGGTGAAACTCACACGGGCATCACAATCATGCAAATGGACGAGGGGCTAGATACAGGAGATATATTGACGCAGGCGCTGTGTCCCATCGAACCCAAAGATTGCTCGGCAGATCTTTTAAGCAAGCTGGCTGAACTCGGCGGGCCTAGTCTTTTAACGACCCTCGATCAAATCCAATCAGGCCAGGGTTCAAAAATAGCGCAAGACTCTTCGCAAAGTAGTTATGCCCCTAAAATCACTAAACTGGAAGCGCTACTTGATTGGTCGCAAAGTGCTAACGTACTCGCGCAAAGAATACGCGCATTTAATCCGGCGCCCGTAACCTACTCAATGCTCTCGGGCGAACGTATCAAAATCTGGCGGGGGCGTGCGCTAGACAGTGCCTGCCAACACCCATACGGTGAGATTTTAGTTGCTAATAAAGATGGTTTAGAAGTCGCCTGCGGCAACAACAGGTTACTGATTGAAGAAATGCAACTTCCCGGAAAAGCGCGATTAGAAGTCGCACAGATCCTCCATTCACGAGCAGCGTTTTTTGCACCAGGAAGCCGTTTTGGAACATAATTTTTGACTCCTAGAGCCTTAGCAGCACAAGTGCTTGCCAGCGTATTGCAAGGACAATCACTTTCGGCTGTCCTGCCGCCCGCGGTTGCGCGTTGCGAATCCAACCAGCACGCCATTTTAAAAGATCTATGTTTCGGAAGCCTACGGTACTACCCAAAAATCGAGCTCTACTTGCGCGCATTACTTGCCAAACCACTTCGATCGAAGGATATAGAAGTGCATGCTTTGCTCGCCATAGGGCTCTATCAATTGGTCTATCACCGCAACGCGGACCATGCGATCGTCAATGAAACAGTGGCCGCCACAAAACACCTAAAACGCCCGTGGGCTAAAGCGGTGGTCAACGCAGTGATGCGAAATTTTTTGCGCCAAAGAGAAACGCTCGACGCCAAGCTAGCAACGCACCCAACATTTTCTTCAGCACATCCGGCTTGGTTACTAAAAGCGTTGGGTCATGTGTCGCAAGACGTGCCACTTGAGGACCTTGTGAATGCAAATAACGCGCGCGCGCCCATGACATTGCGCGTCAACACGCTCCACGGCTCTGTAGCCGACTATTTGGGCCGCTTAAACCTTGCTGGAATTGTTGCTTCGACGACTTCACATAGCCTACAAGGCATTCAATTACACGAGCCGGTCGATGTGAACCAACTGCCCGGGTTTGCACAGGGCGACTGTAGCGTCCAAGACGAGGCCGCCCAATTAGCGGCAAATTTACTTTTGCTTAATAAGGATCATAGGGTCTTAGACGCCTGCAGTGCGCCCGGTGGAAAGACGGCTCACATTAAAGAAATGCAACCCGATATTGGCTCGCTAGTCGCGCTGGATAACGACGCAAGGCGCTTGTCACGAGTGCGTGATACGCTGACCCGCTTGGGGATAGATGTTGATCTGCGATTAGCTGATGCCGCCCTACTCGAAGACTGGTGGGATGGTAATTTGTTTGATCGAATCTTACTCGATGCACCCTGCTCAGCAACGGGGGTGATAAGGCGACATCCAGACATCAAATTACTGCGCAAGCCTGAGGATATTGATAAGCTAGCGCTGGCGCAGAGCAGGCTGATAAAAAACCTGTGGCCTGCTTTGAAAGAGGGCGGTATTTTGCTATACGCCACTTGTTCGGTCTTACCGAGGGAGAATGACGAGGTCATTGAGGGTTTTCTGAACGATCACGAAAATGGATTGATACATCGCATAGAGGCAGATTGGGGTTCAGAAACGAGATTTGGACGGCAACTATTGCCCACCGTAAACGCGCAGGATGGATTTTATTATGCGCGCCTGCAAAAGGGGCCGCTGTAACAAACGAGAGTGCAAAATGAAGATAATCATCATCGGGGCGGGTCAGGTAGGCGGAACACTGGCAGAAAATCTGGCCCGAGAATACAACGATATTACTGTCATCGACATTGACGGCAAGGCCTTGCGTTTATTGCAAGATCGCCTCGATATTAGGACCGTAGCTGGCCTCGGAAGTCACCCCGATGTGCTTGTACGTGCAGGTATCGAAGACGCTGATATGCTGGTCGCAGTCACAAATAGCGACGAAGTGAACATTATCGCCTGTCAAGTTGCCTATTCGCTCTTTCACACACCAACAAAAATAGCCCGCATCCGAGCCTATAGTTACAGTAATCCGAAATATTACGACAAACTTTTTAACGACAAACACATGCCCGTAGACGTCATGATCACGCCAGAACAAGTCGTGACGGACTACATATCCAAACTCGTAGCGCAACCCGGGGCGCTTCAGGTGCTTGATTTTGCCGATGGAGTGATTCAATTAGTTGGTTTACGAGCCGCAAAGAACAGCCCGCTCGTCGGGCAAGAGTTGCAAACACTCAAAGCCCATATACCCAACGTTGATGCTCGAGTCGCCGCCATTTATCGTCGCGATCGAGCACTCTTTCCAACTGGACAAACCGTTATAGAAGACGGTGACGAAGTCTTTTTTATTGCTGCGAAAAATAACATCAGAGAAGTGATGAGCGAATTACGCAAATTAGAAAAGCCTTATCAGCGCCTTATTATTGCTGGGGGTGGAAACATTGGGTTCCGCCTTTCGAGAGCACTGGAGGGCAGCTACAATCTGAAGATCATAGAGTCCTCTAAAGCCCGCTGTGAATTCCTCTCTGAAAAACTTGATAGAGCCGTTGTACTCAACGGATCTGCCACTGATCAAGAACTACTACTAGACGAAAATATCGACAAAGCTGATGTATTTTTAGCGCTCACTAACGACGATGAAGTCAATATCATGGCCTCGTTACTCGCCAAAAAATTAGGGACGCGAAAAGTCATGACGCTGATTAGTAATCCAGTTTATGCTGACCTCATGCAAGGTGGTGACATCGACATTGCTATCTCGCCTCAGCAAGCTACCACCAGCTCATTGTTGGCACATGTTCGCAGAGCAGATACTGTAAGTGTGCACTCGCTTCGACGAGGGGCCGCTGAAGCACTAGAAATCGTCGTTCACGGTGATGAAAAAAGCTCTAAGGTAGTCGGCCGTAAAATAGAAGACATTCCATCACCGCCCGGTGCCACGCTCGCCGCTCTAGTACGCGACGGTGAGGTCCATATTGCGCACCGCCACACGGTGATCAAAAGTGGTGACCACGTCATAGTGTTCGTCGTGGACAAAGCGAACACTCGCGCTGTGGAAAAACTCTTTACCGTTGGGTTCACCTTTTTTTAAGAGGCGAGTATGCACGCTGCAATTACCGCACGGGTCTTAGGACTGTTACTGATCGTGTTCAGCCTCACTATGCTGCCGCCAGTGGCAGTCGCCGTCTGGTATGCGGAAACAACAGCGAGAATGTTTCTGTTGGCCTTTTCTATTACTTTATTAGTTGGCTTATGTTTTTGGTTGCCCATGCGACGAAGCACAGGAGAACTTCGGACGCGCGACGGATTTGTAGTGACGGTTTTTTTCTGGCTAGTTCTCAGCACCTTCGGCACCCTGCCTTTCATGCTATCAGACGCCTTACACCTATCATTTATTGATGCCCTGTTCGAGTCAATTTCGGGTCTGACAACAACCGGGGCAACGGTTATCTCGGGTTTGGATAATCTGCCGAAATCAATTCTTTATTATCGACAGCAACTACAGTGGCTTGGCGGTATTGGCATCGTGGTAATTGCCGTGGCGATCCTACCCATGCTGGGCGTCGGTGGTATGCAAATATACCGAGCGGAAACACCCGGCCCCATGAAGGACACAAAGATAACACCTCGTATCAGGGAGACGGCAAATGTCCTGTTTAGAATTTATGTCTTCCTAACCGCAGCCTGCGCGCTGGCCTATTGGTGGGCAGGCATGTCACTTTTTGATGCGATAGCGCATAGCTTTTCAACGGTCGCGATCGGCGGGTTCTCCACGCACGATGCAAGTATAGGCTTTTTTAATAGCGGCGCTATCATGGGGATTTGCACTTTTTTTATGGTGGTGTCGGGGATCAACTTCGCACTGCACTACGCGGTATGGCATGACCGAGATCTGTCTTTTTACTGGAAAGACCCCGAGGCCAGGATGTATCTCAGAATACTCGGTATTGGCGCTGTTATTACCTGCCTATATCTTTACTACAGTGGCACTTATGATTGGCAGACCAGCCTTGGGCAAGGCACCTTCCAGTTAGTTTCAATCATGACAACAACAGGGTTTGCGACGGCAGATTTTCATAATTGGCCGACATTTTTGCCCTTCTTTTTACTGTTTTTATCCTTTTTCGGAGCCTGTGCGGGCTCCACTGGCGGCGGCATAAAAATAGGTCGAATGCTGATTTTGTGGCAACAAGGCCTGCGCGAGATCTATCAGTTGGTGCACCCTAATGCGGTTTTGCCCATCAAGATAAACAAGCGCAAAGTGCCTGATCGAGTTGCAGATGCTATTTGGGCATTCTTCGGTGTTTATTTAGCCGTTTTTTACCTGATGGTATTGTTGCTGCTTGCAAGTGGTCTCGACTACGTTACAGCATGGTCGGCCACGGCGGCAGCATTAAACAATTTAGGCCCAGGTTTAGGCGCAGTCGCCGAAAATTACGCGCAACTAAACACCTTTGCCAAGTGGGTACTTTGCTGGGGAATGCTACTGGGTCGACTGGAAATATTTACTCTGCTAGTGCTGTTTTCTCCAACTTTTTGGCGTCGCTAAATTCGTCATCACACACCGTTAGCCCGTCACTTATTCACTCGACGGGCATCGTAGTAGGCTTCTTCAGATATGGCATGATAAGCCATAGCATTTTCTTTAAATGTTTTTATCGAAGCGGAAATCCGCTGGGTTAGTTCGTTTTCGGCCGCCAACTCGTCGAGGACTTCAGCAGATAAACGCTCGAGCTCAGCCAACACTTCATTGGGTAGTTTGCGCAGCTCAACCCCATGTTGATCCACCAAATCAATTAGGGCCTGGTTATTTCTCGAGGTGTATTCGTCCAAAACATCTTGGTTGACCGCACGTGCTGCGACCTCGACAATCGCCTTCAGATCGTCTGGTAGACTAGCGTAAGCGTCGGCGTTCACGACCAATTCCAACATAGCACCCGGTTCATGCCATCCAGGATAATAGTAATACTTGGCAACCTGATGAAAACCAAAGGCCAAATCGTTATAGGGGCCCACCCACTCCGTAGCATCGATCACTCCCGTCTGCATTGAGGTATACAAGTCACCCCCTGGCATTGTGACGGAGGTTCCACCCGCTCGGGTAATCACCTCACCGCCGATGCCGGGTATGCGCATTTTTAAACCCTTTATGTCTGCCATACTGTTGATTTCTCGGTTGTACCACCCGGCCATTTGAACGCCCGTATTGCCGCCGGCAAACGGAATTAGATTAAACGGCGCGTAGAGTTCGCGCCATAATTCCAATCCACCACCGTGATGCAGCCAACCGTTCATCTCTTGCGCGTTCAGGCCAAACGGAACCGCCGTGAAAAAAACTGCTCCCTTGATTTTACCCGTCCAATAATAAGCTGCGCCATGGCCCATCTCCGCGGTTCCCTGTGAAACAGCATCAAAGACCTCAAAGGCGGGCACTAGTTGTCCCGCGCCAAAAACACTCACTGACAAACGGCCGGCACTCATCCGTTCGACAAGCTTAGCGAAGGTTTCTGGTGCCGTTCCCAAACCGGGATAATTTTTCGGCCAAGTAGTCATGAGTTTCCATTTAAAGGTCTGCTCGACTTCCTGACTCGCCACACGTGGTTTGTCGACCTCGCCGGCACAACCATACAGCAGCCCAAACAGCGCAAAAATAATTACGTATCGCATAGATAACTCCTCTCTAATATCAATTCGATATGTTTACAACCACACTACCGTCACACGGCTTTATGCCGCAGTCAATTTTGCCGAAGCAAGTATTAATATTTTGATACCGACCTGCTCAAACTGAACGTGCACACGAGCCCGCGGCCCAATGCCCTCGAAGTTGAGGATAACGCCCTCTCCATATATCGGATGTCGGATCTGCTGTCCCAACCCAAAACCGGTCGCCTCGCCAGTGTCCGAGTGCATTGTCGATTTAGCGTAGCTAGTGGGTCGCGCGACCGTATTATGAATACGGACCTCTTCGATAACCTCACTCGGGATATCTCGCACAAAACGCGAAATCGAATTATACGATTCACTCCCGTAAATCGTTCGGCACTCGGCAAAGGTCAAATACAGTTTTTGCATTGCTCGCGTGATACCTACATACGCCAGACGCCGTTCTTCCTCGAGTCGCCCAGGCTCATCGAGTGACATTTTGTGCGGGAACAGATTTTCTTCCACCCCCGCAATAAAAACCAGCGGAAACTCAAGGCCTTTGGCACTGTGTAATGTCATTAACTGCACGGCATCTTGATCTTCCCCAGCCTGACGGTCACCGGCGTCCAAAGCAACTTGATCGAGGAATTGCGGCAACGCAGGCTCATCCGAAACTTCCGCCTGAAAATTGCTACATGCCGCAACAAGCTCCTCTAAGTTTTCGATACGCGCTCGCCCCCGTTCGCCCTTTTCGCGACGATAAAGTTCGATAAGGCCGCTCTGCTGAATGGCAGTCTCTGCTTGCTCGATCAAAGTTGTAGACTCCAAACCTTGAGACATCTTATTAATCAACTGCAAAAAGCTGGCCAATGCGTTTCTAGCCCGACCCGCCATGGACTGCGAGCTTACAATGGCCTCTGAAGCCGCCCATAGTGAGGTTTCCGACTGGCGCGCATGTTGTCGAATCGCATCGATAGTGCGCTCGCCAATTCCACGTGGCGGTATGTTAACGACGCGCTCGAACGCCGTATCATCGTTGACATTGAGCATCACTCGAAGATAAGCCAACGCATTTTTTATTTCTAACCGCTCATAAAATCGCTGGCCTCCGTAGATCCGATAGGGGATGTCTGCCTGCAACAGAGCAGCCTCAAGAACCCGCGATTGCGCGTTGGACCGATAGAGTATTGCTGCTGCATCACGCCGCTGACCCTCGCTTACCCACTGATGTAAACGATCAGCAATATAACGTGCCTCGTCGTGCTCATTAAATGCGGCATACAACGCGATGGGCTCGCCTTCCCCTGCTTCAGTCCATAACTTTTTCCCTAAGCGCTCCGAATTTTTTTCGATAACCGCGTTCGCAGCGCATAAAATATTGGAGGTAGAACGATAATTTTGCTCAAGTCGAATTACGTGAGTTGCCTCAAAATCACGCTCATAACTGAGAATATTTTCAACTTTGGCACCACGCCATCCGTAAATTGATTGATCATCGTCACCCACCGCGGTAACTTGGCACTTGTTACCCGCGAGAAGCCGCAACCATGCGTATTGCACGGCGTTTGTATCCTGAAATTCGTCAACTAAAATGTGCTTAAAGCGCGCTTGGTAATGATCCAGAATGTCTGCGTACTGACGCCACAAATCTAAAGCACGTAACAAAAGCTCGGCAAAATCAATCACGCCAAGTTGGGCGCAATTAGCTTCATATTCTCGGTAAATGCGTAACATCGTCGTAAGTTGGAGGTCACCCGTCTCTTGAATATGCGCGGCGCGCAAACCCTCGTCTTTTTGGTTATTAATCCACCATTGAGCCTGCCGAGGCGGCCAACGCGCTTCATCTAAATCAAGCGTCTTCATGAGCCGTTTGACTAAGCGTAGTTGATCGTCAGAATCTAAGATTTGGAAGTTTTCGCGTAACCCGGCTTCACGCCAATGGGCTTTTAAAAGACGGTGTGCTAAACCATGAAACGTTCCAACCCACATACCACGCAGCGACATACCGAGGAGCTGATCAATACGTTCGCGCATCTCACGCGAAGACTTATTGGTGAAAGTGACCGCCAGAATTGCGTAAGGAGAGATGCTATCAACTTGAATCTTCCATGCAATGCGGTGCACAAGAACCCGCGTTTTTCCGCTACCAGCACCTGCCAAAACCAAAACAGATCGGCGGTCGCTGGTGACTGCTTCCTGCTGCGCCACATTAAGTTGATCGAGAATCGAAGTAACGTCCATAAACCCTTAGTCGAACAATTTAGGAATAACATGGTTCTACACGCACAGCTGTGATGCGTAAAACGGACGGACCGAACAGTCAGAACCAAAAAAATAAGAATAAATGGCTTGCTACTACAAAAACAAGGCAATAATGCGCTTATTGTAATTTTTTTACAAGACGGCTACTCTACGCGACTATGAAGCCTGCTCGACTGACACAAGATATTAGCGATGCACTCCCTAATTTGCGCAGGTCGGAGCGCAAAGTTGCCGACTTTGTGCTCAAAGATCCGCTCCTCGTCATCCACATGCGCATTGTCGATTTGGCACAAAAAGCAACGGTCAGTGAACCCACGGTGGTACGTTTTTGTCGAGCGGTCGGGTGCAGCGGCTTTCAAGACTTCAAGATGGCCTTAGCGCAACAACTGGCTGCCAGCCCAAGCTATGGTCAAATAGCGGTCACCGAGCACGACTCAACGCGTGAATATACCCATAAAATATTCGACTCTAGCGTGGATACTTTATTGAAGGTACGAGACAATCTGGTGCTAGAAACTTTAGAGGCAGCTGTCAATGCGATTTACGCAGCACAGCGCGTGGAATTTTACGGTTTTGGCGCATCGGCAGCCGTAGCTTTTGATGCACAGCACAAGTTCTTTCGGTTACAAATTACCTCGGCAGCCTATGCTGATCCGCACTTACAAAACATGTCGGCAACAAGCCTTAGGTCAGGCGATGTGGTCATTGCTATCTCTCAGTCAGGACGCAGCCGGGCGTTATTGGATTCAATGGAATTAGCCCAACAGTCCGGTGGTGTTGTCATCGCACTCTCGCCCATGGGCTCTCCAGTTGCAAAAATGGCAACCATTTCCATCCAAATCGATGCCGAGGAGGACAACCAAATATACATTCCGCTGTCGTCTCGCATAGCGCACCTAGCGGTCATCGATGTACTTGCTACAGGCGTTGCACAAAAAAAGGGGCCACAACTTGACCAGCATCTGTTACGGTTGAAGTCTGGACTCTCGTCACTTCGAACCCCTTTAAAAACTACTTAGATTCGGATTGAAGACACTCTCGCGGGATTAGAAAATTTTGGGTAGGCGCGGTATGAGAGATGGCGTCGTTTCTAAATAGCGCCGATACTCCGGGTCATCCCCCCAGCGCCGCAAGGCCTGAGATTCCAAAAGTTGTACGCCGCTCACCTTGGTCAACAAGAAGATTACAAAAAGCGGCGATATCAGGGCTACCCACTGCCAACCCACTAGGACAGGTGCGGCGATCATTGCAATACCGATCCAAAGAATCATCTCCCCAAAATAATTGGGATGTCGCGAATAAGACCATAGTCCGGTTGTAATAAACGCTTTTGTATTACTTTCGTCATTTCGAAATACTGATTTCTGACGGTCTGCAACGACTTCAAACGAAAACCCAACCAACCAAAGCATGACCCCGATCCCCGCGAAGAGACCCAGTGGCTGCTTATGGCCCGATGTTATCGCGGTAATGGCCGTACACAACGTCAAGAATACCCATAAACCCTGTAGGGTCCACGTCATTAAAAACCACCAGAAATCCTGCTTTATTTTGTTAAAGCGAACATCAACTCCCTGCCTTCTGATCCTCGAAAATAAAAAGAAACCGAGCCTCAGCGCCCAAACCATAATCAACGACCCAAGAATCACATCGCGCGCGGTTAAGTCGGGCGCACAGGCAAGGGCTGTGAAGGTGACACAGATATAGGTGGCTGACCCAGTTAGGTCATAGTAGTGCTCGGTTTTATAGGCGTAGGCAGGTACAAACATAATCCAGTTTGCGGAAAAAGCGATGACCCAGCAAACAAAAATCACTGAGAACCCACTCAAGTCAATGCCGCCCTGACCCAGTGCCGCCACCACGCCCAGCGACATACATAAACTAAGAACGATCCCTAATATCGATTTGGTACTAGTCATAGAATTCAGCCCACTTTTCCGTATGCTCGCCATGGGAGCATAGCCGTTGTGCGTTTTAACGATATAAACCTTGGTAACCAGGGTACTTTTTTGTTATTGCCGTTTGCCGTTGCTTCTGTCACTTTTTTTACGAGCGCCAAAGCTCGTTTAGCATACGACACTACATCGTTTAAAACACCGACGTTTTTCCGTATACGAGAAACAACAACCTTGGGTTCACTCGAAAATCATCGGGACATGGTGCGATGTCTGCAGGCTGGGCGCGGCGCGAATAGCCGCAGCAATAATCTAGGAGGGACCGCGCACGCGACCCTTAAGATGGCGCGACGTACCCTGCGTGACCCGAATGACCTGACCTTTTTCACCATCGGTCACCAAGAGCAAACGGCCATCGAAATCAGTAGCCACGTTGCGCAGTCGACCCAGATGGGCAAACAATATTTCTTCTGTAACCACCGACTTGCCACTGACAATTAATCGTCTTAGATCTCCAGGCACGAGCGCTGATATCAGTAAGTTGCCATCCCATTGCGGAAACTCATCGCCGCTATAAAAGACCATGCCAGATGGTGCAATCGACGGAACCCAGTATTTAATCGGTTGTTCCATACCGTCTTTTTCAGTAAACGGAGAAATGACCGCACCACTGTAATCGACCCCATAAGTAATCGCCGGCCAACCGTAATTTTTCGCTGGCGATAAAATATTGAGCTCATCACCGCCCTTGGGACCATGTTCGTGCTGATAAATCGTCGTTCCGGCATTCGTAAGCACCAATCCTTGCATATTCCTGTGCCCGTAGCTGTAGATTTCAGAAAGCGCGCCGTGGGTGGTCACAAATGGATTGTCGGCGGGTATGGTGCCGTCATCGTTTAAGCGCAGAATTTTACCAAAATGGTTATCCAGTGTTTGCGCCTTTTCCCGCTGATTAAATGCATCCCCAGACGTTATCATTAGGGTCCCGTCAGGCAGAAATAACATGCGCCCGCCGTAATGTGCCGACGTCTTTCGTGACGGTAAGGCCGTAAAGATAACGTCTAAATCGACAAAGGTGGCTTTGTCTAAACGCGCTCTTGCGACTACCAGCGTGTTTAACTTGAGCTGATCTGGATCACTCACTACGTACGATAAGTACACACGTGAATTAGTGGCAAAATCAGGGTGTAGGACAAGATCCAAAAGGCCACCTTGGCCTGCAAAAATCGTCTCTAACCCCGTGAGAGGTTGAGAGTCTAGTTGCCCATCGTAAATTCGTCGAATACCGCCCGCCCGTTCGGTAACCCATATTTCTCGCGCCGAAATAACCGCAATACCCCATGGATGGTCAAGCCCTTCGGCGAGTGTTTCAAACACATAAGGTTTAACGCCAGGATCTGTCTTCTCGGGGTAAGCCCCTACGAAACCGGCAACTGACAATATAAAACAAGCAAAATAACGGGCCATATAGTGCATTTGTTTAGGCTCTCATTCGATAACTAAACAATAAACTTACCAGGCCGCCGCCCAAAATCAAGCTCAGCTTGCCTCCCAAAGAACGAGCACCCGCAATAAACTCGAGGTTAAAAAATGCCAATGGCATTAAAAATAGCATCAACGTTATGGCCACCATGCCCGCGAAAATATAGAGGATGTTGGGGTCACTTTTCACCCGTGTCAAAACCAGCCGCGCAATTATGAATGCCGGTGCAAGCGCAACGCTGAGTAAAAGGTACAGAGGCACAATACCCGAATTCATCCCCAAAAAGTCAGCCGCAATAACTGAGAAGATTGTTGCAAGGTCGACCGGCATCTGGATGCTATCCAGCCATAACAAATTTGAGAGTGACGTTTGCAGAGTAAAAAACATACTCAGCAGCAGCACGCACAGAACAAACGTCTTTAGGGTCTTTAGCATACGTTTGAACACCCTTATCTCGTCAATTCGACCTGCAACCGGTCTGCTTCAGTGATCATGTCATGCTTGGCACATTAAACATAAAATCGAAGTTGCATTTCGTGGTCATTAAAAAAACAACTGGCCGATAAAGAGTGTAACCAATACACGCATGTTGAGCGAACTTTAATCCATCGGCCGTCGAGCGCGATTCAAACAGCTTTAAAAGCGAAGCTGGGACGGTCGATACTTACAGATTACGCGACAGAAAAGTCGACGATGTAACTCGGGCCGTCGAGCGATCTCTTAGATAATTGATTGGGTCATAGCGATGGAATTCATCGACGCCAGCGTTAAGGTGCCGCTTAATCGCAACGTTCTGGCGTATGAGCGCTACCGCTCAAAGGGAAGAGGAACCGACAACCCGCGTCAGTAGCAAAGTGCCGATCTTTGAGAGCACCGCAAAAAATAAAGATAGCCGCTTGGGTTTTGCCAAAATAATTGACACCACATCGACTAGTGCTTCAGCCTGAGTCTTCCCAATACGCGCCCACCCCATTGCAGCATCCCCAGAGGAGACTCTGCCCGCGCAGGTCAGTTCTTTTTAAGTACTTTGATCAACTCTTCGATTTTCTTGTCGGCGGTATTTGGGTCTACAAAAGAATCATGAACACAATTCGAGAGATGCGCTTCGAGTATTTTTGTTTCAACCGTAACCAGCGCGTTTTTCACGGCTTTTGTTTGATTTAGTATGTCGATGCAGTACTGACCGGACTCGATCATTCTGATAACGCCATTAATTTGACCTTCAATACGTCTCAACGCGGCGACTCTTTTTTTATGACACGGATTTTTCATTGACTAAGTTTACCAGAAAACTGAGCAGTTTTACCCCCTGCGGGTATAGAAATTGATCTACGGGCCACTATAATCGTCGCGGCTTTTGGGGGTAATTTATGAAACTATTGCGGTTATTGCTGATGTGTTTTGTCTGCAATGTTCATGCGGATTTGAAATCGGATGCACGAGCGATTGACCACGCACCTATGGGTGTATCAGGAGATCATTACCACAAAAAAGGCGAGTCAATGATTTCGGTCAGGCACGGCCATATGGCGATGGGTGAGGCTCTATTTAAAGGTGAAACTATTTCTTTAAGTGACGTGCTATCCATGCCAAATCCACTGAAAGATTCGCCAGTCAATCTTTCAGTGATCCCTACAGACATGACGATGAAAATGACGATGATCGGTGGGATGTATGCGCCCACTGACCGCGTTACGCTTATGATAATGGGTATGTTCGTTGCGAAAGAAATGCAGCTCACGACCTATCAACCGATGATGAACAGAGACTTAGTGGGACGGTTTAGCACCTCATCGAGCGACGTCTCTGATATTTCGTTGGGCGCATTAATCACTTTAAAAGAGTCGCAAGGGTCACGATTACACGGAGAAATCGCTCTGCAACATTCGATCGGAAGCAATGATGCGAAAGGAGTGGTGTTAACGCCAATGGGCGAAGATATGAACATGATCTTGCCTTACGGTATGCAAGCAGGCGATAGCGCGTCTCGACTGGTGTTAGGTATGACCCATGTGAGAGACTTGATCGATAACATAAAGTGGGGCAATCAAGTACGGACAAAAATCGCGGTGTCGCAGGGCGAATGGAGTTTTGGTGACCACACTGAGGTCAATTCATGGTTGCAGTGCGCGTTCAGTCAAAGTGGGGCGATTTCAGCTCGATTAAAATGGACGCATCAGAACAAGATTTGGGGCCGTAATCCTGCCATTAAAGGGCCAGTACAAACTGCAAATCCTGAGAACTACGGAGGTGTTGAGTGGCACATTGGGTTAGGCATCAATTGGTTAACTCGCGTATTTTCGCAAAATGTCGACCGTGTCGGGCTTGAACTGTTACTGCCTATTAAGCAGGAAAAAAATAACCTACAGCTGGCGACGAAATATCAGCTGACACTGGGCTACCAAAAAGCTTTTTAAACGCCTGTTTAGCCTCACGCTGGTCACTCAGAGTGCTCATACTTCTATTATCCAAAGACAAATTGAAGAACGCATTATTGGCAATAAATCATCATCTGACGTCAGAGACAGT
>CAJWCO010000009.1 GCA_913031145.1 uncultured Cellvibrionales bacterium | reverse complement strand
AGTCGACTCATAATCGATTGGTCGTAGGTTCAAGTCCTACTGGGCCCACCATTTTAATTATATAAAGCAACTGCTGAAGACCTTAGTTCCGCTCTCCTGAATACATAGTCATACATCAGGTGCAGTTTAGGTAGCCGTTGATGTCTGTATTCGTATAAACGACCGTTGCAGCCCCATAAAATCTCAAGTGTCGCAGTTAATTTGACGGGCCTTTTACCGGAAGGATAATGCGAAATGTTGCTCCACTATTAACTTGCGGTTGAACGACGACACTGCCAGCATGTTCATCGACAACGCGTCGTACAAGGTACAATCCAACGCCCGCCCCTCGCACCGATTTAGATGAGAAAAATAAATTGAAGATTTTATCGCGATTGTGCTCGGCAATGCCGACGCCCGTATCGGCTACGTCAATCCAAACCATCTTACTCTGCGCACCCAATCTCAGCGTTAACATACCTTGATGTGGCATCGCATCGAAAGCATTTTGAATAAGATGGTAAAACGCATGCTGCAATTGCTCCACATCGCAGATGGTGCGGGGCACTTCACTGTATTCACGCCGAATCTCCAAACCGTCAGGCATTTCCCTTTGCGTCATAGTAATCGCTTTTGCCAATGCCCGCTGCACATCGTCTTCGACGAAGTAGCCACTGCGTACCGGAGAAAAATAATTTAAATCATTGATGGTCTTTGTCACAAGTCCCATCGCATTTAAAGACTAGTCGATTCGAAGGTCAATGTCTCTGAGCAAACCGGGCATATCAACATCACGCGTGATGGCTTCCAACTCACCCACATAGGAGCGCAAAAGACGGCCCTTACTCCTATTTTTGTCAATAAATGCAGACTGCTTAACAAAACACCTCGCGCAACGCTGAAATGTACCTTTGGACGCCTTCAATATTTCCGCGCACAAAGGCCACCGAGCTATCCATGGTGCCACTTAGACCCGCCGAAAGCTTGCCCAGCGCTAAGATTTTTTCGGAACTGTCCAAACGGGCGTTGAGCTCTTGCAAGCGACTCCTGCAAGATTTAAGTTGACTATCTTGCGTTTGCACCTGCCGGTTTAACGCTTCATTATTCTGAATCTGGCTGGTCAAAAGCTGTTGGGTTTTGTCTAGCTCTTGCGTCACTTCTTGATAACAGGCAATTTTTTCCTTTAATTGCTGCTGTAACGTTTGCATTTCCAACAAGACCAATCTCCTTATTCGTCTATTTTAAACTGCGTTCCTAAACACCCGCATTACATTAGAGCATTGAGCCTGAGGATGACACGCAAATTTAGATGAAAGTGACTAACTCTAAATAATTAATACGCACACGCTAAAGTCCAACCAACTCAACGTCGCGCCTTATCATACGCTACTCATTCACAATTTAAAGCCCAACTCCAGACATACTATTGTGTGGGTGGTTGCGGGGCGCACCGAATCAAAATCGAAACAATTCCTTCACATGAAGTTCAAGGCTATCGGCAATTTTTTCTAATGTATTGAATCGTGGAGCATGCACCCCTCGCTCAATGTTACTGATGGTTTCTATGGTCAACTCCGTCTTGGCTGCCAACTGCTCTTGTGTGAGTCCTTGGGCGCGTCTCACTTGCATTAGCCGCCTACCAAACTTCGCTTTCAAAACTGCCATAATGATCCCCTTACTGATAGGGCGCCGCCGAATCAAAAACCAAGCGACTTGCTATTATTATTATTATACATGCTCTACATTCGTTAAAAGATTATACAGTAACTCGTAGCTATGAAACGAAGCTAGGATACTTATACTTAAGTTTTTTAAGCAACGTGCCAAAAATGAGAGCCTTTCAGAGGACACACTGGGACGTATACTCTTTTTTGTTATCCTACCGTATTGACATTACTTCTCATCGTCTTTATTTTGGCGGTGAAAAAAGCGGAATTTGGTCTGCATATTTCCCCCATCGTCTCTTTGCCAATACTTAAAGACTTAATGGAACAATTTCATTGGCCCAAAGGTGTCACTCTCGATTTGTTGGCGAAAGCGATTATCATAGTTCGCTGGTTATTTAAGGATCTCAATGAGTATAAACTTGGCTAGTGGGCTTCGGGATGATGACCTTACCCCGTGGGAACGCCACTTTTTGGTGCGCAATAAAATCGGCATCCATTACATCGAACAAGCACGGTATTGGTTTGATACGCTGCTGGCAGATATTGAACAGTGGTTTAATCGCAACAATAGCACCCTGATCGTCGGCATCAACGGTTCACAGGGCTCGGGCAAATCAACGTTAGCCGACTATTTATGCTGTGCTGCAATGGCTCAACAAAAAATCCAAGCGGTCGCTCTGTCTCTAGACGACTTTTATTTAACAAAGTCGCAACGTAACGTCCTCAGCAACAACGTCCACCCGCTGTTAGGCACACGCGGGGTCCCGGGGACTCACGATATAAATCTGGCACTTGATACCATTGACAATTTAAGTGCTCAAAGCACGAGCGTAAAAGTTCCGCGCTTTAATAAAGCCACGGATGACCGCCATATAGATAGCGAACTTGAAACGGTGTCCGCTCCAGCAAAGCTGCTTGTGCTGGAAGGGTGGTGCCTAGGCGCGCAACCGCAATCGGATTCAGCTCTCGTCGCACCTCTTAACGCGTTGGAACGTGATCATGATTCAGATGGGGCTTGGCGCCACTACGTTAACCGAACGTTGGCAACCGATTATCAAGATTTATTTAGCCGAGTTGACCGTTGGGTGATGTTACAAGCGCCATCGTTTCACCAAGTTTACACTTGGCGTCTCGAGCAAGAACAAAAACTTATTGCACGTTTTAAGGAAAACGCACAGCCCTTGCCAGACGGCATCATGCGACCCACAGACCTTGAACGATTTATTCAACACTACCAGCGCATCACAGAGTGTTTATTGGAAGATATGCCGGCGCGAGTGCAACATCTGTTTAAATTAAACAAAGAGCGCCTTATCGTAGATTATATAAAAGGCAGTCCGCCACTACCTTAATAGGATATAAGGCCCTATTGAGCTCGCTAGCTTGGTCGACGTGCGGTAAGGCGTTCGCGCCCTAGGCTCGTTAAAAGAGGGTTTTAACCCAACCCTAATCAGGTTTTAAGGCTTGGGTTAGATCGTCGACAAGGTCGTCAAGTGTTTCGATCCCAACAGACAACCTGACTAAACCATCAACGATACCCAGCTCGTTCCTCGTCGCCTCTGGCACAGATGCATGAGTCATAATGGCTGGGTGCTCAATGAGGCTCTCAACACCGCCCAAACTCTCAGCAAGCGCAAAAATTCGCGTTTTCTCTAAAAACGCTGTCGCATTTTTCAATCCGCCCTTAATGACCACACTAATCATCCCACCAAAGGCCGACATTTGTCTATTGGCCAACGCATGTTGAGGGTGACTTACAAGACCCGGATAATACACGCGCTCAACACCACTGTGCGCCTCCAAAAATTCGGCGATGCGATGCGCATTTTCGCAGTGCTTTTGCATACGCACGGACAAGGTCTTAAGACTTCGCAGGACCAAGAAACTGTCGAAAGGGCTCATAATGGCGCCCACAGCATTCGACAGGTAAGTCATTTTTTCAACCAAATCCATTCTGTCTTGCGAGCAGACCACGACGCCCCCCACCACATCAGAATGACCATTCAGATACTTAGTCGCCGAGTGCACGACCAAATCAAAACCGAGCTGTAAGGGTTTTTGTAAGGCGGGGGAGCAAAACGTGCTGTCACACACCGCTATCAGGTTGTGCTGTTTTGCAAACTCTGCCACAGCTTCAAGGTCTACCAGCTTAAGTAGCGGGTTAGTCGGCGTTTCAACCCAGATCATCCGTGTGTTGTCTTGTAGAGAGGCCTCCAAAGACCTCAAATCGCTCAGATCTGCAAACGTAAACTCCAGCCCGGCCGAGCGTTTTCGAACATTTTCAAACAATCTATAAGTGCCACCGTAGAGATCATCCATCGCAATCACGTGATCACCACAATCGAGTATTTCCAGTACTGTAGCCGTAGCCGACATTCCAGACGCAAAGGCAAACCCTGCAGCACCACCCTCCAAATCTGCAATGCATGCCTCAAGCGCTTGTCGCGTGGGGTTGTGACTTCTAGAATACTCGAAGCCTTTGTGATCACCCGGACTTTCTTGCACGTAGGTGGACGTCGCATAGATGGGTGTCATAATAGCGCCCGTCGTCGGATCAGGGCGCTGCCCCGCATGAATCGCACGGGTTTCAAAACCGTCTTGAGAAACTTTTTTATCGATAGTCATAATGATTTGTCTAATAAGCGATGTCGGTACTGGTTAATAAGATCAACTTTAGTGATAAATCCGAGAAAGATCCCCTCGTCAAAAATAATCGCCACCTTTCCTTGAGTCAACGTCTCTAGGAGCGCTTCTTCCGATGCATCTTTTTCCAGCAAATCCAGATCGGTAACCATATATTTCGTTACCTCTCGTGCGAACGCAGAGGGGTCTCGACTCACCGTAAACAATAAATCTTCT
Organism: uncultured Cellvibrionales bacterium; assembly: GCA_913031145.1. Classification (GTDB taxonomy): domain Bacteria; phylum Pseudomonadota; class Gammaproteobacteria; order Pseudomonadales; family Porticoccaceae; genus TMED48. The sequence continues at coordinate 73,699 of CAJWCO010000009.1, read as the reverse complement.
TCATCTAACACGCCCACCAATTCTCGGTCCCGAAGAACGGGTATCTGTGAGATGTCTGCGGCCCTCATGCGGTTATAGGCAATCATCAAACTGTCAGTGGCGTTGACACTGATCATATCACCGCTGTCAGCACGACGGTTGATCAAATCAGTCAAGTCGCCCGCCCGCGGACTTTCCAATAAATGGTTATCGTGGAGCCAACTTTTATTGAACGCTTTCGACAAATATTTGTTGCCTGTATCACAGATAAAAGTCACCACGCGCAACGGCATCTCTTGCTTTTGGCACCACTTGACGGCGCCCGCTACGAGCGTTCCCGTAGAGGATCCACCGAGGATTCCTTCTTCTCTTAGCAACACCTGTAAGGTTTGAAACGCCTCTTTATCTGAGACAACGGCCGCGTCATCAACGAGATCTAAATTTAAATTATCGGGTATAAAGTCTTCGCCAACACCTTCCACTAGCCAAGAACCCCCTTCGTAAGAAAAGCTACCCTTGGTAACGGCATCAGCCACAATAGACCCTTCTGGGTCCGCCACGACCATCTTTATATTAGGATTTTTACTTTTTAAAAACTCCGCAAGTCCCGTGATCGTGCCACCAGAGCCAACGCCTGATACCACTGCATCAACGCACCCCCCCATTTGCTGCCAGATTTCAGGAGCTGTCGTGGTTCGGTGTGCCATCGGGTTTGCAGGATTAGAAAACTGATCCGCTAAAAAGCTACCGGGCGTTTCTGCAGTTATCTTGCGCGCGAGGTCTTGATAGTATTCGGGATGCCCTTCAGGCACATCCGACCGAGTTAAAACCACTTCAGCACCTAGGCCCTCTAAATGAAGAATTTTCTCGCGGCTCATTTTGTCGGGTATCACCAGAATAATCCGATACCCTTTTATGGCCGCTACAAGTGCCAACCCGATGCCCGTATTGCCTGCAGTTGCTTCAATAATTGTTCCGCCTGGGCGCAGTTCACCGGATTTCTCCGCTTCTTCAATAATTGATAGCGCAATTCGGTCCTTAATAGAACCTCCCGGATTCTGCAACTCCAATTTCACGAAGAGTTCGCAGGGGCCTGTGTCAAAGGCATTTATTTTTAACATAGGTGTGTTACCAATCATGTCCAGCAGAGATTCGTTCACAACTGCGTCTAGCATATGCGCCCCCAAATAATGGTTATTGTCTCGCGTCGACGTGGGTTATTAAGATCACGGTTACCGACTTCAATAGTCTAGTTGAAGTCCTACCTAGCCGCTGAGAGCTGTTTTCCCCAAATGGCTCGCTCGTTATTTAAAGTCAGTTATCACTCGCAATAGTTGTCGGCAAGTAATCTGACCCACCAACCGATTTCCGTCTACCACAGGCCTGCGACGATGCCCTTCTTTTAACATGTCTGCGGCAACACTCACCAGGTCCGCGCGAATATCACAACTGATGACCCGCGACGTCATATATTCAGAAACTTTTCCGGTGCAAGCAGAGGCGTTGTAAATCCCCCCTAGGGTAGCCCGAAGACAGTCCATTTCAGACAAAACGCCCACCAAATTATGCTCTGAGTCCACCACGCAGACGCCCGATATACGCCCGTTAACAATGACATCGATAGCCGTATACAATTCGTCATCAGCCGCCACGGTAATTGGATTAGGTAACATATAATCGCGCAAATCAACTGAGCTCACCATCGCTAACAACCTTCCTCAATTTTCAACACCACCAAGACGCCTCGGCAAAAAGATTTTATAACTCAAAAGCGTGCCTTAAAACAACCGTTTCAACGCGATCTGGCCCAGTCGATATAATATCGATTGGCGCTTCCACTAGATCTTGTATCCGCTGAATGTAGGCTTGTGCGTTTGGCGGTAAGTCCGACAGAACAGACGCCCCATAGGTGCTCTCAACCCACCCAGGCATCGTTTCATAGACCGGCACGATATCCGCATAACCATCTGCATGGTGCGGCATATCTGCGACACTACCGTCTATGGATCGGTACCCAGTGCAAATACTGATGGTCTCTAAGCCATCAAGCACATCCAGCTTGGTTAGGCAGATACCTGTCAAGCTATTGATCCGAACCGCTTGACGAACGGCAACCGCGTCAAACCAACCGCAGCGCCGTTCGCGTCCTGTCGTCGTGCCAAATTCATGTCCACGCTCGCCTAGATGTTTGCCAACATCGCATGTTAGTTCGGTCGGAAAAGGGCCTGAGCCGACGCGAGTGGTATATGCTTTAGTGATACCAAGGATATAATCAAAATACATGGGGCCGAAACCCGTACCTGAAGCCGCTGCCCCCGCGGTCGTATTTGAGGACGTCACGTAAGGGTATGTTCCGTGATCAATGTCCAGCAAACTTCCTTGAGCGCCTTCAAATAGAATATTCTCGCCAGCCACCCGACGATCATGCAAAAACTCGCTAACGCTACATTTCATCGGCAATAACTGCTCTGCCCATTCAGTGGCAGAAGCAAGAATCGCGTCATAATCGACAGCCGATGCTCGGTAATATTCAGTCAAGGCGAAGTTATGGTAATCGACGACCTCGCGGAGTTTATCCGCAAATCGGTCCATATTCGCCAAATCCCCAAAACTTAACCCGCGACGCGACACTTTGTCTTCATACGCAGGCCCAATGCCGCGGCCGGTGGTGCCTATCTTAGCAGTCCCACGCGCCGCCTCTCGGGCCACATCCAAAGCAACATGATGCGCAAGTATAAGCGGACACTTTGAGGAAATGTGCAGGCGATCGCGGACAGTCACCCTACGTTTTTCCAGCATAGTCATTTCGCGCAACAGCGCGTCAGGGGCGAGCACGACACCATTACCAATAACGCAGCGAACACCCCGCCTCAAGATACCCGATGGTATAAGATGAAGGGCGGTCTTTTCGCCACCAATCACCAAGGTATGACCGGCATTGTGTCCACCCTGAAAACGCACCACAACAGACGCTTTGTCAGTTAACAAATCAACGATTTTACCCTTGCCCTCATCACCCCATTGAGAGCCGACTATTACAACACTCTTGCCCATAAGATTCCTTACAGATCTTGAGACCTTAACGACAGGTCAAATCTCACATAGTTGTTTAATGACCACACGACCATTCTCTCGCAGCAGTTTTCTATCACAGTTGATCTGGTAATAATCAACCTGACGTTCAGCAAACAATTGCACCACTCTCTCCCCGGCAGCACGCAGCCGTTCAGCCTCTGTAAAGATCTCTCGGTCGCCACTGTCGATGAAACAGATACCCTTCACCCCGCCTGAGTCGATCGTTCCTTGACTGACTAGTGCATAAAGATCAAAGGCAAACCCCGTAGCAGGCCTAGAACGTCCAAAAGCTTCGCCAATGTGATCATATCGACCTCCATTTCCCAAAGTCTTCCCATAACCGCGCGCATACGCTCCGAATACTAATCCCGTATGGTAGTGATAACCGGGCATTTCACTCAAATCGAAATACACATCGACATCGTTTTGACTGACCGCAGTCGCTACTTCTCGCAACAGTTTTAAGGCCGCGAGCACCTCGCAGGGCGCACCGCGTAATTGATCTTGCGCGCGGTCTAAGACGTCTGTTCCGCCCGTTAATGTGGGCAAGAGCATCAACCATTGGGCCAGTCGCGTATCTTTGATATGCGTGCTGATCCACTGCTGGATATCACGAACCCCTTTATGTTGCAACAGCGCGTAGAATTGCCGTTCTCGCTCAGCGTCAAGGTGCGCCTCACGCAATAGACCGCGACAAATATCAACATGGCCCAAATCCAAGCAGACTGGGCCCACCTCGGCCACTTTTAGACTCTCAAGAAACAGACTAATCACTTCCAAATCTGCTTGTAAGCAGCGTTCCCCGAACAACTCAACACCGATAGAAATCGGAGTTCTAGATGACAGTGGATCACGCGCGCGCGTATGCAAAACAGTGCCTGCGTAACACAGACGGCTCGGGCCATCAACTGCTAAGCTGTGGGCGTCCATTCTGGCTGTCTGGGGCGTGATGTCTGCCCGTATGCCCATCATCCGTCCACTTAACTGATCCGTCACGCGAAAGGTCATTAAATCCAAGTCCTCACCTGCCGCCGTGAGTAAAGACTCTGTGTATTCCAACATGGGCGGGATAACAAGGTCGTAACCCCAACATTCATAAAGATCTAGTAGTCGCCGCCGCATCCGTTCAACACTCCGAGCGCGCTCAGGAAAAATATCCTCTACGCCATCGGGCAGTATCCAACGGTCCGCTTCTACCATGTTTGTTATTACTCCCTCGCCCTATGTCAACGTGTCAACGCAACCACATCAGTATGCCCACACCACAAAGCATACTGAACAACCCAGTCATACGAATATGCGCGGTCTTCGCATCAGCTAGCACTTGCACCAAGCGGTGCCACCGACGGGGCGCTATAAACGGCATGATCCCCTCTAGCACTAACATTAAAGCCACCGCTGTGAGCACGTGTTGAAGCATGCTAACGATCCCATCAAGTCGGCAAAAAAAAGCCGGGTCACCCCGGCCCTTAATATCTAGCGCACCTGCTAATCGCAAGCGCTATAAAACTGCCCATTCACACGTCCATGTGCTTCATCCCAAAAATTTAGTCGCCTTGTTTCTTTAAATAACGAAAAAATTCACTACTCGGGTCAAGAAGCATGATATCACCCTTGCTCGCAAACGCCGACTTGTAAGCATTGAGACTGCGCATAAAAGCGTAAAACTCTTTATCTTGACTAAAAGCTTGCGCGTAAATGGACGCGGCTTCTGCGTCGCCATCTCCCCGAAGTTGCTCTGCATCCCGATAGGCATTCGCAAGCTCAATGGTGCGCTCGCGATCGGCAGCCGCGCGAATTTTTTCTGCGCGCTCTTTACCTGTCGATCGCAACTCGGTGGCCTCTTCAGTCCGCTCTGCGGTCATTCTGCGGTACACCTGACCGCTAACTTCAGGCGGCAGATCAATGCGTTTTACCCGAACATCAACAACCTCGATACCCAGACTTCCCAATACTGTTTCGTTGAGACCTTCGGTGATGTTTTGCATCAGCAATTCGCGCTCGCCAGAGACAACTTCTTTGAGCGTACGCGTACCGAACTGATTCCGTAAACCATTGTTCACGCGATTGGCGAGCCGATTTTGAGCCACTGACTCTACCCCGCCGGTAGCCTTATAGTAGGTATCGACGTCTTGTATTCGCCACTTGGCATACGAGTCCACAATCAATCGCTTTTTTTCGATCGTAAAAAAACTGGCAGGTTGCGCATCAACCGTTAAGATCCTACCGTCGAATATACGGACATCTTCCGCCAGCGGCAGTTTGACATGTATACCCGGAAGCAGATCCGCATCTACCAATTTACCAAACCGCAGTTTGACTCCTCGCTCGAACTCGCTTATTACAAAGACACTGTTGGCCAACGCCACCAGAACGACAACAATCACCACCGCTACTTTCATTAAGGAATTCATCTGCGCCCCTCCACCTGTCGACCACCGTTGCGTTGCAATCGTTCAAACACTTGATCGACAACGCGATCTAGATTAACGTCATTAAGGTCATTCCCTTGGCGCGTTACGTCACGCCCCTGCATGAGCTTATCAAGCGGTAAGTAGAGCATGTTATTACTGCCCTTAGTGTCTAACAATACCTTACTACTACTGGTTAACACCCGCTCCATGGCGTCAATATAAAGTCGCTCACGAGTGACTTCAGGGGCCTTTTTATATTCCGCATACAAGGCCAAAAACCGCCCAGCTTCGCCGTCTGCTTTAGAGACGACCTGCGACTTATAACCCTCTGCTTCTTCTCGAAGCCGCTGCGCTTCACCGCGGGCCTGCGGGATAATCCCGTTAGAATAAGCTTGCGCATCATTGATGTATCTTTCTAGATCTTCTCTTGCCTCGATGACATCGTCATACGCGGCTTGCACCTCGGTGGGTGGGCTTGCTTGCTCAATGTTGATTTTTACAACGTTAATACCACTGTCGTATACATTCAAATAATCTTGCAGCTTTTGCGCCGTCGCAATGGCGATTTGTTCGCGTCCAGTCGAGATAACATCATCAAGACCCGAACTACCGACCACATGCCGCAACGCACTGTCTGTTGCCTGTTGCAGTGTCTGTTCAGGATCTTTAATGTTGAGAATGAAGGCCTTGGCATCTGCAATGTTGTATTGCACCGTCAAAGACAACTCTACAATGTTCTCATCTTGAGTCAACATCAGGCCTCTTGCCGAGTACTGACGCTCTTCAGTGACCCGCGCTTTGATGACCCTGTCGATTAACGGCGGATTCCAATGTAAACCCGGTCCCACCGTCGTATTGTACTTACCCAACCGAAGTATGACCGCCTGCTCTTTTTCATCGATCTGATAGGCACCAGCCATTGCCCACAAAACCAAAATAGCCAGAACAGCTGCTCCTACCAGTGACTTCCCGCCAGCGCCTGTTCCACCGCCTTCGCCATCGCTGCCACTTGACCCTCCCCCAAAGCCGAACCCTACAAACTTTTCTTTCAGCTTGCGCAGGGCTTCATCGATATCCGGTGGCGAATCACCGCCGCGATTGCCCCCCCATGGATCTTTTCCTCCGCCCTGTTCATTCCAGGCCATAGCTCTCTCCAGTCTATTAATAGTTGTGTAAAAACGGGATAAACCCGCATCAATTAATGTGATTCAGCGTTCACTCCACCTGCAGGCAACAGCATGTCTGCAACCGGCCCAAACCTTTTAATAATACGCTCATACTCGAGTTGTCCGATGCTGAAGTTCAACACCGAACAACCTTGCTCGTCTGTATGCTCCGTCTTCACCGTTCCGTGATTATAGAACGCAGCTCGCAGTGAAGCGAGACTTGGATGCAATGATATGCTCCCGCTCACCACTTGAGTAGGAAGACGCTCGAGAATCGCTTTGAGCAAATCCTCGACACCTTCACCCGTAGCCGCCGAAACCCATGCAGCGATCGGGCGGCCCAGTGCATCGCGATCAATGCGCGCAGTCGCCATCTCAAGCCGATCGATTTTATTATAAATCATGAGCGTCGGTGTCTCATCTACCCCGATTTCTGCCAGGACTGTGTTAACGCGGTCAATATTCGTATCGACGTCTTGTGCCGCGGCGTCAACAACATGCAACAGCAGTGTGGCCTCGGACGTTTCTTCCAGAGTGGCCCGAAAAGCTTCCACTAATCGATGCGGCAGGTGGCTAATAAAACCTACAGTGTCGGCGAAGATAACATTCCCTTGCTCGCCCATATTTACGCGACGCAGAGTCGGATCTAATGTCGCAAACAGCTGATCTGCGACAAAAACATCCGCCTTGGCAAGTTGGTTAAACAACGTCGATTTACCCGCGTTTGTGTAGCCGACGAGTGAGACAGTGGGAATTTCGGCTCGTGCCCGGGCCTGACGCCCCTGATGCCGTTGCTGACGAACCTTCGACAAGCGCTTTTTCAACGAGTCGATGCGCGCTCGTACCATCCGTCGGTCTGACTCCAACTGAGTCTCCCCGGGTCCTCGCATGCCAATGCCACCCTTCTGACGCTCTAAATGGGTCCATCCGCGTACCAGACGCGAAGAGAGGTGATCAAGCTGCGCCAATTCAACCTGCAACTTCCCCTCATAAGTGCGCGCCCGTTGTGCAAAAATATCAAGAATTAGTCCAGTTCGGTCTACCACTCGGCAGCACAGTTGCGCTTCTAAATTACGCTCTTGGCTAGGAGACAAATTATGATTGAACACCACCAGATCGGCAGATGTTTCTTTGATGGCAACCGCGATCTCATCGACCTTGCCGCTGCCCGCAAAAAAACGTGAATCAGGCGCTTTCCGAGACCCAGTAATGAGGGCGCTAGGGACTCCACCGGCAGCCGTCACCAAGTCCTCAAACTCTGTTTGATCTTCAGGCTCTAATTCGTTATCTAATCGCAGGTGCACTAACACGGTACGCTCGCCTGACGTGGGTCGTTCAAAGAAAAGTGTCACGCGCGTTTAATAATCGTCGTAATTCCCTTGGTTACCAATATCATATCGCGTTTCTTGGGCAACGCCCCCAGACGCAGGTCCCGCGACAGGTAATTTCACCGCACGCGATGGCACGACCGTAGATATAGCGTGCTTATACACCATCTGACTGACGGTATTTTTTAACAGCACCACGAACTGGTCAAACGACTCTACTTGGCCTTGGAGCTTGATGCCATTAACCAAAAAAATAGAAACGGGAATTCTTTCCTTACGTAAAACATTAAGAAAAGGGTCTTGTAAATTATGCCCCTTAGACATGGCTTGATCTCCTTGAAGATAAATGACTCAGCTCTCAATAAAAAGCAGAAATAGGACTCACAAACAGGTTGGATTGCGAGTCACCCCCCTTTGTTATACGTCCACATGGCTTAACATGGGGTGTTTGAGCAGACTTTTCAAGCATAACTGTGTAATTTTTTTAACGTCGATCAGTTGCCCGCACTCGTCAATGCATATGTACTGCACGCCGGGCCAGCGTCGCAACCATGTGAGTTGTCGCTTTGCTAGCTGACGTGTCGCGATAATACTGCGCTCCCTGGCCTCTTTTAAGTCGCCATGGCCGTCGAGAAAACGCCAGATTTGACGATAACCGACAGCCCGTAATGCGGGTAAGTTGGCATGCAGATCGCCGCGCCGATATAACGCCTCTACCTCATTGCATAAACCATTGCGTAACATAGCGCCAAAACGTTCTTCGATACGGCGATGTAAGAGCGCCCGATCATTGGGCCATAGAGCCAATTGACAGATCTGATAGTGTTGCTGTAATCCTGGTCGAGAAACACGTTCCTGGAGCTCTGAAAGTGGACGGCCGGTTAGTTCAAACACCTCAAGAGCACGCTGAATACGCTGACTCTGCCGCGGGTGCAAACGCGCTGCAGTACGCGGGTCCACCCGCTGCAGTTGCTGATACAAGTGGTCTACACCCTGATCGGCAATAGTGCGCTGCAAACGAGCACGAATGGCCTCTTCGGCGTCAGGTAGGTCGGAAAGACCTTCAAGCAGCGCGCGAAAATACATCATGCTGCCACCCACGAGCAGTGGTGTCTTGCCTCGATCCAAAATAGTCTGGATCGCTCGCCTCGCGTCGCCTATGAACTTTGCGACCGAATACGGATCTGAAGGATCAGCAATATCAATAAGCCAGTGAGGTATGGCACTTAACACGTCTGCTGCGGGCTTTGCTGATCCAATATTGAGTTGCCGATAGACCTGTGTCGCGTCAACACTGACAATCTCAATGGATAAATGCTCGTGTAAAGCCAACGCCACCTCTGTTTTACCGCACGCAGTGGCCCCCATGAGCGTGATAATGGCTGGCCGATCGTCCTTGGCGGCCGTCACCTAACGACCTCGCAGGAAACGTTTATCCAGATCGCCAAGAGTAAACTCAGTCCAGGTGGGCCGACCATGATTGCACTGTCCACTGTGTTCGGTCTTTTCCATATCACGCAATAAGGCGTTCATTTCAGGTAGGGTTAACTTTCGATTCGCACGCACCGAGCCATGACACGCCATCGTCGATAATATTTCATTAATATGCGCGCGTATTCGGCTTGAGGTTTCGTGTTCAATCAAATCAGCAATGACATCACGGATCAATGCATCTGCCGCTGACCCTCGCAATATAGCAGGGATATCACGAACGATAAGACAGTCGTCACTCACCCGCTCAACGACAAAGCCCAGTTCGGCAAAAAGATCTTGATGCTGCTCAGCGATAGCTGCCTCGGCCTGACTCACAGTAAGGCTCTCTGGTACGAGCAACGGCTGTGTAACCAAGCTGTTTTGCTCATATGCGCGTTTCATGCGCTCGTAGGTAATGCGCTCATGAGCGGCATGCATATCAACCACGATCAACGCCTGCGCATTCTCAGACAAGATATAAATCCCCTTAAACTGGGCAATAGCAAATCCGAGCGGTGGTATCTCTTCGCCGTCATGTTGACCCTGGTCTGAAAGCGCACTGGGCAATCCAGTAGCCAATCCTGAGTAAAGACTCCGATAGGCCTGCGCAGGCATAGAGCCCGTTGAGTGACGCTGGGCAGACGCACTAGAGAGTCCGAGCGGCGACTGTTTCAGACCTTCGTCATCCGCGGACCCGTTAGAGGCGGCTTGGATTAGATCAGACCCGTTGCGAGGAACATCTAATCCCTCCTGATGCAGCGAGGTTAAATGGTTTTGAGGGCGGTCGTCGGCAAGTATTTTTTGCAATGTCCGATAAATAAAACCATGAATCGCGCGACTGTCTCGAAACCTCACCTCCTGCTTGCCCGGATGCACATTGACATCGACCTCGTCGGGGGCGATTTCGAGAAACAACACGTAAGTCGGGTGACGCCCGTGATAAAGAACATCTTGATAGGCCTGCTTAACAGCATGCGTGATGACTTTGTCGCGAATACTCCGTCCGTTGACAAAGAAGTACTGGAGGTCGGCCTGACTCCGCGAAAAAGTAGGAAGACCCGTCCAACCCCAAAGGCGCAACGTGGAACGATCATTGTCGAGATAGATGGCCTGTTCCATAAACGGCGTACCGCAAATATCGGCCACTCTGCGTTCTCGCGCCGCGTGATCAGTAGCCGCTCGCAAACTATGACGAGGACGCTGGTTATGCAGCAGCGTGAACGCCACGTCAAAACGGCTTAACGCGAGTCGCTTGAGACATTGTTCGATTCGCGTATATTCAGTGGTTTCTGCACGTAAGAATTTGCGCCGCGCAGGCGTGTTAAAAAATAATTCTCTCACCTCAACTGTTGTGCCAACTGGATGCGCAGCAGGGCGCATTGTTACCTCCATATCGCGGCCCTCCGACGTTGCACACCAACCAGAACCTCCTGCATCACAAGAGGTCAGGTGTAGACGAGAGACCGACGCAATACTGGCCAAAGCCTCGCCTCTAAAGCCCAGTGTTTGAACGCATTCGAGGTCTGCCAGATCGGCAATTTTACTCGTCGCATGGCGACTCAACGCTAACGGCAAATCACCCTCCGCTATGCCATGACCGTTATCGCGAACCTTTAATAGTTTAACGCCGCCCTGCTCCAACTCCACATCGATAGCCTTGGCTCCCGCATCTAAACTGTTTTCAACTAATTCCTTTAACACAGAAAACGGGCGCTCAATCACCTCGCCCGCAGCAATTTGATTGGTTAATTGGGGACTGAGAACGCGAATGAGCGACATACGTTGACTCGATTAGTTAGAGGCTATTGAGGTGGAATTGTCAGACGTTGGCCGACATGAATACTTTTAGAGTTCAGTTTATTGTACTTCGCCAAACGGTTTGTTGTGGTGTTATGACGTTCGGCGATATGTGACAACGTATCACCTTTAACCACAACATAGGTCTTTGTGCGAAGCGAGCGTTGGTTCGCCAGTGCGGTGCCAGGCGGCGGATTATCTAAATAGTAATTCACCAGGCCTCGGTAAATAGCCTCTGACATGCGCTGCTGATAGCGCTCACTCGTCAGCAACTTAGCCTCTCGCGGATTAGAAATAAAACCTGCCTCAATTAAAATCGAAGGAATATCGGGTGACTTCAGCACCAGAAATCCGGCTTGTTCGACATTTTTTTTATGCAGTCGCGCCAGCCCATCGATGTTTCTCAGTATGTGCTCACCCGCGGCCAAACTACTCGACAATGTTGCTGTCATCGACAAGTCCAAGAGCACTTCTGCTAAGGCGTCGTCTTTGTCGTCTAGGCTTAAGGATACCGCTCCGCCAATAAGATCAGCACGATTTTCTGCGCTCGCCAAATAGCGCGCCGCCTCGCTCGTCGCACCCTTATTGGATAACGCATAGACTGATGCGCCATAAGCTTGCGGACTTGAGAACGCGTCGGCATGAATGGATATGAAAAAGTCTGCGCGATTGGCGTGTGCAATTGCCGTTCGCTTTCGATGCGCCAAATAGTAATCGCCCTTGCGAACCAACATACCGATAAAATCAGGATCCTTGTCAAAAAGCTTTTCAAGTCGTTTAGCGATTTGTAAGACCACAACCTTCTCACGAATCTTGCCTGGCCCAAGCGCACCTGGGTCCTCACCCCCATGACCGGCATCAATCGCGACAATGATCTTACGATTGTCTTGCTCTATAATGCCCTCGACAGACTTACTGACGCGCTGCTTTAGATCATAAAGATCGATCACCAGACGATCACCATAACGCTCGTTGGCTTGAAGCGTAAAAGTCTTCGGATTAACGACATTTTTCAGGTCAAATACGACACGTAACCCCCTTTTACCGCGCACCCCGGTCCGGATCTTAGCAATTGGCGAGCCTGAGTAATTAAGCGTATCAAAAGCGGTTTTTAATTTCACATTGGTGATATCTACGACCACTCGACTGGGATTATCAAGCGTAAACATTTTATGCTTGACCGTAGAATCTAGATCCAAAACCACGCGCGTGCGATCAGGCGAGCGATACAACCGTACGCCCTCAATTTCTGATGCAACAGCAAAAGTGCCTGTAAACACCGCACTATTCAGCGCTATGAACATCCAGAAGACCCTTGTTACTATAATTCGTTTCACGTGTTCAAGAACCCTGATATTCAATGCATTTCTGGTTATTTAAGTCGTTGCCCGGAGGCAAAGTCAAGCGCGCTAAAACCTCAACCCCTGCATCACTCAACCCTTTAAGGGTCAGTCGGCGGCCCTGCCTAAATTGTGTAATGCCAACATCTAAGTCAGCTGATCCGAGATATCCTTTACCCTGTTCTGGCCATTCGACCAAACAAAGATGCGCGTCGAGCAGATAATCTCTAAAGCCCAAAAATTCTAATTCTTCAGGGTCTGCCAACCGATAGAAATCAAAATGATAGACCCGACCAAAAGCCATATCATATGGTTCCAGTACTGTGTACGTTGGACTTTTCACCGAACCAGTATGCCCCAAGCCGCGCAAAATGCCCCGAGCTAACGTGGTCTTGCCCATGCCAAGTTCACCACGCAGCGTAATCAACAAACCTGCACGAAAACACTGTGCAAGGCGATTGCCCAGTCGATACATGGCGGACTCATCCGCAAGTTCAAAGCTAACCGATTGAGATTCGTAACAATATAGGTCCGATGACATCATTCGTCGAGCTCATCCAGAAAATCTCGATTATTCAGCTGGCCCCGGATAAATGTCAGCAGGTCCGTTGCCGCTAAGCCGTGCTCACCATACTGCTGCGACGCCATATCTGCCGCATAGGAATGTAAGCAACACCCTAACTCAGCCGCTCCGTGCAACGTCAAACCCTGCGCTAAAAGCGCACCTATCACGCCACTCAAGATGTCGCCCATGCCACCACTTGCCATACCTGGATTACCATATGGACAAACGCTAACACCTCCCAAAGTGTCGCACGTAACAAGGCTACCCACACCTTTTAATACCACCACGGCGGAATATTTTTCGTGTAGCTTACGCACCGCCGCAAAGCGATTTGCTTCAACTTCGCGCACCGAAATGTCCAACAGTCGTGCTGCCTCACCAGGATGAGGCGTCATAATCCATTGCGCTTTGGTGGGATCGGAAACCACTCGGCCCGACGCCAGAATATTGAGAGCATCGGCATCAACGACCATCGGCAACCGCGTATCAAACGCTTTTTGTAACAGCTGCTCAGACCATGCCGATTGTCCAAGACCTGGACCTATCACTAAAACATTGGAGCGTTTTAATAGAGGCTGCAACTCCTGACCAGACACCACGCCCACTGCCATCACCTCAGGCTGTCGAGCCAGCATAGGCGGAACATGTTCCGGGCGCGTCGCCATGGAAACAAGACCGGCGCCGGTCCGAACGCTTGCTTGCGCGGCCATAATGGCGGCACCGCCGAAACCTATATCACCGCCTATGACCATCACATGCCCAAACTGCGCCTTATGCGCATCGCGCGGCCTTAAAGGCAGTTGCTCAAGTAACGCCGGCAATTTCATACGGTATACGCTAGGCGGTTGCGCTCCATAAGCCTCCGGTGGAACATTTAGCGAATGCCACACAACAACCCCGCAACAAACCGGCCCACGACCCGTGAACAAACCCTGTTTAGGCGCAATAAACGTGATGGTTAGATCCGCTATGACAGCGTCGTCTGGCACATTCCCAGTATCGCCATCGAGCCCTGAAGGGACATCGATCGCTACTACTGGGAAATCACAATCGTTAATTTGCCGAATCGCTTGACGATACCACTCTTTGAGCGAACCCCGCAATCCAGTGCCGATTAACGCATCGATCACAATACCCGCGCTAATCTGCATGCTTTGCGAATAGACAGACAGTTGGGCGGGCGATTTCAGGGCGGCCAGCCGAGCTTGCGCAACACTGGGCGATAAGGTATCCACGGCACCTAATTCAAAGACCTGCACGGGAATTGCATCGTTGGCGGCGAATTCGGCAAGCATGTAGCCGTCGCCTGCATTGCTGCCCGAACCGCAAAAGATCGTTAGCCCCTCGGGGCGCCCAAACTCGTCTAACAACTCTGTTAAAATAGCACTCGCAGCTTGGCGCATAAAGTCGCAGCTGGTCAGACCCATTTGTTGCATGGCTCTTTGCTCAATTCGTTTCACACTGTCCACGGTGTGCAATAAATCTTCTGATGGGTTAAGCGACATCGCATTAATATCCGAGTAAAATCACGTCCATTATAATCGAGATAAATCTGTAAACCATGCATCAAGTGAGCGATGAAAGACACAATCTCGTATTTTTAGCCAAAAAAATCAAAGCTTGGGGAATAGAACTCGGATTTCAGCAGGTTGCTATTATCGAACCGGATCTCAATGAAGCCTCGAAAAGTTTAAACGCCTGGCTAAAAAACGGTTACCAGGGTTCGATGGGATGGATGGGACATCACGGCGAAAAACGCTATGTCGTGGATAAGTTGGTCGACCACACCATTCGCGTCATCTGTGTTCGCATGGACTACTTAAACGACAATAAAATGATCGCCATACTTAAAGACAACAACAAAGCCTATATCTCACGTTATGCTCTTGGTCGTGACTATCACAAACTAATCCGACGGCGCTTGGGTGAACTTGTAAGTAGAATTCGCGAAGAACTGCCCAACGATACACTCAGCCAACGGGCCTTTGTCGACAGCGCGCCGGTCATGGAAAAGCCGCTAGCGGCGCAGGCAGGTCTAGGATGGATGGGTAAAAACACCTTAATCCTCAATAGCCAAGCAGGGTCATGGTTCTTTTTGGGAGAAATATACACCTCGCTGGCGCTTCCCGTTGACCACAATGACCAGCCCAATCAATGTGGCAAATGCCGAGCATGTCTTCGCGTGTGTCCTACCAACGCGTTTCCCGAACCCTACGTATTAGACGCGCGACGTTGTATCTCTTATTTAACAATCGAGCACAAAGGGAGCATACCACTGGAGTTTAGACCCCTCATGGGCAATCGTGTTTTTGGCTGTGACGACTGCCAAATTAGCTGTCCTTGGAATCGATACCCCGCGCAATCACAAGAAACAGCGTTTGCGCCCAGACACCATTTCGACTCGCCAGCGCTGTTAGACTTATTCATGTGGAGTGAAGCTGAATTCGAACGTTTTACCGAAGGCTCTGCCATTAGACGCATAGGCTATCAGCGGTGGTTACGCAATCTCGCCATCGGCCTCGGCAATGCGTCTGGCAACCCGCTCATACTGGCCGCGCTCAAACAGCGCGCGAATTCTTCAACGCCGCTCGTTTTGGAACATGTGACGTGGGCTATTGTCCAACAGGAGCAAAAGCTAACTCCACAGACACCTACGGATCCCGTCTCTAAGTACGAATAAAAAATTCTCGGTAATACCGTAGCTCAGCAATGGAATCATGAATATCGTCCATCGCCAGATGAGAACTCTTCTTCACAAAGCCTGCGGCTAATTCAGGTTTCCAGCGACGCGCTAATTCCTTAAGTGTCGAGACATCCAAATTTCGATAATGAAAAAATGTTGCTAGCTCTGGCATATAATTGACGAGAAAGCGCCGGTCTTGGCAAATCGAATTACCGCACATTGGCGATGTATTAGAATCCAGCCACTGATTTAAAAAGGTTAACGTTTGTGCCATAGCTGCAGCTTCATCCACTGAACTGGCGCGCACGCGATCAGTCAAGCCAGAGCGACCATGTTGGCGCGTGTTCCAGTCATCCATCGCTGCCAGCACGCTATTTTCTTGATAAATCGCCAGCACCGGACCCTCTGCCAAAAGCTGCAAATCTGAATCTGTAACCAATGTAGCAATTTCGATGATCTTATCGCGTTCCGGCGAAAGTCCCGTCATTTCGAGGTCAATCCAGATTAAATTCAACGGATTTTTTTTCACCATCACTTACCCTCAATATACAAAAACACCGACAATCGCAACGCATAAAAACTGGGCGGAATGATTGATGGAGGTCCGGTTGTTAACCCTGATGATTATGCTATATCCTTGGGAGCTTGGGAAATAAAGATGTGTCACCCGCATCATGAGACCAGGCATGACAAAACGCCAACTGACGAAACATCAACGCGCTCGTATCCAAACAAATCAGGATCGGGCGCTCAACATTTCATCCGCGCCTCCGCATGATAAGAACATCGACCCCTCTGCGTCCTTAGCCCCTCCGTCTATTGGCCGTGTTATTTGTAATTTTGGCCGACAAATAGACATTGAAGGCCTAGAGGACGACTACCGTGGACACACCTATCGATGCCACAAGAGAGCGCATGTGGAGCCTTTGGTCGCAGGTGACGAAGTAATCTGGCAACATGCCGAACCCTACGGTGTTGTGACCGCGCGCAAACCGCGTAGATCTGAATTAGTGCGGCCTGACATTTATGGCAAGATACGACCTGTAGCAGCCAATGTAGACAGAATTGCTATTGTGTTAGCGTGCACGCCTGAACCGTTCAGTAATCTGATTGATCGCTATCTTGCGGCGGCTGAAGTTCAAGGGATCCAAGCGATTCTGCTGGCCAATAAAATCGATCTCGAGGACCATCCAAATATGGCAAAGGTGGTGGCGCTAATCGAAGCGTATGAGCACATCGGATATACTGTATTGCGCGTTTCCGCGGAAAAAAAAATCGGCATTAATCAGTTACACCAACAGTTATGTGAACATACCTCAATTTTTGTAGGTCAGTCCGGCGTGGGCAAATCGTCGTTGATCAATCATCTACAACCGACCGCTAAAACCGCTGTCGGTGAGATGTCTTTAGGCGCAGAAAAAGGCGTCCATACGACAACAGCATCGCGCTTGTTTCATCTTCCAACGGGTGGCCGATTAATTGATTCGCCGGGCATTCGAGAGTTTTCGCTGAGCCATCTGCGACCTGAACAACTGCTTTCGGGGTTTGTGGACTTCCACCCCCACTTAGGACACTGTAAATTTAGAGACTGCTCACATCGTCATGAACCGCAGTGTGCGTTACTCGCTGCAGTCGCACAGAAACAACTGTCGGCCGAGCGCCTAAAGAATTATCATCAAATTGTTGATTCGCAAGAGACCTGATCGCTAGCGACTCCAACCGAACAATCCGAAGCCGCACAAGGACCCTCCCATGCAACACCGCTCAGAAATTTTTGTCGCGCTCCAGCGCTTACTCCCGCAACACTGGCTTTCGAGGAAACTCGCTAGAATCGCCGAGTCGCGACGCGTGTGGTTAAAGACGCTACTAATTAAGCGAGCCGTCGCATATTTTGGTATTAACCTATCCGAAGCCGAACGGCCTAATACCGATGATTATGTCAGTTTCAACGACTTTTTTACCCGGGCACTAAAATCAGAATCGCGACCCATCGACGCAGAGAGTGAAAGCATTGTGTCGCCGGTAGACGGCGCCATCAGTCAAATTGGGGCAATTGTTGACGACCAGTTAATTCAAGCAAAAGGCATGCATTACTCAGTAGGTCAATTGCTGGGCAACAAGCACATGGCGCAGTCTTACATGAACGGGCGTTTTTCAACGCTGTATTTATCGCCCAAAGACTACCACAGAGTCCATGCACCCTATGATTGCGTTCTCGTGCGGACACGCTATATTCCGGGGTCACTATTTTCCGTGAATGCGATGACGACAGAAGCGTTGCCTGCGTTATTTGCACGAAATGAGCGCTTGGTCTGCGAGTTTGAATCAGCAATGGGGAGGTTTTGCTTAGTATTTGTGGGTGCGATGCTCGTCGCAGGCATCCAAACTGTTTGGAATGGACGCGAACACCCCGGGGCAGGCTCTATCCGAGAAAAAGAATACAATGACACTGAATTTACGTTCACTAAGGGCAGTGAACTTGGTCGGTTCCAGTTTGGATCGACCGTTATTTTATTATTTTCGGACAAATGTCGATGGCTTTCGCAACTCAACGAAGGTGACAGCATTCAACTTGGACAGAGACTAGGCGTCGACACATCCGCCACCATCGACACCCGCTAACCTGTGTTAGACAATCGGTGTACGGTATCAACAAAAAAGGCAGCGTGCTTAGGGTCCACGTCAGGCGTAATACCATGACCTAAATTAAACACATGGCCGCTGCCGTCTCCGAAAGATCTCAAGATTCGCCTCACCTCTGGCTCGATAGCAGCAGGCCCTGCACGCAGGACAGCGGGGTCCATATTACCTTGTAAAGCGACTTTTGAACCGACTCGACGGCGAGCATCACCCAGATTAACGGTCCAATCCAGTCCCAGGGCATGACAACCCGTCTTCGCCAGCGCATCCAACCACATCCCGCCACCTTTAGTAAAAAGTATAACAGGAACCTCTCGGCCCTCATTGACAGGAATCAGGCTTGAAACCACCTTTTGCATATAATCGAGCGAAAATTCGTAATAGGCCGCATCGCTAAGAGCACCGCCCCAGGTATCAAAGATCTGTATCACCTGCGCTCCGCTCAGAATCTGGGCATTCAAATAATTTATCACCGATGCCGTTAATATGTCTAAAAGTTGATGCAACAATTCAGGCTGTTCGTAGAGCCAACTCTTCGTCCGCGCAAAATCTCGACTTGCCGCTCCTTCGATCATGTAAGTCGCCAATGTCCAAGGCGAGCCGGAAAATCCTATCAAGGGTACAGAGCCGTTCAACTCACGACGTATCAATGTCACAGCGTCGGTCACGTACGTCAGATCTTTTGCAGTATCCAGAACCTGCAGCGACTCAACATCTTTAGCGCAGCGTAACGGTTTCCGAAATTTGGGGCCTTCCCCCTCAACAAAGTAGAGTCCAAGTCCCATAGCATCTGGAATGGTGAGAATATCAGAAAATAAAATCGCCGCATCAAGATCATAGCGTTGCAGGGGTTGCAAGGTCACTTCACACGCCCATTCAGGGTGACTACAAAGACTCATAAAGTCACCTGCATGCGCACGCAGCGCACGATATTCAGGCAAATGCCGACCCGCCTGACGCATCATCCAAACGGGGGTTCGCCGTGTCGGTTGGCGCAACAGAGCACGGATCAGACTATCATTTTTCAAGCTATCCAAAACGACGATGCCTCCACAGCAATCTCAAAATACGGTTCTAATTCTTTAAAATCACGGCGCCACATTGAGGGACGGACTATCGCCGCACGCCTCGGACAATACCGCGTTCAAGTGAGTCTCACCGAATTGGGTGTCCACTCGTGCATTTCCAAGAGACTGCAGCGTCACCAGCCGCATCTGACCATCAAGCGCTTTTTTGTCGCGCAACATCAGTCGCTTAAAATCATCTGCCTCCATGTGCGCCGGCGGTTGCGTTGGCAAACCACAGCGCTCGAAGACAGATTTAATCCGATTCACTTCGGCAGGCGAGATCGTTCCACCCGTGACTGACAACCGAAGAGCCATCAACATGCCCGCAGAAATCGCTTCACCATGGACCCACTGTCGATAATGAAGAAACGTTTCGATAGCATGACCAAAGGTGTGGCCAAAATTTAAAATAGCTCGCCGACCTTGCTCGGTCTCATCTGCAGCAACTATTTCAGCTTTGATCTGACAGGACCGTTGAATCGCGTAAGTCAAAGCTTCTTCGTCACGCTGTAAAATATCGTCTAGATGGGCTTCCAGCCAATCAAAGAAACGTAAATCTGCAATCAAACCATACTTGATAATTTCCGCAAGGCCTGCACGAAATTCGCGCTCTGGCAAGGTATCAAGGGTATCTGTATCAACAATGACGACGCGGGGTTGATAAAACGCACCGATCATGTTTTTTCCAAGCGTGTGATTAACACCTGTCTTACCGCCGACCGAGGAATCTACCTGAGCCAGTAAAGATGTGGGAATTTGAATAAATGGCACACCTCTCTGATAAGAGGCAGCCGCAAAACCGGTCATATCACCAATCACACCCCCGCCTAAAGCCACCAATGTTGTTTTACGATCATGCCCCCCCTTCAGCAAATGGGAGAAAATGATATCTAAACCTTCCAGGTTTTTGTATCGCTCACCATCTGGAAGTACAACACTATCGACTTCAACGCCCGGAAACCACCGCCCGATGGCGTCTAAATAAAGTGGTCCCACAGTCTCATTGGTAACGATCAACAGTCGCTTTCCATGCACATAATCCGTCAGTTTTAATGAGTCGGCGGCCCCGGGCCCAATATGAATAGAATAACTGCGTTCCCCAAGGCAAACATTCACCCGCCCAGACGGACGCGCGGGTCTCGATGGGACGCTAGTCATTTGGGTTCCCCTGCAACTGGTGTAATGCCATTAACCAACTCACGGATACACTCCTAAATCATACACAGGTTACTTACTCAAATTCGGCCAGCTTTTCAGCCAGCTTTTTCACGGCTCTCGACAACTGCCCTCGCCCCGAGGGGAAAATGATATCGGCCACCTCGCGATACAGCGGATCACGAATCGTCAGTAATTGTTGGATCACACTTGCTCGGTCTTCTACTTGCAACAAGGGTCGCTTTTTGTCGCGTCTCGTGCGTTCATACAATTGCTCTTTATTGGCCGACAAGTAAACGACTACGCCACTGCGCTTTAGCAGTTTGCGATTTTCTTCTTCCAAAACCAAACCGCCGCCCGTCGCGATTACTGCGGCGCTCTCTTCGTTCACCAAATCTAAAAATATTTTTGATTCGCGCACACGAAATCCTTGCTCACCATCCATATCAAATATCCACTGAATATCGGCCCCGGTTCGTTGCTCTATTTCTTTATCCACGTCGAAGAATGCACGCTCAAGAGTACTCGCTAACGCCTTCCCTAGGGAGGATTTTCCTGCCCCCATGGGGCCGACCAAAAATATGTGTGAACCTGTCATCGTCTACTCTACTTAACTAATCCTGCATTATAGCCTTTGACGCTTCGCTTCTCATCTTTTATCGTGATAATGGCCGCGGTCGCCAACGAAAAAAACGGTCGCGCGTTGTGCGCTCCGACCACCTCAACAATCGCTAACGAGCGCGCTTTTTGAGCGAGTTTTGAACAGGCGTGATGGTGAAAAAACCTTAGCGATAGCGCATCGACAACGTCCGCTCACGCAGGTAAGAATTCCCTGATTCATCGAAAACCGGTATCGAAAGAGTAACGGATGTCGCATCGAGGAAATCCACTCTCGCGCCCCCCTCACTCGCCACTTGCGTTTCGCCCACGCGATAAGTTTTGCCATGAACTGTCTGGAATAGCGCCCATCGGCGGCTCCGATAAAATAGACTTCCTACCAAAACAAGGTCATCTGCATGTGTTTCTGCAATGAGCGCTTCAAGAGACAAAACTCGCCCACCTGATGTCAACGTTTCCACATCGGGCTCGACAGGTACAAACCGCTCGAAAGGGTCACGAATATAGTTTAAATCACCCACTGGATGAGTGATGGTTTGTTGCAACTCAGAATCTCTCAAACCTCGAGAAACATCTTTCTCCGCTTCCTCATGATTTGGCTGCTCTTGTGCACCTGCCGCGGACGAAAATAGCACGCACAGCACGGTCAACACCTCCAGCACACCCTTGCGGTGTAACGCTTTCATTTTTTAAGCTGCGTCGGCGCGTAACTATACATTACGACGTTAACATCGATCATCAGGGGGTCCGTTGTTTCCCGAAAAAAGGAGAAATCGTCAACGACGACAAAATGGTTTGATCGGCTCACATGACTGATATAGGCGAAAAACTGATGGAAATGACCCGAAAAAAGAACAGTCATCGGCGTTTTTTGATACACGCCGAAAGAACTAGATGCGTGTACGGATAGCGCCTTAACACTGAGCCCTGCCCGCTCAGCGAACTGCACTAGCTGCTCGACGACGATGTCATTCCCACCAGTTAGCGACAGACATCCCAAAGCATTAACCGGCGTTTTAGATAATCGGTCAGGCGTGCCGTCGTTCTGCTTTTGGAGCAGTGCTGACAATGCATCGTGACTCTGTGCAAGCTGCGCTTGCAGGTCATGTATGAGCACGCCATAGCCAACGAAAAAAATAAAACCGAATAGGCATATTAAACTCGCTGTGCGCGCGGCAAATGACCAGTAGAAGATCTCCAGCAGATCACGCGTAAATACCCCGTAGCGAAACATTGTTGTTACCCTCTTTTAACTCGCTATGTAGATCTGTCCCTAAAACTGTTGAACCCGAAATCCTATTTTTAAGGTTTGCGAGTTCGCCCCACAAGAGTAAAGGTATGTGCGTCCCTACCCCCTTGTAATACCGTTTGCATCTCAACCACGCGCGGCGCTTCATAACTCGGCGAGCGCGCCAAGTTCACCTTTAAAAACTGTAATGACTTTCGGGATTGCGACACCCCTTTTAATTCGATGCGTTGCCCCCGACGCTGAAAAGATTGCAAATATACATTAGAGGAAACTGCTGAAGCCAGCTCAAAAAGCAACTTGGACAATTCGTTGCGACGCTGCGATGCTCCGGCTATTCGCTGTCTATCGGCGACACTCGCACTCGAAAGTACGCCTTCTTGATTGACATTGAGCGGCCTCATTTGGGCCGTCTCAAGTGCCGCATAACGATCCTTTGCGATGGTAATCTGGCCACCTAAAACAATGATGCCATGTGATTAAGATTACAAAGGCTCCAATAACGACACCCGCGAAGCCGCTCCACCAAGCGCGCCGCACGTTTTCTCTGTGGCGCGTTCGCCAAGGCGATAGGTTAATTTGTCGACCTTGGTCAAATAAATGCAGCGCCAAACCGACAGCGACCAACGGACTCGTGCGCGCTGCGGGTATCCAATCAGGTGCTTTTGGCAAAGACCAAGTTAATCCCAACAATGGCTCGACAATTTCTACCTTGACCCCCCAGTCAAGCCGGCCCCTGCGAACGACCTCAGTCATCGGAGAAAAAGCACCAACAATATACAGTTGCCCGACCCCAACGTCAGGACTTCCCGATTGATATAACTGCCACGCGGCAATAATCGTGTCTTCAAGATCTGGGCATGAGGGGAAGTCACTCATGAGTTTATTTTTCACCGACGCGCGATGCCGTAATTGGACTGGGCGGTCGTCGGCCTGCATTTGCTCGACGACTGTTTTTCGACTGTAGAGAAGCTTGCCGTTAAACACCACAAGTACCTTTAAATAACGATCGGCAACGTCAATAATTCCCTCTGCACCTCCGGTCTTGGCGTTCTGAAAGCACGGCAACATGCGGTACGCACGCTCAATAGCCAAATCCTCCACATCCAACGCATAGTCGTTCAAGGTTGAAGCTTCGAGCGCTGTATTCAACCCGACTAAGCTTTGTTGGCGGCAGCCCGCTAGAGTGACCGATTGCAGGGTCTTAGGCACATCGGCGTCAGCGCAACAACGGTAATCGAATGCGGCGTCATCCATCATAAACGGGAAATATTGAGCTGCCTCAACGTGCAAAGCCGCGTGCAGTTGATGACCCGTCAGTTCACTCGGCACCTGGACATGTCTAATCACACAACCGCTTTCTGATACGGCCAAGGTTGCGCGCGTGCATTGACTCTCTAACAATCGCAGCATATCGTCGATCAGTTTGCACAAAAAGTCCTTATTACCCTCGAACTCTGGCGAGCGCGCTGTCGAGGGAATAGCCAACAAGCCGTGCGAAACAACGCAAAAGTCGTTGTTTTCCCGCATTATTTCCACGACTCGAATTGTCGCATGCGAAATCACCATACCGAGATTCGTGTGCTTGAGTCTTTTAAAAACAGGCCATACATTCATCGTGCACAACGTCCCTTCAAGCGCTCAATAACACTTCTTCAACAGTATCAGGCGGCGAGTTGTGTGCAAATGATGCACTTCACATTCTCAACCATCTATAATGAAAAATGTTTGCATTGGGGTCTGCAGTGACGATGTCTGAAAAATATAGAAAATTAGGGATAGTTTTAATCTTCTCGACACTTCTATCGGTAGGGAGTGGTTTGATCATCGCATCATGCCTTTACCTCTATTTGAGCCCGAAGTTACCGTCGGTCGAAGAGCTTCGAGAAATTGAACTGCAAATTCCTCTGCGCGTGTACTCACAGGATCTCCAAGTGATCGCTGAATTTGGAGAGAAAAAGCGGAATCCGGTGTCCTTTGACGAGATTCCCGACGCCATGGTGGACGCTTTTTTAGCGGCTGAAGACGCCAGTTTTTTTGAACACGGCGGTATTGCAATTTCAGGGCTCGCAAGGGCCGCTTTAGAGTTAGCTCGTACAGGGTCAATACGCAGTGGCGGAAGTACAATCACCATGCAGGTGGCACGCAATTTTTTCCTGACCAAAAAGCAAGAGTTTACCCGTAAATTTAACGAAATTTTGCTGGCATTGCGCATCGAGGACGAGCTGACCAAGCAAGAGATACTCTCGCTTTACACCAATAAAATTTACATGGGCAATCGTGCTTATGGTGTTGGCGCGGCAGCGCAAGTTTACTACGGAAAGTCGCTAGACCAACTGAGCCTTGCAGAAACAGCCATGATCGCAGGTCTCCCCAAGGCCCCCTCAAAGTACAACCCTATCGCTAATGCGGAAAGAGCTTTGCTGCGGCGCGATTGGATTTTGGGGCGTATGCTATCGCTTGGAAACATCGATCAACTCGAGTATCAAGATGCAATAAGCGAGCCTGACCAAGCCTCTTATCATGGGTCCATATCACAACTTGAAGCTGCCTATGCAGCCGAACTGGTGCGCCAAGAAGTCATCGAGAAATTTGGCCTAAAAGCGTATACCGAAGGGTACACCGTGATCACAACTATTGATTCGCAGATGCAACGGGAAGCAGTCAAGGCATTGCAATCAGGGATTCTAACGTACGACCGCCGACACGGATATCGCGGCCCTGAAAGACGTGCGATTGATGTAACACAATGGCTTGATGTCCTGAAGGAAACGCGGGTATACGCCGGCTTACAGCCTATGATTGTGTCTGAGGTAGAAGAGAATTATGTAGTTTTAATCGACGGCGAAGACCGCTTGCATACCCTTAAATGGCAAGATGGCGTCAATGAAATTCGACGTTATAAAACCATCAACTCAGTATCAGACCCTATCGAATCTGCTAGCCAATTACTCGCGCCGGGTGACCTCATTCGGGTGTTACGCACAGACACGCAAGGCTGGCAGCTCTCGCAATTACCCAAAGCGCAGGGTGCTGTGGTAGCGCTGGCCCCGAATGATGGCGCAATTCGCGCGCTCGTCGGTGGATTCGATTATAATCAGAGCAATTTTAATCGCGTAACTCAGGCGAGCCGCCAACCAGGCTCAAATTTCAAGCCCTTTATTTATGCCACAGCATTGCGCAGTGGATTTACCGCTGCAACCCTGTTCAACGACGCACCGGTTGTTTTCAACGATGCCAAACTGGAGGATACATGGCGGCCTGAAAATGATGGTGGGAAATTCTACGGTCCCACGCGCTTGCGCGAAGCGCTTTACCAGTCGCGAAATCTCGTCTCTATCCGCTTATTGCGACGCCTCGGAATAGACCGGACGCTCGAGGGTCTCCAGGACTTTGGTTTTGACACCAGCGAAATGCCGCTCGATCTCTCTCTCGCCCTCGGTAGCCACGCACTTACGCCCCTACAAATCGTCACAGGCTATGCGGTGTTCGCCAATGGCGGGTATCGGGTAAATCCCCACATTATCGACAAAATTGTCGACCGAAAAGGCAACGTGGTCTACTCCACAAATCCTCCGACGGTGAGCCCCGTGAGCGCTGATAACAATGCGGGAAAAGACAATAACATCGATATGGCGCTCGAAGACTTGTTTGCCGAACTCAGCCTAAGTCAGGTATCAGAGTCCGATCGAAACAGTCAACGACTTCTCCGTTTAGCCCTCCAGAAAACGCGCCCTGATGACCTTAATCCTGCCGTCCAAGTCTTGGATGACCGCACAGCTTTTATAATTGATTCGATTCTGAAAGACGTCATTCTACGCGGCACTGGGGTTAAGGCAAAAGTTCTCGACCGCAACGATTTGGCTGGTAAAACAGGGACAACAAATGGACCACGAGACGCGTGGTTCTCAGGGTATTCACCTCACTTAGCAGTCACTGCTTGGGTAGGTTTCGACGATAACTCGATTATTGGCAACAACGAGTATGGAGGGTCTGCTGCATTGCCAATCTGGATAGAATTTTTATCCTCTGCATTAAAAGACCTGCCAGAAGTCACGCGCGAACAGCCAAGCGGCTTAGTTCGAGTCAAAATCGACCGCTCCACAGGCCAGCGTTTGGAACCGGACCAAGACGGTATCTTTGAGTACTTCAAAAGTGAAAATGTACCAGAGTTACCGCAAGACCGAAAAGCGGGCGGTGCAAGGAATCAAAACCCGTTGCCTGACGATTTACTCTAATCGCGTACCTGAGCCGGAAAATCGCACGCTAACCAATCACTTTTGGCCAGTCATAACCCGTGTCTCCGATCGCATAAAAAAACGGATTTAATAAATCTGCCTTGGCGTTATATCGCAAAACGCGGAGGTCTTCGTCAATGAGTGCCCCTCCCGCCGCCTCGAGTACCGCCTGAGCTGCTGCGGTATCCCATTCGCTGGTCGGACCCAGGCGTGGATAGATATCTGCCAAGCCCTCGGCAATCAAGCAGATCTTAAGCGAACTACCTACACTTTTTATCTCACACGGGCCTATCTGTCGCTGGAAACGTTCAATGAGTTGAGACATCTCAGTGTCGCCGTGTCGTCGGCTTACCATAACCACTAAATGCTCCTGTTGGTCCTTTAGTCCGTCTATCGAGCGCGTATTGATCGAACGCTGACCCTGAGCATCGCGCCGGAAAGCACCAAGACCTCTGGCACCTAAGTAAGTAACTCCCTGAGTCGGCACATAGACAACACCCAAAATCGGGCAGTGATGTTCGATCAGCGCGACGTTAACGGTAAACTCACCGTTCCTATTCACGAATTCTGCAGTGCCATCGAGCGGATCCACGAGCCAGTAACGGTTCCAGAGACTCCGTATTTCAGGGCTGATCGTCGCAGATTCCTCTGATAGCACTGGCGTCTCACTCGCCAAAGCGCGCAGGCCAGATTCAAGTATCTCGTGCGCAGCCAAGTCTGCCGCTGTTAACGGTGAGCCGTCAGATTTTTCTTCGATTGCGAAATCGTCGCCCTCGTAGACCTGCATTATGGCTTCGCCCGCTTCCACCGCCAGATCTACCACCGCATTTAATAGTTTCCAATCCATGCTATAGTCTCGTTGTCGAGAGAATCAAAGGTTCACTCAAGAACCTTACAATGGTTTAAGGACGCAGTGCAAATCATACGTTGATCAGCCCAGCATATTTCTCGGAAGTAGCACATGGTAGTAAACTGGAAAAATATCGACACCGTCCTGCTCGATATGGATGGGACGCTGTTGGATCTGCATTTCGATAATTATTTTTGGCTAACGCATCTACCTAGACGCTACGCACAACAGTTTCACCGAAAAGAGGCCAGTGTAAAAAAGATGATCCACACCCGCCTGCTCGAAGAGCGCGGAACGTTGAATTGGTACTCTACAGACTTTTGGTCAACTGAATTCAACATCGATATCGTCGCACTCAAACGAGAAATCAAACATCTGATCACCAAGCGGCCAAAAACGTCGCGTTTCCTTGAGAACCTTGCGATCGCCGGTAAACAACGTGTGCTCGTAACCAATGCTGATCACAATGGTATGCAGATCAAATTCACTCAAACCCAGATTGACCTCGAAGTGGACCGTGTCATTTCCTCTCACGATTATGGCTACCCCAAGGAACAGCGGGCATTCTGGGATCATTTAAGGAAAGAAATCGACTTTGATCCAAATCGCACCGCTTTTATCGACGACTCGATTCTTGTCTTACGTGCGGCACAGGACTACGGTATCAGGTATCTTTTTTGTATTGCGCAGCCGGACAGTCAGATGCGTGAAAATGTCGACCTAGACTTTTTTGCGATCCGCGACTTTGATCATTTGTTCGATGGCTTTTCGAGAGGCTGACATATGCTGGGAATGCGGATTGACAAATGGCTTTGGGCCGCGCGCTTCTTCAAAACACGCTCTCTCGCTAAAAGCGCCATCGAAACTGGAAAAATTAAAATGGATGGCCAGAAGGTCAAACCTAGCCGAAACATTTATTCGGAGCAGATCGTTTGTATTCGGCAAGGTTTCGATGAAAAAACTGTCGTCGTTATTGGATTATCTGACCAACGACGTTCTGCAAGCGAAGCGCAACTGCTCTACGCGGAAACCGAGGAGAGCGCGCGCGCTCGTGAAAAGTTGAGTATGGAACGGAGACTCGCCCATTCACCCGCCACATCGTCGTCGCGACCGACAAAAAAGCAGCGGCGAAAGATTCACCAATTCTTAGAGTCATAATCCGCTAACGGGCGGAGTGATCAGGTCGTTTTTAATATGCAAGACAGTGATAGTTTAAGAGGTTTTCTGTTCGATAATATGCCTATCCGAGGGCAAATCGTCACGCTGACTTCCAGCTACCAAGAAGTCCTCAAAAGACACGAGTATCCGTCTAACATTGCGTGCCTGCTAGGCGAGTTTTTGGCCGCCGCGAGTTTACTGGGCGCCACATTAAAACAGAGCGCACGAATTATTCTCCAGGCACGAGGCAGCGGCGCGCTTAAAACGGTGATGGCCGAATGTGCCTCCGACAATAGAGTGCGCGGTATTGCTCGTGGCGATTTCAAGGTCTGCGCGACGCAGACTGGTTTCAAAGATTTATTTGTTGATGCGGTGCTAGCAATCACAATTGAGCCGCTGCAAGGCCAACGTTATCAGGGCATTGTTCCGCTTGAGGGGGACAACTTGAGCCAGTGCCTTATGGGTTACTTCGCGCAATCGGAACAGCTGCCTACATCAATAAAATTAGCCGCAAGCACCCAAGAGTCGGCGGGAATATTGGTACAGCAACTTCCCAATCACGCGCCGCTTGAACAAAGTACGACTGACTGGCAAACGATTAATCTATTAATAAAAACGCTTCGTGCCAAAGAGCAACTACACTTGACCCATAATGATCAGTTATACCTACTATTTAAAGAACACCATGTGCGTTTGTTCGACGCAAAAGACATGCGCTTTCAGTGCCATTGCTCTCGCCATAGAACAGCACGCGCGTTGATTAGTTTAGGAGAACCTGAGATACGAGAAATTTATTTACAACAAGAACTTATAGACATGCAGTGTGAGTTTTGCGGTGCGCTTTACAGCTTCAAAAAGCCTTTTATTGATGCGCTATTACGCGATCAAAACAAAGCACTGCGCTAAAGCTAGCGGCACCGACACCACGTGACTGACCCCTGAGTTTAGTGGTGATGTACTTATTAAAAGGTACCGTTTCTGGCATACTTTTGGAAGTCAGTTGGGGCGAAAAGCCAAGAACAGGTTTTGAGGACGGAGACAAAAATGATGATGAATAAGGATGTGACGCAGGGTACCTCGAGGCATAACTCGACGCCCCATATCAACCTGAAAGCTGCGAGGTTGATTGAGCTAGCATTGACGCGTGGTGAAGGGAAACTCACGGCAAGCGGGGCATTAGCCGCAACAACAGGCATGCGCAGTGGGCGCTCTCCCAATGATCGGTTCATCGTCAAAGAACCCAGTTCAAGCGACAGAATCGACTGGAATGAAATCAACAAACCCTTCGACGAAGACGACTTTGATGCTCTGTGGGACCGAGTAGCGCAACACCTCGAGGGCCGAGAGACGTTCGTGTCCTATCTTCATGTAGGACAGCATGAGCAGATGTATCTGCCATTAAAGATAACCACAGAAACTGCATGGCACAGTCTCTTCGCACAAAATATGTTTATCCAAACCGACAAGTACAACGCGGGTCAAAAGTCGGAATGGGAGATTCTTCATGCCACTAATTTTACCTGTGACCCCCAACGCGACGGCACCCATAGTGACGGCGTTGTCGTCATTCATTTTGCCCAAAGACGCGTGCTCATTGCGGGCATGCATTATGCCGGTGAGATCAAAAAGGCAATGTTCTCTGTACAAAATTTCCTTCTCCCCGAATACGATGTTATGCCTATGCACTGCGCTGCGAACGTGAGTGATAGCGGCGATACCACACTGTTTTTTGGTCTGTCTGGAACCGGAAAAACCACATTATCGGCAGATCCCGATCGCTTTCTAATCGGCGACGATGAACATGGCTGGGCAGAGCAAAGCGTCTTCAATCTCGAAGGGGGCTGCTACGCAAAAACCATTAATCTAAGCCAAAAAAATGAGCCGGTTATATGGGACGCAATTCGTTTCGGAGCAATTGTTGAAAATGTTGTCATTAATCCTAATCAACGTGTCGCTGACTATACGGATACGTCTTTGACAGAGAACGGGCGCTGTAGTTATCCGTTAACACATATCGCTAAGCGGCAAAAGGAAAATCGAGCGGGAGAACCGCGCCACATCATCTTCTTGACCTGCGATGTCTCCGGCGTTCTCCCTCCAGTTTCGATCCTGTCTAAAGAGGCGGCAGCCTACCACTTTTTGAGTGGCTATACTGCGCGGGTAGGGTCAACAGAGATCGGAGCAGAAGCGGGCATTCATCCCATATTTTCAACCTGTTTCGGCGCCCCATTTATGCCGAGACCCGCCAATATCTACGCAGACTTGCTCATGCGAAGAATCGGCATGTTCGGCTCGCGAGTCTACCTCGTCAACACCGGTTGGACTGGCGGTTCTGGCGGATTGAACGGAACGGGGCAACGCTTTCCGATCCCAGTCACACGCGCCATCGTGACCGCTATAACCCATGGCGACATGGAAACCGGGGATACTGAGCATATAGATATACTCAATCTGGACATACCCCGCCATGTTGCCGGTGTCGATCCGCGCTACCTGCTTCCAAGGAGCAACTGGGCTGACAGTGCGTTGTACGACGCCAAAGCGCGCTCGCTGGTCAAGCTCTTCATCGACAATATGCGACGATTCAACCCGTCGAGTGCAATCATTGAAGCTGGCCCACGATTGACCTAGTTCTGTTGTCAGTCATCGGCTGGCCCGTTTCGTGTAACGCGCGACGGCATTTTGCTCTTTTTTCCCGTTTAGCTCTTTGTTAGAGCTGAGCAAGATAACCGGTTAAGCGATCTGCATTCAACATGAAATTGCTTTTATACTGCTCCGCAGCCGTTTGTACATCGCTCAAATTGACGGCCTCGCCCACTTGGATCACGCCCACCATCGCCATCATCGCATGCGGGTCGCACTGATAGACATACACGCCCTCCACATCAAAGGTGACACTGATATCTTGGTTCATAAGTCCCGCCCAATTAGAAGACCCTGCCGGCACCATCTCCGTGATAGAGGCCGAGTTGTGCGACATATCAACCGCTTTGAAATGAATCGTATCGCCTTTTGATACCTTAATGACAGCAGGTTCAAAGATCATAGATCCGCTTTCACCAGAATTTAGCATTTTTACCACATGCTCGGACCCTTCTGAAAGTTGCACCTTCGGCACATCGACTAACGTCGCTACAGACGCCCCCGCTGACGGGACATCGCCCACTTTTATGACGGAACCCACCGGCGCAATCCGTTCGGCAACAAGATTCTGCTGATTTTCCGTGAGTCCTTCGTCGCTCGCCCCACATCCAAACATTAAGGCGGTCATGACCAAACCCCCCAGCCGCTGTATCGATTTTTCCACGCTTTTCTCCAAGCCCCACCAAATTAGGGCGCAAATTATACAAAAAATTCTTCGTCTACACGAGTATCAAAGTGGAGGGAAGAGGACATTTACCTAACTCAAAGATCGTATTCCCATTGCCTCGCGCACGCTTCCCACTAATTCGCGTGACTCCAAGCGTGCCCTAGCAGCGCCTTCCACAAGAACGTCTTCGATACGCGCCGGGTTTAAAAGAAGATCGTTGTAACGCTCTCTAGGCTCTTTAAGCTCGTTATTAATTAATTCGAACAGTTGTCTCTTGGCATCACCCCAGCCAATTCCTTGTGCATAATTATTGCGCATAAGCTCTGTTTGCTGGGGATCTGCAAAAGCGCGCCAGATTTGAAAGACTGCAGAGCTATCTGGATCCTTGGGATCACCCGGCTCGAGAAGGTTTGTCTTTATTTTGTTGATCGATTTTTTAAGGGCCTTTTCAGGTAAAAACAATGGAATGGTATTGTTGTAACTTTTACTCATTTTACGTCCGTCAAGACCTTGTAAAACAGCTACATCGCCATCAACCTGCGCCTCGGGCAAAACAAAGTGGTTCCCATAATGATGATTAAAGCGTTGCGCTATGTCACGCGCCATTTCAACGTGCTGAATTTGGTCTCGACCCACGGGGATTCGCTCTGCATTGAACAGTAAAATATCTGCTGCCATCAAAATCGGATAACTGAAAAGGCCCATGTTAATGGCAAAGTCCTCATCCGTGCCCGCGTCGACATTATCTTGCACTGCGCTTTTATAGGCATGCGCTCGATTCATCAAGCCCTTTGCTGTCATGCAGGTAAGCAACCACGTAAGTTCCGGTATTTCTGGAATATCGGACTGCCGATAGAAAACCACTTTTTTCGTATCCAAGCCCAAAGCCAGCCACGTTGCAGCAACCTCTAACGTTGACTGATGCACAATCTCGGGTTTATGCGACTTAATCAGCGCATGGTAATCCGCTAAAAAGAAGAAAGATTCACATTGATTGCCCTGACTCGCTCGAATTGCGGGTCTGATGGCACCGACGTAATTCCCCAAATGCGGACTGCCCGATGTTGTAATTCCCGTAAGAACACGTGATTTAGTCATGCTTTAATCTGCCCCAAAAACGTCATTCCGCTTAACCATCCCAGGCTAGGGATTCAGCTAAATTAAAAAAACTCTCGAGCGCCATCGCCAAAAGTATTGGATCTTCCACACCCGCCGTTTCCCGACAGGAGTGCATGGCGAATTGTGGAATACCCACATCAATGGTAGGAATACCAAGACGAGCTGCCGCAATGGGCCCAATGGTGCTGCCACATCCCACATCACTTCGCGAAACAAACGTCTGCAAAGGAATATCCGCATCGCTACACAATTTCCGAAACCTACCCGAGGTCAGGCTGTTCGTCGCATAACGCTGTTTAACATTCGTTTTTATCACCGGCCCACCGTTCAGTTTTGGCTGGTGTTGCGCGTCATGTGCTGTTTTAAAGTTAGGATGTACGGCATGCGCATTGTCACATGAAACGAGTAAGGATCGCCCTAAAACCTGAGATGCCGCAACGCTTGAGCTCAACATGCGTTCAATAACCGACTCAAGAAATGGACCATCCGCACCGCTGGCCGAAACGCTCCCAACCTCTTCGTGATCACTCAAGAACAGTAAACAGTGGTGGCTGCCGTCTGCTTGGGCGATAGCTTGGGCGCCCACGTAGCAACTCAGCAGATTATCTAGGCGTGCTGAAGAAAAAAACTCGTTTCCCAGACCCACGATAGCGGTACCTTGCGTGTCATAAAAACACAGTTCGTAATCTAAAACCTGATCATTCGGGGAGAGAAAGCGCGATGCCAATAACTGCCGAAAGTCCATCTTCTCAGTGACCTGCATTAAAATAGGCGGTAGGTCTTTTTGTGGGTTCACCGAACGATTTTTATTCGCGTCTCGATCAAGGTGAATGGCAAGGCTAGGAATCGTCGCCACTGGATGCTCGAAGTCAATTAACTGGTGCGACAACTGCCCCTCGGCAGACTGAAAAACAATCCGCCCAGCGATCGAAAGATCTCGGTCAAACCACGGATTTAACAAAGCACCCCCATAGACCTCAACGCCCAATTGGAGATAACCATTAGTCCATATTTCAGGCTTTGGCTTAACCATCAAACACGGACTATCGGTATGTGCACCCACCATTCTGATGCCCCGCGTCCACGCATCATCTTGCCCGACTACAAAGGCAATCAGTGCAGAGCCGTTGTGCGTAACAAAATACTTTTCGCCGGCAACGAGCGACCAGTTATCGAACGCATTCAATGGCTTAAACCCAGAGGCCTCGAGCATCGTCGACAACTGCGCGACCGCATGAAAAGGTGTTGGGGACGCATCTAAAAATTGATATAAACCACCGTTAAAATCGGCCTTTTTAGGCAACATTAAACTTTCCTCCGAACACATTTACACTTATTCATAAACCCCTCATCAGGCCCATCCAATCGTTAATAAAAGCGCACCGAGTAGCACACGGTAAATCACAAATGGCATCATCCCCACGCGTTGAACAAACCGTAAAAAATAATAAATACACGCATAGGCACTGAGTCCTGAGACACTGACCCCGATGCCCATGGATATCCAATCTATGGTGCCGCCCTGCAGTATCTGCGTTCCTTTGTAACCACCACTTAGCACAATAATAGGGATTGCCAGTAAAAATGAAAAACGCGCTGCGGCCGCTCTCGAATAACCCAGCGCCAGTGCCATTGTAATAGTGACACCCGACCGCGAAGTTCCGGGGATCAAGGCAAGCGCTTGCGCAATACCGACCAGGAACGAATGGCGCCAACTGAGAGGTTGTTGCCTTGCAGTTTCACTGCTGCCCCGGTCTGCGAAGCCCAATAACACACCAAAGAATATTGTTGCCGACGCCACCACCGATACACTGCGTAAATGTGCCTCGATCAACTCCGCAAACAACCCACCCACGAGTGCCGCTGGCGCTGTCGCCAATATCAACTGCCATGCTAATGTACTCTCAACACAGTGCCGACCTCGAAATACACTGCCAGTCCAAGCGACTCCTAAACGAGTAAGATCATCGCGAAAATAGAGCACAACGGCAATCAATGATCCAAGATGAACTGCAACATCAAACGCCAGTCCCTGATCAGCCCATCCGAGCAGCTGGCTCGGCAGAAGCAGATGTCCTGAACTGGACACGGGGAGAAACTCGGACAACCCCTGTATCAGCGCAAGAACAACGGCCTGATAATGTTCCATCGGGAATTACCCCACCTTTGGCTGTTTAACCCAAGCCCCGCTATCTCGAAGATAGCACAGCTCGATTGATTGAACAGGGAGCGCCTGTTGGCGACGTGGTAGTGCCAATGCACCGAGATCAATCGCGTTGGGATACAGATCAATGAACAAGCCCGCATTAGCACTCAATGGGCCGCTTATGTGACGACTCAACGCCGACGCGTCCCCAATGACCACCGCAGGTGCACTCTCCTCCACACACTGAACAGCGATATCGATACCAACTAGACGATCATTAATCTCACATAACCAGCCATCTTCGGTCCATCGATACCCACCCAGCGAAAACTGTTCCATACGCGCATCCAACACTGCGATGACCAAGTCTCCGGTGACGACACTTTTTCGGCGTCGGTATGAGGCCGCTAACGTTTCCAGCGTCGACACCGCCACTACGGGTAGGTCGCGGGCAAAAGCCAATCCCTGCACAATAGCAAAACCAATGCGTAGCCCGGTAAAAGAACCCGGGCCTACCGTCACACCCAGACAATCAATCGCGTCCAGGGTGACCTGTGTATCCTCAAGTAACGTCTCAATCATACTGAGCACAAGGCGACTGTGAGAGCGCGGTTGATCCGAATACCGACTGTGCACTCGGTCGCCATCAAAGAGTGCAACAGAACATGCGGATGTAGACGTTTCAACTACTAACATCATGGTCAAAAACCCGTTTCAATTGGTCTTAACGAGCGCTGCAAACGCATCCTTTTTCCGATCGAGAAACAGTATAGGAGTCAACGCGTACCGGCAGGGATAAGCAGCACATTAGCCAGCGCTAACACGGCACTTACCGATGCTATCGCGACATCCGATAGAACAACTATCGAGATAGAGCTTCAATCATCAGCATTTGCACCTGACCGAGCGATCCAGACCCTTCAACCGAGGCAAACACTGGACCCCCGTCACGCTCAGCAAGCCCACGATAAAACTGCACGAGCGGTTTTGTCTGGTCGTGATACACATTTAAACGATTTCGCACGGTGTGTTCGTAATCGTCTTCTCTTTGAACGAGAACTTCTCCGGACTCGTCGTCCAACCCCTCACGGCGGGGAGGATTGTGCACGACATGGTACACACGTCCGGACCCTTCATGCACACGGCGACCGCTCAAACGTGAAACAATTTCTTCATCATCAACCGCTATTTCCACTACGTACTCAACATCGACTCCTGCTTGCACCATCGCTTGAGCCTGAGGAATCGTGCGAGGAAAGCCATCCAACAAAAATCCGTTCATGCAGTCTTGGGCTGCCAAGCGCTCCTTAACGAGTTCAATGATGATATCGTCTGATACCAGACCGCCCGAGGTCATAATATCTTGAACGCGAAGCCCTAGTTCGGTGCCGGCTTTAACCGCCGCTCTTAGCATATCACCCGTCGAAATTTGCGGAACGTGGTAGTGCTCAACAATAAACTGTGCCTGCGTTCCTTTACCGGCGCCGGGCGGACCCAAAAGAATTAACTTCACTGTGCTTTGCCTCTATTTTTATATGCCTTAGTACCCATCGGCAACGCCAACAAGATGGCACCGATGCCAATGCGGCCACGCATTCCAAGAGTTGTCTAAGAACCCCAAGTGCCATCTAAAAATTTCTTGGAACACCTTACACGTATTAAAAAGACCAGACAAGCCCAACAAGGGAGGTTCAGTCGTCGTGAGTGTCCGGACGTTCAGCCGCCTTGACGGTCTCCCAAAGCGATGCCAGTTGCTGCGTGCTGCACGCCGATAATGTGCGGTCGCGGGATTGACTTTCCATCTCTTGGAATCGCCGAGTAAACTTCTTGTTGGCGCCTCGAAGACTCCGCTCGGGGTCAACACCTAAATGTCTCGCTAGATTCATGCAAGTGAACAGTAAGTCACCGAACTCGTCTTCTACCGCAGAAGGCTTTCCCGACAGAACTGCATCATCTAACTCATCCAGCTCCTCGCGCACTTTCGCCACCACATCGGTTAAATCATCCCAGTCAAAACCCGCTTTTGCAGCTCTCTTTTGTAGCTTAATCGCCCGCGACATCGCCGGCAGCGCCATGGGCACATCATCAAGTAACGCCGGCGCTCCGCGTGCACGGCGTTCGATTGTCTTCATGGCTTCCCAACGATTGGTAATAGCCTGTATGTCGATATCTGCATCGGATTCGCGCACCGATTGCAGCGTGCCGTCTGGAAATACATGGGGATGACGTTTCAGTAATTTTTCTGTAATTTGCGACACGACATCGCTAAAATCAAAGTACGCTTGCTCCTCCGCCAATTGGCTCAAAAATACGATCTGGAAGAGTAGATCACCGAGTTCTTCTTTCAGGTGGGGGTAGTCTGCATTGTCCGCCGCGTCGATTACCTCATAAACCTCCTCCAAGGTGTAAGGCAAGATCGTTTGAAAGTCCTGCTTTAGATCCCATGGACAGCCGGTCTCAGGATCCCGCAAGCGCCGCATCAATTGGCGCAAGTCAGCGATGCTAAAAAGATGCTGCGTCATGTTATGCCTCGTATTCGAGCGCCTACTGATCAGACAGACGGCGTTATTGGGGGAAATAGGTTACGTCGGTGGCGCCAAGGTTGGGTGACTACTGCGGATGCTACTAGACGCAGGGTGCACACGCAACGACGTTTGCTTGCACGCTCAGAAGTGCTGCAAATCATTCCTGTAACAGATCAGAGCGCGACAAAAAGCGATTAAGATCCTATCTAGGCGTCAAGCGATGGCGACAGCATAGGCAATGGCATACCGCTGTTCGTCGCTTAAGCTTACCAACACACGACTCGCGCCGCGTGCACTTAAGGCTTCGGCCGCCCCCCCTAGTAAAGTGGCGATCGGCGCCCCACGATCGTCGTTATCGATCACCATATCCTGAAAACTAACCCCGTGCCCAATACCTGTCCCTAAAGCTTTGGCAATCGCTTCTTTCGCAGCAAAACGGCGAGCTAAAAATGCCGGCGTGGAATTCCTACGATGCCATTCAGACAGCTCACTCGGCGTCAAAATACGCTCGGCAAAGAGCGCTCCTGAACGCGCCAGTGCGCCCTCAATACGCTCGATATCGACTATGTCTGTTCCTACTGACAACACCATTTCGCACCTTACTGAGTCTGAGCCTGTGCCGCTGACATTCGATATTGTCGATACAACTCGCGACTATTTAACGGTCTTCCATCAAGGTAAAAATCGATGGTGCTGCGAAGAATCTTTTTTGCGATCTTTAACGCGTCGCAAGATTCCCAGTTTTGTGCCTCTACAGCTAGCAGATGCTGGCCTAAGAATACATCCACATGACGTTGATCACGCGCTAACTGCAATCCAATCTCTGGTGTGTATTGGTACAAAGATCCGGCGACAAGGCGATCTCCAGTGTCTGCATCAATGCCCAACACCAACCCAAAACCCAGCTCTTCCAAAAGTCGCATTTCAATCAACCGTAATTGCGCTTCCATCGCACCGCCCGAAAATAAACGTCCGATAAATCCTTTGTAGGCCGCATAAAAATACTCCGTGCACTCTTGCTCCTGCATAAGCCGGTACAGCAATTCATTGATGTAAAGCCCCATGTAAAGCGCCTCGTCGCGCAAAAACGATGGTGTCTGAACAACTTCAGCGCGAATCAGGGTTTTCAGCTCGGAGCGACCCGTCCAATCAAATGTATACTCGACATGTGGAAAGAGTGTTCGGCTAACGCCTTTTTTGTGTGCTTTCCGGAACCCTTTCGCGACACATCTCACCCGACCAAATTCTTGCGTAAACAAATCGACGAGTAAGCTGGTATCGCTGTAGGGTCTTGAATGCAACAAAAAACCCTGTTGATTCTCGCAACGCATACGTTAGGTCTCGTCGATATAACCGAGGCTGCGCAGCGCTCGTTCATCGTCAGACCAACCACTGCGAACTTTCACCCATGTTTTCAACATGACCTTGCAACCTAACAAGTTTTCGATATCCGCGCGAGCCTTTTGCCCTATGCTCTTTAGCCGCTCACCCGAACTTCCAATAATAATCTTTTTCTGTCCCTCGCGCTCTACCAGTATTAACGCATGAATAAATGTGACGTCTGCTTCGGCACGAAAATCTTCGATTTCAACGGTGACGTCATAAGGTAATTCAGCGCCTAGTTGTCGCGTAATTTTTTCACGAATTATTTCGCCGCTCAGAAAACGTTCGCTCCGATCAGTGATTTGATCTTCAGAAAAAAGTGGCGGATTCTCTGGCATTAGTGTTCTAACGCGCGCTAACAAACGATCCAAGTTGGTCTTGCGCAATGCAGACACTGGCACCAGATCGATGGCAGGGAGCTTTTTTTGCAAAAAATCTAAATGCGGCAGCAGCGAGTCCTTGTCTGCTACCACATCAACTTTGTTGACCGCCACAATTAGCGGCACTGGATTGCCTGTCAGAAAGCTCGCAACATACTCGTCTGCCTCACCCCATTCCGTCCGATCGACCACGAATATGACCGCGTCGACATCTTGAATAACGCTAGCTGCTGACCGATTCATCACGCGATTAATCGCGCGCGCTCGGCTTGCATGAATGCCAGGCGTATCGACAAAAATCATCTGCACGTCGGGTTCTGAGAGAATCCCCAGCAATGTGTGTCGAGTCGTTTGGGGTTTCCGCGATGTAATACTCAATTTTTGCCCAAGAACATGGTTCAGCAAGGTTGACTTGCCAACATTGGGTCTTCCAATAATCGCCACATAACCGCATCGATGAATCGTTTTGTTCAACGCATCTTTCCTAATTCCTCAAGCAAAAGTTCAGCGACTAATTGTTCAGCTTTGCGGCGACTACTCGCCGACGCACTCATGTCATTGGCCACTTCATCGATGCGACAACTCACCGTAAATACACGTTGATGTGCTTGCCCGCCCACTTCAACGAGTTGATAGTGTGGCAACGGTTTACTTCGCTGCTGGAGCCATTCTTGAAGTTGCGTTTTAGCATCTTTAACCGGTTCTGACAGGGACGCTACCGACAACTCGTCGGCAAACCAGCGCAACACGCTCTCTTTCGCCGTTTGGCTCCCGCCATCTAAAAACACTGCCCCAATAAGCGCCTCAACCGCGTCACCCAGTATCGAGGCCCGTCGATGCCCGCCACTTTTGGTCTCTCCCGGGCCCAGCGCCAGATAGTCACCCAAATTTAGTCGGCGCGCAACGCTAGCAAGCGACTCGGCACGCACAATCTTTGAACGCATGCGGCTAAGTTCACCCTCTCGTGCAAATGGAAACTGTCGATAGAGAAATTCAGCCACCTCAGCCCCAAGTATCGCGTCACCAAGAAATTCCAGCCGCTCATTATTCGCTTGTGTGGCGCTGCGATGAGTGAGCGCCATGTCCAGCAAATCGGAATCAACAAAGCAATGGCCTAAAATGGCTTCCAGTTTCGATCGCTTCGACAATACCTGAACCCCCCGACTGACACTTATTTTTTCGCACTAACTGACACAGCACTCGCAGCCGTAATGGTTGACTCAAGCGATTCTCTATCTACCCATGACCAAAATTAGTTACTATCCCGCGTGTTCATATCCGTTTTATTCTATCCGCCCGGCGCGTGAGAACGAGGGAATACTCCAACGATCGTCCCAAAACATCCATCGCGCAAATGCCCTCCCGACAACGCGTTCTTGTGGAACTGACCCCCAAACACGGCTATCACTGGAATTATCGCGATTGTCTCCCATCATAAAATAGTGCCCATCAGGCACCACAGCGGTGTAATTAAGGCTCAGACGTGTTGGCGTCAGCCGTTTCTGTATTTGATGCCGCGACTCCAACAGCTGCTCCTCCATAATCACAGAGCCACGCTCTTGCGGCACATGAGGAAGCGCCCTTTGGGTCATCTTCTCACCATTAATATACACAACACCCGCCACGATACGCACCTCATCCCCTGGCAACCCAACAAGCCGCTTAATAAAGTAGCGTTCTTCGTGCGGCGGGAAAAACACCATAACGTCACCGCGTTCCGGCATGCCCAGTTCAAATATTTTATACCTCAATACCGGCAGACGAAGGCCATAAGTAAATTTATTCACCAAAATAAAATCGCCTACCTCGAGCGTTGGAACCATCGATTTTGAAGGAATCTGAAAAGGCTCAATAACAAAAGAACGGAGTATTAAGACAATCCCAAGAACCGGCGCTAATGAAGCAACAAATTCTATGAGACCTTCTTCGTGCTTAAGTACGAACCAATTGACCAGCCAAAATGTCCCAGACACAAGAAACAGTATGGTGAGTATCAACTCAAAATTAAAATCCATGGGTCATAGTCCTAGAGGCCGTCGGGGTTATCATCACGTTCTTAGCACTGCCAGGAAGGCGTCTTGTGGGATTTCCACACTACCGACCTGCTTCATTCGGCGCTTACCTGCTTTTTGTTTTTCGAGAAGTTTCTTTTTACGTGTGATATCACCACCATAACATTTTGCCGTGACATTCTTTCGCAATGCTTTAACCGTGGACCGTGAGATGACATGGCCGCCAATAGCGGCCTGAATGGCAACATCAAACATCTGGCGCGGAATAAGTTCTTTCATTTTTTCTACCAACACGCGCCCCTTTCTCGTAGATTCTTCGCGATGCACAATCGCGGCGAGTGCATCGACACGATCACCATTTATCAATACATCAAGCTTGACCAACGACGCCGTCTGAAAGCGCAAGAAATTATAATCCAAGGACGCAA
The DNA here is from genome assembly GCA_913031145.1 of uncultured Cellvibrionales bacterium. Classification (GTDB taxonomy): domain Bacteria; phylum Pseudomonadota; class Gammaproteobacteria; order Pseudomonadales; family Porticoccaceae; genus TMED48. Next base: position 31,604 of record CAJWCO010000009.1, on the reverse strand, counting down.
AACCGCGACTCACCGACTTCAACCGATCAAAAAAGTCCATCACCACTTCACTCATCGGCAACTCGTAATTAATCGACACTTGACCGCCCACAAATTGCATATCCACCTGCAAACCACGCTTTTCCACACACAGCGCGATGACACTACCAATGTAATCTTTGGGCACCAGAATATTGGCTTCGCAAATCGGCTCCCGTAATTCAGCCACCTGACCCAAATCAGGCAAATCAGAGGGGTTTGAAATATGGCGCTCATCTCCGCTGGATGTGACAATTTCGTAGACCACCGAGGGCGCAGTCGTAATAAGATCCAATGCATACTCTCGTTCTAGCCGCTCTTGAACAATTTCCATATGCAACATACCCAAAAACCCACAGCGAAAGCCAAATCCCAGTGCATCTGAACTTTCGGGTTCGTAAATAAGCGACGCGTCATTAACGGCTAATTTTCCTAGCGCATCGCGAAAGTCCTCAAAATCATCCGAATCGACCGGGAACATGCCCGCATACACTTGCGGTTTGATGCTTTGAAAACCCGGAAGAGCCTGCACATCAGTGGTGTTGGAATGCGTTATCGTATCGCCTACAGGCGCGCCCTTGATATCTTTTATACCAGCTACCAAAAAGCCGACTTCACCCGCTCTCAAAACGCCTGTATCTAAACGCTTGGGCGTGAACACGCCAATATTATCGACGCCATGTACCTTACCAATGGACTGGGAAACAATTTTGTCCTTGACCTTCAACGTGCCCTGCATAACGCGAACCAGCGATATCACCCCCAAGTAATTGTCAAACCACGAGTCGATAATTAAGGCCTGTAAAGGGGCCTCTACATCGCCTACAGGGGGAGGCACTTTTAAAACAATTTGCTCGAGGATTGCGTCTATCCCCAAGCCACTTTTTGCACTGCATAGCACTGCATCTGTTGCGTCAATACCAATGATGTCCTCAATTTCTTGAGCAACTTTGTTTGGCTCTGCCTGAGGTAAATCCATCTTATTCAGTATGGGCAGTACTTCCAAGCCCTGATTGATCGCGGTATAACAATTCGCTACCGACTGGGCTTCTACACCTTGCGCCGCATCCACGATTAATAAGGCACCCTCACAGGCAGCCAGCGACCGAGAAACTTCATAAGAAAAGTCCACGTGACCGGGCGTATCAATAAAATTTAATTGATACTCCTTTCCATCTTGGGCCCTGTAAGACAGCGTAACACTCTGAGCTTTAATGGTAATGCCGCGCTCCCGCTCAATATCCATAGAATCGAGCACTTGCGCGTCCATCTCCCGTTCGCTGAGCCCGCCGCAGAGTTGAATAAAACGATCTGCAAGCGTCGACTTACCGTGATCAATGTGGGCAATAATAGAAAAATTACGGATATGACTGAGGTCTGACACGAGATAAATTGCCTTGCAAAAACGCGGGAAGAGTGTAGCTTATTTAGGCCGTGAACACCATCACCGATGCCGGTGTCTAGTTGCTGTTGGCCCGCCATTTTAGATCCGATCTATTCGGAATAGATTTGAATAGTTCGAAAAATCGCTCGTCCCCGGCGCATAAAACGAATGGGGACAGGTGTATTCTCCGGCAGTTTCGAAAGGAGCTGTCCATAATCCTGACTATTTTCGATCCGCGACTGCCCCAGTTGTAAAATAATATCGCCGCGCTGTAATCCCGCATTAGAGCCTGGCGATTGTGGTGCCACCCGACTAATGATAACGCCGAAACTAGAGGTCTCGCGCTGCATTTCAGCGCCCAAATCTTCAACCCTGAGTCCCAACCGGTCACTGCCGCCGTCACGCGAGCCCAACTTCGAAGAGCTCGTTTCGTTCTGGTCAAGTGCGGCCACCGTCACCATTAACGTTTTCTTCTCACCGTCGCGAAAAATGTCGACTGAAACGCGGTCGCCGGGAGTCACACGACCGACCACTGGGGGCAAGTCGCTCGACTCGATTATTTGCTTCTGATTAAAACGAAAAATGACATCACCTGGTACAACACCTGCCATTTCTGCAGGACTACCCAATTCAACCGCACTGACGAGCGCACCCTTCGCTTCAGCCAAATTCAGTGATCGCGCTAACTGCTGATCAACATCTTGAATTGCAACACCAAGCCAACCGCGATCAACGCGCCCCGTCGCCTTTAACTGTGCGACCACATCTAAGGCGACGCTTGCGGGAATCGCAAAGGACAGTCCGATAGAGCCCCCTGATCGCGAATAAATTTGCGAGTTAATTCCAACCACCTGTCCATCTAAGTCGAACAGAGGGCCACCCGAATTTCCCGGGTTAATGGCCACATCAGTTTGAATGAACGGGACATACATTTCATTTTTTTCTGTGGGGATACTGCGCCCGATAGCACTCACAATGCCTGCAGTCACAGAGTAGTCTAAGCCAAATGGCGAGCCAATCGCCAAAACCCATTCGCCCACCCGCAGTCCATCGCTTTTAGCTAGTTCAAGACTGGCAAGATTTTCCGCATTAATTTTTAAAAGCGCCAAATCCGACCGTCGATCGGACCCAATCACAATGGCTTCAAACTCTCGGCGATCAGCAAATTCTACTCGAATCTCGTCGCCCCCATTAACCACGTGATGGTTGGTCAAAATATAGCCATCAGACGAAATCACAAAACCCGATCCCACAGAGGACCCACGCGGTCGTTCTTGCTGTTGGCGCCTCTGTTGCTCGAGTAGCTCACGAAAAATATCTGGCAGCTGTCCTCCATATGGGTCTCTGCTGGGCTCACTTCGACCCTTAAAAATTACATTGACTTTGACCACTGCAGGAGAAATCTCTTCAACCAAATCTGTGAAATCTGGCAGTCGAGCGGCTACGTCAAGGGTACACAATAAACCTGCCAGCATGATGATTGGCACTTGAATACGCATTTAAAACTCCTCTTTTTGCTCCATCGAATAACAGCAATCTGCAATAAGCCGAGCCACCCCTTTGTTGCTCGAGCGCATAGCACGACATGCAGGCCAACCACGCTTAATCTGCCCTTTCTAAGGAGGCAGAAAAATACCTCACCTGACTTGCTATCTTCTTTGCGGTTTCGCGCGGCACCTCGCCTACAACAGACAAACTGTATGTTGATTGGTCGACTAATACCTCGCGATGTACCACGGCCGTGGCTCCTAAATTCGCATCAAATGCGGGTGTGCTAGACGTATCTGATGGTTCCACAAACAACGATAGGGTCGACACTCCATCCGTATAAAAATAACTCGATGCACGCCCAGAGCCATAGACTTCAGATGCGCGCAACTCAAAACCTTTAGGCATCCATTGCGCGGCCCACCCAGTCTCCAACTGAAAACCCGCATCCTCACGCGCACATGCGGCGCCTGCTGTAACGGCTTCGTCGGGAAGCTCTTCATCCACCATAAACTCGACAAACTTAAAATGCTCAATTACGCGGCCCTGCGCATCGAGCACCGCCGCCTGCAGAACGATGCGAGTCGTTTCGTCCAGACCCACTAAGTAACTAAAACGGTGCTCGTCATTGGCCTGTATACGTAGCCGATGAACGATACGATTTGCAATCACACTCGGCCCTTCAGCCGATAACGTGTAGTTTGCCGACTGCATGATTTGCTCGACGAGGTACTCGCTCCACGCAGAGCCTCCACGTATCTCTGCGGGCTTTGGCATACAAAGTTCGGGTCTCGAATGGACAGACACCTTACGCCGCGGTCCATCCAAATGATCGATTCGCCGTTTTCTCACTCCATCTTGAATACCGCTCGACAATCTGACGATAGATCTTCGACCTGAGTATTCATACGTTGCGATACCCGTGTAGTTGACTTGCTCAGCCGGTTGCAGAACACGATTGACTAACGCTTCGATGTGAGTAGGTTGATCACTTGCGAGTGCGCACGATGGAGCAAATAGCATGACAGACGTCGTTAACGCTCCCAAAACGCTCGAAATCACACAGCTGAACGACCTAAAAATCATCTGCAAAGGCTATCTACGATCTGGCGTAACATCTTCCTTGTTGATATCGATGAATGGCAAGACACCATACGCGCTATGAACGGCTGTATGGTCGTTGTGTTTGCTCATCATTTTGTCGATGTGCCCACGAATTTCTTGCTCAGGGAACTCCCTCGCGCCTACTTTTTCTACTTCCCTAGAGGGTACCAATTGCGAGCGTTGGAGGGCGCCCACGCTGACCTTTTGGGCGTTGATAACCGGCTTAAAGCCGGATGGAAACTGCATCGCAGGACCTGTGTTCAATTGCACGTCATAGGCATCTAGCGCTGCACTATGCATTGACTGTTGCGGATCTAGCTGGTTGTAATTTTGCACGCCTACTATCGCCAACATAGCGACCGATGCCGCCACTGCGAACTGACCGAGGATATCTAAAAAACCGCCTGATAAAGCCTGACGATGAGTTTTCTCATTCTCTACGGCACTCGTTATAAGTGCCGCCATATCCATCCGTATTGTGGGCAGTTCCCCGCGCATTGCCTCTGACCCGGAGTGATATCGGGACCAACGCGCGAGAATCTCTTCACGTTTTTCTCCCTCAATATTTTTAAGCACGCGTTGTAGATCAAGCTCATTTGCCTCGCCATCCATCAACGCTGAAAGCGACTCTCCAAGACCGTCAATTTGCTTCGTCATTTACACTCCTCGTCGTATCTGGCCTCGAAGTTTCCAGCCACATTGATAAGACAACAAAAAATAGCAATCGTTCCGTATTACTCCGCTATTTTCCCGACATCACCCTCAATACTTCAGCATCAATGACCTCGCGCGCACGAAATAAGCGCGACCTTACAGTTCCGGTAGGGCACTTCATGATATCTGCGATCTCATCGTAACTCAGGTCGTGATACTCTCGCAACGTGACGGCTGTTCTTAAATCTTCAGGAAGGTCTGCGATAACCTGTCGAACAGCATGCTCTAGTTCCTGACAAAACAGTTGGCTTTCAGGCGTCTCTAAATCACGCATCTGATCGCTACCAACCCACTGTTCTGCATCCGCCGCATCGATATCCGACTCGGGTGGGCGGCGGCCACGCGCGACCACATAATTTTTTGCAGAATTAACCGCAATTCGGTAGAGCCATGTGTAGAATTGGCTCTCGCCACGAAAGTTTGGGATTGCTCGGTACGCTTTTATAAAGGCTTCCTGCGTGACATCAGCAAGCTCGTCTCGATCCCAAACAAAACGCGACACAATCGCTTGTACCTTGAATTGATACTTTATCACTAGCAGATCAAACGCGCGTTTATCGCCTTTTTGTACTCTGACGACTAACTGTTTATCCGAGGCCTGGTCTTCGCCATCTTTCATGGTTTTGTAATAAACTCATAAAAGCGGGCGAGTTTCGCCCCCAAAAGAACAACCGAAAAGTGGCTGACAAGCCGCATAAGATTTCGCCCAACTGCATTATAGAGCGCGTTATATTATCATGACACCCTCTAGGTGTGGGGTAAAACCATGAATCAAGACGTTCCCTATGATGTATTAGTAATTGGAAGTGGTGCTGCGGGCTTGACCTTAGCCTTGCACATTGACAAAAGCCTACGTGTAGCAATTATCAGCAAATCGTCTTTACAGGCGGGTGCTTCGTGGTTAGCGCAAGGGGGAATTGCTGCAGTTTTCGATCAAAACGACAGTATCAACGCGCATATTCAAGATACGGAGCTTGCGGGCGCGGGGCTGTGCCAGCGGGACGCAGTTCAGTTTGTGGTGGAAAATGGACCGGACGCAGTCAATTGGTTAATCGGCCAAGGTGTCGAGTTCACTCGCGATGAAGATCCAGAGCAGTTTCATCTTGCTCAAGAAGGGGGACACAGCCATAGACGTATCTTGCACAGCGCTGATGCAACAGGAAAAGCAGTCACCGGAACGCTGGTAGATCAAGTTGTTGCGGCTCAAAATATTGATATCTTTGAGTTTTATTGCGCAGTGGATCTGGTCACGCAGGCAGAGAGCGGTTCTACCAAAAAACGGTGCGCTGGCGCCTATGTGATGGACATTAAATCGCAAGTCGTTAAGACATTTCGTGCAAAGAGTGTCGTTTTAGCCTCGGGCGGCGCGAGTAAAGCTTACTTGTACACGAGTAATCCTGACGGTGCGACTGGAGATGGCATCGCGATGGCGTGGCGACGCGGCTGTCGTGTTGGCAACTTGGAATTTAACCAATTTCATCCCACTTGTCTTTACCATCCGAAAGCTAAGTCTTTCTTAATCACCGAAGCGCTCCGGGGTGAGGGTGCGATTTTGAAGCTGCCCGATGGAACGCCCTTTATGGGACGATTTCATCAAGCCGAGGAATTAGCTCCACGCGATATCGTTGCTCGCGCAATCGACCACGAAATGAAGCGCCTCGGCTGCGATTGCGTTTTTTTGGATATCTCGCACAGGCCTGCAGCTTTTATCATCGAGCACTTTCCCACCGTGTACGAACAGTGCCTAAGTTTTGGTATCGACATCACAACAACCCCCATACCCGTAGTACCTGCGGCGCATTACACCTGTGGTGGTATCCGTGTGGATACTCTGGCTCAAACCGATCTAAAAAATCTTTACGCCATTGGTGAATGTGCATTTACTGGCCTTCACGGCGCAAATCGGATGGCTAGCAACTCGCTGCTTGAGTGCATCGTTTATGCGCGTTCTGCGGCCCACACTATCAATAAAAAGATGCCCTCCATCACAGTTTCAGAGCCCATACCCAAGTGGGACGAATCTCGCGTGCAATCCTCTGATGAAGATGTCGTTATTTCTCACAACTGGGACGAACTTCGCCGCTTCATGTGGGATTATGTGGGCATCGTGCGCTCCAACAAACGATTAGAGCGTGCGCAGCATCGTATTAACTTACTTCAAATGGAGATTCATGACTATTATGGCAACTTCCGAATAACCCGAGATTTACTGGAACTCAGAAATCTTGCCACCGTTGCCGAATTGATTATTGGCTGCGCGCTTCAGCGTAAAGAAAGTCGCGGACTACACTACTCACTCGATTACCCCGAGCAATCTCAGGTTGCCAAAGATACTCTTTTAACACCCCCTAATTACCCAGATTGAGAGAGCTTCCCCGAGTCTCTGCGTCAACGAAGCCCGGCTCTGTAAAACATCCGCAAGCACGGAATATCTGACGACTTAATGAGAACCGAAGTCTTGGTCTTTTATCCATAAGGGTGCGCAAAGACGTTGTTGAGCTGGTGCAAGTCAGGCCACGCCCTAGTTCCCGTTTGCGTAACAATGTTTGAGTCAGTATCAAGCCGCAATCCTTACGCAAAAAACGCTTGCTTTTATCTACAAAGAGATTACATTAAACGCCCTCCAGAGTTCAGGTGGATAGAGGGCTGTAAGCCCTTCCAGCACCAATTTTGGAGTTTTATTACGGCGTCATATACTGCCGTCAGATATATTTTTAGGTCGACAAACTAACGTCTGGGTTATGTGGCGTGTAAGACCTCTTTAAATGGGAGCCATCGCATGACTCAGCCTATCTGGGGGCAGCACCTCATATTAGATTTGGGGGCCTGTCCACGTGAGCTTCTGGTTAATGCTGACCACCTCCGCAAGTGGACGCTAGAACTGGTTGACGGTATAGGGATGAAGGCATTTGGCGCCCCCCAAGTCGAGCACTTTGCCACGCACTCCCATGATGCTGCCGGCTACACGGTGGTACAGCTCATCGAGACCTCCAATATTTGCGCCCACTTCGCAGAAAATCTGGGACAAGTATACATAGATATTTTTTCTTGTAAGGCATTTGATAATGCACTTGCAGAGTCCATTTGTGTGAAATATTTTGAGCCCAAAATCATTACAAGACGCGTGATCGAACGGGGCTCGTTCAACGCCCATAATGGTCAGGCTGACTAACTGATGAATGGCAAGTTTATAGAAAAACTCTACCAAGGAAAGGTCTTTCAGGGCTTTGAGTACAGTCAAATACTGGTTGAAAAAGAAACAGCCTACCAATCTATCGCCATCTATCAAACCGATCTCTTAGGGAAAGTTCTCGTGCTTGATGGTATTGTGCAAACGACTGAAGCCGATGAATTCATCTACCATGAAATGCTCGCACACACGGCGCTTTTTTCGGTTGACCATCCACAACGAATATTGGTCGTTGGCGGTGGTGACGGCGGAACGGTCCGCGAGGCGTTAAAGCATCCAGTGCAACACATTGACCTCGTCGAGATTGACGCAGCAGTCATTGATAGTTGTCGTGAATTCATGCCCAGTCTTAATGATGGGGGAGCCGTGTTCGACAATCCGCGTGTCAGCGTTATTGTGGAAGATGCTTTCAAGTTTATGAAGGACCATCGCGGCGAATACGATGCGATTATCATTGACTCTACCGACCCCATAGGGATGGCCAAAGCGCTTTATTCAAATACTTTCTATAGCTTGTTTTGTGAGGCGCTATCAACTAAAGGGGCTATTAGTGCGCAAGACGGCGTGGTCTTTTTTCAACGCGACGAGGCCGCTTTCACCATCGCGAAATTGCGAGACTATGGTCTTCACGCAAATGTCTACACCGCAGCAGTTCCCACTTATTACGGCGGACTTATGACCTTTGGTATTGCAGGGCGAAACCCTAATATACTCACTCCCGATAGGGGCCTGTTAGCCCATCGATTTAAAAGCCTCGATGGATCGACCCGACACTACTCGCCGGACATGCACATAGCTAGCTTCACAATGCCACCATGGATTCGTGCGGCTGTCGAGGGCGCATGAGCATGGACAAGGCAGCATCAGACCATTTTAAAGTTGATTCACTGGGCAAACCCTATGCTGGCGATCATCTGCTCATCGAGCTTTGGGGCTGTGACCGTTTAAGTGACGAAGCGCTTATTGATCATGCATTACGCTCGGCTGCACTGGCCTCCGGCGCGACCATTCTCCATGCCTTTTATCACCCATTCGGTGCAGACCAAGGCATCAGCGGTGTTTTAGTGTTAGCGGAAAGTCATATTAGTATTCACACGTGGCCTGAGCACAGCTATGCAGCGATTGACATCTTTATGTGCGGTGATTGTGATCCTAATCAGGCATTATCCAGTCTAGAAACGATCCTTAACCCAGCGATTATAGAAACGCAACATGTTAAACGCGGCGTAAAGAAGTAGCCGAGCAAACCTCGCTCAGCACTTTGTAAGCCGCTGGTACTGAGACACTATAGTAAGCGCGCACGGCTTTCCATCAGCACGAGTCTTCGCAGCGTTCTGTGCTCGCATCGCGATAGCGCATCAGCGGGCAAAAAACGGACGACGTGTGCCTCTGTAAAATCTTCAAAGTAGAGAATCAGTAAACTCTCTGTGACCCACTGAGGCCCCTTCAATCTGAGTTTACGGCTGGAACCACCCGACAGTAATCGCCAGGTAAACTCGTCATCACCACGAGAGTAAATAAGCGACTCCTCTACCCAGCTAAAAAACCGATAAGCTGCGTAAACTGCGGCGCAAACAGCAATTAAAACGACGATTGACGTAACAACCAACGTGAGATGTAAAACCAAAACGAGGACAATAACAAAGACAGACATAAACAGCTCGATCGCTAACCGACTTTGCGAAGGAGCCAAACTAAAGCGGTGATGACGAAGCATGGCTGCGACGCACAATTTGCACGATACGCTGCATATTCGGATCCTCCGGCACTTCGTCTGTTAAAAACCAGCGATACAAAGTCTGGTCTTCACGCTCTAAAAGCACCTCGAAACGCAGTTGGTCGTCGCTACAGAGCCCGTCATATTGCGTCTCCACAAAAGGCCCTAACAGGAGATCAAGCTCTAACATACCGCGACGTGCGGCCCAAACAAGTCGATTTTTATGCATATAGCCCCGCTGCTTCTGTCTTGTGTGGTTTATAATAGACTAACATGTCGTAATGCTTACATGAAGGGACGTCGATGACTTTCAAAACACTGTTGCCAAGCCACCATCCCAGTTTTGACGACATTAACAAAGGGCGAATACGTTCGCTTGGTGAAAAACGCTCACAGTTCAAGGCGTTGTTGCAAAAACCGCTTCTCGGCCCTCGCACCCGAGGTTATATTCAGCTCAAAGGACCCGATCGTATTCGATTCCTGCAAGGCCAGGTCACCTGCGATATGGAAAAAGTAACGACATCGCACGTGATTAATGGTGCTCACTGTACACCCAAAGGACGCGTCATTTTCGTCTTTTCTGCGCATGCTGGCGATAATGACGATGTGATCCTAGACGTGCATTCCTCGGTTACAGCCCTCGCCATTGCCAGCCTTAAAAAGTATGCGGTCTTTTTTAAACTGGAAATAAACGATCTAAGCGCCGATCTCGATACCTTTATCCTAGCAGGCCCTCATACTGGCACCATTGTGAAGCCACTTTGCGATCAACCCCTGCCCGAAAAACAGGCTCGTATCTTGGAGCCTATTTTTGCATTGCAAACTCAGGGCGTTGACCATTTTTCGATTACGTGTAAACCGGAAGATAGTGTGTCAGTCATTAAAAAACTCGAGGGGTTGGTGACGCCCGTAGGTGAAGAATTAACGGATCTTCTCATCCTACGCACCGGCTTTGCCGATATCACCGAGGCGACAACGGATACCTACATACCACAAATGCTCAATCTCGATCATCAGGGTTTTATCAGTTTTTCGAAAGGGTGCTATACGGGGCAAGAAATCGTGGCGCGGGCGCATTATCGTGGGGCGGTCAAACGCCGTATGCAGCACTTGAGCTGTCCTCTGTCGACCTTGCCACCGCCCGGAACGCCCATTAGTAACGCTCAGGGTAAATCCCTGGGATCAGTCGCGAGCGCCGCCTGGGTAGACGAATCGCACGTTGAATTACTCGCCGTGTTAGCCGATACACTGACTGATTACGCTGATTTACAGATGGGCGACAGCGCAAACATATGTGCACGACGTCTCGATCTAAATGATTCGGATTCGGATTCGGATTCGGATTCGGATTCGGATTCGGCAGGAGCATCCTAAGAACACTATTTCCAATAAAGGAATGCATTGATCTATACAGCCGTTAGTGCGTCACCGTCTTCAATCATCACGCTCAATGACCCCTCATGAACTGAGCCGTCTAAGTTATAAATTACTTAGGGCATTGACGTCAATTCTTAGCCTGTGACACGCAACAACCAGACGTTTTCTCTTGAGGCCTTAGTTACGCCGCACAAAGGCACTCGAAAGCCTGTTGGATCCTTGGAAATTCGCACAAAAGAGTTTTGTACAAATGATCGCGGTGCTATCAATAGTGACTGCCCTAGCGGTTATCGATTATCTTAAAAACCGCGGAAACACCCAATTCACGGTCTATGGACATTGTTTTTTTGGGTGCTACTCGTTTAGACGCGTTGTCGAGGTCAGTTGACGCGTACATGCCGTCTTAATCCAACCACCAGATTTATCGACATGGGTTCTCCCTTCCCTGCGAGCCACATTACGCGCAACAGTGACCTGCTCTTGATCAGCGATGCAGAAGGGAACACGAGTGGACGCTCTCAGGGCACGATGGCAGCAAGCTTAGGAGGTCTTGGTCTGGCTATACGGGGACGCCAAGCTTCTTGGAGTTCTTTTGAATAAAGAGCTTTAACTTGGTATCGCGAGCTTCAGCTAGGCTTCGGGCGATGTCTTCAGCTTGCTGAAAATCACTAAGGCGCTGCTTGATAACCCCATTCGCTCGTTGAATTCTCGCGTTTCCTTGCCCCTCAAACGAGTTATCTGAACTTTTCCTTCGTAACGCGGCAATGATTTGCTTTTCGGTGAGGTCTCTAACTTTTCCATTTTCTTTCCTCTGGACTTTGCTAATTAATTTTCCAGCCTGTTTACTGGATAGAAACTCTTACAAAGGGTGTCTACAGCATCTTTTTTCACAGCAGCACGCCGCGTTGTTTTCGCGAAAGAACACAGTACCTGTGTAATACGTCACAAAAAAACTATAGATCTACCCAGCAACGATAACAACGACGCGATTGCAGAAAAGTGACGTACCTCACGAACCGCAGAAAAAAACCATGAGATAAATGCTTTTTATTGGTCTCTACACAGGCAGGCCACAACAAAAGTGTTCCTGCATTGGGAGTAGATCGCGCCCAGAAACTCGTCATCTATCATGTGGGAGACCACGTGATTGGCAGTTGGCCATGACCAGTCAAATATTGATTACACTGAGAGAAATGCCGGCACCCAAAAAAACCTCGATATGCCGACAACGGCGACGGATGCGCAGCCTCGAGCACCAAATGTCGTTCGCGATCGATGAGACGTCCTTTCTTTTGCGCCGCATTACCCCACAAGAAAAATACGAGGCCATGGCGACGGCGATTAAGTAAGTCAATGACAACGTCCGTGAAATGCTCCCATCCGCACGCCTTGTGGGCACCGGGCTTCCCCTCTTCGACCGTTAACACAGCATTTAATAAGAAGACACCTTGGCGCACCCAATGCTGCAGACATCCGTCTGTGGGTATCGCGCACCCGACATCTTGCGATATCTCGCGATAGATATTTCTTAGCGAGGGTGGCATGCGAATACCGGAGCGGACCGAAAAGCTCAGCCCATGCGCTTGGCCCGCGCCATGATAGGGATCCTGACCCAGTATGACAGCGCGTACTTGCTCAAAAGGGGTGCACGAAAACGCCGCATAGATATCGCCTGAAGGCGGATACACCACGGCACCCGCACGTCGTCGACGCTGTAAAAAAGCCATTAAGTCATGCATCACACCACTGTCCAGATGACTTTCTAACAACCCATTCCACTGGCTATTCAAATGAGAGGCACCTTTATTCTAATCAAACAAAAATATTTTTTTCATGCTGTGACCCTTGCCTAATTCACAAGACGCTCGGCAACGCTCGTTGGACCGTATGACGGCCAATTTAGATATCAGCCTCAATAAACGCCATGCAGCTAAGTGCTTCCCTCGTTATGACGCCTGCCAATGTGACGCCAAGATGGGGACTTTTTGCAAGAACTCTCTGCAAATGCATGACAGCATCAAGTCTGGTAAAGTTCAACTGCCGTATAATCAACGGTCGGATGGAGTGCGAACCCAGCCCTCGAGTATTTTTACCAAACCATGGATAACGCCTCCTACCGGCGTCATGCATTTTGAGCAAAGCCATTAGCGAGTCTGAACTAACCATGCCCTCCCAACTGATCCGATCACCACAAGATATTGCCGACCGTCAAATTGCTGCTTGGCTATTTATTTGTGCCGCAGTGATATTCGGCATGATCATTTTGGGCGGAGTGACGCGACTCACAAATTCAGGGCTTTCGATGGTTGAGTGGAAACCCCTCATGGGTATTATTCCGCCTTTATCTCAGGCCGACTGGCAAATACTGTTCAGTAAATATCAACAGTTCCCAGAATACCAAAAAGTCAACCTAGGCATGACCCTGTCGGAATTCAAGCCGATCTTTATGTATGAATATCTGCACCGTGTACTCGGCCGCTTTATCGGGATTCTATTCGTATTGCCATTTGTCTACTTTTACCTAACAAAACGCATTCGTAAAGGCCTCACACCCAAGCTGTTGCTGATGCTATTGCTGGGCGCGGGACAAGGGTTATTGGGTTGGTATATGGTGATGAGTGGCTTGGTAGACAACCCGCGTGTGAGCCAATATAGACTGACAGCTCACTTAGGAAACGCGACCATCATCTATATGGTTATTCTTTGGGTGGCCTTTGACCTAGTCGCGCGTCGAGATAACCATCAACCCACGCATTTGCGCTCCACCGCGAATTGGATCACTGCCCTTATCTTCGTTATGATCTTGTCCGGTGGTTTGGTCGCGGGTACGCGCGCCGGATATGTTTACCCCACATTTCCGCTTATGGGTGATCAATTCTTCCCTCCCGAGCTCTATATGCTACAGCCCGCATGGCTGTCCGCTTTTGAAGACCTGACCACCATTCAGTTCAACCACCGAATCATCGCTTATATCATCGTCACCACAATTAGCATTTTTACGGTATGTGCGCTACGCGCGGGAGTGCAAGGATCCGTGCGAAAGGGGGTAATCGGTATGTGCGTTATGATGGGTATACAAGTTTCTCTAGGCATCAGTACTTTGCTATTACACATGCCTGTACCGTTGGCCGCCGCGCACCAGGCTGGCGCCATTGTGCTGCTGAGTTTTTCCCTTTATGTAACGCACACCCTCAGACGAGCGGTGCCAAAGCACGATGCACTCGACAACCAACACAGCGAGACGACTGTAGGTCAGCACGCGAACGCACTGAAGGGTTCATAAGTCCCTATTCTGGCCGCATGTGTGGGAACAGCAAAACATCCCGAATGGAGGGAGAATCGGTCAGCAACATCACCAAGCGGTCAATGCCGATCCCTTCGCCAGCGGTCGGCGGCATACCGTACTCTAGGGCGCGAATGTAATCCTCATCAAAGTGCATGGCCTCGTCATCACCCGCTTCCTTTTCGGCAACTTGCTGTTTAAATCGCGCGGCTTGGTCCTCTGAATCATTTAATTCTGAAAACCCATTCGCCAGTTCCCGTCCGCCGACAAAAAACTCAAAGCGATCTGTCACACTGGGGTCTTGATCGTTACAACGCGCAAGTGGAGAGACCTCAGTGGGATAGCGTGTAATAAACGTGGGTTGCACAAGCTGGTGCTCTACCGTCTTTTCGAAGATTTCTATCTGTACCTTACCGAGCCCCCAATTAGGTTTCAACGGAATACCCAAACTCGTGGCAAAAGTGCGTGCTGCCAATGGATCTGCGAGTTGCTGTGCGCGCATTGAAGGATTGAAATGTAAAATAGAATCGAACACCGACAACCGAGTAAACGGTTGTGCGAAGTCATACTCGACATGACCAGAAACTTCACCGTCTTGGTCTCGTTGGGTATTGACTAAGTGAGTCGAACCCAACACCTCAGTCGTGAGTTGACGCAACATATCCTCTGTAAGATCCATGAGGTCGTCATAATCTGCATAGGCTTGGTAAAATTCGAGCATCGTAAATTCAGGATTATGGCGGGTAGACAGACCCTCATTACGAAAGCTCCGATTAATCTCATAAACACGCTCAAACCCACCCACTACCAATCGCTTTAAATACAATTCAGGCGCAATCCGCAGGTACATATCAATATCGAGTGCATTGTGATGTGTCACGAACGGTCGAGCCACTGCACCGCCCGGAATCACCTGGAGCATCGGCGTTTCGACCTCTAAATAACCTGCATCATTTAAATAACGACGCATAAAATCGATCACTTTAGAGCGAATTCGAAAGGTCTTGCGAACATCCGGGTTTACGATCAAGTCAACATATCGTTGACGATACCGTAACTCTTGATCTGCCAAGCCATGAAACTTGTCGGGCAACGGACGTAATGATTTAGTCAGCAGTTGGAAAATGTCCATCTCCACATAGAGATCGCCCTTGCCAGAGCGCTGTAATGTCCCTTTAACGCCAATGATATCGCCAAGATCTAGTTTCTTCGCAAAGGAGCGAGCTGCTTTGGTCACATACACTTGCAGCGTTGCCGAACTGTCTTGTAACACCAAAAACGCTCCGCGATTACGAATAATACGGCCCGCGATAGCGGTTTCGTGGGCAAGCTCTGCTAACGCCTGCTTACTGTGTTCAGCAAAATCAGACTGCAAGTCCTGCATTCGGTGGGTCGGCTTGAAGTTATTGGGGAAAGCACAGGGTGTGCCGTCACGCAGTTCGCTCAATTTAGATCGGCGCTCGGCGATTAGTCGGTTTTCATCTTTTTGGTCAGTCATAAGTCGAAGTAATAATCGTATCGTAAAAATTCTGTGGCAAACGTGACGTCACAGCGTCACGTTAAAGTCCGGCTTTGAGTGATGCAACGATAAAGGGATCGAGCTTTCCATCGAGCACCGCTTGAGTATTGCGTGTTTCAACGCCCGTGCGCAAGTCTTTAATGCGCGCATCGTCCAATACATACGACCGTATCTGGCTTCCCCAACCGATATCAGACTTGCCGTCCTCTGCCGCCTGAGCGACGACCTGACGCTTCTGGAGCTCCATTTCGTAGAGGCGCGCTCTCAGCATTTGCCAACATTTATCACGATTTTGATGCTGTGATCGTTGGCTCTGCGATTGCACGACGATGCCACTCGGCCCATGCGTCAGGCGCACCGCCGAATCGGTTTTGTTGATATGCTGTCCACCCGCACCCGATGCCCGATAAGTATCTGTGCGAACATCTGCAGGATTGATGTCGATCGCAATGTCGTCGTCTATTTCGGGGGATACAAAAACCGCGGCAAACGAAGTATGACGTCTGTTGCCGGAGTCAAATGGTGATTTTCTGACCAGACGATGCACCCCTATTTCGGTGCGTAACCACCCAAAGGCATGATCTCCAGAGACCTGTATGGTGGCACTTTTGATCCCTGCCACATCGCCTGCCGAATACTCAATGAGCTCTGTTGTAAAGCTTTTATCGTCCGCCCAGCGAAGATACATGCGTAACATCATGTCTGCCCAATCCTGCGCTTCCGTGCCACCTGAGCCCGACTGAATATCTAAAAAAGCGTTGTTGGCGTCCATCTCTTTGGAAAACATACGCCTAAACTCTAACGCGGCGAGTTGCGTGTCGAGCGCAGTGATGTCCGACTGAACCTCGTGCACGGTCTCCTCGTCTAACTCGTCTGCCGCGATTTTTAAAAGCTCTCGCGCGTCATCAATACCTAGGTCAAGATTATCGATTGTAGTCACCACCAACTCTAAAGAAGACCGCTCTCGCCCTAACGTTTGAGCGCGCAGAGCGTCGTTCCAGACGTCGGGCTCACTCAATTCCAACGCGACTTCAGCGAGCCGATCTCTGCGATTCGCATAGTCAAAGATACCCCCGAAGCAGCTCAGTACGAGCCTGCAATTCGTCTAGTGCAGTAAAAATCGCGTTAACTTCCATGACAAAATCCGTGATTGATAAAAACGGACGCCATGGTAACGCAGGGTTACAATGACACCAAGAGAAACCTGTGACATACGAAAAGTCTCGACCCCAGTCTCCTGACATGCTCAAATACTGGTGTAATTGTGCATCAAAGTGCTGATGATCCAATTGACCGATACGTTCACAAACACCCGGGCTCTAACACTATGCGTTTATCGCTTGACTACCCATGACCAGGTCTTCACTGTCAGAACGCCTTAAACACCATTTCCTTGACCATTTTGGCGACTCAGACTGCACGTATCTGAGTCCCGTGCTCGCCCATGCGCTGCAAGACCCGCACTTAGTGGGCGTAAATGAGACACTCGCGAGCGAATTACAGCTAGACGCCAATTTTACTCAGCAAACAGAGACTTTAGAACTGCTGTCGGGCACGCGTATGGCGAATCATATAATGCCGATTGCAGTTGTCTATTCAGGTCATCAGTTTGGCGTTTGGGCAGGGCAACTCGGCGATGGGCGTGCGATGACGCTCGGGGAAATCAGCGTTGCAGACGAACTTTGGGACATACAACTAAAGGGCGCGGGCACCACTCCGTATTCGCGCTTCGGCGACGGAAGAGCCGTCTTGCGCTCAAGTATCCGAGAATACCTCTGTAGCGAGGCAATGCACGCACTTAAAATTCCCACAACCCGGGCCTTATGCCTTTTTGATAGCAGTACACCGGTCTACCGCGAAACTGTAGAAAGCGCTGCAATTCTATGTCGAGTAGCGCGCAGCCATATTCGATTTGGTACGTTTGAACATTTTTATCACCGTGGACAATTCGATGCCTGCAAAGATGTTGCCGATTATGTCCTCGCAAGACATTTTTCGAGTTGGCAAAAAAACGATGATAGATACCTGAGATTATTTCGTCACGTTGTAACGCGCACCGCCAATACTATTGCTCAGTGGCAGGCTGTTGGCTTTGCTCACGGCGTCATGAACACAGATAACATGTCAATTCTGGGCGATACCCTTGATTACGGGCCCTTCGGTTTCGTTGAGACCTATAATCCCGATTTTATTTGCAATCATTCGGACGAGCGGGGTCGTTACGCCTTCAAAAACCAGCCGACCATTGGACTGTGGAACCTCAATGCGCTAGCCACGGCCTTCAGCGCACTAATTCCATCGCAGCAGCTAATCGAAGCACTGCAAACATATGAGGGAGAATACCAGTCTGTCTACCGACAGTTGATGGGCGCTAAACTCGGTCTTACCAACATGATAGAGTGCGACGACACCCTAATTGATCAGTTACTGGCCTGCCTGCACACTCACAAAGTCGATTATTGCTTGTTCTTTCGCGCACTATGTGACTATGAAGTGAACACCGAAAACACGCAAATCCGTGACCTATTTAATACGGCAGCCGATTTTGACAACTGGGCTCGTCAATACGACGAGCGCTTAAAACGCGAGCAGACAGGTAATACGGAGCGCCGAAATCACATGCGCAGCGTCAATCCGAAATATATTTTGCGCAACTACATGGCGCAACAAGCTATTACCACCGCTGAACAGGGGGATTACAGCCAAGTCGCATACCTGTTAAAGCTTTTACAAAGGCCTTTTGACGAGCACCCCGACGCGCAACGTTTCGCAGATCACCCACCCCCGTGGGCTTCGGAATTATCGGTCAGTTGCTCGTCATGACCTCGCATGAGGCATAGGCGCACAAAATTTAGACAATAGAAACTACTCGCCAAAACCTGTCTGCAATGGATACAATATCGGAGTTCAGGCTGCTATTTATTCGACGTCGGTGGTTTGTGTGACGGAGCACGTATCGCTAATTTATCCGGCGACAGGGAATGGTAAGAACTTATTGGACAAATCATGAAAGTGCTAAAGACAGCAACCATCACAATCCTAATACTTTTCAGTCAGGCATGTGTTGCAGACATTTTTTGGGCATTTCGAAATGAGGATGGTTCGACCAAGTGGCAATATGTCGCTAATTTTTCAAGCAGTGTTCTGATCCTTGCGCTCTCCTTCACGGCTATAAAGCTTTTTTTAAGTCGGCGTCAGGCGCATCGCTACAACCAAGCCTTAGAGGAAATCAAACAGGAATTAGAGGTCCGAGTAGCGCAACGCACTACCAACTTAAATGAAGCCAACCAACTACTGCAAAGTACTAATGAGGCATTGGCGGTTGAAGTCGAAGAACACCGTCATACCGCAGGCCAGCTGGCCCGTTCAGAAGCCTATATTGCCAGTATTTTGCAAACTATGCCCCTAACGCTTATTGGCTTAGACGCCACCAATCGAATTACCCAATGGAATCGGCAAGCCGAGATGATCAGTGGCTTGAATGCTACGGACGTCGTCGGAAAAGATCTTTGGGCGTGCTACCCTTCTATTGCGTTAACTCCAGAGAAAATCGATGCGGCCCGTCGACAGCATAAACCGTTGACGTTAAAGCATAGCCAACGAGATGACTATCATTTTAATATCACGATATACCCGTTAGAGAAGCACGCAGAAACTGGCGTAGTGGTCCTCATCGATAATGTCACTGATCAGGTCAAGGCCAATAACTTACTCATTCAACGCGACAAAATGTCGTCGATGGGCGAAATGACAGCTGTGATGGCCCAAGACATTAACTTGCCGCTGAGCGCAAGCCTGAAAGAAATTCAACGCGTTAGACAAGCTTTAGCAGACGAATTTATAGACCCCGAAGAGCTCAATGAATTACTCGAAAATGCGCTTATTCGAGGCCAACAGGCATCCAACGTAATCGAAAATCTGCTGGCTTTCTCTACCGGCGGCGGCGGTGAAAAAGTTCCAGCTCAGTTAGCCGCGATTCTTGACCATAGCCTTGAATTAGCCAATAGCCTATTGGGCGTCACCTCGGGACTGCGTTTTAAAGATATTGCTGTCATGCGCGATTACGCGCTAAACACGCCGCCCGTCGCATGTCATACAACCGAATTACAGCAGGTTTTCTTGAGTATCTTTCGCCATGCATGTCATTCCCTGGCAGCGGTCGATACTGACGACCATGTGCCTAAAATGCGGATTCAAGTGAGCGCTCAGGATCATTTTGTTGTCATTCGGATTCATCACAATGGCGAAACGATCTCACTGGACGAACAGCAATACATTTTTGAACCTTACGCCGTGCACAGTGCAACAGACAACGCGGGTCGGGTGGGGCGACGGCTCTCGTTCACACATTTTATTGTGGCTGAGCAACACCATGGGAACATTGCCGTCACATCTGACAACGCTTCCGGCACCACCTTTCACGTGCAAATACCCATTGCATAGTGTTGTGAAAAAATAGACGCCCTTACAACCGGCGTAATAAAGCAAGCGGCGACTGCTTAACCGCACTACGACTGTAGGCAACACCTAAAATACCGACTAAAAGTCCCGCCCCAAGGGGCCCGACGACCCATAACCATAGATGCCATACAGGCGTTAAATCAAACAAATAATACTGAATGACGACAAGCGCCGTTTCTGCACCGAGTGCGGACAGAAAGCCCGCTCCCATACCCAAGCTGGTAAATTCAATGAGCTGAACGCCCAATATTAAACCACGAGAGCTGCCCAATGTTCTCAGAACTGCGCTCTCGTGAAGTCGTTCTGACATCGACAGCCGCACCGCCGCAAACATCACCAAAATACCGCAGGCAAGTATCATCAGTGTCATGACTTCCAGGCCGCGAGTCACTTGCGTGATGATCGTACGCACGCGCGCGATCACTTTGTCTAGCGCAATGACTTGTAATGTCGGGTACTGCCTTAAAAGGTCATTGAGTAAGAGTTTGTCCGCTGACGGAATATATACGCTCGTCATGAAGGTGCGGGGGAACTTTTCTAATCGGCCCTCGGGAAAGAGGAAGTAAAAACTCGGCCGCATTTCTTTCCAGTCCAACTGCCGCGTGCTGGTCAGTTCTGCCTCAAATTCAAGCCCCCCAATACTGAAAGTGATTCGGTCTCCGAGCACGAGGCCAAGCTCTCGAGCCAGTTCGACCTCAATGGACACGGGCGTGATATCAGCATTCTGACTGCGCAATTCTTCAGGCAATGCCGGCCACCAGTCACCGCTCATTAGACTATTACCTTTCGGCAATTCTTTTGACCAACTTAAGTTAATCTCACGGCGCAGTGATTCGTGCCCATCACGTTGCTCTGGCGTGAGGTCTACCTCGTTAAACTGCAGGATTCTCCCGCGCACCATCGAATACCATCCGGAACTGTCTAGAGCGCGCTTCGCCATTGCTTCATCAACACCCACCACTTCGTTTGGAGCCACATTCACCAGAAAGTGATTGGGTGCATCATCCGCCAACTGCCAGCGCCATTCGTCGATCAAGGACGTTTTCAAGACCCACATGATCATCAAAAGGGCGATAGCTCCGGAAAACCCCAAAACCTGTATTAGGCTTTGTAAGCGTCGCCGCCACAGATTCGCAAGGGCCAATCGCCATACGCTGGTTAGATGCTGAGACAGCCACCTGACCCCCAAAAGCAGACCATAACCCACCACAACAGCCGCCAATGCAGTACTCAAAAAACCCGCCAGCATGGCTGTCATCAACAGCGCATTCTCGCTGTACCACAGTAACAAACCCGCAATGGCCAGCAAGCCAATAGCACTTTTTTTAACGGTACTCACCGGTTCAATGGGAATATCCTTGCGCAAAACTGTCATCGCAGGCAGTGCAGGCAAATGCCAAATCGAAGGCAGCATAAAACCGGCCAAACAAATAATGCCCGTAGCTATGCCGATGATCCACGGCTTAAAGCCCGCTTCTGGCAACTGGCTGGGTAACCAATCCTGGACAACGAAGAGTAAGATTTCGTGCATGAATGCGCCAAGAAGAATCCCGAGTAAAGAGCCCACGACACCAATAGCCAATGCGTACAGGCAGTAAATACGGCGAATTTTCGGCGCTGACAAGCCCCACGTTTTGTACAAGCCAACTTGCCGAATCTCTCCGAGTGCAAATGAATGACTGGCAAGTGCAAGCGCGATACTCGCAAGAATAACGCCGATACTCCCTGACAGAAGTAAGAACCTGCGGGCTTTTTGCATGGTGTCAGCAATACTTTGCTGTGCGTCTTCAGGACTGATCCAGCGCTGATGAAGACTGATACGTGACTGCACCGATGCACGATATTCTGCCAACGTTTGGGCACCTTGTTTCCCATCTGCCGCAAGCAGTAAGCGGTACTTCACTCGGCTCCCGGGTACTAAAACGCCTGCCGCAGGTAGGTCGTCTGCGTGCAGTAAGATCCGCGCGCCCAAAAATGAGAAGGAAGTTCCCGTATCTGGCGCCTCGATCAAGATACGGTTCACATTTAATCGACTCTCGCCAAATTCGATGGTATTTCCCAATTCGACATTTAATAACGGCAGTAAGCGCGACTCCACCCAAGCAACGCCCGGCTCTGGGCCAGCATTGGTACTTTTAATATGTGCCGGATCATCGCTAAAAGCACGATCTGCATGGCGCACCTGACCTCGCAGTGGGTAACCGTCATCAACCGCCTTAATCGACGCGAGATGCATGCGATCGCCGTTATAGACCATGGAAACAAAGGATAAAGTTGTCGCCGTACGCAAACCCATGCCTTGAGCTTCATTGATCAGTTCCGAATCAATGGGCACATGGCTTTCAAGCACTAAATCAGCTGCCAGAAAGCTACTTGACTCAGCAATTAAAGCCCGTTCAACACGATCGGCGAGCAATGTGACTGACGTGACCACGGCAACCGCTAAGACCAAAGCCGCGATGACCAATCGCACTTCCTCATCACGCCAGCTGCGCAATAACATGCGAATAGCTAACATTTAACGGTCATCTCCTCAACTGGCGTAAATTGTGTCCCGCATTGCAAGTGTAATCGGCGACCACATCGAGCCGCCAAGCTATTTTCATGGGTGACAATGACTAATGTGGTACCCTCCTCCTGATTCAGCTGAAACAGGAGATCATTAATGGTCGCACCGGTCACAATATCTAAGTTGCCCGTGGGTTCATCAGCAAACAAAATTCTTGGCTGGCACGCGAATGCTCGTGCAACAGCAACGCGCTGTTGCTCACCGCCTGATAACTGGCGTGGATAATGGGTCATGCGATCGGCCAAGCCGACTCTTTGCAGGTAACGAGCTGCCGTATCCATCGCCGCCTTATCGCTTCTTAATTCTAACGGTAGCGCCACATTTTCTTGTGCGGTCAGCCCTGGAAGTAGGTGAAATGACTGAAATACAAAACCCACATAGCGCGCGCGCATCTCAGCTCTGGCGTCCTCTGTCATAGCAGTAATGTTTTGTCCATCGATGTGTACCGAACCGCTAGATGGCAAATCGAGACCCGCGAGAATACCGAGTAATGTCGACTTTCCGGAGCCTGAGGGGCCTACAATCGCAAGACTCTCTCCTGCTTCGACGGTGAGACTTAATGCTTCTAAAATAGTTAATTCAGTATCGGCAATAGGAACTTTTTTACTGATTTTATAGGCCTTGATCATAAGAGCTTTCCACTAATTGGTTCATTCTGGTATCTTGATGGCAATCTCCTAGACACGGTGATCTCAACAAGATGAATTGTATAATATGATTAAATGGCTCGTTTGTGTGTTCCTTTTTTTCAGTCAACTCGGGCACAGCGCCACACTGCTTATTTTAGGGGACAGTCTCAGCGCCTCCTACGGTATCGCAGAAGAACAGGGCTGGGTTAATCTATTGAGCAACGAGCTGCCCAACCACCGTATTGTCAATGCCAGCATTAGCGGCGATACGACCGGCGGTGGCTTTGCGCGGCTGCCCCTGCTTCTCGTCGACATCAAACCCGATTACGTTTTGATTGCACTCGGCGCCAACGACGGACTGCGTGGCCACCCGCTTCCGCTGATTGCCAAAAATATTACTGCCATGATAGAACTTTGCAAAAAACATCAAGTTCAACCTTCATTGTTTGGGATGCGTATTCCACCCAATTACGGCCGACGATACGGCGAAGGGTTCGCCAATCTCTATGGTACTATCGCGCGCCAGTCGAACGTGCCATTAATGCCTTTCAATTTTGATGAAATCCTCATCTCAAAGAATTTCATTCTAAGCGATGGCCTGCATCCCAATGCTGCCGCGCAGCCAATCATCGCGCGTGCCGTACGTGCTTTTTTGAACTCGATTTTAGCCCCTAACATCGTTGCTAAGCGTGCGCCGTTGGCGCCAGGTAATCAATAATTAATTGCAGTTTCTGCAGCCCTTTGTAGTCGTTAATATCAAGGCGATACACGCATTCAACCTGCTTAATACCTGCATTTGGCCAATCTTCAGGATCTATATTAAAGTGGATAGCATCCAAACGCCGGTTCGGTTGCGCGGGATGCGCTATCACCAATTTCAAATGTCTATCGGCAACGACACGTTGCTCCAACAAAACAAAAGTACCGTCAAACACTGGCTCCGAAAACTGCTGCCCCCACGGTCCTTCGGCGCGCAACATAACCGCCGTCTGCAACGATAACTGTTCCGGCGTTAGCATACCATCGGTCATTAGGACCTCCTCAAAATCTGTCGCCGTCAACCGCTCTGTTACAACGTCGGTCAGCGCTTCGACAAATTCTCCGTAGTGTTCTTCAGCGATGCTCAACCCCGCAGCCATCGCATGGCCCCCAAACTTTGTCAGTATCGTAGGGTGACGAGCCGCCACCGCGTCAAGTGCATCTCTTATGTGGAGTTTAGGAATCGATCGGCATGATCCTTTTAATTCCGGCGAACTAGACGACGAGCCTTGCACGACTGACTGGCGCGCAAAAGCAACCACAGGACGCTGGTACTGATCTTTTATTCTCGAGGCGAGGAGTCCAACCACACCCTCATGCCAGTCCGGTTGAAACAAACAGAGCACACTCGGCAAGTTCGCATTCTCTGCAACATCTAGTTGTTCCATGAGTTGCTTCGCCTCTTCTTGCATACCCTGTTCGATCACTTTTCGATCGCGGTTCAATGCATCCAACTGATTGGCTGCAACCAAAGCCTCTTGTGCATCTTCGGTCAATAAACAGTGAATCCCGACTGACATATCGTCCAGACGTCCTGCGGCATTTAATCGAGGTCCAATAGCAAAACCCAAATCGCTGGCCACAAGGTCACTTGGATTTTTACCAGCTACCCTCAACAAGGCTGCAATACCGGGACGACAGTACCCCCTTCGAATACGCAAAAGACCCTGATGAATAAGAATACGATTAACCCGATCAAGCGGCACTACGTCGGCAACGGTACCCAGCGCCACAAGATCAAGCCACGTCGCAATATTGGGCTCCGCTATGCCTTGCTCCAAAAACCCATCCACTTCTCTTAACGCCGTTCTCAGTGCAGTTAATAGATAAAATGCAACACCAACTCCAGCAAGATTTTTACTCGGGAACGAACATCCGAGCTGATTTGGGTTGACTATCGCGCACGCCGCTGGCAACGCGTCGCCCGGCAAATGATGGTCGGTAATCACCACATCGATTAGGCGGCGATTCGCCTCGACCACTCCCGCCAGACTCGACATTCCATTATCGACGGTCAGGATAAGGTCAGGATCGTGTGCACTTGCCAACACGACAATTTCCGGTGTCAATCCATACCCAAACTCAAACCGGTTAGGCACTAAAAAGCGCACTGACTGAAAACCCATCGCGCGCAAACCCATCACCATTAGCGCCGAACTCGTTGCGCCATCAGCATCAAAATCCCCAACAACCACAACGCGCTGTTGCAGTTTTAAAGCGTGTAGCAATCGAGTCACTGCTGCGTCAATACCCAACAGTTGGTTGGGATGCGGCAGACCCGCAAGCCCGCGATCCAATTCCTGCGCTTCACAAATACCGCGGGTCGCATAGATCCTTTGTAATAAAGGATCCAACGCAGAGAGAGCACGTGGTATCTCGGGCGCGCCACGGCGATGGATCATCTTCTGCATAGGAATAAGCTCCATGCGAGGGCCGCACTACACAACGTTCGATTTCGAAGAGAGCGCTGGGGCCAAGAGACCATCGACTAAGACCTTCCCTCGTTCGCTAGGTAGGGATAAAAAAGAGTTTTAAGGACTAAACCACTCACGCTCGCTCAGCTTCGTCTAGCGAGCATCACTCGGGCCTCAAAAAGTGTTATGGGCGCTACAAATATCCTGCCCACTGGCCAATGTAGTAACTAATCGCTCCTAGAGCAGCGACCACGCCCCACGTTGCTGCGAACAAAACCCAGCCTCTAAATGGGCCACGCTCAGTACTGTTATAACCACTGTTAATGAACTGCTCAACTCGCTGCAAGTCTTCATCGGATAATTTTGGCGTTTCGTTCATCGTGATTTACCGCTCGTATCGATAGCAGACTCGGCGTCTATGACAGGGTCCGCACCTATAATATAGAGTATACGGCACGCAGATTACTTTCGACCAACATCCGTTTAGCGCAATACTCCCTCTGAATCACGGGCGCCAGCAATAGCGGCTCAATGCAGTCAATCCGTAGTGTCTTTAAACAGGCTTTACATTGATTTTCTGAGCCATAAACTGCTCCACAACAGAGCGCCGATTTTCAAGCACACAAAAACGTTCTGGGCGCGCAAATAAGCCACTCATGTGCGCAGGCAATGGCGGGTCTGACGGATACCCCGCTTCTTTAACCGCATCTGGGAACTTCGCAGGATGCGCGGTCGCTAAGGTCACCATCGGCGTCTTGAGGTTGGCACGCTGACTCCGCGCCGCATTGAGTCCAATTGCTGTATGTGGGTCTAGTAAGTAACCGCTGTTGGCATAAACATCAGCAATGGCCGCTAACATCTCCTTGTCATCGCATCGATAACTGGAAAACTGTTTACGCAGGGTTTCTAATACCCCAGCGCTCAGCTGCATATGTCCACCTTTAGCATCCGCCATTAAACCAACAATCGCCGCGCCATCGCCCCCGTGGACATCAAACAACAAGCGTTCAAAATTACTCGAAATCATAATATCCATACTCGGCGCTAAACTTTGTTGTAGTGGCTGTGTCGTATGGTCATTAAAGCTAATACAACGATGTAAGATATCGTTCTGATTGGTCGCAATCACGAGCTGTTCAATGGGAAGCCCCATTTTAGAGGCCAAATAGCCTGCGAAAATGTCTCCAAAATTCCCAGTAGGCACCGCAAACGAAATGGGACGGAGTGGGCCTCCAAGCTGAAGCGATGCCCAAAAATAGTAGACAATCTGCGCCATAATACGCGCCCAATTAATTGAATTGACCGCAACAAGTTGCCGATTATCAGGAAGAAAAGACTGATCCGAAAAACAAGCCTTGACCATGTTCTGACAATCATCGAACGTACCTTGCAAGGCAATATTATGGATGTTATCCGCCATGACAGTGGTCATCTGCCGTCTCTGCACATCAGATACGCGCTGATGAGGATGCAAAATAAACATGTCCACATTACTGCAGCGCCTGCAACCTTCAATAGCTGCTGACCCTGTATCTCCAGACGTGGCACCCATAATCACCACTTTTTGATCACGTTTTTCGAGGCTATAATCTAAAAGATGGCCGAGAAATTGCAAAGCAAAATCTTTAAATGCTAACGTCGGTCCATGGAATAACTCAAGTATCCACTCGTTGTGTCCTGTTTGCACTAACGGCGCAATCGCCTCGTGACGGAAGTTTCCATACGCCCGTCGAATCAGCTCGACAAGATCTTCATCCGGAATACACCCTCCCACAAATGGATGCATCACTTTAAACGCCAGCTCCTGGTAAGAATCACCTGCCCAGCTTGCAATATCCTCCACTGCAAAATGAGGGATCGTCTGCGGAACAAATAATCCTCCATCGGCTGCCAACCCTGTCAAGATTACCTCATCAAAGGTTTTCGCAGGGCAACCGCCACGGGTACTCACATACAACATCAGGTCTTTCCTTTTGCGAATTCAATTAGTCGTCGAGGCGTTCCAAGCGAATCGTTACCACCGAACCATGCACGGTCGATAGCGCCTCTATCTGGCTTACCGCCTGCTTGCACTCAGCCTCGCGGACTCGGTCGGTCACCACAATAACATCCACAAAGTCGGCCCCTGCGGGTTGCTCTTTTTGAACAATGGCTTCAATACTAATGGAGGTTTCTGCAAGGATTTTAGTCGCATCAGACAATGCGCCGGGTGTGTCGCGCATCGCGAAACGCAGATAAAAACACGTTTCTACACATTCCATGGGAACCATTTTCGGCGCGTCTAGTGCCTCTAATTGACACCCCAGCGCCGAGACCCAAGTGGATGGCGGATTATCAATGACTCGGCTGATATCCACAATATCTGCGATAACCGAAGACGCCGTTGGTTCGGATCCAGCACCTCGACCATAAAAAAGCGAACTTCCCAACGCATCCGAATGAATCATCACAGCATTCAGTACGTCGTTAACGCCCGCAAGTAAGCAACTGACGGGGACAAGCGTTGGATGCACTCTTAACTCCACACCCTCAGTAGTTTGACGCGCTACTCCAAGATGCTTAATCACGTAGCCCAGATCCGCAGCGTAAGTAACATCACAGGGCTGCAATTGCGTGATCCCCTCCATATAAATGTCTTCAATGTTTAACGGCATAGCAAATGCTATCGACGCAAGGATCGCCAATTTATGTGCGGCATCAACCCCTTCAATGTCAAACGTTGGATCAGCCTCGGCATAGCCTTTTTCTTGCGCTTCTTTGAGCACGTCAGCAAACTCGCGCTGTTTACTTGCCATCTCCGATAGGATGAAGTTACTCGTACCGTTAATAATCCCTGCCAGCCAATTGATCTGATTACCCGCAAGACCTTCACGGAGTACCTTAATAATGGGAATTCCACCCGCTACGGCTGCTTCATAAGCCACTGTCACCCCACGCTGTGCGGCGGCAGCGAAAATTTCTGCCCCATTTTCCGCTATCAGGGCTTTATTTGCGGTCACTACGTGCTTGCCATTATTGATCGACATCATCACGAGATCGAAGGCCACGCTCGTGCCACCAATCAATTCTACAACGATGTCAATGTCTGGATCCTTCGCGACATCAAAAACATCTCTCGACACCCGAGTGGATTGAGTATCACAATTTGGGTGGTCGCGTCTGGCTCCTACATGGGTGACCTCGATAGCACAATTAGCGCGGCTACTAATCAACCCACCGTTCCGCTTGAGAATCTCGTAAACCCCTGAACCGACCGTCCCAAGCCCACAAATACCTATTTGAACAACGCGCACATTCACTCCTTTCACGACACTATTTAAACGAGAACGCAATTGCAACGCACTGAGAAATGTTGCTGCCCAACTGCCCTAACGTCATAACAGACCCAGCATCTCGGCAAACGCGCTTGCAGGCTGATAGCCTGGCACGAGAGTTCCATCCATCATGATCACTGCAGGCGTTCCGGTCACTCCAAGTTCAAGACCCAACGTAAAGTGCTCAGCTACAGGATTCGGCTCACACGTCTCCATAGGCAACGTTTCACCCTGCTTAAGTCGGGTTAACGTATCTTGGGGGTTAGTTGCACACCACGCGGTCACAATTTTTTGGTACGAAAGTGACTCAAGACCCGCCCGAGGATATGCCAAGTATCTGACTTCAATACCATAAGCATTTAACTGATCCACTTCATTGTGTAGTTTGCGACAGTAGCCACAATCTATATCCGTGAAAATATTAATTTTCGCGCGTGTCACTCCTTTTGCCGGAAAGACAATCATATCGGCGCTTTCGCGGCCAGCAAACGCCTGTTTACGAACTTCCACTAACAGCTGATCTGCTATGTCGACAAAGCCACCTGGGGCTATGGCATAGGCAGTGCCATCAAAAAAATGGCTGCCGTCGGCAGCCACATAAAGCGTTGGACCATTCTCTACGGCAACCCGCTTATAACCCGGGATTCCTGCGTCGCCGAGTAATACATAGGTAAAGTCGCCGCGCGCAGCGCGTAATTTATCAAGCACCAAAGCCTCAGCCTTACTGTCTTCAGCACTCACGATTACGGAGGTTATTAGCCACAACCCAAGAATCACGGCGCCAAAAACCCTGTCTACGGACATTCCAGACGGAAGCCATGTTTGTTTAATACTTAGAAGTGCCATCTAATTACGCTCCACACGCCGCGAAAAGTGTTCGTTTTAACCCCTCGCAGATTCATGAGCAATCAAAAACCAAGGACATGAAAATCACGAACCCAAAGTCACAATCACCGCTCGCGAAAAAACTTAGACAGCATCCTCACCCGTTTCACCGGTGCGAATACGTATGACCTCTAACAATTCCGAGATAAAGATTTTCCCATCGCCGATCTTTCCCGTTGCTGCGGTTTTGGCAATCGCCTCTACCACACTGTCAACCATGGTGTCTCCAGTGGCAATTTCTACCTTGATCTTAGGCAGAAAATCAACCACGTACTCGGCACCTCGGTAAAGCTCTGTGTGCCCTTTTTGGCGGCCAAATCCTTTTACCTCGGTTACGGTAATACCTTGCACACCCATCTCAGCGAGCGCTTCGCGAACATCGTCTAATTTAAAAGGTTTAATAATTGCAGTAATTAGCTTCATAACTCTCCATCTTCTGCAGATCAATTTCAGTCGTTAAAGATACCTGCTTTTAACAATAATTGCATCTGTAAAAAACCCAAAACGGGCTTGGAAGAGTTGATTTTTAGATAAAAAAAACCGGGGCAAGTTGCCCCGGTCAAATGTCGCTCAAGGGGTAATCTATTTAGGAGCAAACTCGGGGTATGCATCAATTCCACACTCAGAACTGTCAACACCCTTGCGTTCGTCTTCTTCACTCACGCGTATCCCCATCGCCATATCGATAAGGTAGAAACAAATACCACTGGTTACGAAGGTCCATGTGAAGATCACAAAGGCGCCCGTTAACTGAGCACCCAAGCCTACTTCGCCACCGAAAGTTACCGCGATTAGACCCCAAATACCCACAACACCGTGCACAGAAATCGCGCCCACAGGATCATCAATTTTCAACTTGTCCAAGAACAGGATGGAAAACACTACCAAGACACCGCCAAGTGCGCCGATCAAAGTGGAGAGCCCGCCAGAATGGCTCAAGGGGTCTGCGGTGATTGACACCAAGCCCGCCAAAGCGCCATTTATAGCCATGGTCAAATCTGCTTTACCAAACATTCTCTGTGAAACGATCAGGGCCGCGATCAGCCCGCCCGCTGCTGCTGCGTTTGTGTTTACAAAAACACTAGCAACATTGTTGGCGCTGTCGACGTTAGACACCATCAGTTCAGAGCCGCCATTAAAGCCGAACCATCCCATCCACAGCACAAACATACCCAGTGCGGCTAGTGGCATGTTGGCACCCGGGATTGCGTTCGGTGTACCATCGGCTGAATACTTGCCGAGCCGAGGACCCAAAACAAGAACACCGGCTAGCGCAGCTGCCGCACCACACAGGTGAACAATTCCCGAGCCAGCATAGTCTGAATAGCCAATAGTTTCACCAAGGAAACCACCACCCCAAGACCACAAGGCCTGCATAGGGTAGATAAATCCAGTCATCACCACCGCGAACGCCAAAAACGCCCACAGCTTCATGCGCTCAGCGACCGCGCCCGAGACAATTGACATGGCGGTAGCAACAAACACTACCTGAAAGAAAA
>CAJWCO010000008.1 GCA_913031145.1 uncultured Cellvibrionales bacterium | reverse complement strand
GCAGCCTGGTAGCGCACCACACTGGGGGTGTGGTGGTTGCAGGTTCAAATCCTGCCGTCCCGACCAATTTAAAGTCCATAAGCATCCGATATAATTCTTGACCCCATTTTTAAATGGCCTGTTTTGTTTTATCAACATCCATAGTCAGCCGCAAAAATCTATTCAAGATACCGTATTTTTGTCGGTATTTATGACGGTATTTTGTTTGTGTCATTGGCAGGTAATGTTGATTCTGGATGTTTACTATGCAAAAACTCTCCGCCACAGCCGTTAAACAAGCCCAGCCTCAGGGCGCGAGTGATATAAAGAGCGCTGATGGAGGTGGTCTGTTTCTTCTGGTCAAGCCACACGTTTGAATTAAATTTTGTGATAACGGTAAAACGCTAAGCGCTCTCCCTGTCGAAGCTATTTTAGTCTAATATATCCTGATATAAATCCTGTGCTAAACGATTGCCTGTGCTTCCAAGACGGTCCTGTTAGTTCTCTTTCTGCTCTACTATTATGGCTTTTGCGTAACAATGGGTACCACATTACCGAGAGGGCAGGAGTTGATATACTCTGCTTAGATTGATACAGCATTGGCGGGTGTTGCAGTTGCTATCTCACGTCTGGGGGTGTCGAAAGAGGTGTGTTGCTCTCCTACTCATCCAGTGGTGCAGCGTATTGGGGCAAATTTTTTCATCTTATATTTGTAGAAAAACAGTCTAATCGCATAACGAGGATGCTAAACAGTGATCCGATTGATAACTAGCGGTCGACAGCAAAAAGAACGAACCACCGGTTCTTTTTCAAAGCTGGGGTCCTGGGCGTTCCTCGCGATCGAGGGCACTACGACGCATTATCGATACGGATCTACGCTTCATACATCCGAGCACGAATTGGCACTAACAGCGGTCTTAGAGGCTCTAAGGGGTATATCATCGCCCTCAAATGTACACATAACGGTTGATAATGAGTACCTCATGAATGGTGCAACACTGTGGCTGCACGTATGGAAAAACAATGGGTGGAAAACTCGAACTAATGAGGTTATTCCTTACAAAGACCTATGGAACGCGTTAGAAGTATGCACAAATTTTCACCAAAAAGTTAGATGGGCCCAAACGCATAAGTTTAACAAGAGTAAAGACGAACAATTCGTTGAAAAGCTGTGTAGCCTTGCAATTCAAGAGGCGAGTTTAGGTATGCAATAATTGGATCTTGCCAGTGCAGGTTTAATATGAATCCTGTCGAATCAGCACAATAGCGCTATCTGCTCTAGTGAGTGAGTCGGCCTTGTTGGTCTCACTAAAGGATCAGATAGTTATATCGGTCGAGGTGTTTATGAAGTTGAGTGGATTGATGGTGCCCGCAAAGAGAAAAGGGGTTCTGTTAAGTTGAATAGCAAACGTAAGCCAGGTCCTGACGACCTGTGGTTCTTGCCTCTTGGTGGATGTGGCGAAATAGGCATGAATTTAAATTTAATTGGCCATAATTCCGAATGGCTAATGGTTGATTGCGGTATCAATATAACGAGTTCGCCTGTTCCAAATGCTCAACCTTTAATTGAGATACCTAATACTGAGTTTATCGATCAACAAAAAAATACTTTGCAGGGCATTCTTGTCACACATGCTCACGAGGACCATTTCGGGGCCATAAGCTCGCTTTGGACTCGGTGGCGATGCCCTATTTATGCTTTGGCTTTTACTCTCTCGGTCATTCAACGAAAGGCTTTGATTAGAGGCCTTGCGGTCCCGGAAAATTTAGTAGAAATACAGATTGGATCGACTAATCAGTATGGATCATTTTCGGTCATTTGGCATCCTATCGCACACTCAATACCGGAAAATTGTGGGCTTGAAATTACCACCAGTGCTGGCAAGATCTTTCACTCAGGTGACTGGAAGATCGACAGATCCCCACAGATTGGAGAGCCTTTCAAGTCAAAACGATTCGCCGCTATCGGGCAGAGGGGTGTGGATGCATTCATTTGCGACTCAACCAATGCGCAAGAACCCGGTAATAGTCTCAGTGAGAGTGAGGTAGAACCCACAGTTAAACGGATTCTGAGTCACGAAAAGGGTCGCGTCATTGTTGGCTGTTTTTCAAGCAATATTGCCAGAATTAACACCATCGCAAAAATTGCAACAGAGAGCGGGCGTTATGTAGGTTTGTTGGGTAGATCGCTTGCGGTTATGGTCGACTGTGCAAAAGAGAGGGGTTACTTCGATCCGAGTATTAAATGGATCGATAGTCAACATATAGGTTATCTTCCTCGCGATGAGGTTTTAGTCTTTGCAACAGGTAGCCAAGGCGAACAGGGCGCAGCATTGACGAAACTCGCAGTTGATTTGCATCCTGCGATGGCGCTGGATGCGGGCGATGCGGTTATTTTTAGTTCAAGTATCATTCCAGGTAATGAAGTCGTCATCGAGCGACTATTTCTCAAGTTCGAGAAACTGGGCATCCATGTTTTTCATCCTGGGAATGTCGACAGCACGCTTCATGTGAGTGGACATCCCTGTGAGAATGATCTTCGACAGATGTATCAGCTTATCTGTCCAAACGTTGTTATTCCTGTGCATGGCGAGGAAGTACATTTAGGTACCAATGCCGATATAGCCCTATCTTGCGGAGTTAACAAAGCGCTACTCGGGCTCAATGGTGACTTATTCTGTATATCGCCTGAGCCTCGCGTGATTAAAGGGTTTGCGAACACGGGAAGGCTACCATTACCAGATCGGAGAAATAACAATGACACGTGAGTGGACGTGAAAAAAGCGGAGTCTTAAATGTCGACGGACTTAAAAAAAGTGTACGTTGCTGAAAATAAACGAACAAGTAGCAAGCCAGCTTATCCATGAAGACGAGAGTGATCGTGCCAGTTTAGTGCACAGCATGGAACGAATATTTCATGGGTGGGCGGCCCGGTATTTCGCAGATGGTCAACGCATTTCTGCCATCACGTTATAACTATTATATTTCACGGTCTTGCTTTATCACGCCATTTCAGCATACTAATGTCTCGTCAATTAAAAATAAAAGGAGGTGATCCAGTGTCTAATGAATTATGTTTCACTGGGAGCCGCAAGGCTCCCTTTTATTTTCCGAAGATGTTCCCTCCATATTCTGTAATAACGAGATCGTTAGCGCAAAGTATTCAACGCCACTGACACTGATAGCCCGTTAGTCTATGGCGTAGGCACGTTTAGTACACGCACATTGTTGTGTGTTGACGGCGTCGATCGCTACCGTTGCGACGAAATAAGGTCTTCGCGCGCTATGGCGGCAAGCAAGATGAGAGTAACGACCATTGCTCCGTACATGATTTCCACTTCATTGACACCTTTTAAACTAAGTTGGTTAATTTGAGATTCTTTGTACGCAGCAGATCGATATTACGCGCATGCATTATTTTTATAAAAAGCATTACTTACATTTATGAGCGGTGATGCTTGGGGGTTACGATGGCGTCGGTACGCGACCATTGGTGTCCCTCGAAAATACTAAAGTCGAAGGTCGAGTCCCCATGCGCGGGTTTATGTCATTACGCTAAAATCGAAAGTTGATGGCGTCTTCGGTGTTTCTTTTATGTATTGAC
Organism: uncultured Cellvibrionales bacterium; assembly: GCA_913031145.1. GTDB lineage: Bacteria > Pseudomonadota > Gammaproteobacteria > Pseudomonadales > Porticoccaceae > TMED48. The sequence continues at coordinate 75,192 of CAJWCO010000008.1, read as the reverse complement.
ACATTTGCATAGGCCTGTAACCTTCTTCCAATACAGAATTTTTTAAAGAGGTGGTGTCAGCATGGAAGAAAAAAATCAAGCCTTACGTTCTTTGACCAGACGACGATTTATGGGTGGCGTCATGTCTACTGTTGGACTCGCGTATGGTTCGACAGGCTTAAGCCAAGGTTCAGCTATCAAACTGCAGCGAGACCGATTTGGTGGACACCTCGGCATGAAGTTTGCGGCGACCGGATTTTTCCGCGTTGAACATGATGGTCATCGTTGGTGGTTTGTCACGCCTCTGGGCCACGCATTTATTGCGTTTGGCGTTAACCACTACCATGCCGAGTGGTGGGCTCAAGACTACAATCGACAACATTGGTTAGACATGTTTGATGCAGCGGAGCCCTTTGACGAAAAGTGGAATGCAGGATTCCGCGAGCAAGCCTTAAAAGACCTCAATCGCTTAGGGCTCAACTCATTGGGCATGCATACAACAGCCCCGATGTTGACCAACCCGCCGGGAAATGCGGTCATGCCCTATTTAGCCGTCTATGAGCCACTGCGGCTTTCGCATTATTTGGGACCCGAACCTGAGGCGTACTTTGATATATTTTCATCCGATTTCGCCGCCTTGTGCGATGCTGAGGTAAAAAAGACGGTCGCTCCTTATGCGAATGATCCCATGATATTGGGTTACTGTATGGCGGACTGCCCTGCTTTGACAGATAGCGAGGCTGAACGTCACCGCACGACAACGTGGCCGCGCCGGTTACGAAATCTAGGTGAACAAGCAGCAGGAAAGCGAGCTTACGTTAATTTTATCCGTGAACGTTACCCTAATATCAATGACTTTAACGGCGTTTACGAGACGTCGTTCACACATTGGGAAGACCTTCTTCGCGCCGAAAATTGGCGTTCCGACGCGAAGCCCTCGAGTCTTTTCGAGCTTTCGGACAATGCGGAATTTTTACTTATTTGTGTTGATCGTTACTATTCAGTTGCGAAGGCTGCGCTTCGCAAGGTCGACAAAAACCACTTATTTTTTGGTGATAAGTTAAATGGAAATACAGACGCGCTCGACGGCTATCTGAGCGTCACAAGGCATTACACGGATGTTGTTAATGTGCAGTTTTACGGCCGGTGGGAAGAGCAGCAAGCGATGATGGATCGTTGGTCCAATGTTGCCGACCAGCCTTTTTTGAACGGCGATTCCGCGTATACGGTGCCGACTGCAACCATGCCAGCACCGTACGGGCCGCATGCCCGTGATCATGCGGAGCGGGCCAAGTGGACCCGTGACTTTATGGAGCAGGCGACGGCGCGAGACGATTTCGTCGGCTGGCACATGTGCGGTATCATCGATACGTCAAAAACAATGATTGGAAAAGAGAATGCTCAACATCAGGGCATAATGACAACATCGGGCAATTTCTATCCAGAAATGGAGTCTGTGATTGCCGACTTGTCGTCGCGGTTGTACGAGATTGCATTATAAAGTCGATATGGTCAACGTTGATAATCAGCGTGCGTTGCGCGTGCGACAGTCTCCAGGAAAACGACGATTCTAGAGGCTCGGCATTCGCTTGCAATGAGTTTGCAGGGTCCGTAGCGTGACTCTTTATTTAAAGAGCACTGGTTATCGACAAAACGTACACTAGATAGGCAAAACTCTCCGGTTGTCCTACTTGAGCCCGCTGGCGCAATCAACGTGTTAACGAGTCATTAAAGAGGTGGATAAAAGGTGCTTAAAGGTTCGTATTTCGTAACACTTTTGTATGCTCTGGCGCTAATCGTTTTGGGCTCGCATGGTTTGGCTCAACCGCCTAAAAGCCCTAATTTCGTTATTATGTATATCGACGACTTAGGGTATGCCGACTTAGGTATATATGCAGACAAAAGACTGAATACTCCAGCCGTTGACCAGTTGGTCAAAGCGGGTCAGAGCTGGACGAATTTTTATGCGTCAGCACCAACCTGCAGCCAAAGTCGAGGCGCATTGCTCACCGGAAGCTTGCCGGTGCGAACAGGCCTTTATGGCGATCATCTTAATGTCATGTGGCCTGGCGCCGTGCGAGGTATAGAACCGTCACTGACTACCATGGCTGAAGTCTTCAAGCGTCATGGCTATTTAACGGCTTTATTTGGTAAGTGGCATCTAGGCGATGCCCCCGACTTACTACCGACGCGACACGGCTTTGATGAATGGCTTGGAATTCCCTATTCGAACGACATGGATTGGTCCATTGGCGGTATTACTAGTACAACGGTGTTTAATGATCTGGCGACATCAAGAGATAAGTGGAAAAAAGTTGGGAAAATTTACCAACAGCAAATGAAAAACCCCAAGGTATCAGATTGGAACGTACCGCTGATTCACAGCCGTGCCCGACCCGACGGCTCTTATTCAGATGATATTTTGGAGCGTCCGTTTGATCAAACCATTATCACGCAGCGTTTGACTCAGGAATCGGTAAAGTTTATTCAAGAAGCGGGTCAATCGGGGCAGGCATTTTTTCTCTTCATTCCCCACGTTATGGCGCATGTGCCAACATTTCGCTCTAAAAGCTTTGTTGGAAAAAGCGAAATGGGTCGTTATGGCGATGTATTGGAAGAGCTTGACTGGAGTGTTGGAAAAATTCTTGAGACGCTGCGTAAAGAGGGTTTAGAGGACAACACTTACATTGTTTTTACCAGCGACAACGGCCCATGGCTGCCGTATGCGCCCGAGCAAGCGGGTTCTGCGGGCCCGTTAAGGGGCGGAAAAGGTTCAACCTTTGAGGGGGGTATGCGTGTAATGACGATCTTTGCAGGGCCGGGTATACAGTCAGGTGTGGTTTCTGGAATGGGCATGGATACCGATATATTCAATACGTTTCTTGCTCTTGCTGATTTGCCCCCGGCACCTACAGCAATCGATAGTGTCGATCTCTCATCAACCCTAAAGAATGGTGTTCCAAGTCCGCGAAAATTTGTTCCATTTTTTAATAATTCACGACTTAGCGCACTTCGTTTGGGCTCCTTGAAGCTGCATTTTAATTCCGTGAAAGGGGCGACCCATCGGGTGCCAAGTATAAGCCCGCAATCCCTGTACGATCTCGGGAGCGATGTCGGTGAACACTACGACCTGTCTCAATCAAATAGAGCAGATGTTCAAAAATTATTTGACTACGCAACGGCTTTTGACGCATCCATTCATAGGGTGCCAGGAATTTTCGATCAGCAAAAAAAAATCGATGAAGAATGATCGCAGTGATTTTTTAAAGGAACCGAAGCGTTACGCGCGATCGTGGTTTTTACCCTCTATTTTTTTAAGACGGGCCTTGCTGGGGTTGCAACAAAAGCACGATATCAAGAAGAGTCGGTATCTGCGTCACTTTGTTGGCTTCGTGAATGTAAGTTGCGCTGTTTTTTAAAGCGTCCGATAAAACGTCATTCGCGCAAAGGAAGGTTTGGCCAAGCGAGTTTGATCAAACCTTGCGAGTCCGCGCAGTGAGAGTGCTTGGGGGTATCGAAGTCGATAGAAAAAGGTGGTGAGCATGGTGCAAACGGCGGAGCAATATGAAGATCCACCCTCTATTATATTAATCGGTATGCCGGGTTGCGGTAAGAGCACGGTTGGCCCTTTACTCGCTAGGGCGATGAATCTGGATTTTTTGGATACGGACGACCTCGTGCAGTCACGCGAGGGTCAGACGTTACCAGAGATTCTAGCGACTCAGGGTTATTTGCGCTTGCGAGAGATCGAAGAGTGCGTGGTGATGGGGCATAGCTTTGACGGTGCGGTTGTGGCCACCGGCGGTAGCGTCATTTATAGCAGTAACACGATGAGTCACTTCAGGCGTTTTGGTCGAATCGTCTATTTGAAGACCGATATCAGACAATTGAACCAACGCTTAGGTAGCCTCTCTCAAAGAGGGGTTGCGGCACCGCTGGGAACGACCCTTTTCGATCTAGAACTCGAAAGAACCCCCCTGTATGAGCGCGCTGCCGATTTAATCGTTTCGGCTGAATCTGCTTCGGTGACGCAAACGCTAAAGCGCGTGATTGATGCGCTAGGAGTGGTATGAAAATATATTCGCTCGTCATTGAGCCCTCTGTAAAAAAGGCCCTGTAACGACATATCAAATCCTAGTGATGGTCGGGATGCCTCTCTGCGGCCTGCGAACGTCCGTGGTCGGCACACACTTTCCGCCTATTATTACTTGCTCGATAATGTATTAATGAAGTGGCTCGTTTTAGCCGGCGCATGTATTTATACACGCACTTATTTTGGGTTCTTATCATAAATAGACTATGAATAAAGGACAGATAGTCTTCTTTTTCGGTTACACTCTCGCGTATGTGGCATTAAAAAAAGTGTAGGCTGTCACTGTTTATACGGTCAGCACAGGCCCATCATTTAAATATAGAATACGGGAGATTGTGTTATGAGCAATTACCATCAATGGCAATTACGGACGCTTCAGGTGCTTGAAAAAGGTGAAGCCGATGATGTTCCAAGCAAGGTGTGTGATTATTTCATTTTAGTGTTGGTGTTTCTGAATATCGTCGCGGTGGTTCTCGAATCAGTCAGTAGTTTGTATGTGACTTATGGACTGTATTTTCGCGTCTTTGAAGTGGTAAGCGTCGGGCTATTTACCGTCGAATATATCCTTCGGATCTGGGCAAATGGTGCGTTAAAGCAACCAGGCGATGACGCATCCAATAGTCGTATGACGTATGTCTTGAGCTTTCACGGCTTGATCGATCTCATCGCTATACTCCCTTTCTATCTGCAAGTTCTTTTGCCGGGCTTAGATCTTCGCGTACTGAGGATTTTACGTTTGTTAAGAGTGTTTAAATTGTCTCACTATTCTTCGGCACTAGAGGATCTTTTCAGCGCGATTTATCAAGAGCGTAGGTCATTTGCGGCGGCTTCGTATTTATTACTGTTGGCTTTGATTTTAACCTCTTCATTTATGTACTATGCTGAAAACGAACATCAACCGGATAAATTTTCATCGATCCCGAATTCCATGTACTGGTCGTTAATTACGCTAACGACAGTGGGATATGGCGATGTCTCTCCCGTCACCTCGGTCGGCAAAGTGATTTCGATATTCACAGCTTTTCTCGGTGTCAGTGTGATTGCAATGTTAACGGGGATAGTCGCCAGCGCATTTTCCAATCAACTGGCGCGAAAGAAGGTAATGTATGAAGAGCAAATAAGGCAGGCGTTGGAAGATGGCGTGATTGACGACGAAGAACAGCGTATGTTGGAAAAATTGCGCTTGGAGTTTGGTTTAAGTGAAGAACAAACAAGGCAGTTAATTGATCAGGTCAATAATGATAAGAGTCAGTGATTTGAGACGCTTCGAACGCGTGTGGCATGGCGGGTTACGCCGTACCCGACTGCCAATAGTAAGATGCACTTTAGTGTTTTCTTTGGTTTGTGGCGCTGGGTTTGCTCTAGGCGCCACAGAGACGCCGAACGCCGGGAGCAATGTGTTTACGCTGGTGGGCAGTCTTGCAATGAAGTTGGCGGCTCCGGTGTTGTCTATATTTCGTCTGCCAGAAACGCTCCCCGCGATTGCGTTGATGATCGTGTTTGCGGGTTTAATCTGCCTCGGGCGCGTTTTGTACATCAAATATCGCGATCTAAATATGTTGATTCAAATGGGCCGATTATTTCCGAACTCCGAACGAGAATTTGCGAATAGATACCCTCACTTTGAGGCGGAAATGCTGAAATTTCCAGTGATGAGTCGTGCTTGGTTCGAATTCTGTGAGACGCTGGTCCTTCCGGATCCACGCGCCACCAACCCGATTTTCAAGAATACTATTCGTCCGCATGTGTTTTTTAATGTTGATCGACTGGAGATAGGCATCGATGCACAAAAACCCTTGCCCCGATTATTTGGGGGAATGGGTTTGTTGGTTACTTTGTTTAGCTTAAGCGCCGCCTTGGTAGAGGGTGCAGACGTGATTGCAGCGACTGGGGCAGAAGCATCATCAGATTTTATGCACCACATCATGGGAGTGATCAGTGAAACACTTTATCCCGTGGTGGCCTCTTTGTTTATCTATCTGATCTTAACGGTTGCCCTTTGGCAAAGCGAAAAAACCCTAGGACTTAGGTTGAATCAATTAAATGATAAAATAGAGCGTGGTGTACACTTTATTACCCAAGAGGATTTGACCCAAAAGTCGCTCATTTTGATGGAAAGACAGTTAAAAGTATTGCAAGAGGTGAGGGCTGCTTTGACCCGAGAGTCTTAATTCCTGTGCGTCCCGATAGCCTAGGCAAGCCGCTTTTACGATCCAACTCCCGGTAGGTCGCGTTATGTGTAAAATGTGGGTAAAGGCATACGCTAAAGCCCAAGATCATGCCCATTAATTTACGAGAGCGGGTAGGTGCTTTTTGTTTTATAGGCGTGGGTATCCCAAAAAAAGCATGGTGGTGTGCTGTCTTAATATGTGTGGACGTTCGAAGTCTTTTGAATTGCGTGAACAACATTGATATTCTTCGACCTTGATGGGTCCGATGCCGTAAAGCCGCCTTTAAGCCCGTCAACCCTGCGGTGTGTGGTTAAGCGGGTCTATCCATGACGTTGGAAAGGGGTGTGCTTTTGAAAGTGCTTGACGAAAAATTTTAATGTTTACGAATCGATTAAGGTAACGCAATGAATACAGCATCATATAGATTATTTTTTTGGCCTTTTTTTCTATTTTTAGCAATGGCAATAGTCAGCAAGACGGTTGTTGCTGAAGAACCGACAATCATTGAGCATGACCACGTTGAGATTGGATCCAACCAACTGAAGATGACGGCCATGGGTATGGAAATTCAGACTCTCAAGGCGCGCGAGAACGTCAAGCATAAAATGCTCGAAGACAAAATTAAAAAGCTTGAGTTGAGTGTGTCTGAGATGACCGCTCGAATGAAAACCGCCGAAGAAGAGTTGGCATTCATGCGTCGCACCCGACGGTAAATTGAAGACACGCGTTTCTAGCAAACAGGCCAATAACGGGCGGCGTTGCGTGTGCCACGTACGTGCGATTAATGCGGTCTTGTCGGTTGCTCAAGGTCCGCTCCTACCTCTAGTAAGGCTGTTTGCAGAGCTTCTAGCTGTTTTTCGTAACGGCGCCAACGCTGGAGGCCTGAATTAAAGATAGGTTGGCGAACCTGAGAGGCGCTTAAGGTTTCGATAACGCGGTCGGTCTGATGTGGTTGTGTACAGGTCTCTTCAAAATCGAGTTCACAGAAATCTAAGAGACGTTTCACCGTCGATTCGAAATCGGTAACGAGATCTTCGTAATTAATGCGTAGTATAAATTTAGGCATTACCGTGTCCCAATGGTGCATCGTTTTTTGATAACTCGCGTAGACTTTCGCGAGTTCATCGAATGAATAAGTAAAGGCTAAACTATCACTTACAAAAAGTTGGCGGTAACAACCAAAGCATAGATCCATGGGGTTGCGCTCGACTTGAATAAGTTTTGCATTAGGTAAACAGAGTTTAATCAAACCCGCAGCCCGATAGTTCAGTAAGGCCTTGTCTGTGATTCGCGGCGTGCCATCAGACATCGCCTGTGTGGCCTTGGCGTAGAGGCCTCCTATCTCAGCCCAACCTGCGTTGTTTAAGTATTGCATCCAGTCACTGAATGTTCCATCGAGTTGGTAGCGTCGTTTAATCGTGCCAGCGGCGTTTGCAAGATGCGTCAGTTCACCACCGCCTAGAACGGCGGAGTGGCTGGCAAGAACCTGTTCGACTAAAGTAGTTCCGCTTCGGGGTAGGCCGAAAATAAAGATCGGGCGTTTAGATAAGTTACCCAAGTTCGCGCGTGCTTGCAGGAACGCAGATGAAAAAACTTCACAGATTGTCGATTCTAAATTGACTTCTTGATGGACATCAAAATCTACTAACGCTCTTTTACTTTTATTACCCTTGTTCAGGTGGTCAAACGCGGCTTCTCGCTCTTCCAAAGCGTCGAGTAAACGATAAGCTGCAAAATGTAAATAATGGCGCTCAGACACCGGGACTTGGGGGTTGTTTAGCTGTTTGTTGATACGTTCTAGGTCTCTAGTGACGTCGCTCGTGATATCAGAGCGATTCCACAGCGCCTTGGTATAGCGAGGCGTGATCGTTAAGGCGCGGTCAAAAAGCTGGTCGGCACGTTCAAACAACCCTTGGTCTTTTAATGCGGTGCCGAGTGCGTTGAGGGTTATCGCATTATTGGGTTCAGTTTTTAGTAAAGTCTCCAATAATTTAATTGCTTTGGGCGTATTTCCCTGGGACCGCAGAGCCAAAGACTGGTAAGAAAGGGCGAGTTTGTCTCGCGGCCGTTTCGATAAAACAGTCTCGGTGGCGTCAATGAGTTTGGCGTGCAGCTTAAGGTCGTCAAGAAGTTGGTAGTATCGCTGTCTGAGCATATCAGAGTGCCGATTTTCCAGTAGGAGATTTTCTACCATCGCCAGCGCTTTGTGCGAGGGCTTTAGCGCCTTAAGAGACTCGGCGACGAGGCTCTCGGGTCGTGTGATCAGGCGACCGTTTTCGCGCACTGTAATGGCTCTCTTGAGTTGTTTTTTCGTCTTATTGTTCATCTTTTTTGATCTTCCAAAGGGCGTAGCATCTAACCGAGAGATCGCAGTAATACCGCGACTCGAACGGAGGGCATCATGGGGAAACCTGCGCAGGCAAATGGTGTACTGAATGCGTATTGGCGTCAACACTACGATATCGTCAAGATGTCCTGTTACACCGCAATTCAATGTGAGGCTGATCGGTAGATCATTCTGCGTGGCGCGCTAGTCTGACTGTCGACGAGATCGTTTAGAGAAAAGGTTTCTGCGTGTCGGTTCGTTCTCGCTGTGTCTTATCTCTCTGTGAGCAATGGTGAAGGGCTTCTCACACCATTTCGAGGCGCGATTGTTAATACATCGTCGCCTCGACTGGGTGATCAATAGTGTTAAAATAAATCGGCGTTCATGACTTTGGTCCATGCACCAACAAAGGCAGAGATAAACTTCTCCTCAGACCCGTTGGACGCATAAACTTCGGTCAGCGCTCTCAATTGAGAATTTGAACCAAAAACAAGGTCAGCACGGGTGGCCGATCGCATTTTCTCGCCAGAGACTCGATGCATCGCTTCAAATGAATTGCCGGTCCCGTTGGGCTGCCACGCCACGGACATATCTAGGAGTGTTTGGAAGTAATCACTGCTCAGAGTATTGGGATCATCTGTAAACAGACCATGGCCACTCGCGCTGATGCCCATTGAGCGCATACCTCCTAACAAAGCGGTCATTTCTGGTGCGGTGAGACCCAGTAACTGGGCTTTATCTAGCAGCATGTCTTCAGGTGTGGACTGTAGTCCCGGATTATGAAAGTTCCTGAACGCGTCAGATAACGGCTCAAGCATTGCAAAGGAGTCTACATCTGTCTGCTCTTGAGAGGCATCGCCTCTACCTGAAGTAAAGGGTATCGAGATGCCTGATGCCTCTTCGATGCCGACATTGCCCGCAAGAACAATTACGTCGGCCATTGAAGCCCCTACTTCATCTGCGATTGTGCCGTAGATTTCCAGAATCCTAGATAGTTGCTCGGGTTTATTGACTTCCCAGTCTCTCTGAGGGGCCAGTCGAATGCGCGCACCATTTGCACCACCGCGCATGTCCGAGCCACGGAATGTCGAGGCACTTGCCCATGCGGTTTCTACCATCTCTTGTATAGTTAAACCGCACGCCGCTATTTTTGCTTTGGCCGCATCGATATCATAGCCAGTAGATCCAGCGGGTACCGGATCTTGCCAAATGAGCGTTTCATCGGGTACTTCAGGTCCGATGTAGCGACTTTTGGGTCCCATATCGCGGTGCAGGAGCTTGAACCAAGCGCGTGCAAAGGCGTCGGCAAATTCATCAGGATTTTTGTGGAAGTGCTCTGATATCTTTCGGTAGCTTGGGTCCTCTTTAAGTGCGAGATCCGCCGTCGTCATCATAGTTGGAACACGGACTGAAGCGTCGGCTGCATCAGGAGCCAAATCATTATCTTTTGGGTTGACTGCGTGCCATACAATGGCACCCGCGGGTGTTTCGACTTGCTCCCAGTCGTAGCTCAGTAGCATATCGAAGTAACCGTTGTCCCACTCGGTCGGGTTGGGTGTCCACGCGCCTTCGAAGCCACTCGTTGTGGTATCTCGCCCCACGCCTGAGCCATGCGTATTTCGCCACCCAAATCCCATCTGCTCTAATGGAGCACCTTCAGGTTCGGTTTTTACCGCGGCCTCGGGCCCGGCACCGTGACCTTTTCCAAAGGTGTGTCCACCGGCTACGAGCGCGACCGTCTCGTAGTCATTCATTGCCATTCGTCCAAACGTTTCCCGAATGTCATGGGCACTTGCCAATGGGTCTGGGTTGCCGTCAGGGCCCTGCGGGTTAACATAGATTAAACCCATCTGCACTGCCCCTAGAGGGCTATCTAATTCGCGTTGTCCGGTATAACGCTGATTGTCGAGCCAAACATTTTCTGCTCCCCAATGAATATCTTCTTCAGGCGCCCATATATCTGGACGACCGCCACTAAAGCCAAACGTTTTGCCGCCCATAGATTCAATCGCCACGTTACCCGTCAAGATCAAAAGATCTGCCCAGCTTATATTTTCGCCATATTTTTGTTTGATAGGCCATAACAGTCGACGTGCTTTGTCTAGATTACCGTTGTCGGGCCAACTGTTTAACGGCGCAAATCTTTGCGCGCCAGTACCGCCGCCACCGCGGCCGTCGGTACTCCGATAAGTTCCCGCGGCGTGCCAGGTCATACGAATAAAGAACGCACCGTAATGACCGTAGTCGGCGGGCCACCAGTCTTGCGAATCTGTCATGAGTGCATGCAAGTCATTTTTTAAGGCGGCATAGTCTAATTTTTTGAATGCTTCGCGATAATCAAAATCGGGATCCATGGGATTCGATTTTCTGTCGTGCTGATGGAGAATGCTCAAATTTAACTGGTTCGGCCACCAGTCTTTGTTCGAGGTTCCTGTTGCACTGTTTGTTGTGCTCGATCCGTGCATGACGGGGCACTTGGCTTGCGTGTCAGTAGACATAGCTAAAAACTCCTGTGGATGTTGACATGGTTACTCGGTACTGTAATCTGTGTTTGGGTGCTAGCAATCTGCTATTTTTCAATTCTATACTGCGAACTATCCTATGTTACCGTGTGGTGATGTATTGTAAAATTTCAAAAAAAAGAATCTACTGTTCAATTTTATCGAAACACATATGATCACCTCAAAGCAGATTAATTATGTTCTTGCCGTCTCTAAAACATTGCATTTTAAGCGGGCGGCTGAGCTGTGTTACATCTCACCATCGACCCTAAGTATGGCCATCGCGGATTTGGAAAATCAATTAGGTTTTTCAATCTTCGAAAGAAACAACAAAAATGTCATCGTCACGCCGATGGGTCATGCAGTTTTGCGAAAAGCACGCGATATCAAACTCAAAATGGATGATATCAATCGGCTTGGCGAATTACGAGCTATGCCGTTAAGCACGCCAATCGCGCTGGGTATTATTCCAACGATTAGCCCGTATTTACTCCCTCGCGTCTTACCGGCGCTCAAACAGCATTATCCCCAATTAACCTTAAATATTGTTGAAGATCGTTCGAGTCGGTTGGTAGAGCAGGTGCAAACGGGCGAGATTGACATGGCTATTTTGGCACTACCTTTTGATATTAAAAGTTTGTCATCCTTTAAATTTTGGCAGGAAGATTTTTACTACATCACCCACAAAGATAACGTAAAAGGGCAAAGTATCGAGATAGAAGTGAGCGACTTAAATCAATCTGAATTGCTGCTGCTAGAAGATGGTCATTGTCTCAAAGAACATGCGCTTGCGGCTTGTAAGCTGACCCATAAACCGATGTACACGATGAAAGTCTCTAGTTTGGCGACCTTGGTACAATTGGTCGCAGGCAATATGGGTTCAACACTCGTGCCGCAGATGGCACTGGAGCAGTTGTTAGGTTCCAATGGCTCATTGGCGATGCTCCATTTGAACCAACCCAGTCCACACCGTGAAATTGCACTTGTTGCGCGCCCTAATTATCCAGGGATAGCGAATATTCATCATTTGACGGAGGTATTTTCCGCGCAATTACACACGCGGTTTGGTGGGTCTTAGGGTATTTAAATGCGTGGTGTGGGAGCGGAATAGTACGCCATTTCTCGATGTCGTAGCCTCTAACAAGTCTTCGTAAGTGCCCTTCGATTGGTGCAATTGTATTTTTGCCCAAACGCGGGTAACACATTCGAGCCGTCTTTTTTTACCACGCAGGCGCGCCCTTCTTCACAATGATAGACGCGGTTAGGAGACGAGTGTCAGGGGAGTTGTCCAAGCGGCTAGCGCGAGTTTTGGGCTTGCATGAGCGCCAAAGGTTATCGATTCACTTAGCCTCGATGCTAAAGGGTTAGGCCACCGTCAACGACGATACATTCGCCATTTGTATAACTGGCGCTACTCGAAACCAGATATAGAACGGCCCCTGCCATCTCGTGGGGTTCAGCATGACGTCGCATTGGGATTTTTTGAACAGTTTCCTCATAACGCGCTTCGTCACTAAAAAGCGCTCCAGCAAACTTGGTTTTGGTTAAGCCTGGCAGTAACGCATTGACGCGAATATTGTATTTGCCACATTCTTTCGCGAACGCTTTGGTCATGTTGACAATCGCTGCCTTAGTAATTGAATATATCCCTTGAAAGTGACCCGGTTGCAGCGCATTGATAGATGCCGTATTGACGATGGCGCCGCCGCCGTTATTGCGCATTATTTTCCCGCCCTCGACACACATAAAAAAATAGCCTCTTATGTTCACGTCAACTGTTTTGGAATAGGCGTCTAAGTCGGTCTCCAATATCTCCCCGAAATAAGGATTTGTGGCCGCGTTGTTGACGAGTATGTCGAGTGTCCCATGGTGGAGCTTGATATGTGCAAAGGCGTTTTGAATATCTTCTAAGCTGCCGATATGACACTTCAATGCTTCAGCGCTCCCGCCGCCGGCGGTGATAGTGTCAACGACTAGCTGGCAGTCGCGTATTTTGCGGCTAGATACAATGACGTGCGCGCCTTGCTGGGCTAAAAGTACGGCAATTTCTTTTCCAATTCCGCGACTCGCACCGGTTACAAGTGCGATTTTATGGGTCAGGTCAAAGGGTTGAGGGTTCATTGCTAAGACTCCTATCTGAAAAACCTTTTAAAGTGATATGGCTCGACACAGATCATATCGCTGACTACGCGCGTTCTATAGTTTATTTGTGACATTATCGCTCTATTACTGATTTTTTGTAGGGCTTCGGATTCCCACGTTTATGGGTTTATAGTTGTTAGCAATGGCCTAAACATCTTCGAAGGGCGTTTCTTGTTATTGTAGATTGACCGCCATAGTGCCAATTTAAAGTAACGTGTTGAGGGCGCATAATCATCCCGATGACGCACATGAGCGACGGGTAAACGTCGCCCTTTTATAGATCAATTCTAGTGAGACTTAAGACCTCGCACTGCATCATTAAAGAGCAGGCTTTCGAATAGATCGACGATACAGTGAGCAAAGTGAGATCGAATGCTGGCGCAGGTTCAAGGGAAAAGGACTGGGTGTCAACACCCGAAAAATAACGAGGCACTGCCGCACAGATGGTCACGAAGAAAGTATTGCGGGACGGGTTGCCTGTGTGATGGAATCGACCGCGGCGAAAATGGCTTTCAGGTCTTCATAGTGTCGAAGGGAGAACAATGATGTCTTTGCTGTCAGCTGGGAGAGAAATCCCTAAGCCGTCTCGACCTAAGGTAAAGTCGGCGAAAACAGCCTCCACGCCGGCAAGCCACGCCGCTTCGGAACCGGGTAAGATTAGTGGCGGCACAATGTGGTAAAACAGAAGGTGGCCGACACCGGCATCTCGCGCGATTTCAGCAGCTTCAACGGGCGTGGTATGGTAGTCAGGAATGTCGTCAAATAGTCTGGCTAGCGGCAGATTTCCAGCCGCTAGAGCACCTTGTCTCATGGCTGCTACAAGTTTCTTAGACAAGGCTTCATGCACTAAAAGATCCACGTTTTGAGCAAAATATTGGAGATTATCTGATTTGATCGTGTCTCCAGAAATCAGTGCAGTGCGGCCTCGATACCTAAATAGGTAGCCCACAGCGGGGTCGACTGGAAAATGATTTACTCTGAGCATTTGTACGGTTAAACCGTCTTGTTCGAAGACGGTGACCAGTTGAGTGTCTGCAGGTGCAACAAAACTGATGGCGCGCATACCGCTGCCAGTCGGTGGCGCTATCGTACTGCCATGGTGATCGTAACGGTAACGCGTATCTTGCCCATAGGCGGCGTTAAAGCCGTCAACGACGTCTACAACGCCCTCAGGTCCATAGACATCGAGTGGTGCAGTATGATTACCGGCCACCCAACGCAGCGTGGCGATTTCTCCCAAGCCGTCAATGTGGTCTGAGTGAAAATGCGTTAAGAAAATTCCATTAATGTCGTCCAACGGATACTGCATGCGTCCTAAATTGCGAATACCGTTAGAACCGGCATCCACAAGGAACAACTTTCCTGCGGCCACCACCGCGATGCAGGGTCCTGAACGCGTCGGCGCGGGCATTGGACCGCCAGCACCACATAGCAAAATGTGTAAACCTTCACCCAACTGTTTAACTTTGTCATTTGAAAGACTCAATTCCATCGCGCGTGGCAGTAAACGGGTTGCAAGTTCACTGCGTTGTGTGAACACAACTACAACTGCGATGGATAATAAGCTGGCGAAAATAGTCACGATTTTTTTCATAAATCACGTCCCCGATGTTTATGTGTAGCTATATTATGGCATATTAAGGTCGACAAATAGGCGGTGTTTGAGGGCGTGGCTTAACGCGTAAAGTGTTTTTTGTAGGGGTTTTTATGCCAAGCTAACAGCGACCGCCTTTGAATACGAAATCGTCGCATCGTGATCGATGAAATAAGCCACTTTTTAGTCTCGCTGAATTGTGAGGGCGTGCATAAAGCGTCCGGAGTGTGTGTTTGTGGTCGCGTTAGGGTACGTGCTTTGCAATAACTTGCGGCATATGTCTTTCATGATCGATTCGAAGTCTAAAGGAGAAAAATGGGCTAGACGAGATCAATCAAAATATGGCTGAACACTGACACGTTGAAATTATATCGGACTGTCATTTTGTCGATTTTTTCCGAGTAGCTTTTACCCATGGTATCAACGTTTGCTTAGTCTTTGGGCGTGATCGGGTAGGTTGTGATGTAGGCCTTGATAGGCGAGAAGCGCGCAATAGAGTCGGCGGCGATGATTCGTATGAGCCGTTAGACGTCAGTTGTCGTGCCCATAGGCTACCAACCTCTAGGGTCAGCCAGGCTGTTTTTGCGGAATGCAAACGCGAACGAGATGATTGTGCTTTGAGGGCAAGACCGACCCAGTAGTGCGGCCCGTTAGAGACAGCGATAGTTTGCCAACACGGGTGCGGAGTGACAGGTTAAAATATCTCAGCCAATTACGCCGTCATAGTGAATAGGGAGTTGTCGGATGAATAAGTTTTTGTGGGCCTTATTAGTCATTTCTGCATTACTCTTTTTGGTGGTGGGCTTGCGCTGGTTGTTGGAACCCGCCGCTATAGCCGCGGATCTGGGCATGCCATTACTAGACGAGGTTGGACGCAGTACGCAGATTGGTGACATGAGTGCGTTATTTTTAGCGCTTGGCATCTTTATTTTGATGGCGCTAACGTCCGGTGAGCGTCTTTGGTATTATCCGCCGATGATGCTGCTAGGTTTGGCAGCGTTTTCGCGCATTGTTGCCTGGCTATTTCATGGTGCGCCAATATTCTTAGAGGCCATCATTCTGGAATTGCTAATTTCTGGCTTGTTATTTCTGGGCACATTTTGGTTGTCCGAGCCTAATCAATGATCGACTTCAACGTACGCTTGGGGTTCACCACAAAAATGGTGGTGATATTTTCTCTGATCATCGGACACTCGACGGCGGTAGGCTCTCAGCCTCCACCAAATATCGTTTTGATATTGGCAGATGATCTCGGATTTAGCGATTTGGCAGGTTATGGTAGCGAGATTGCCACGCCTAATTTGACGGCCCTTGCGACGCAGGGGCTTAGTTTTACTAATTATCATACGGGTGCAAATTGTACGCCGTCTCGGGGAATGCTGTTAACGGGGGTTGACAGCCATCGCGCGGGTGTTCCGAATATTCCTGAGATGATTCCGGCGGCTCAAGCCGAATACCCTCACTACACGGGTACACTCGGTCATAATGTGGTCACTGTAGCGAGTCTCCTTCAATCCTCTGGTTACCATACCTATTTGGCAGGGAAGTGGCATCTCGGTCAAACACCGGACAAGCTCCCCAGCCAGCGGGGGTTTGAACGAACAGTTGCACTGGGTGATTCAGGCGCTGATAACTGGCAACAAAAGCCTTATCTACCTATTTACGAGCGCGCTAACTGGTACGCGGATGGCAAGCGCTTTAGCCTACCTGACGATTTTTATTCGTCACGTTTTTTAGTGGACAAAATGGTCGAATTCATCGGCGGTCCCCCAGATGACGGGCGACCCTTTTTTGCCTTCCTTCCTTTACAGGCAGTACATATTCCAGTGCAAGCACCACAAATTTTCATTGATCGTTATACCGGCGTTTATGACAGCGGATGGCATGAACTTCGCGAACGCCGTCGAAATAATGCTATTGCGCTTGGAATCGTGCCGGCAGATAGCGCAATGGTCGAGATGGCGAGTACGGACAATTGGCACGCATTGAGCGCAGAACGACAGGCTTATGAAGCCAAGCGTATGGCCGTTTATGCAGGGATGATTGAGGCGATGGATCACCACATAGGGCGGTTAGTCAGGCATCTTAAGGCCACTCAGCAGTACGAGAATACGGTATTTATTTTCTCCTCTGACAATGGAGCTGAATCTCTCGGACGGGCACACCAAGACAGCTGGGTCAATCGTCGTGCATTGGCTACCCAAGGTTATAGTGCAGATTATAAAACGCTAGGTTTGGAAGGGAGCTTTAATGCCATAAGCCCCAGTTTCGCCAGTGCGGCGGTGGCGCCGCTGTCCCATTACAAATTTTATGTAGGTGAGGGTGGTATGCGCGTCCCGCTAATTATTGCCGGCGAACGGATCGTCATGAAAAATCAGCTGACGGATGCCTTCGCATTTGTGACTGACATCGCCCCGACGATTCGAAACTTAGCGGGTTTAGATAAAACATCGGACTATTTCGGAGGCCGTAAAGTCGAGCCCATGATTGGGCATGATCTTACCGGCCTTTTAGACGGTACTCAGACCAGAGCTTACTCGGCACATGAGCCAGTTGGCTTCGAATTAGCCGGGCATGGAGCACTCTTTCTTGGAGATTATAAAATCACCCTAAATCGCGGTACTTATGGTGACGGAGAATGGCATTTGTACAACATAAAGGTTGATCCAGGCGAAACTCGAGATCTTAGCTCGGCGGAGCCGCTTAAGTTGCACCTGATGTTACATCATTATCATAACTACTTAGCAGATAACCAGGTGCTGCCGGTTCCGCAGGGGTATCGGCATGAGATCCAAATGGTCGTTAATGCAATCCACGGCCTGCTGAGACCTAATGTACTCATCGGCATTATTTTAATGTTGGTTGTTTTACCGTTTGTGATTGCCACTCGGCAACGCTTGCAAAAAAGACCAAAGTGAAGCGTGTCACTCTGCGTTATCAGATAAAATTTTGGGTGGCCTTGAGGCCAGTTGCAAAGACGGGCGTTGTGAACCGGTATGCCGACTGAAACATCCGTGTCATTGATATATCTGTGCGCGTTGTTCGACCGTAATTTTTAACCACTTCTATCAAAAATAGCTAGCGCTCAGCCGCGTGTTTGCTCGCAGAGGCGCTTACGCTTATGCATTGGGTAGCGCGAAATCACGGTAGGAAATCAAAATTTCAAGAGTCTTTTGGAGGCTCAGTGATAAGCTCATGTATCGATGACGTCGGCGAAATAACGGCCGACTCATTACCTGTGGCTGACTATGCAAGAAGACAAAGAGGCCCCGATGTTCTCGAAGATGCGTTCCAGTAGGGTAACAAGCGCGGTTTTTCTAAAGTTTCGACGGCTCGAACTCGTGTTGTCCAAAAATGTGTGCTGGTATTAACTGTGTGATCACTTAGTTGGATGTGCTCGCACCCGCAGACTGTGCCGCAACCAGTCCAAGAATCGTGTGCGCGGCTTCCAGCGCCGAATTTTGGTTTTGTCCGGTAACGAAGCGCTCACCATCATCGACGACGACGTGAGTTGCAAAAATATCTAACAGTGCGGTATTGGCTTCAAAGAGGGCGCCAGCCGCTTTTAATTCTGTTTCCGGATGTTGCGGTGTTACAGAAATGCGGAGCTCTTTGATTTGCTTATTTGTAACGCCGGTCATTCTGCGATCCTTGATTAACCGATCGCCCTGCGGATCGCGCGCGTTTATTAAGCCCAGAACACCGTGGCAAACAGCACCTATAATAGTGTTCGGCGCTGCGTAGGCATCGGATATTTTTTTCGCCAAAAGAGCTGAGTACCCAAAATCATAGGCCGCCCCCCAGCCTCCAGCCAAAAAAATAATGTCGTAAGAGGTAAAATCAACGTCATCAATAGGAATCGAATGGGTTAATTTGGCTTGTAACATTGGATCATTCAGTGCGCGCTTATCGTCGGGGGTGATGATCATGCGGGACAGCGTTTTCGGATCTACAGGAATGCGACCGCCCAAAATGCTCGCCAAATCAACCCGCAGACCCGCATCTAAGAATGTGTAGTAGGGGTGGGTTAATTCTGAACTGGCGAGCCCCGTTGGGTCACCTGAAACGTCTTCCACCTGTGAGAGTATTCCGTGGTTTGTGCCAATAATGAGCGCTTTTTTCCCAGGGGAAATGACAAAATATTCGCCTTTATACTCTGGGTGGAGCCCGAAGCGATGAAGGATTTGAGGGAGCGCTATTGCCAGCACGACGGCAGTTAGCAGGAATGCGCCGGTCAATTTTTTTAAACGCTGCTGCATAGCACTCTGTGGACTCTATGTTTTGTCGGTATGTTAGCGCGCATCAGATGTTTGCAGAAACGTCATTACACTTGTCACACTCGACGTACGACATGGATGGTGCCAGCCGCCTGTGAGGACCTCGCGCACACGCCTGTTCTCGGGCCGATCGCGCGTTCCCCGTTGGGCTTCAAATGCACGGGGAACGCGACCACACAAGAATAAGCGTAACAGTGAGCCATCGGGCGTTGTGATACTGCCTTTGAGACGATCAGCCTATGGAAGATTGGTCTCGCCCATAAGGTCCCGATCGATCTCTCGTGCAACTTCGCGCCCTTCATTGATCGCCCGTACAACGAGATCTTGGCCTCTACGGCAGTCGGCGGCGGCATAGACGTTCGGTACACTGGTGCGGTAATTCACCTTGTCTGCAGCAAAGTTGCCTCTGCCGTCAATCTCGATACCGATGCTCTCGTTGATATAATGCTCAGGTTGTAAAAAACCCATTGAAAGAAAGATTAAATCAGCTTCCCACGTACGCTCTGTTCCAGGAATTTCATTGAGGCGCGAATCGACATCCACTGTTGCGATCCCTTTGAGGCGACCATCTGGGTGCCGCAGAATTTCTTTACTATTGATGGAATACTTGCGCGGATCTTCACCAAAGTGTTGGATCGATTCTGCATGTCCATAGTCAACACGATGAATTTTGGGCCAAAGTGGCCAGGGATTATTGGTGTTTCGGTCGGTGGGCGCTTGCGGAAACAACTCAAAATTAACCAATGACTTACAGCCATGACGCAAGGACGTGCCAATACAGTCAGTCCCCGTATCGCCCCCGCCAATGACGATGACATGCTTGTCTTTTGCCGAGATGTATCGACCGTCCTCAAGTGCTGAGTCTAAGTAACTTTTGGTGTTGTAGGTTAGGAATTCCATGGCAAAATGCACGCCGGGTCCTTCTCGGCCCGGTACTGCAAGATCTCTGGGTTTAGTGGCACCCGTCGCTAACAATACGGCATCGCTTTCAGCGATTAGTTGCTCGATACTGAGGTCTCTTCCAATGTCGATCCCGGGTTTGAATTGCACCCCCTCGTCGCGGAGTAGTTGCACCCGCCTTTCAACGATATTTTTTTCTAGTTTCATGTTGGGTATGCCATACATCAGCAACCCGCCAATGCGGTCATCACGTTCATAGACAGTGACTTGGTGACCGGCCTGATTCAGTTGTGCAGCAGCGGCTAATCCCGCGGGCCCGGAACCCACAACTGCCACTGATTTTTCAGTGCGTCGCTTAGGAATATTTGGAACGACCCAGCCCTCGTCAAAGCCTCGATCTATAATGGCATTCTCGAGATTTTTAATCGTTACCGCGGGGCTTGTAATGCCAAGGACGCAGGCACCTTCACACGGTGCCGGGCAAACTCGACCAGTAAACTCAGGAAAGTTATTTGTTTTGTGCAACCGGTCGAGCGCTTCGCGCCACCGACCCCTGTAGACCAGATCGTTCCATTCTGGAATGAGATTATAGACTGGGCAGCCGTGATTCGACTGGCAAAACGGCACACCACAGTTCATGCACCGAGCACCTTGCGTTTTTAGGTGCTCTTCGTTATGCGGCGTATAAATTTCTTTGAAGTCTCCAACTCGCAGTGCAGCGGCCCTATATGGCTCTACAACGCGGTCAAATTCTTTAAAACCAGTTGTTTTTCCCATGACACGTTCCTAGTTACTCGCGATTGTGCGTTTTTTCATTGCCTTTTCAGCCATCTCATTGAGCACACGTTTGTAATCGGTCGGCATCACCTTCACAAAGTACGCTGATTCGCGTTCCCAATGACTTAGTATGTGCTCGGCGCGTGAGGACCCCGTGTATAAAAGATGATTTCTCACCATCTTTTTGAGCTCGTCAATATCGTCGGCACTATCGAGCGCTTCAAGTCCAAAAGTGCCCATGTTACACATTTTCTCGAAGTTGCCTTGCCGGTTCCAAACGTAGGCGATACCGCCGCTCATCCCGGCTCCAAAGTTTCTGCCCGTCTCGCCCAAAATTACGACCCGACCCCCTGTCATATATTCGCAACCGTGGTCGCCCACTCCCTCTACAACAGCAGTTGCGCCGCTGTTTCTAACACAAAAGCGCTCTGCACCAATGCCACAAAAGTAGGCTTCGCCCGATGTCGCGCCATACAGCGCAACATTGCCGATCAGAATATTATCCGCTGCCGAAAACGTGCTTTGCACCGGTGGATAAATAATAATTTTTCCGCCCGACAGTCCTTTGCCCACGTAATCGTTAGCATCCCCTTCGACTTTTAGAGTAATACCCTTGGCAACCCATGCGCCGAGCGATTGCCCCGCAGACCCTCGTAATTTTATGTTTATTGTATCGTCGGGCAACATGCGGCCTGAAGTAGCTTGAGCGACAG
Source organism: uncultured Cellvibrionales bacterium (assembly GCA_913031145.1). Lineage (GTDB taxonomy): Bacteria > Pseudomonadota > Gammaproteobacteria > Pseudomonadales > Porticoccaceae > TMED48. Next base: position 53,719 of record CAJWCO010000008.1, on the reverse strand, counting down.
AGTGTGACAACATGGTACCGACAACTCGATTGATGTTGACGACTGGCAGCTCGATGTTCACCGGAATGCCTTGCTCCAATGCAGGTTTTGCCATTTCAATGAGTCGGTTGTCGAGTGCCTTGTCAAGGCCATGATCTTGGGCCTCAGTGCGGTAGACCTCGGTGCCTTCGTAAATGATTTGCGCTGGGGCCAGAATATTGGACAAGTCTAGACCCTTGGCTTTCCAATGGTCAATCGCGTCATCGGTATCTAATAGGTCCGCTCGGCCGACCATGTCGTTAATGGTTGCAAGTCCGAGCTTCGCCATGATGAGGCGCATTTCCTCAGCAACCATAAAGAGATAATTGACCACGTGCTCGGGCTGTCCTGAGAACTTCTTACGCAGTTCCGAGTCCTGAGTGGCGATGCCTACGGGGCACGTATTTAGGTGACACTTACGCATCATGATACAGCCGAGTGTCACTAGCGGGGCAGTTGCAAACCCAATCTCTTCAGCGCCCAGTAGTATGGCAATGGCTACGTCTCTACCGGTTTTTATTTGCCCGTCAGTTTGCAACACAACTCTTGACCGAAGGTTATTCATCACCAGCGTTTGATGCGTTTCTGCAAGACCCAGCTCCCAAGGTAAACCGGCGTGCTTAATAGATGTTAGCGGAGATGCGCCGGTGCCGCCATCGTGTCCGGCAATCACCAAATGATCAGTTTTTGCTTTGGTAACGCCGGCAGCAATGGTACCGACACCAATCTCTGACCCCAACTTTACGCTTATCCGTGCATTTGGATTGCAGTTTTTAACATCGTGAATCAGTTGTGCGATATCTTCGATTGAGTAAACGTCATGATGCGGAGGGGGGCTGATTAGCCCCACACCGGGAGTCGAATATCGAATGCTGGCAATGTTTTCGTCGACTTTACCGCCAGGTAATTCACCGCCCTCACCGGGTTTAGCTCCTTGCACGATTTTGATTTGTATTTCGTCAGCGTTCGCAAGGTACCAAATGGTGACACCAAAACGTCCGGACGCGACCTGTTTAATCGCAGAACGCTTCGAATCGCCGCCCGGCATGGGTGCAAAGCGAGAGGGGTCTTCACCGCCCTCACCGGTATTTGACTTGCCTCCCATGCGATTCATCGCAATGGCGAGTGCCTCGTGGCTCTCGGACGAAATCGAGCCTAAACTCATCGCGCCAGTACAGAATCGTTTAACGATTTCAGAGGCAGGTTCGACCTCATCGAGAGGGATTGCGGCGGTCGCGTCGTCTTTGAATCGGAACAAACCGCGAAACGTGGCATTTCGTGTTGCGTGCTCATTGGCGTGCTTGGCGAATGCCCAGTAAGCGTCTTTGTCGTTGGTTCTCGCGGCAACTTGCAGGTTGGCTATTGTTGCAGGATCCCACATATGTGCTTCGCCGCCCGGTCTCCAATGAAAATCACCCGGGTTAGGCAGTACCTGAATGAGGTCGTCGGACCGCTCAGGAAAACCTACTTCATGCCGCTTGCGCGTTTCTTCATACAAAATGTCAAAATTGATCCCTCGAACTCGGCTAGCAGTGCCAACAAAACACTGCGCGATTATATCGTCAGCGAGTCCGACTGCTTCAAAAATCTGCGCTCCTTTGTAAGACTGAAGCGTGGAGATACCCATTTTCGCCATGACTTTGAGCATCCCTTTACCAACCCCTTTCTTGTAGGCGGCGGCTATGGCGTTCATGTCGGGGTATAGGGCGGCATCTAAAAGGCCATCGCTCTGTGCTTGCATTAGGGAATCTAAAGCGATGTAAGGGTTGATGGCATCGGCTCCGTATCCGGCGAGTAAGCAGTGGTGGTGGACTTCGCGGGCTTCGCCCGATTCGATGACCAAGCCGATTGCGCTACGTTGGTGTGCTTTGACGAGATGGTGGTGTACCGCACCGCAGGCAACCAGTGAGCTAAGGGCCATCTGATCAGCTTTAATGTTTCTATCCGACAAAATGACCAGCGTGTATCCATCCACGATTGCCTGAGACGCTTCTTTACAAATTGCACTCAGGCGCTCTGTCACCGCCGCTGCACCCTGCGTTTTGTCAAAAGTGATGTCGATGACCTTTGATCGCCACCCTCGATAATCCATATGCTTGAGCGTACTTAACTCTTCCGTAGAGAGGATCGGTGTGTCGAGCCTCAGCCGATGCACGTGTTGCTCCGTTGCTTCTAACACATTGCACTCAGGTCCAATAAAACACCTTAGAGACATCACGACTTCTTCTCGTATAGAGTCTATGGGCGGGTTTGTTATCTGTGCAAACAGTTGCTTAAAATAATCATAAATCATCCGCGATTTGTCTGAAAGGCAAGCGAGTGCGGAATCATTGCCCATTGAGCCAAGAGGATCTCGGGCTTCGGTCACTAAGGGTAACAACATAAAGTCCATGGTTTCTCGCGTGTAGCCAAACGCCTGCATGCGCTTCAACAGCGTCGAGGTTTCGGCCGTCGGGGGCGGTTCATTAGCCGCGGGAATATCGCGCAGATGGATCACTTGACGCGCCAACCAGTCAGCATAAGGCTGCTTTTGAGCGAATTCGGTTTTCAATTCCTCGTCTGGAATCATTCGACCCTGCTCAAAGTCGATGAGGAACATTTTCCCAGGTTGCAGCCGTCCTTTAAACTTCACGTTGGCCGGATCAATATCGACCACACCAACCTCTGAAGCCATAATCACGCGGTCGTCATGTGTTACATAGTAACGGCTAGGGCGCAATCCATTGCGATCGAGAATGGCTCCAATGTAATTTCCATCACTGAATGCAATAGATGCAGGCCCATCCCACGGCTCCATGAGAGCAGAATGGTATTCGTAAAAGGCGCGCTTTCCGGCACTCATGTTATGGTCAGACTGCCATGCCTCGGGGATAGTCATCATCACACATTCTTGTAACGAGCGGCCGGACATCATTAGAAACTCAAGAACGTTGTCGAGCGATCCGGAATCAGAGCAATCGTCTTCAGCGATTGGAAATAGTTTATTAATGCCTGCTCCGAACAACGGCGATTGCGCCATGCCCTCGCGGGCTGCCATCTGATTTTTGTTACCACGAAGGGTATTGATCTCACCGTTGTGGCTCATGTATCGATTCGGTTGCGCGCGATCCCACGAAGGGAATGTGTTGGTACTAAAGCGCGAATGCACCATTGCTAAATGCGCGGCATAACGCGGATTTTGCAGGTCGAGGTAAAACGGAAACACCTGCGCGGGCGTTAGCATGCCCTTGTAAACGATGATTTTAGACGACAGAGTGCATGCATAAACCATCGCAGCTTGCTTGAGGTTTGTTTCGCGTCGTAATTCTGAGGTAAACAGCTTTCGGATGATGTAAAGGGCGCGTTCAAACGTCGTCTGGTCGTCGACAGATGAACCCACAAAAAGCTGTTCTATTGCTGGCATACTCTGCCGCGAGGTAGGCCCTATGTCAGCGCCTTCGGGGTCTATCGGGACTGGCCGCCAAGCGAGGAATTGTTGACCTTGCGCTGCGACTACGCGCTCGATCGTCTGCTTACACAGGGCGCGCTCGTCCTCGTCTTGCGGAAGAAATATGTTGCCCACCGCATAGCCGCCAAAGGCGGGTAGTACCAAGCCCATTTCTTGGGCAATTCCGGTGAAGAACGAGTGCGGCATCGCCGTCAAAATACCAGCGCCATCCCCCGTGTTTGCTTCAAACCCACATCCGCCGCGGTGATCCATGCGCGAATTAAGAATGTAGGCGTCTTGCATAATCTGGTGACTGGCTTTCCCTTTAATGTGCGCGACAAAACCAACGCCGCATGCGTCTTTCTCGAAAGAGGAGTTGTACAGGCCATGGTTTGTGGGAAAACCGATCTTGCCATCTATCCTTTTATTCGCCTGCTTTTTCATACTCACGCTCACACCGTTGTTGTTGTCACGCTCGCTATAGTGACTGCCATTACTTCCGTGACGGTCGATGGCGTTGATCGACGCGTCGTCTCTGAGTTTTCATTGATTTTCGCGCATTGATCAGACGATAGCAGTGACGTCCTTCGTCTATACGTGGATCTTTTTAGAATAGACTCATAAAATCAAAACCGACTACCAAGAGTCACGCGGCCGCAAACAATAACACCGGACGCTGTAAAGTCAAGATGAATGACGACGTGACTGCAGGGCTTATGCACTAACGCATTTGCGGCCGAGTGATTCTGAAGGCGATTCAGGTGCAGTAGGATACTTTGATCGGCCGATGTGATAACATTTTAATCTTCATCCGGCGCGGCTCGTGTTATCAAATGTCACATCGCTACGACGCGGCGGCGCAGAGCGTAAGTCTGAAACGATGTTTTTACTAAGCTGATAAGGTCTCAATGAATTTATGGCTATTCAGTGGTATCCGGGACACATGCACAAGGCCAGCAAAGAAATGGCTGAAGTCTTGTCGCGAGTTGACGTCGTCATTGAACTTATCGACGCGAGAATCCCCTTCAGCACGTCTAATCCTGTCATAAAAGCATTGAGCGAGGGAACCCCCTCCCTAAAAATTTTGACTAAAGCAGATTTGGCAGACCCGCAAACGACGCAGTTGTGGCGTGCAAAGCTTGAGAAAGATGAGCAAACACGCACGTTCGCTTATGACGTTAAGGCAGATGCTAAGACAGATGAAATAGTCTCGCTTTGTTGGCAATTGGCGCCAAAAAAAACCGGCGTTACTAACCTTGTTATGGTTGCCGGCACCCCTAACGTAGGCAAGTCGACCTTGATTAATGCGCTTGCGGGCCGTCACATGGCGCGGACGGGCGACGAGCCCGCTGTGACAAAAGGCCAGCAGCGTATTAATCTTCGAAATGGCATTATGTTGCTTGATACGCCAGGAATACTGTGGCCAAAAATAGAGAATGTTCAGAGCAGTTACCGTTTGGCAACGTGTGGAGCGATTAAAAACACGGCGGTCACTTATACAGAAATCGCTTTTTTTGCGGCGGACTATTTATTGCGACACTATCCTCAGTTGTTAACGGAACGATTCAATTTTTCCGCTTTACCGTCGACTGAAAGCGCATTGTTACAGTTGATCGGTAGTCAACGAGGGTGCTTGCAAGCGGGCGGTAAAGTCGATCTTGAAAGGGTTTCAACTATATTCGTTAATGAGTTGCGCGCGGGCACTTTGGGTCGGATTAGCTTTGAGACCCCTTCGATGATCGCTCAAGAGCTGTCCGAGGTCCTGGCTCTTAAAGCAGAGAAGGCTCTGCAAGAAACAGCCAGACGGGAAAAGCGGCAGCGGCGAAAGCGCCGTTAGAGTCACTGAGTTGGCGAGTAGGTCTTGGCGTGTGTTAACGACTCTGAGTACTCAAAAGGTCGCTAGCAGCGCGAGGCTTGCATAATGCCATTTTTAGGGTTAACTTTTCATCCTTATAGTTAACAAGAGTCGTTCTTCACATGCACGCGCTCACTAGGATGATGTTATTACTGATTTACCCTGCGGTGATTCTTGCATTGGTCATACCGCACCAGATCGGACGCTTTTTTCACCGGCATTACTTTGTCTACCTGACTACAATTGCGCTACTTCTCTTGTCAGTGAGTGGTTATGCGGGCTACACCCAAATGTGGGAGGGCAACGGCCACCTGATAGAATTCCAAATTTTTTGTATTGCAGCGACACTCTATTCGCCGTTTCATTTCTTAGTCACATTACCTTTTGAAGAGCAGTTCGACGAATTCAATCAATGGCTGATTAACACGGTTATGGGTGGGCCGCCAAAGGATTCGTGATGACTGTGCGCAACGGTTTGTAACGTGCACTTAAGCTAAAAGGGCCTAGGCGTCGCAATTGTTAGGTGGCGGTGCGCATTGTTAAGTCCGATGTTTTGGCGCTCAGTACAGATGTGATGACCTTGGGTCCGCCCCCCTAAATGAGTTATAAAAGAAGCCCACTCCGGTGATTCGACCTGCCATTGTTGTTAGGTTTACTTGAAGGGCGGCGCGTGTATTGCTAGATCCTTTTGTATGGTTAAAAAAAGCGTATAAAGCCTTCTTTTTTTAACGATGAATTAAAAGATCTGTTGACTCATTAATTGTCTTCCAGTTGATTTTTTTTTCAGTTAAAATCCACTTATGGATAGACCAGCTGCGATCCGCAAATCCCCCCGAGCTCGTGACGATGAGGCGCGTCATTACGCACGCCGTGCGGCTATATTGGGCGCGCTTCAAGCGTGCATTTTACGCAATGGATACAGCGACACGTCGTTAAGCGACATCGCCGCGCAGGCGGGCATGTCGCCGAGCCATATTTTTTATTATTTTAAGGGCAAGCGTGAAATCATCAATCAATGCTTCCATATAGTTTCGGAACAGCGGCTGAGGGCTATGCGGGCAAGTCTTCTGGAAGCTCCGAATAAGCAGTTAGCGCAATTCTCGGCCGTAATACTGGCCGATGACGAAGTAGGCCGACGTGAATCGGCGTTCATGGTGGAGTGTGATGGTCTTGCGGCCCACAATGCTGCTCTGCGAGTTCGAAAAACGGCTTACGACCAGCAGGTTAAATCTATTTTAGAACAGATTTTACGGTCATCTTTTGGTGACAAAAAAGTGCGAGCTGGACCCGAGGAAAAAAACCTTTTGGCCGTCTGCTACGCGCTGCTCGTCGGGCTGTGCGTGTCGACACACTTTTCCGACGCACAAGACCACGCGGGTGCGCGCGCGAAATTCTCTGCGGCCGTCTGCACGCTTAGCGGTACCTTAGTGGAACGCTATTAGGGCGATTTTGCGAAACGACTCTCCAACCAACTTAGCAAGTGCTCATAAACCTCGTCTCGATTAATTTCTTTGAATATTTCATGGCGCGCGCCGGGGTAAAGACTCAGCGTGAGTTCTCTTAGCCCAGCAGCAGAAAGTCGGCGATATAAAGACCGCACTTTCTTGCCACGTCCACCAACAGGATCTTGGTCCCCCGACATTAAATACACAGGCTGATCAGATTGCATACCGCGCAGTGATTTGGTTCTAAATATTTGCGCCATTGCCTCGAGCACATCCACCCATGATTGCGTCGATAGCGGACCTCCGCAAAGTTGGTCAGCGACGTAGTTATCCACTTCGTGAGTGTCGCGCGATAGCCAATCTGATGCTGTTCGATTTGGGTTAAAAGCTCGGTTAAAAGAGTCAAAAGACAGATGCTGCAAAATTTTGCTAGGTTTACGAAGACCCAGTCGAGCTCGTTCGAACCGCGCAATCATGGCGCCCAATTTAAACTGCAGACTTGGGCCACAAGTTGCGGCAGACAATACCAGTCCGCGGATATTATTATGCCACTGCGTAGCAGTTCTTTGTGCGAGTGACAGTGCCATCATGGCGCCCATACTATGGCCCATAATCACCGGCGACAGGCCGCTTTGATTAGAAACTGTATGCAGTATTTGGCGTTGGTCCTCGAGCATGCGCTGCCACCCATTGGCGTCACTGATGTGGTTAAGAAGTCCCGAATTTAGGCCGGTTTTTCCGTGTCCTCGGTGATCATCTGCGGTAACTAGGAAGCCTGCATCGCGGAGATATTCCGCTAAATTAGCGTATCGCAGCGCGTGCTCGCTCATACCATGGATAATGTGCAGCCACGCGCTGGGCGAGGCGGGTGACCACATGTAATAATGCAGTTTACTTGTACTGCCGGGTTGTTTTTCGACTTGTATCGTCATTTCCTGCATATCAGTGGACACCTTAATGGACAGTTGTGTATTCCAGCGCGCGCTGGAACTCCCTATGCGATTCTTATATTACATACTATACTACGCTTGGTTGTAGATTTTTTTAAACTTCTTGAAATCATGTTATCTCCGTAATGAAAACAAAGACAATCCACACGATTGAAACGCCCTACGCGGGAGTAACTCCCGAGGGGTATCAGACGGAAAAACGGCGCTTGCAAATTGAATTGCTGAAGATTCAGCAACGCGTCGTTAAGGATGGTTCAAGAGTTGCAGTGGTTTTTGAAGGGCGCGATGCGGCGGGTAAAGGGTCTACCATTAAGCGATTTGTTGAGAATCTGATGCCGGGTTACGTGCAGATTGTTGCATTGGGAGTGCCGTCGCGGTCAGAGTCAAGGAATTGGTTGCGGCGGTATCAGCGCTATTTCCCGGAAGCGGGTAACATTACGTTTTTTGACCGCTCTTGGTACGGGCGTGCTTTAATTGAGCCGACGATGGGCTATTGCTCGGAGCAGCGCTACAAGTATTTCATGAATAAAGTACTGGAGTGGGAACATCGTCAGATCGAATCTGGACTGATTCTGATTAAATTTTATTTGTCCATTAACCGTGAGACGCAGTTGTATCGTTTTGGAAATCGGCTGAGCGATCCTCTGACGTTTTGGAAGTTTTCCGAAAATGATTTACGGGCTCGGAGAAAATGGGAGATTTTTACGCAGTACAAAAAACAGATGTTTAACCACACGTCATCCGAAAAATCGCCGTGGGTAGAAGTCTCTGCTAATAAAAAAAGTGAGGCCAGGCTCACAGCTATGCTATATTTTGTGCGTGCGCTGGGCCGACGTTTTGCACCCTTAACGGGTGAAGACGTTGTTGAAAAACACAGTGTTCGGGTGGGTGGCGTCAAATTCAGTGGGCTGAGTTTACAGCAAAGAGCGGTCCTTGAAGATCTCAGAGACGCAGATAAACCACAGTTGCAAAAATAGATAAATACCGTCATCGCCGCGGCTGGGGCGGATAAACGCGACACGCTATTGAGAGGTTTTTATTAATACGTCCCCTACAAGCCTTATCGAGACGATTGATCTACCCGTCGTCGAATCGGCCGGTGGTCTTGTCTGCAATCGGTACCACCATGTTTTATTGATGTTCAAGCGGGGCAAATGGGATATGCCCAAAGGGCGGGTAGAGGACCGTGCTTGTCGCGAGCAAAGCGCGCTGCGAGAAGTGAATGAAGAGACGGGTTTGGCGTTGGATAAGCTGACTGTCGAAGGAAAATTAGTGCCAACCTGGCACACCACGCGACATAACAACATTAAGTACCTCAAAAAAACGCACTGGTTTCTCATGCGTTATGATGGCGACGACGATGCGACTAACCCTCAAGTCGAAGAAGGTATTATTGAGTGTCGCTGGGTGCATCTAAGTGACTTGCCAACTTATCGCGCACTACTTCCAGTGCGGATAGACTACGTTGTGGATTTTTGGCATCAAAATATGGCATACACGCCACGCCCATAAAAATGCCCTGCGCGTATTTGCTTGTCAGTACGAGACGCGGCTTGGAATTTTTAATTTAGGTCAAACTTGATGCAATGTAGTCCCCCAACCTGTTAGCGGCCTCGGTGGGCTTACCTGCGCGCGTAACGAGGCAAATGTCGATACTTCCAAGGGCGGGCAAGCCGTGGTTTCCGTCCAATATTTTGAGGCTCTTTGGGACAGTAGAGCGCGCTAGCACCGTGATTCCAAGGCCTGCATCAATAGCGGATTGTATGCCTGACAAGTCCGGGTTGGTGTGAACCAGTCGCCATGGTCGCTTGACTTTGCTAAGCCGCTGGATGGCGCGTTGTCGATAAATACACCCTTCTTGGGCAAGAACGAGCGGCAGCGTTGCTTGCTGTTCTGTCACATGCTGCGAGCCTCCGACCCAGACAAGCTGATCACTCTTAATTACGCCCTTACGTTTTTTCGATGGCCGCCCATGGAGCGATAAGATTAGGTCATAGCGCCGCTGTTGCTCGGCAGAAAGTAGATTGCGGCTTAAATCGCTAACAACGTCTAGAGCGACATAAGGATAGGCGGCAGAAAACCGGCCGAGTATTTCGGGTAGTAGTGTGATCGCAAATTCGCTCGGAATTCCCAAGCATACGCTGCCATGAAGCGCAGGCTTCTGAAAGTCTGAAAGAATTTGGTCATTTATCGCGATGATTTGCCGCGCTTTGGCGTAGAGTTTTATACCATCATCGGATGGCGTTAAGCGCTTTTTAATTCGGTGAAATAGCGCGCAGCCCAGTATTTCCTCGAGTCGTTTTATCTGCAGGCTGGTCGCGGGTTGTGAGCGGCCTATTTGGTCGGCGGCCAGAGTGACGCTCCCCACATCATAAACTGCAAGAAAAGTACGCAGTGCATCCATAGAAATATTGCGCATAAGACCATTCAAGATTGATAAGTTTTTTAAATTAAAACATACATATTATTAATTTAACAAATACTTTGTCAGTCCTTATGATCTTTCTTAACGTGTAGTCCGACGACTGTAAATTAAGGTGGTATGTGATGTCGCTCAACCGCACAGCGCTTTACCCGTTGCACGAGTCTGCTGGCGCAAAAATGGTGCCATTTGCGGGATATGAAATGCCGCTTCAGTACCCGACCGGTATTGTTTGGGAGCACAATCACTGCCGCCAGTCTGCGGGGCTTTTTGATGTATCCCATATGGGTCAGGTGAGTATTTCAGGCACAGGCGCCGCATCTGACTTAGAAGCATTGATGCCGGTCGATTTACAGGCTTTGCAAGTTGGTCAACATTGCTATGCGTTGCTCACAAACAGTGAGGGCGGTGTGATTGACGACTTAATTATAACGCGCCGTGGAGCCGACGATTTCATGCTGGTGCTCAACGCGGCCTGTAAGTTGTCAGATATCGAGTATTTGCGTCAGTGTTTGCCAAACCTATGCATTCGCTATGACAGTCATCTGTGCCTATTGGCCTTGCAGGGCCCTTGCGCAGTCGATGTTTTGGCGGCGGAGATCGAAGGGATTCAAGATTTAGTTTTTATGCAGGGCCGCGAGGGAACCATTGGCGACGTCCCCTGTTATGTGGCTCGATGCGGTTACACAGGGGAAGATGGTTTTGAGATCACGGTTGCCGACCAACATGCTTGCCTCGTAGCCCAGCGCTTACTCGCACATCACACGGTTGAGTGGGTGGGCCTAGGGGCCCGAGATTCGTTACGGCTCGAGGCTGGACTGTGCTTGCACGGCCAAGATCTAACGGCGGACACGACGCCTATTGAGGCCGGATTGGGTTGGAGTATTAGTCGCGCCCGCCGCGCCGGGGGTACTCGTGAGGGAGGCTATGTCGGGTCGGAGAAGATTCTTCAACAACAACGCGATGGGGTAGACCGCCGACGTGTTGGCTTTATGATTGAAGAGAAAGCTCCGGTGCGTCATGGGGCTGTGATTATAGATCCCGACGGAAAGCAAGTGGGTGAGGTGACCAGTGGGGGCTTCGGTCCCTCAAAGAATACCCCCGTGGCCATGGGTTATGTGGCAACGGCATGGAGTAATGAGGGCACGCGGTTGCATGCGGTTGTTCGTGGTAAACCCCGAGCTATTCGAGTGACTGCAATGCCTTGGGTAGCGCATCGGTATGTTAGAAATTAACGGATGGGTATGTTTTGATGACAACGAGGCGTTCCACGCCACTTGCGAAGGCAAATAGGGGTTTTAACGATGACAGCACAGGTTCCTCCAGCAATAATTCATAACAGCGAGTTGGCAGCGCTTCTTTCAGAGCAAGACTTTGAGTCACGGCATATAGGCTTTGACGGTGCGGATAGCGAGGCGATGTTGCAGCGCTTGGGATTTGCCTCAATGCAGACGTTTATAGAGACATTGGTGCCCCGTTCGATTTATCTTGATGAGTCCCTTGATGTCCGTTCTGCGCTGTCTGAAGAGGCGGCGCAGGCCGAGCTTTTGAGCATAGCGGCCAAAAATGAGTGTTTGCGCTCCTTTATCGGGCAGGGGTACTACGGAACTTATACGCCTGCGGTGATTCAGCGTAATATTCTCGAAAATCCTGCGTGGTACACAGCATACACGCCTTATCAGCCGGAAATTTCGCAAGGCAGACTCGAGGCCATTCTAAACTTCCAAACCATGATTATGGACCTAACGGGGCTGGATATTGCCAATGCGTCGATGCTAGACGAGGGTACAGCCGCTGCAGAAGCGATGGCTATGGCTAGGCGCACTGCGAAGAGTAAAAGCCAATGTTTTTTCATCGACCAAGACTGTTTCCCGCAGACCATAGCAGTGGTTCGCACGCGCGCTGAAGCCGCTGGTTATGAGATCCTCGTCGGCGATCCCAATACTGCGCTGGATCACCATGATTTCTTCGGTATTTTGTTGCAATATCCGGGGTGTTCGGGGGAGATCACAGATTTCGGTGAGGTGATTTCTGGCGTGCAGGCTCGCCAAGGAAAGGTAATCGTTGCTGCCGACATTTTGGCGCTGATGTTACTGAAGTCACCCGGAGAGCTAGGCGCAGACATCGCTGTGGGAAGCACCCAGCGGTTCGGTGTGCCGATGGGGTTCGGTGGGCCGCATGCCGGCTATATGGCAACATCTAAGCAGTTACAGCGGTCATTACCTGGCCGGCTCGTCGGCGTATCAATCGATAGCGATGGTCAGCCTGCCTATCGGCTCGCTTTGCAAACGCGAGAGCAGCATATCCGGCGAGAGAAGGCAACATCAAACATTTGTACTGCGCAGGTTTTACTCGCAGTCATAGCGTCCATGTACGCCTGCTATCACGGCCCCGAGGGTTTGCGTAAGATCGCTCAGCGTGTTCACGCGTTGGCGGCCTTGTTGGCGGGCGGGCTTGAGCAATTGGGGTTTTCGCGCATCAACCAGACGTTTTTCGATACCTTGAGTATCAACACGGGAGAGAGCACACAACTGATTTATGATCGCGCCATTCGTCAAGGACTGAATTTGCGCAAGGTCAATGCGCAGACGCTCGCACTGTCTCTTGATGAAACAACTGATCGTGCGGCGGTTGAAGTGTTATGGCAGGTCTTCAAGCCGGACGCTGAGGTCAACCTAGACGCATTGGCGCCAACGACGCCGTTAAAAATTGCGCCTAAAATGTGTCGGAACGATGCCGTTTTAACGCACAGAGTGTTTAACCAGTATCAAACCGAGACCGAGATGCTCCGTTATTTACGGCGCTTGAGCGATAAAGACCTGGCGCTCGATCGAACGATGATTCCGTTGGGTTCGTGCACGATGAAATTGAATGCCACCGCTGAAATGGTTCCGATTAGCTGGCCCGAATTTAACCAGATGCATCCGTTTGCCCCAGCAGATCAGGCGCAGGGATATCGTCAATTAATCGATGAAGTGGAAAAAATGCTGGTAGCGTGCACAGGCTACGATCATGTTTCTTTGCAACCAAATGCAGGGTCACAAGGTGAATTCGCGGGCTTACTGGCAATTCGTGGGTACCATGAGAGCCGTGGCGAAGGACATCGAAATGTCTGCCTTATTCCGAGTTCTGCGCATGGCACGAATCCAGCATCAGCACAGATGTGTGCAATGCGCGTTGTGGTTGTAGCCTGCGATTCACAGGGTAACGTCGATCTTGATGATTTACGTGATAAAGCACAAAAGCATGCAGATAATCTCGCGGCTATTATGGTGACCTACCCCTCGACGCACGGAGTTTTTGAAACGCATATAACGGAAGTGGCTGACATTGTTCATGATTGTGGCGGTCAAGTGTACATTGATGGCGCTAATCTTAACGCCATGGTGGGCTTGTGTGCGCCGGGTAAATTTGGCGGTGATGTATCCCATTTAAATCTGCATAAAACTTTCTGTATTCCCCATGGAGGAGGAGGCCCAGGGGTGGGCCCGGTCGCGGTCAGAGAGCACTTAGCGCCGTTCATACCGAGATCTTCGCGTAGCGCGGAACCCGGCAACTATCAGGTTTCGAGCGCGCCCTTTGGGTCGGCCTCTATCCTGCCAATTACGTGGATGTATGTGCGCATGATGGGCGCGTCCGGATTACGCAGAGCTACTGAAGCGGCTATTTTGAGCGCCAATTACGTGGCGGCTCGCCTCGCTAATCACTACCCGATCTTATATAGCGGCAATGAAGGTTTGGTAGCTCATGAGTGTATTTTAGATATCCGTCCCATCAAAGAAACAACGGGTATTTCGGTCGAAGATATTGCCAAGCGTTTGATCGACTATGGCTTTCATGCCCCGACGATGTCATTTCCTGTAGCCGGGACTCTTATGATTGAACCGACTGAGAGTGAGTCGAAGGCGGAGCTCGATCGATTCTGCGATAGTATGATCGCTATCCGAGCAGAAATTGAACGCGTTGTTCAAGGGGATTGGTCATTACAAGATAATCCTCTGGTACATGCGCCGCACACGGCCGAGCAGCTGACCGATCCCGGTTGGTCACGTAGCTACACCCAGTGGGAAGCTGCGTACCCTTTAGACAGTTTGCGTGCGAGCAAATATTGGCCGCCGGTGGGGCGTCTCGACAGTGTTTATGGGGACAGGAATCTTATGTGCTCTTGCCCAAGAATAGAGGAGTATGTCGACGATACCCATTGACCAGTTTCACCGCACAGGTGACACGCACATGGTACGCTATGCACCATGTTTGCAGGGGGACTAATGCGTGAATATTTATCTGAGCTTGGGTGTTTTTTTTATTGGACTCGCATTACTGGCGAGAGTGCGCGTGACCCAGTTTTGTCGGTATTTATTACGTTTCCCCTCTTGGCGCACGTTGGGTATTTCAGAAGCGGCTATTGCCTTTGTTGCGCTCTTATATCTGCTGTCAAACCCTTTTTGGTATGAGTACAGTGGCTCGCTCACCTTGGTGTGTCTATGTTGTCTGGCGCTGGTTGAAGGCGGTCTGATTATTGTCGCTGAACATCGCGTTCGTAAGGCCACTGAATACCTGCTCAGCCATTATTATTGGTTTAGCGTACCGATTGCACTTTTTTTGGGGTGCCTATCCATCTGCTTATTGGCGTTCGCTTATGTGGGCGAGGTACACAGGATTGATGCGTGTCAAAGTGATGATCACATCGAGGTTGTGTGTGGTTTGACGAACCCTGAAGATATTGTTTCGACGCCAGATGATGCTTTTTTAATAACCCCTGAATTCGGGGGTATTGGGCCCTACCACGCACTGAGTGAGCGTCGTGATGGGCGCATAATGTTGACGGATATCGTTTCCCAAACCACCACGCCGATGGCGGTAAGTTACGCTGCCAATACGTGGGGTGACGGCGCGTGCGAACGCACCGCGGCCATGCCCTTATCGCCGCAGGGCATTGATCTGTTAGCACGGCAAGACGGAGCTTATCAATTGGCTGTCATCAATCATGCCCCGTTTGAAAGTATTGAAATGTTTGAAGTGGCAGTGGTGCAGGACACCTGGCAATTAATTTGGCGTGGGTGCGTGGGGGTGCCGAGCGTGAATTACCTGAACGATGTGAGCTTGGCCGTAGACGGAAGTTTGTACGTTACGCATATGTATCCGCCCGACTTTACGCTTGCCGAGGCGCTGATGGTCGGCTTCTTCAAATACGTGACTGGCTATGTTTTGCGCTGGGATCCCACTAACGGTTTTGGTCAGGTGCCAGGGTCAGAGGGCGCGCACCCCAATGGTGTGGTTTACGACGCAAACGAAGAGCTGTTATATGTCGCTTACACGTTCGGCGATAGGGTGGCTGTTATCGATATGCAAAAGGGTGCTGCCATAGAGAGACTTTACATGAACAGTCCTGACAACTTGGTCTTAAAAGAAGGGTGGTTGTGGGCGACAAGCTGGGATCACGAAATGCTCGATATGATCGCGTGTGAGGACAAGATTACTTGCGCTCTGCCTTTTTCAGTTTACCAAATTGAGCCACGCACCTTGCGTATTGAAAAACAGTGGCACTTTCATCACACTCAAATGGGCATGGCGACCACAGCATTTCCTCTGGGGAACCGTATTTGGTTGGGGGGCGCGCGTTCAAATCGGCTGGGTTCTTTTTTGTCGCTGGCCGCTAAAGGCTAACTTTTTATAGCACGGAGCTGCTCGCAAAAAACAGCTCCGTCCGCAGTTGCGTAACTAAAAGCTGTAGCTTAGTGTGGCACCCACAGTTCTGGGATTCGAGTGGTACATGCTGTATATCGCGGCTTCGTCCCCTCCAGCATCTGTGCCTGGATTTATGAATGCAGTCTCTATCCACTCTTCCTCTAGAATATTTTTGGCCCAGAATGTTACAGAACCGGCTCCTCGCTTCATCTCCAAGCTTGTATCGATAACATTCTTACTGGCTTCTCCTGCCCCATTTCGTGAAAGAATTGCTCGATGTTGCGGATTTTCTAGAGTGTAATAATCACTTTCGCTCAGTGCCGATATCCGAACGGCGTTCTCAAAGCCGCCTATTTCGAATTTGTAGACCAACGACCCAGTGAATCGTTGCTCAGCTACCCGTGATGGTTTCGTTCCGCTTAAATCTATTCCATCAACGAAATGGCCTTCTCCATACAATGGATCGTGGACGATACCTGATAATGTGATGGCAAGATTTTCGGAAAGCGCAAAGGCCGAATCAAACTCAAGTCCTTTAGAATATTGTAGCGGGGCGTTTGAGAACTGATAACCGCCGCCCACAAATGTTCGAACCTGAAAGTTTTCTGTCTCTTGGTCGAAGTAAGTTAGATTTACATAGCCATTCTCAAACTGAATTTTAGCTCCGATCTCATAAACCGTCGTTTCTTCCGGCAAAGCGTACCGCTGGCCATCGATACTTAAGTCTACATTAAATGGATTATTCTGCGCGGTGTAACCGAGCGCAGAAATTTCAGCCAATGATGGTTTAACATCTCGCACTAGATCAAAAGACGAGGTTTTGTAGCCCGTTGCAACGCCTCCATACACAGATAAAGAGTCAGATATTTCATAGCTCAATTTAATAGTATAGTCCGTGTTTTGGTCTTCTAGTTGTCCGTCCTCACCAGCGTTTGGAAATCCAATCTGGGGTGTCAGGTACTGAAGCGCACTTGCACTTGGTGCTGCGCTATCAAGCACCGCTGCCGGAATCTTCGAGTACGGAATATCATGAATTTGCGAGAGTGACGCATCTTTGTCCGATCGAAGGTGACTAACACCTAACAACAGACTTAAATTATCCGTTAGTTGTGCATCTGCTTGCAAAAATAAAGACAGCGATTCCTCAGCCTGAGTAGCTGTATCAAAAACTCCCTGACCTGGCTCAAAAAATGATGTGTATCCCTTTCCTTGAGGGTCTACGAAAGCTCCGAAGGGGCCGGCTAGTAGGGCAAAAATGTCATTGAGTCCCGCCCCAACTGCTGTTGCTTGAGCCGTTGCCGGATCCATTCCGAGTTGCATAAAGTTACTCACTGCAAGTCCGAAGTACGAAGCCGCAAAATAGGGATAAGCTGCTGAGCCAAGCGTTAGATCACTTTTACCTGTCATACTTTCGTTGGAGTAGAACAAACCTGCTGTCCAATCAATGTTCTCTGAATCGACCGTTAGACGTATCTCTTGTTGAAAGCTATCAACCTCAAGCATGTCGGTGCCAGAATTTGTAAAGGAAACTGTATCAAAATCAACGTCTTGATCAGTAGAATATTCGTTCGTCCGATAAGCTGTCATGGTAGAAATAGTGCCCCAATCAACTTTTTTATCAATGTGCAATGAAGCGCCTTCATTTGAGTTACTGTTGGACGGTAAAAAATTATAGTATGTTTTGCCAGCCCAAGGAGCATCTGGGTTAGACCCAAAGTTTGGAATAGTGGATCCGGCGGCCAAGAAGGCCTGATATGCGCCATTGTCATCTCTATACGCATTTGCCACGGAGCAACATGCCTCGTTTGATTCGCTAGAATCGTATATGAATCTGATCGATAAATCGTTTGTTGGATCGTATGCGATGTCAAGGCGAGCCGACGACCTATCTCTATCATTCACGTCACCTGGGGCTGTTGGGAACGCGTTCTCATAAAAACCATCGCGTTTTAGACTGCTACCGCTCACGGAAGCCGAAATATTTTCTGTCAAGGCACCAGTAGCATAAAATTTGCCGCCAATACGGCCATAATTCCCTGTCGTAAGACTTATTTGAGTAGATCTCTCGGGCGATGGCTTTCTGGTCTTGATATTTATTGCCCCTGCAGATGCTGATTTACCAAACAGGGTGTTTTGTGGGCCGCGAAGAATCTCTATTTGTTCTACCATTGGTAGATCGTCCAGCGCACCTGTGATTCTTGACCGGTAAACTCCGTCCACCATAATCGCAACTCCGGGATCCGTGCCCGGAACTTGGCCGCCGCCTCCGAATCCTCGAATGTACACAGTAGAGTTAGCTGAAGTTTGGTTAGTCCTAGTATCCAAAGACGCATCAAGTTGTTTTAAATCCATAAATTCGTCGATTGTACCAGTAACGATTTCATCTGCTCCGATCACAGAAACGGCTACTGGAACCTCTTGCAAAGTTTTCTCAGATTTAGTTGCAGTGACTATGATTTCTTCTAGTTGCGCAAAGGCCTTCATTGACCCCATGGACAACGCGGCAGTGACAACGACCAGGGCGCATTTTTTGTTAAAATTCATACTTGATTCCCCCAACATTTTAGTTTTCTATAGATTTTGCGGCGGTTTGTGCCGTGGATTCGTTCTTTCACGGTTGACTGTCTAAGTTTATATTTGTTTTCAGATAGATATAGACGCACTCATGAGCTTTTTAGTACGTTAACATAAATCACTGCATATATTATATGTTTTTTCAAATAATTAATAGCAGCTCAAGCGTGTGCAAGCACCGGTTATGAGTCTAAAAAGACATCGGGAAAAGCGGCTAAATTCAAACCTTAATAATCCATCATAAGTCGCTTGGCAGTGAATTGCTTAAGAGATTAAATACTTGTAAAACAGAGTAGTAAAATTAAAGTGTAATAAGAATTTTTAAGTAATTGTGGTTTTTTGTTGCCATAACGGTTTTATTGTTGGGCCTTCGAATGATGCTTTGCAATCCATTTTTTCATCTTTCACGATGCTTTTTTTATAGCCAATAATTATCTATTCATTTTAAAAAAAGTCAGTCATTAGTATCCTTACATTATTTATTTTCGCATAAGCATATGATTTGTATGCGTTATTTTCTGTTGAATTCGAAGCGTCTGGGCTCTACAGTAAAGTGGGTAAGGCTACGTAATACTTTGCGATGCGGGCGTAGACGACAGCTTTTTGGCGCCATCATGGATCGCGATGAGTCAGAGCTTAAAAACAGGTGAATCGACAAAACACTAAAAGAATTTTGGGGGCACATTATGAAACGTTATTTAAAAGTAGGGATATCGTTGTTGCTATTTAGCGTAGGCTCATTGACAGCAGTTCAGGGGATTGCTGCTATTGAAGAAATAACTGTGACCGCGAATAAGCGTGAGCAGTCTTTGCAAGATGTAGCGATTTCGGTCGCCGTCATCGGGGCTGACCAGATCCAGCGGTCGGGGATAATGGATCTCATTGATTTACAAAGTGCGGCACCCTCTTTGGAGATTGAGCAGCTACAAAGTTCGGCGCAAACTAACTTCTATATTCGCGGGTTTGGTAACGGCGCAAATAACCCGGGCATTGAGCCTTCGGTCGGTATTTTCATCGATGGCGTTCCGCGCACGCGTGCAGCATCTGCCCTATCCGATTTACCCAATTTGGAGCGTGTGGAGGTTTTAAGTGGGCCGCAGTCAACGCTGTTTGGCAAGAACTCTTCTGCGGGCGTGATCAGTATTACCACGAAGCTCCCAGAAGATGAACTTTCGGGGACGGTCTCAGCGGGAGTAGGTAACTACGGATCTAGAGTGCTCAACGGAACCGTTACGGGTCCCATTAGTGACGGATTGTCGTTTCGTTTGTCGGCAAGCAGTAATTCAAATGACGGTTATGGGACGAATTTAATCGACGGTTCTGGCGTTAATGACCGCGATCGAAGTGCGTTGCGAGGTCAGCTTTTGTGGACACCTGACGAAGATCTCACAGTTCGTGTGATTGTAGACAAAGACAGTATTGATGAGATGTGCTGCTCGGCAGGGTCATTGCGAAAGGGAGATGCCGCGCAGGTGAGTGACGGTATTGCGTTAGCTAACGGACGCGGCGTTACATCCGGTGATCCCTGGGAGCGGGCGTTCTACATGAATTTTGAACCTATTAACCAGCTCGACAATAAAGGATTGTCGCTTCAGGTTGACTACGACTTCGAATTTGCTACGGTTACTTCAATTACCTCTCGACGCGACACCCAGTTGTATTCGAACTTCGATGCAGATTTTTTAGCGGCGCAGTTAGTGAAGGAAAACGTCGTAGACTATGAGTTTGAGACCACCACACAAGAATTCCGTTTAGCGTCCAACTCGGATGGCGACATACAGTGGGTTGTGGGTGCGTTTTTCATGAAGGAAGACACAAAAACATTACGCACAGTCAAATTTGGTGATGAAATCAGCCCCTACGTAGACTTCCTCGTGCAGTCTCTATCGGGGGGCACTCAAGATTTACAAAGCATCGCTGACTATATGGTTGTTGCGGGTGCCGTTCAGGCGGGTGCTTTGCCGCCCGCTTCTTTGGGCGACATTGCAGGAGCGCTCGCCGCTATCCCGGCCCTGCAGGCGCAGGCGACAGGATTAGGCACATCGTTTTATTGCAGCACCTGTATTGACCCGCTGACGGGTGCGGCGACAGATGGGGGTTCTATCGGAGAAAACTTTACGATGGAGTCTGAGTCCACATCATTTTTCGCTAATATTGACTTTGTGCTGACTGATCAGCTTAGTGCAACCGTTGGGATTAACTTGACCGACGATGAAAAAACTGTCGTGTCTGATGTCAATATTGCCGACTCGTTTGCGGCGCTGCCATTGGCTGGTTCGCCACTTGCCGCACTGACACCTTTGCAATTTTTTCCGCCGTTTACTGATTACCCAAATGCGACAGAAAGCGGAATCTTTAAGTCAGACGATTTAACCTACACGGCGAGGCTGGCCTACCGGCACTCAGACACGCTCAATTTTTATGTGAGCCACGCGACAGGATTCAAGCCGATCTCTGTAAATTTGTCGGTGAACGCAGCCAGTCCAGCTATCGGTCGGTCAGCAGACCCAGAGGAGTCGGACGCGTTTGAGTTGGGCATGAAAATGACTTTTGATAACGGTTATATAAATGTGGCTTATTTTGACCAGACAATCGCGGGCTTTCAGTCAAATGTGTTTTCAGGCACTGGCTTTGCGCTTGTGAATGCGGGCGAGCAAAGTCACAAAGGTGTGGAGTTTGACTGGTTCATGGCGCTTTCCGACAATCTTGCAGTGAATCTGTCGGGTATTACGATGAAAGGTGACTACGGGTCATATATCAAGGGACCTTGTGACACTAACGAAATTTTCCCGGCCCTTGCTTGTGATGCGGGCTTAGAAACGCGCGATTTAACGGGTGAAACACCAGCCGGTGTTCATGAATTGAGTCTCAATGCAAATGTCGTTTATTCGTTTGACTTGGTGGGTGGCTCAGAGGGTTTTGTCCGTTTGGAATACGTTTATGACGAACCTGTCAAATTGGTCAATAACGTGCCGGAAAGTCTAGCCTCTGAAGATAGCAAAAACTTAAACATGAGTATCGGTATAAAGAATGCGGCGAATGGATGGGATGCCATGTTTTGGGGTCGAAACCTGACCGATCATGAAACCTTGATCTCAGCCTTTCCAACCACCGCTGCACCAGGGAGCTTTAGCGCCTATCCTAACCAGCCGCGCACCTATGGGTTGACCGTGCGAAAGAGTTTTTAGCACCGTAAACTAGCGATTGAACCAATAAAAAAGGCAGCATTAGCTGCCTTTTTTATTGGCAATCTTGCCGAGTACTGTGGGGTCATTTTATACTGGATGATCAAGTGGACTCATCTATCCGTACCCACAACAACAACTAACAGTTTCACCATGGGCACACCGCCCGAGTTGGCGTGGGAGACCCCAAAATGCACCCATTAAGAGCGGACGAAATATCTCGGATAATTGAGATGGCTTGGGAAGACCGAACTCCGTTTGACGCGATCAAAAAGCTTTTTGGACTTGACGAGTCTGCTGTGATCAAGCTTATGCGGGGCCATTTGCGGCGTCGCGCCTTTTGTAATTGGCGTCAGCGGGTGAGCGACAGAAAAACTAAGCACGTGGCTAAGCGCTCGGACCAAGTCATCCGCGCCTACTGCCCGACTCAATACAAACCTTAGCCACTCGCGGGTTTTCGAAAGACCAAGATAAAGAAGGAAATAATGATCTTGAGAAGATTGACAAGGGCGCTCTTCGGTTTAGGCGCAGCCGTTTGGGTTGTTACTGTGGCGCCGCAATTGTTTGCAACAGAGGTGCTAATGGAAGATGCTTTTAAAGAGCAGCCAGAGCAGCGTTGGCGCTTTGTTAGCGACCAAGTCATGGGCGGCGTATCCGTTGGCTCGTTGGTATTTGAGCGCTCAGGAGATACCGTCGTTGCGCACATGCGTGGCAACGTCAGCACCCAAAATAACGGTGGGTTCATTCAGTTCCGGCGCACGATTACTGCCCCTAGAAAAGCGGCGGGCGTGATCGTGCGGGTACGTGGAAATAATCAGGCGTATTTCCTTCACATGCGCACGCGCGGGACCGTACTTCCTTGGCAGTATTATCAGGCAACATTTCGTGCTGAGTCCGAATGGCAAACGTTGAAGATACCGCTCAATCAGTTTCAAGGTTCCAGTCAATGGCTCAGTGAACGCATTGCACCGGCAACGGTTCGCAGTATTGGCGTGGTTGCTTTTGGGCGTGAGCACAGGGCAGACATCGAGGTCAGTATGATTGGGTTCTACCAATAAACCTGATTTTCGTGTCTGTCAGGTACTGTGTCCCTCGTGCACAGGTTTTGGCCGCAAGTTGACACCCTCGTTCGAATGACCAATGATGCTGTTGTGTTAAACGGAAACACTAAAATGGCGTGAGATGATGTGAGAAAGACGCAGGGCCGAGGTCAGATTTATAACAGTATTTTAGACACAATTGGCGACACACCCACGGTGCGTGTGCGGCACTTGGCACCTGAGCACGTTGAGATTTACGTGAAGGCGGAGTACTTTAATCCGGGTGGGTCAGTCAAAGACCGACTGGCAATCGGCATTATAGAAGACGCAGAACGACGCGGTATTCTGAAGCCAGGGCAAACAGTGATCGAGGCAACGAGCGGCAATACGGGTGTTGGTTTAGCAATGGTATGTGCGGCCAAAGGGTACCCATTTGTTGCTACGATGCCGACCAGTGTGTCGATTGAACGACGGAAACTTATGCGATTCTTCGGCGCGAAAGTCATAATGACGCCCAAGGCAGACAAGGCGTTTGGCTGCTATCGCAAGGCGTTGGAATTATCGCAAGCCAACGACTGGTTTTTGGCCAATCAATTTCAGAGCGAAGCGAATGCAGATATTCACGAAAACACGACGGCGCGCGAGATACTTGCGGACTTTGACGGTCGACGCTTAGATTACTGGGTGACTGGTTTTGGTACCGGGGGTACGGTGACGGGGGTCGCGCGGGCGTTGCGTGCGGCGCGGCCCGAAACGCAGATTGTGCTCAGTGAACCTGTAAACGCTCAACTGCTGAGTAGTGGTAAGCCCCAAGAGCGTGATCATCATGGCGCTCCTGCGTCTAGCCATGTCGCGTTCACGCCCCATATGATTCAGGGGTGGACTCCCGATTTTATTCCGTTGGTTTTACAAGAAGCGATCGACCATGAGATGGTCGATCAGCTAGTGCCAGTCGATGCCTATGAGGGGATCAGGAAGGCTCAAGAACTGGCGCAGAGAGAGGGGATTTTGACGGGCATTTCTGGAGGCTCGACGTTTGCAGTGTCCCTGGAATTGGCATCAACTGCCCCTCGCGGATCTGTGATTCTGTGTATGTTGCCGGATACGGGTGAGCGCTACCTATCTTCACCTTTGTTCAGTGATATTTGCACTTTCATGGACGAATCTGAAATAAATCTCTCGCAGTCGACTCCCGGGTACCAATTGCTAGAAGAAGAATAGGGGTTTCTACAGAGTGTGGGCTTTAGGGTTCGCTAAACGGACAAGCGATCCATGATGAGACATACGAAAGATCTATAGGGTAGAAAAGCATGCGAGCGAATCAAGAATTTGCGGTTGTCGTCTTTGGCGCGACGGGCTTTACAGGGCGCTTGGTGGTGGATTATATCAATCGCCACTATGCGGGCAGCGGGCTTAGCTGGGCCTTAGCGGGTCGTGACTACGATAAACTGTGTGCGGTTCGAGAGTTGCTTGGCGTCGATGCTGAGGTGCCCGTTATTGTCGCCGACGGTCACGACTCTGGATCGATGGCCTCGATGGTTAAGCGAGCGTCTATCGTGTTGACAACAGTCGGCCCCTATCAGTTGTACGGTGATGTACTGTTGGCAGCATGCGCTGAGGCGGGCACTGACTACGTTGATCTGTGCGGTGAACCTGCATGGATGTACGACATGATTGAAAAGCACTCGGCAGCGGCTCAGAACAGCGGTGCAAGGATTGTATTTTCTTGTGGTTTTGACTCGATACCCTTCGATCTCGGTGTCTTTTTTTTGCAGCAGACCGCCATTGCTAGATTGGCACAGACGGCACCGCGAGTGAGGGGTCGGGTTCGCGCCATGAAAGGGTCTTTTTCTGGGGGTACCTTGGCTAGCTTTAAAGCGACCATGGCTGCTGCGGGTCGGAATACAGAGATTATTTCGCGTTTAAAAGACCCTTTTTCGCTGTGTCACGACTTTCGCGGGCCCGAGCAGCCACGGGGTAACAGGCCTGAGTTTGATGCGTCGTTAAACAGCTGGCTGGCGCCCTTTGTCATGGCGAGTATTAATACGAAAAATATCCATCGTTCAAATTTGTTGCTCGGCCATCAATATGGTACGCATTTTGTCTATGACGAAATGCTAGTAACAGGACCCGGCGAAAAGGGTAAGGCGCTCGCGCAGACCCTCGCTGCAGGGAACGGGTTAGGTGACAAACATATTCCGCCCGGCGAAGGCCCAACGCTTGAAGAGCGCGAGAATGGCAGTTTTGACATTCTCATGATCGGCGAAGTAAGCGATGGTCGCGAGGTGCGCATAAGCGTTTCAGCAGATTGCGATCCGGGCTATGCCGCGACCAGTAAAATGATTGTTGAGAGCGCACTTTGTCTTTTGGAAAACCCAGATGAGGCCGAAGGTGGTATTTGGACGCCTGCACCCGCGATGGGGTCATTGTTAATAAAGCGCTTGCGTGAAAAAGCCGGACTGATGTTCGTGGATGAAACCCGCGAACCTTGAGTTGCATTTGCGAGTTCCACACATATTGTCAGAATGTGGTGGCGTGTTCCAAGCGCAACTCTGCTAGTTTATGTTGACTGTGGCGAGGCCAATAACGAGTTGGAATGATGACGATTGCTAATATCCTGAATAGTCTTTTACGGGTGTGTGCTATGGCATGTTTTGTATCGCAGGGCCATGCCGCAGAGCGCCAGTTGTATCGAGACGCGGTTGAGAAGCCACCTGTGATAGAAGAAATTATTACAGCAGCAACGCGCCGGCCAGCGGCCGCACAAACCCTCCCCGCCAGTGTGAGTGTGCTGTCGCGCGACGTATTAGATTTAATCAATCATGCGCATATTGCGGACGCTGTAGAGCGTATTGCAGGTGTTAATTTGCAACGGGGTAATGGGCAAGAATACCTGCCAGCAGTGCGATCGCCGATACTGACAGGCGCGGGTGGTTGCGCCGGCTTTCAGATGACAGAAGACGGAATTGCACTTCGCGCTGCGGGATTTTGCAATATCAATGAACTCTTCGAGGCGCATACTGAAGCGGCCGAGCGCATCGAGGTATTGCGAGGAGCTGGCACTGTTTTATATGGCTCGAACGCAATGCATGGTGTTATCAATGTAATTACTCCTGAGGTGAGCGCGTTTAATACCATCGGTATTGACATGGGCGAGTATGGTTTGAGTCGATTGAAGTTTTCGCTGAATTCAAAAGGACAACACTCCATGGCTGTTCAGGGGACACTGACCCAAGACGAAGGCTATCGCGATACGTCGGGTTATGGTCAGCAAAAGATCACTGCGCGTTACAGTTATGCGAGTGACACGATTGGAATTGCGATGGGTTTTACGGCAGTGAATTTAAATCAGGAAACCGCGGGTTATATCACCGGGTTGGACGCTTATAAGGATCCACAGCGTGCCCGTGAAAACCCTAATCCTGAGGCTTTTCGGGACGCAAGAGCCGTGCGTCTTTGGAGTAAGGTTCGGATTCCTGTTGGGGTTGGAGAGTGGATGATTACCCCGTATGCGCGATCAACCGAAATGGATTTTTTACAGCACTTTTTGCCGGGAAAACCCCAGGAGGAAAACGGTCAGTACAGTGTGGGTCTGCAGACGAGCTACTTTGCACCCTTTTCAAAGTCCGTCGATTTGACCGCGGGCGTTGACGCAGAATACACGCGCGCTTTTTTGAAGCAGACTCAGGTAAACCCGACGATTGGCTCCGCATTTTTACAGGCCACGATTCCGCAAGGCAAGCATTATGATTACGCGGTTGATGCGCTCCAAATCGCGCCTTTTATTCATTTTGAGTGGTTGCTTAGTGATCAATTAGTGGCAACGGGTGGAGGGCGTTACGAGTTTATGAGCTACGACTACGTGAATCGAATGTTGGACGGCCGCAGTCGTGATGATGGCACTTTATGTGGTTTTGGCGGGTGCCGTTACAGTCGCCCGCCCAGTGCGGTTAATGATTATGACAATTACTCTTTGGATGCGACTTTGCGGTATCAGACCGACAATGATCACACCTTGTATCTGCGGGTAGCTCGCGCTTTTAGAGCGCCTCAAGCGACTGAGTTGTACCGTTTGCAGCGTGGTCAGCAGGTCACGGACCTAGAGCCGGAAAAGGTTCACAGCGTTGAATTAGGATTTAAGGGTATACACAATACGTTGAATTATGCGGCGACTTTTTATCAGATGGCGAAACATAATGTGATCTTTAGGGATGTTGCTTTTCGCAACGTCAGCGATGGCGAGACGGAACATCAGGGTGTAGAGTTAGAGATTAGCTACCCGCTGGCAGATAGCGTCATGCTGTCGCTAAACGGCACATATGCGCGACATAAATATGCCAACAATCCGGCATTATTTCGGGATAATGACGGTAATGTAATCGCGATTAAGGGACATGATGTCGATAGTGCTCCGAGATATTTTGGGGGTGTGCGCGCACTGTGGGAGGTTTCTTCTTCGACCCGCGTCGAAGTCGAGTGGTCGAGCATGGGCAGTTACTATCTGGATCCAGAAAATGCCCACAGATATGCCGGTCATCGGCTCGTAAATATCCGCTCGAGTTGGCGTCCCCGTTCTAATACTACCGTTTATGCGCGAGTCCTGAATGTTGCAAATAGGGCGTATGCTAAGCGCGCAGACTTCACCACCTTTACCGGAGAGCGCTATTTTCCTGGAATGCCACGCCGCGTCACTCTCGGGTTTGACGTGCGGTGGTGAGGTATGCCGCGACCGGGTAATTGTGTTGCCAAAGGCATGCCCAGTACGTAGCCCGATAGGTGGCGTTAATGCTTCAATGCGGGGCGACACCACGCGTTTGGCAACGTCGCTGAGCATCGGTTTTTTTTCTCTCAGCACAATTCTGTGTGACATATTAAGCGTCGCGCACGCACGCTGTTGACGTGTCATCAAAATGCAAAGCTGGCATTCTGCGGTAGCAATTAATGTCGTTTTTTGCGTAATTGGGTTGATCGCGCCTAAAAGAGGCCCGTAAAAGTTTTTCTTGTTGATTCCACCTATCAGCCAGCGAAGAGGGTTAGACCCTTGCTTTTCGAAAACGGGGTTGGCGGGTCGGGCTCAGCGGTTGTGGCGATATTCGCGCTGCCGGCGTTTTATTTTCGTTGCGGCACGTGCCCAGCGCATCTGAGCGAAACGTGTTACCACTTCTCAGAGCCATTTTGCGCTCGATTCCACTGCACGCACTCGGCTAGCGTCACACCGCTGCCACCGAAAATATCGAGGGCAGAACCGATCGTGAGATCGACCGATCCGTGCGAAAGGTCTTTGACTCTGGCGAGGTCATCGACGTTTTGCGCTCCGCCTGCATATGTCACGGGCACCTCACAGTGTGCGCCCAAGAATTGAATTAATGCTTCATCCATACCAGATTGCAGGCCCTCAACGTCAGCGGCATGCACCAAAAACTCAGCGCAGTGTGATTGCAGGTCTGCGAGGGTTTTCTCGGTAATGGCCAGTTTCGTGACGGTTTGCCAGCGTTTGGTAGCGATATTCCAACCGTGCGACGTTTTTCTACAACTTAAGTCCATGACTAATCGCTCTCGACCCACCACGCGCTTGATGTCCTTCAGGCGTTGCCAAGAAAATTCTTGGCCTACAAACAGGTAAGACGTGACAATGACGTGAGAGGCGCCTGCGTCGAGATAGTTGGATGCATTGGCAGCAGTCACGCCACCTCCGTATTGCAGCCCTCCGGGAAAAGCTTTTAGGGCGGCGATTGCCTCATGCTGATTGCCGGACCCGAGAGAAATCACATGTCCGCCTAAAAGATCATGTTCTCGATACATGGATGCGAAAGAAGCGGCATCCTGATCGCTGACATAGTTAGTCTTGATATCTTGCGATAAGGATCCACCGACAATTTGCTTAACATGGCCCTCGTGGAGGTCAATGCAGGGTCGGAACAGTGACACGGTCAGTTTCGCTCTGTTGTAAAAGAGTAGCCGTCGATCGCAACAAAAGTGCGATAGGCCTGGTACGCTTTATGGCCGGCATTGGGCTCGCGAAATTGCCATGTCGGCGCACCCTTACAGCTTTGCATAGTCACCGCGATAGTATACCAAAGGCGCTTTGTTTCGATCTAAGAAAGCGTTGACACGACCCACAATAATGACGTGATCGCCGCCGGCATAGCGGTGTTCAACCTGACACTGAAAGCAGGCGCTGTAGTCGGGAAGTAAAGGCACGTTGGCATCGCCTCGAGTACAGGGTAATCCAGCAAACTTGTCATGATCACTGCTTGCAAATCGGTTGGATAACGCGCGTTGATTTTCATCGAGAATATGAACGGCAAAATACTGCGCTTCATTAAAGCCGCTGAAACAGCTGGCTTTACAATTAATACTCCAAAGTACCAGCGCTGGGTCGAGGGAGACCGAGCTAAAACTATTGACGGTGATGCCAAGCTTTTCTTGTTTGTTACTCAATGCTGTTACAACGGTCACCCCTGTTGGGAATGACCCGAGCGCATTTCGGTAGGATCGGTTGATAAATGGGGCCAACTGGAATTCTTGAGTTTCGATTGAAGGCATAGTGACGAATCATTCAAAGCAGGTAGGTTAACAAATGGCACATGTATCATGGTTTTTTTACACGGTGGTTGCAACCCTTACTTCTATTTGCTTATCACACCGCGTGTGCAAGAGAATGACCTCGACGTTGGGTATGCTCATTTGGCCAAGGTTAGCGCATCGGCCGAGGAGGTTACTTAATCGCACTTCGGTGGGGGCTTAGACCTTGAAAAACGGGTTGCCGCTTTTCTGCATGCGCCTGTAAGGCTTCTCGCAGGTCTTCGGCTTGCAACATGCCGGCCTGCCGCGTTGCAACGTGATTTAAGCTGTCCATCAGCCCATGATCGCGGCTGTAATTGAGCATCGTTTTAGTGCCTGTTACCGCCATGGGTGAATGTTGTGCAATCTGTCTTGCAACGTCACGCACTGCCGCAAGCAATGCAGTATGGTCTTTATAATTTTGGTTAATAAATCCGCAAAAAACGGCTTCAGCGGCGTTCATTCGCCGGCTGGTGTAGGCAAGTTCGCGCGCTAGTCCCCAAGGCATCAAATATTGGAGTCGTTGTAACGTTCCGATATCAGCGGTAATACCCAACTCGGTTTCTTTGATCGTAAAAACAGCATCATCGGTACAAAAACGCATGTCCGTTGGGCAAATCAAATCGATGCCGCCGCCAATACACGCACCTTGTACTGCCGATATCACAGGCATTCGCACGTGCTCCAGCACGTTAAACGCGCGGTGTAGTTCGAGTAACCCGAGCCTAAACTGTTCTGCGCGGCGCGCGGGATCACCCGCATAAGTATTGAGCATATGTGTAAAGATCTGTTTGTCCATTTCGGCGGTGAAATGCGCACCGTCGGCGCAGAGAATAATGACTCGGGCAGCGGCTAACCGATCAATGGTTTCAACAACGGCGGGTAATTCCTCCCAAAAGGCCGTTACCATGGTACTCAGTTGCTCGGGAGCTGTGTAAAAACGTAAGGTTCAAAAAACGACGCTACTGCGCGAAACCTGCTGAAATTTGCTTAGCACTCGTGGGTGTTGCGTCGGCCCATTTGTTGGGCGATAGGATAACGCCATTTCCCCCAGAACGAGGTTGTGGAAAGGCAGCCTATTGTCGAGCGTGAGAGCCCTATCAAAATCCCCCAGTAAACAGCATAGATTCTGCTGTTTACCGAGTTGAACATTTCTGATGCCAATCGCGCTAGCGATGTATCATCGGGGCTGTTTTAAGAGTTTTTGTTCATTGGGGTCGTTTACTTCAGGTCGTCAGCGTCTTTACTTTGCATCCCAATGATTGTGTTCTGCAAGTCTTCTATTTCGATTACAGGGGACGTTTCCTGGGGCGTGACTTCTTGATCATTCAATGTTTCGTTTACGTCATCTTTTATCATATCCATTATGCTCCCCACCGTCCCTGACTCTTCGGTTTGTGTCGCGGAAGGCTAATCCATGGGCGTCATATCCTGACCATGCGGGGATTCCTCTGAGTCTGACTGCGTGATATCGGCAGCTTTCGCAGCCGTATCGGTCATGATGTTGACGTTGTTCGGCTCGAGACTCGGGTTAGGCGCCTCAGTATCATCGGTTGCGAACATGCCGTTATCGCAAGCAGTAAGTGTAATAACGGTCATCAGCATTGTCATTGTGGCGATTTTTGACTGTGTGTTCATAATCGTGCGTCCTTGCGGGTAATAAATCTGAGTGGATACGAGATAAAAACAATAGTTATCATTGATAGAGTGTAGTCGAACAATACGCGATGGAGGTATTTTCTGAGTCGTTAAGTCGGCCATGTGGGCCGTGAAGTGTTGATTTAGATGCGCCCGAACCTTGCCGTTTATACTTTGTATTGGGTCTGATGAAGAGAAATCTTTCGAGGGGGTGTAAATGTGACGCATTTATGCGTAATTGGTTGCCGAACTGGGGGTTGCTATGGCAGAATTCATCCCTTTTTTGTTCGACCTAAACTCAAAGTGTAATCCCGTATGTTGCTCACCGAGGATATTCAGAGAGTGTGGGTCGTAAAGTCCATGCGAGAGTGGCGGAATTGGTAGACGCGCTGGATTTAGGTTCCAGTGGGGCAACCCGTGAGAGTTCGAGTCTCTCCTTTCGCACCATTTTAATACCCATAGCTAAGCGAGGTATGAATGCAGGTTTCCATCGAGTCGAGCGAAGGCCTCGAACGTCATCTCAAAATACAACTCCCCGCTGAAAGCGTTGACCACAAGGTCGCTGAGCGACTAGAAGAAGCGACTAAGACGGTCGTTTTGAAAGGCTTTCGCAAGGGCAAGGTGCCTTTGCGTGTGGTTAAGCAGCAGTTCGGGCAGCGCGTCCGTGGGGAGATCGTTGGAGAACTCATCAATACAAGCTTGCGTGAAGCGATTGAGAGCAAATCTCTCCGCCCAGTGGGTCAGCCAAGAATTGAAGGTTTAGTTGATCAAAAGGGTGCGCCACTTGAGTACGTGGCAATCTTTGAGGTTTATCCAGAGATTGAGCCAGCAGGTTTTAGTGGCATAACCTTACGCCGTCCTCTGTCGGACGTTGCGGCAACCGATATTGACACAATGATTGAGACATTACGCAGCCGAGATTCAGTTTACGAAACCGTAGACAGAGCGGCACAAGACGGCGACCAAGTGACGATGGATTATGTCGGTACCAAAGAAGGCGTGGCTTTTGCTGGAGGTACGGCGACTGATCAAACATTGGTTTTAGGTTCTAACAGCATGATCCCAGGGTTTGAAGAGGGACTTTTGAATGTTTCTCAGGGGGACAGTGTGCTGCTGCCGCTCGGGTTTCCAGATGATTACCACGCGGAAGAATTGAAAGGCGCGGCGGTCGAATTTTCCGTGACGGTGAAGGCAGTGGCGGAAAAAATCGAGCCTCCGCTGGACGATGAGTTTTTTGAGAGATTCGGGGTGAGTGAGGGTGGCTTAGAAAAATTCCGCGAAGAGGTCGAGAGAAACCTCCAGCGAGAACTCAATACCGCATTGCGAACAAAAATTAAAAACCGAGTCATGCAACAGCTATTTGAACATAATCCGGTTGAGCTGCCAGACCAATTAATAGCCAACGAAACAGAGCAGTTAAAGCGGCAAATGATTCAGCAGTTCGGCCGTGGTCAAGATATTGACTTGTCGATGTTGCCCGATGAGATGTTTCGTGGCAAAGCGCAATACCGTGCTGCATTGAGCGTTATTGTTACCGAAGTGGTCCAGAGGCGAGGTCTGACACCAGATGCTGCTGCTGTGAAAGCGCGTATCGACGAAATTTCATCGACGTACGATGAGCCGCAGCAGGTCGTTGATTATTACTATGCCAATCAGGAAATGCTTGCATCTGTGGAGGCTGTCGTATTAGAAGATCTTGTGGTAGAAGCCGTTTTAGCCGAAGCAGTCGTCGAAGAGGAAGAGCTCGCGTATGAGGATGCCGTGAAGCCTGATCCTGATCCTGACTTTAGTAGCCCCGAACATAATTAGGTGGAGCAAATTAACATCCAATCCCCCCGTACGGAGCGTATGTTTGCTACATCTAAAATGTTTAATGCACGCGCGATTATATAAGAGAGCAGAGTTATGAATGAGATACAAGCGAGTGGACTAGTGCCGATGGTGGTCGAGCAGACATCACGCGGTGAGCGTTCGTATGATATCTATTCGCGGTTGCTAAAAGAGCGCGTGATTTTTTTAGTCGGCCAAGTCGAAGATCATATGGCGAATCTAATCGTGGCGCAGCTGCTGTTCCTCGAGTCAGAGAACCCCGACAAAGATATCCACTTATATATCAACTCGCCGGGCGGTTCGGTGACAGCAGGGTTGTCGATTTATGACACGATGCAATTTATTAAGCCTGACGTAAGTACCATGTGTATAGGCCACGCTGCATCAATGGGGGCATTTTTGCTCGCGGCGGGCGCTTCGGGAAAACGCTTTTGCTTGCCCAATTCCCGGACTATGATCCACCAACCTAGCGGCGGCGCGCAGGGTCAGGCAACTGACATTCATATTCAATCTCAAGAGATTCTGAAAACAAAAGATCGCCTAAATACATTGTTAGCCAAGCACACTGGACAGTCGGTAGAAAAAGTGGCGAAGGATACCGAGAGGGACACGTTCATGAGTGCTGACGAGTCCAAAGAGTACGGTTTGGTCGATGACGTGCTAGACAAACGGGCGTAGAGTCGCTACCCTTTTCCTATATCCTTATGTGCAGTGGTTTTGCTATGTAGGGATTGTTTTGTTAGACATGATAGGAGGTACCCAATGGGCGATAAGAACAACTCGACGGAGGGCGGTAAGCTGTTGTTTTGCTCATTTTGTGGGAAAAACCAGAATGAAGTGAGGCGCCTGATTGCTGGCCCGTCGGTTTACATTTGCGATGAATGCGTTGATTTGTGCAACGATATAATTTCTGAAGAGGCTTTGGCCACTTCGCCTGATGAAGCATCTTCCAAACTCCCTGTTCCAGTGGAGATCAAGGCAATTTTAGACGAATATGTCATCGGCCAAGAGCGCGCGAAGCGAATACTTTCAGTGGCGGTCTACAATCACTACAAACGACTTCAGGTCAGCGAGTCCCCCAATACTGATGCATCGGCTGTAGAATTGGGCAAGAGCAACATCCTGTTAATTGGACCAACCGGGAGCGGTAAAACGCTGCTTGCTGAGACCCTTGCTCGTCTTTTAGATGTTCCCTTTACGATAGCAGACGCCACGACACTGACAGAAGCAGGGTATGTCGGTGAGGATGTCGAGAACATCATCCAAAAATTGCTACAAAAATGTGATTATGATGTCGACAAAGCGCAGCGAGGCATTGTTTACATTGATGAGATAGACAAAATTTCTCGCAAGTCTGACAACCCGTCGATTACCCGAGATGTGTCTGGCGAGGGAGTTCAGCAGGCGCTGCTGAAGCTGATTGAGGGCACGGTTGCCTCAGTTCCGCCTCAGGGTGGGCGTAAGCACCCGCAGCAAGAGTTCTTACAGGTGGATACGTCAAACATCTTGTTTGTTTGTGGTGGGGCATTTGCAGGGCTAGAAAAAGTGATTCGCGATCGTTCCGAGAAAGGCGGTATTGGCTTTAGTGCGGAGGTCAGCAGTAAGGACAGCCAGAAGTCCATTGGCGAAACACTGCTGGATGTAGAGCCAAGTGATTTGATTGGGTATGGTTTAATACCTGAATTCATCGGCAGATTGCCGGTCGTGGCGACATTACAAGAGCTAGATCGCGAGGCGTTAGTTGCCATCTTGGTAGAGCCTAAAAATGCCTTGTACAAACAGTACCAAACACTGTTTGCGATGGAAGGGCTAGATTTAGACATTCGAGCCGATGCGTTGGATGCAATTGCTGATAAAGCGATTAGCCGAAAGACAGGGGCCCGCGGGTTGAGATCGATCGTGGAGACGGTCCTTTTGGATACGATGTATCGCGCGCCTTCAGAGGAAGACCTGATCAAAGTGGTAGTGGACGCAGCGGTGATTAATGGCGAGAACGAGCCGTTACTCGTTTATCAGCAGAAGGACCGAAAGTTAGTGGCGAGCGAAGACGCGTAAGCATTTAAACCAGAAGAGGTCTTACTGTATTCGCGCGGTGACGCGAATCAGGCTGCGAAGATCACGCGTTATTTTATAAAAGCTTGATTAAGCTTTTTCCAATGCAGAGGTGGACATGACAGAAAAAGACGCGAGCATTCCTGAAAATTCGTACCCTCTGTTACCGCTGCGAGATGTCGTGGTATACCCGCACATGGTTGTTCCACTTTTTGTGGGCAGAGACAAATCGATTCGCGCACTCGAACATGCTATGGAAGACAACAAACAGGTTGTTTTGGTGGCGCAGAGAGATCCCGTTGATGAGAACCCGAAGCTTGAAAGCCTTTATACCGTTGGGACACTGGCGACGATTTTACAAATGTTAAAACTTCCAGACGGTACATTAAAAGTACTGGTCGAGGGGGTGACTCGGGTTGAACTAAAGAACGAGGTCGTCGGCACTGACTTCATTGTAGCCACGGTTCAAGAACTCAAACATGAGGAAGACTTAGAGTCGGAAGTCGATGCGGTGTCTCGATCTACAATCGCGATGTTTGAACAATATGTAAATTTGAGCAAAAAGGTGCCCGCTGAAGTTATATCTACGGTAAACGGCATTGAAGATCCGCATCGACTAGCAGATACGATCGCGTCGCACATGACGTTGAGTTTAGAGCAAAAGCAGGAAATTTTAGAAGTGTCAGGCTTATGTGGCCGCCTAGAACACTTGATGGGCCTGATGGAGTCTGAAATTGACTTGTTTCAAATCGAGCAAAAAATACGCGGGCGCGTCAAAAAGCAAATGGAAAAAAGCCAGCGAGAGTACTATCTCAATGAGCAGATGAAGGCGATTCAAAAAGAACTCGGCGACATGGACGAGGGCGTGTCTGAATTGGATCAACTTGAGAAGAAAATCACTGATGCCGGCATGCCTGCCGCAGCTTTGGATAAAACCAGAGCGGAATTGAATAAGCTGAAGATGATGTCGCCGATGTCGGCAGAAGCGTCGGTGCTTCGCAACTATATTGATTGGATGATCAGCGTACCTTGGAAGAAGCGCACGCGCGTAAAGCACAATCTTGAGGAAGCCGAAGTCTCGTTAAACGATGATCATTATGGGCTTGATGAAGTCAAGGAACGCATTTTAGAGTTTCTGGCAGTACAGAAGCGAGTCAAGAAATTAAAGGGTCCCGTATTGTGTTTGGTGGGCCCACCTGGCGTCGGTAAAACATCGTTGGGGGAGTCGATTGCTCGGGCTACTGGCCGCAAGTTTGTGCGTATGAGCTTGGGCGGCGTGCGAGATGAAGCAGAGATTCGGGGGCACCGTCGTACGTACATAGGGTCGTTGCCGGGGAAGTTGGTGCAAAAGCTCGCGAAAGTTGAAGCTAAGAACCCACTTTTTTTGTTGGACGAAATCGATAAAATGGGGATGGATCAGCGCGGTGATCCGGCCTCTGCGTTATTGGAGGTTCTTGATCCCGAGCAAAATCACACTTTTAATGACCACTATCTTGAAGTCGATTATGACTTGTCTGAAGTGATGTTCATTTGTACATCGAACTCGATGAATATACCTGGGCCACTGTTAGATAGAATGGAAGTGATCAGAATTCCCGGGTATACGGAAGACGAAAAGGTCGCCATTTCAGAAAAGTATTTAATTCCTAAACAGAGAAAAGCTAATGGTTTAAAGAGCTCTGAGTTGTCGATCACGTCAGAAGCGTTAATCGATACGATTCGTTATTACACGCGTGAAGCGGGTGTGCGTGGTTTGGAAAGAGATATTGCGAAGATTTGTCGAAAGGTCGTCACCCAGCACGTTAGGGAAAAAAAGCGCAGTCGTGAAGAAGTCACACCCGCGCAGTTAGAGGATATGTTGGGGGTTCGTCGTTACAATTACGGACGTGCAGAAAAAGAAAACCAAATAGGGCAGGTAACGGGGCTTGCATGGACCTCGGTGGGCGGTGAGTTACTGTCCATAGAAGCGTCGGCAATACCTGGAAAAGGTAATGTGGTGAAAACGGGCTCGCTCGGCGACGTGATGCAGGAATCGATTCAAGCCGCGCTCACGGTGGTGAGAAGTCGCTCAAAAGCGCTCGGCATCCGCAAACATTTTCATCAGGAAAACGATTTACATATTCATGTGCCGGAAGGTGCGACGCCAAAAGATGGCCCTTCAGCGGGCGTGGCAATGTGTACAGCCATGGTGTCGGTTTTGACGGGCACGCCGGTCAAAGCAGAGGTCGCGATGACGGGTGAAATCACGTTACGCGGGCAAGTTTTGAAAATTGGCGGTTTGAAAGAAAAGCTCTTGGCGGCCCACCGTGGTGGCGTCACGATCGTTATTATTCCTGACGAGAACGGGAGCGACTTAAAGGAAATTCCAGATAACATAAAAGCTGATTTAAAAATATGTAAAGTCAAATGGATCGATGAAGTGTTAGACATTGCGTTTGAGACAAGGCCGACACCACTTTCAGACGAAGAGTTCAATAAGACGAGTAATCCCACAAAGAACGACGTAGCGACAGGGATAGCTAACACGCATTAAATCGATATTTTTTGACTGAAAAGGTGAATATGTGAAACATGGCTTGACCGCCGAAATCGCTGTTGGTATAACGTGTGATCTAACGGATGCGGCATGTTTCATGTATGTATTGGTTGTTAAGTAATCTCAAGCTAGTAGTGTAAATCCACAAAAGGGGAAAAAATGTGAATAAATCTGAATTGGTAGATGCAATCGCTGAAGGTGCAGACATCTCAAAGGCTTCTGCAGGGAGAGCGTTGGACTCTGCTTTGGACGCGGTAACAACTTCTCTAAAAAATGGTGATCCAGTATCTTTGGTGGGTTTTGGTACTTTCGCAGTGAAGCACAGAGCTGCTCGAGCGGGCCGTAACCCACAGACAGGCGCAGAGATTCAAATTTCTGCGGCAAACGTGCCTAGCTTTAAGGCAGGCAAAGCGTTGAAAGACGCAGTTAATTAATATTTTACTCGGAAAGGTCAGCACGACCTTTCCCAAAAGAGGGGCGCACTGGTTTTAGCGCCCCTTTTTTATATTTGGGATGAACGTATGTTAGACAGTTTTCGTAACCGCATGCGTGGGGTGGCTATTGTCATCATCGCGTTTATTGGGATCATTTTCACATTTACTGGGGTTGGCTCACTATCGCTGACAGGTGCGGGTGGGAAAAGTGTGGCCAGTGTTAATGGCGATGCCATTTCGGAACAGGACGTTCAGCGGGAGCTTCAACAGACCAAGGCGCGCATTCTGTCTGAAAATCCAGGCCTGAATTTAGATCAGTTAGACGATGAACTCTTTAGGCCCTCGGTGGTTGAGCGTTTGATTACAAACCGAGCATTGTCGCAACGCGCTGCCGATTTAAAGATGTCGGTTTCTCCAAAAACTTTGGCCCAGATACTGTTGGATGTAGAGGCGTTTCAGACGGACGGCGCGTTTGATGAAGATCGTTACCGTTACTTTATTCGCAACCGAGGTCAGACTAATGCGGAGTTTAAACGGCGCTTAGCGGAAGATATTATTATTGAGCAAGTGATGGATGGCTATCGACAGTCGAGTTTTGTCACGGGCAGTGAGTTGCAGTGGGTAAGCGAGTTACTTAACCAGACCCGAGATTATTACTATCTGACCCTGCCAAGAGCGCAGATTTTGGCGGACATTGTGCCCGCGCCTGAGCAGTTACAAGATTACTACAGAACACACCAAGTGCGGTTTCAATCTGATGAGCAAGTGGTCTTGGAGTTTATCGAATTGAATCGGGAACTCTTAACGCGTGACAAAACCGTCACCGACGAAGCGATAATGATGCGCTTTGAAGAAGAGAGTGACGGTTTAGCGTCTACAACGTCGCGGCGGGCGGCACACATTTTGATTGGCTCGGAAGACAGTGCTCTGATCACTGAGATACAAAAAAGTATTGCAGAGGGTGTGGCTTTTTCGGAGCTAACAAAACAGTATTCAATTGATTTTGCCACAGCCTCCAAGGGTGGCGACTTAGGCTTTACCGACGGGACAAGTTTCCCTGAGAACTTTGAGCAGGCTTTGGCGAAGCTTGCGGTCGGCGAAGTATCCGACCCGGTGTCGACGGACAGTGGCGTGCACTTGATTAAATTAATTGAAACCGAAGAGTCCACGTTTACTTTGGCGGGTGAGTCCGAGCGAATCGCCGCCGAGTTAATGGCCGAGAGCGTGGATACGGAATTTGTCGAGATGCTGGCGAGACTTCGTGAGTTGAGCTACAACGCCGAATCACTTGCAGACCTGGCAACTGATCTTGGATTACCTGCCGGCCTGTCTGAGCCGCTTTCTAGGGCAGGTGGCGAGGGGATAGGCGCCGCTCCCGAGGTGATTGCTGCAGGATTTAGTGACGAAGTGTTATTTGACCAGTTTGCGAGCGAGGTTCTCGAACTGGGAAACGACCGTTATGTGGTGGTCAAACTTAAAGAACATATTTTGGCGCGGCAGAAGACCTTCGAAGAAGTCAGCGAAGACGTGCGTGCGGCTTACACTGAAGAGCGCGCAAACCAGATTCTTCAGCAGCAAGGGACGGCTCTGGTGGAACAAGCCCAGGATGGCGAGTCGATTGAATCAATTGCGCAGGCACAGAATTTGGATTGGCAAGTGGTATTGCAAGCACGTCGCTCCAGTGGCGATGTAGATGCTGAGATAAACCAGCTAGCGTTTAGCATGATCCCAGAAACGCGCGCAGTAACCCAAAGTTTTTCGACGCGCGCGGGCGATTTCGTGGTGATTTCCCTTGAGCGAAATGATCTGGGTGATTTTTCTGCGGTGAGCGAGGAAGATCAGGTGGGTTTGCGACGTGCGGTCGCTCGGTCCATGGCCAACCGAGAGTTTCAGGCGTATGGTAATAGTCTGCTAGAGGCGTCGTCGGTCAGTCGGTAGCTGTCGGTGATCTAGGCGTTTGAACAACGTGCTACAAGCGCACTCATTGTCCCTATATCGTTAACGCATTGACGAATAGTGTTAAGCGTTGTCCCGGTTGAATCGGCGTTGACCGATCGATCTGGTTCCAAGCAGTGATCTCAGCTATCGCGACTTGGAATGCTCGCGAAATTAAATAAAGAGAATCGCCCGACCTAACGCGATAGGTAATTTTTCTTATCGCATGTGGCTCTTTCTTCGATGTGTTTCCATAGACGCGCAAAGACTGCCCTACTTGGAGGGTGTCGCTTTCGAGGTCATTGAGACGTCGTAGTGTTGTCATTGGCATCGCGAAGCGCTCTGCAATTTCTGACAAGGTGTCACCCCGAATAACACGATAATCACTCTCGGGTCGCGACGCGTTACGTGTGCGGGAAGACAGTGCTTGGTCGGACGCTGGAATCCGCAACGTCATACCGATGCTTAGACGATCGGTACGCAAATTGTTAGCTTGCATTAACCAAGGCGTGGGAATTTTGTGTCGCAGAGCAATTGAGCTCAGTGTGTCGCCAGAGACAACCTGATAAGCGGCGTGTGAAACCCATTCGTCGGTATTGTTGTCGGCGAGAAAGTTCTTTAATGGCAGGCTATGCCCGACAGGAATGAGTAACTGGTATTGGCCAGTTGGGGGCGTTATCGAGCGTTTGAAAGCCGGATTCAGATGACTGAATTGGGAATTCGTTAGGCCCGTTTCTTGTAAAACAACAGCGACCTCTATAGGGCTGCCGATCGAAATAGCCTCAAAGTAAGGTTGATTGGCGATGTTCGGCAAGTCGACAGCGTAGTGTTGTGGATTTTTTACGAGGTCGGCAAGCGCTAATAACTTTGGCACATAATTGTAGGTTTCTCGGGGTAACCGCAGTGACCAGAAGTCCCCTTTACCGCCGGCTGACCGGTTTGCTTTGACTTTGCGCGCTAATGATCCTTCGCCGATATTGTAAGCAGCGAGAGCGAGCAACCAGTCGTTGTTAAAGTGCCTATGCAAATATTTTAAGTATGTTATTGCGGCATGAGTCGATTCCACGATATCTCTGCGTCCGTCATACCAACGAGTGCGCGGGAGCCCAAAGTATTCGCCGGTTTTCGGTATAAATTGCCAAAGTCCCGCGGCGTGGCTCCGCGAATACGCGAGGGGGTCATAAGCGCTTTCAATGACGGGTAGAAGAGCCAACTCAAGTGGCATGTCGGCAGCGTCTAGTGCCTGCGTAATATGATAAATAAAGGGGCGTGCTCGTTCGAAGACGGTGGCGAGGTACTCGGGTCGGCGAAGATAATCTTTTCGAAATGCGGCGACGCGGTGCGGCAGACTCTTGGGTAATAGTTGGTACCCATTACGGATCCGTTGCCAAATATCCGTTTGTTGAATTCTCGCCATCGGGTCGGTCGGAGCATCTAAATCGCTTGGATTAGCGTCAATAAGAAGTGCCTGCGACATAAATAATGGGTTATCGAGTGTTGGACTAAGAGGCGCTTCCGTAACCCCTGCTTGCGCATCAATGGGCTGTATGATTGCGCAACCCGACATCGCGATAATGACAGCGATGGCTTTCGTAAAGGAGACAAGCCGATTGAGAGGAGCCATAGCGGGTAGGTTTCTTTTTTGTTTTTTGGCGCCCTAGGGCGTTCGACGCAGACATTTGTAAAAGGCCGCTAAAAACGGTCTTTCCAGTCACGCAGCATGCTAAATATATCGACAGACATGCGATCTTCATGACCTGTTTCTGTTGTTAACTTGGCAGCAACACTCGCAACCTGCGTGCGCAAGAACGGGTTAGTCCGTTTTTCTAATGCGATTGTACTGGGTAATGTGGGTCGGTTATCGGCGCGAGCTTTGGTATCGTTCTCAAGCCGCTGCTTGAGTTCGGCATTATTGGGTTCTGCGGCGAGTGCGAAACGCAGGTTGGCTAGTGTGTATTCATGGCCACAATAGATGCGTGTCTTCTCGGGCAGTGCGGCCAGCTTGTTGAGGGAGTCGTGCATCTGTTCGGCAGTTCCCTCGAAAAGCCGTCCACACCCGCCAGCAAACAGAGTATCGCCAGAAAATAGAATTGGTGCCTGTGGAGCGGGCGTTTTCACATAGTAGGCAATGTGGTCTAGAGTGTGTCCCGGAACCTCTATGATGAGACATTCAAGACCGTGCAATATGATGCAAATCCCCTCTAGCAAGGGTTCTGTAATACACGTAGCTGGGGACTGTTTAGGCCCGTAAACAGGGACCATCGTATGCGCCAACAACTGTTCAACGCCGGCGACATGATCATAGTGGTGATGGGTTATCAGAATGCCTGCCAGCGTATGCTGAGTCTTAGTGAGCCACTCCAATACAGGCGACGCGTCGCCAGGATCCACAATAAAGACCGAATCATCGCGGGGGTTGCACAAAGCCCAAATGTAGTTATCACTCATTGCACAAATGGGGACGACATCAAGATTTACGTCACGATCAAGCATTCGACTAGATTCTCGGGCTGGCGTTTATATACACGAGAGAACATAATAAGAGCCTAATTTAGTTTAGTCACCCACTATGTTACTCGACCACTTAAAACGCGTTAAAAAAGCCATGTCAAAGCGTATCGAAGTTGTTGAACTTGGGGTTTCTGCGGCGCGTCTGAGACCCTGGTTTAGCAGTGATTTTGGTCGCTACATCAATGGGTATGAGGAGCGCATTTTAACTGAAAAATTCTCGCAATTGCCTGGGTATCGGCTGCTGGGACTTTCAGCGACTGACGCCACGAACAGCTTAGGTGGGTTTGCACAACTTCACCGCTTCAGTCTTCACCCTTCGGAGGCTGATGGCGAGCATTCCGCTTTGTGTGATTATCGTCAATTACCGATTCCCTCAGGTGTCGTGGACGTGGCGTTACTGAAACATGGTCTGGAATTTTCTGCGTCACCCAAAGCGGTACTGGCAGAAGTGTGTCGCGTAGTCATGCCTGGGGGGCACATCATACTTTGCATTTTTAATCCCTTTGGCTGTCACGGAAGCCTTAAAATCTTTATGCAAATGCTGTCGCATCGACCCCAATATGGCTTTCACAACCTGCGTTGTAGTCGGGTTATCGACTGGCTATCGCTACTTAGCTTTCAGGTTTTAGATGTACATCACGGCGCTTACAGGCCGTTTGGCCGTGAGACCAGGGCCGGCGCAGAGACACCCAAGGTGGAGCAATGGTTGGAGCGTGTGAATGTTCCGTTTGGCAATGTGTACATTATTCATGCGGTGAAGCGAGAGTTAAAAGGTATCGGGACCCGGCCTGCGATCTGGGCGAAGTCAGAGCATCGTTACGGTCGAGCGCGCGGCCATATAGCGCGGTAAGGATTTGCAGAGGGCAACTGATATGTCAATATCACAAGGCGATAAGATGGGAGCCATCGAAATTTTTACCGACGGTGCTTGCAGGGGGAATCCAGGCCCCGGTGGGTGGGGTGTTTTGTTGCGCTACGCCGAAACTGAAAAATCGCTGTGGGGTGGTGAGCGTGATACTACCAATAATCGTATGGAACTAACGGCAGTAATCGAGGCATTGAAAGCACTGAAGCGACCCTGTCGGGTGATACTGTCATCAGATTCAACCTATGTGTTAAAGGGAATTCAGGAATGGATGCCCAACTGGAAGCGCCGTAATTGGCAAACAGCTCAAAAAAAGCCGGTTAAAAATGTGGATCTATGGCAACAGCTCGACAGCGTTATACAGGGCCACGACATCCAATGGCATTGGGTAAAAGGTCACAGCGGTCATCGAGAAAATGAAATTGCTGACCAACTGGCTAATCGCGGCACAGACGAGCTTGACAAGGCTATGACTTAAGAACAACGAGAGTAGTGCAGGTATTTATGCGACAAATTGTCTTGGACACTGAGACCACCGGTTTAGAAACCTCACAAGACCACCGCATTATAGAGATTGGTTGCGTTGAGTTGATTAACCGAAAACTGACGGGCCGTCATTACCATCAATACATCAATCCGCATCGTGATATTGATGAAGGCGCAATGGCTGTGCATGGTATTACCACTGACTTCCTTGCGGATAAACCGTCGTTTGAGTTGGTCTTCGAAGATTTTTTACACTTTGTCGATGGTGCCGATTTAGTCATTCACAATGCGCCTTTTGATGTCGGTTTCCTCAACCATGAAATAGACAAATTAGCCTCTAACAGCTTGCCCATCGATCAACACTGCCGCGTGATTGATACGCTCGCGATCGCGAGAAAAAAGCATCCGGGGCAGAAAAATAATCTCGATGCGTTGTGTAAACGCTATGGTGTTGATAACTCTCAACGCGATCTTCATGGGGCTCTACTTGATGCCGAGATACTTGCCGACGTTTATTTGTTCATGTCGGGCGGTCAGGTGACTTTAAATATCGATCAGCATGCTGGCGACAACGAGGGTCAGGGAGTGATATCACGTATCTCGCGTATTTCATCTGACAGGCCACGCCTACCTGTTATTGCTGCATCAGATCAAGAGTTGCAAGAGCACGCGGCGCGGCTCGTTAAGATTCAGGCGGAGAGCGGGCGATGCCTGTGGCTTGATAGCGGCGACTGAATTGACTACCCGTCAACCCCTCTCAATGCCCACAACGTCTGGGCAATTCTCGCAGTTGAAGCGGTATGTGTTAAACCGCGTCATGTGTTCTGAGCGGGGTGAATTAATGCGCGCTCTGGATGCCTTAAAAGGTTGTATTAAAGACCCAAAGAAATCGTTAGATCAATGGGCGGTCTGGAACGATCGCCTTGTGCTAGCCGAACAAAAGGTTCAGCAGAGACGGGCGCGCGCGCCAGAAATCCGTTATCCCGAGGACCTGCCTGTCAGTCAACGATCTGACGAAATTTGTCATCTGATTCGCACGCATGCTGTAGTGATCATTGCGGGAGAAACGGGGTC
Organism: uncultured Cellvibrionales bacterium; assembly: GCA_913031145.1. Classification (GTDB taxonomy): domain Bacteria; phylum Pseudomonadota; class Gammaproteobacteria; order Pseudomonadales; family Porticoccaceae; genus TMED48. The sequence continues at coordinate 9,190 of CAJWCO010000008.1, read as the reverse complement.
GGGCAAGACCACGCAGATTCCCAAAATGTGTTTGCAAGCGGGGCAGGGCGTGTTGGGCCAGATTGGACACACGCAGCCGCGGCGCGTGGCGGCGCGCAGTGTTGCCGAGCGTTTAAGTGAAGAGTTAGGCACGACGCTTGGGCAAACCGTGGGTTATCAAGTACGGTTTTCTGACACGACATCGGGGCATGGTTACATCAAAGTGATGACCGATGGTATTTTACTCGCCGAAATTCAGCGAGATCCTTCGTTAAGTCTATACGATACGCTCATTATTGATGAAGCCCATGAACGCAGTTTAAATATCGATTTTTTGTTGGGCTATTTAAAGTCGCTATTGAAAAAGCGACGGGACCTGAAGGTGATTATTACGTCGGCAACGATTGATGTCGATAAGTTTTCGGCACATTTTGATCATGCGCCAGTGGTGCAAGTGTCGGGTCGATCTTACCCCGTGGAGATAGTTTACCGTCCTTATGAAACAGCGCTGATGTCGCGACCACAGGCTGTACTTGAGTGCGTTAACGATATACTCAGTCAACACAGTGCCGGGGATATCTTGGTTTTTCTGAGCGGCGAACGTGAAATTCGGGAAACCAGCATAGCCCTTCGCAGAGCAAACCTGTCAGCAATTGAGGTTGTGCCATTGTATGCGCGACTGAGCCTTAACGAGCAGAGTCGAGTCTTTAGTCCCTCTAAAGCGCGCCGCGTTGTGTTGGCAACGAATGTGGCGGAAACATCCCTCACTGTGCCAAGGATCGGTTTTGTCGTTGATGTGGGTCATGCGCGAGTATCTCGGTACAGTTATCGGACCAAGGTTCAGCGGTTACAGATTGAAGCAATTTCACAGGCCAGTGCCAATCAGCGCGCAGGCCGCTGCGGACGTGTGCGCGCTGGCGTTTGTTTTCGACTTTATTCAGAGGATGATTATTCGCGGCGCCCGGAGTTCACCGATCCAGAACTTTTACGTACCAGTTTGGCTGCGGTAATTTTACGTATGTTACATCTGCGTATGGGCGATATTTATCAGTTTCCTTTTATCGACAAGCCCGATAGGCGCATGATCAACGATGGGTATAAGTTGTTGGAAGAGCTTCAAGCCGTCTCCAGAAACGGTGAGTTAACGGCGTTGGGTAAGAAGATGGTTGCAATACCGGTTGATCCGAGATTTTCGCGGATGCTAATCGAAGCGTCGAGGATGAGTGCACTTAGCGAAATACTGGTGATTGCGAGTGTTCTGAGCGTGCAGGACCCGCGCGAGCGACCTGCGGAAGGGCAGCAAAAGGCGAATCAGTTGCATGCTCAGTGGGAGCATAAAGATTCAGATTTTATGACCTTTTTAAACCTTTGGCGTGGCCTCGACGAGCATCGTCAAAGTCTCTCCAAGAACCAGTTTGCCAAGTACTGCCGACGTCAATGCCTATCGTTTCTTCGTGTTCAAGAATGGCGTGACTTACATCGCCAGCTTTCTTTGGCGTGTCGGAAACTGGGTTTGCGCGAGACATCATCACCGGCGAGTTACAGTGCGGTGCACAGGGCAATTCTCTGCGGGCTATTGAGCCATGTTGCAGTCAATGACCGCGGTAGGGAATTTATGAGTACGCGCAACCGGCGGGTGTTCATCTTTCCAACGTCAGGGCAGGTAAAAAAACCGCCTAAGTGGATGGTTGCAGCGTCATTGATGGAAACTACGAAGCAATATGCCTTAAATGTCGCCAAAATCGATCCGACTTGGATCGCGCCGCTCGCGCAGCATTTGGTTAACAGTAGTTACAGCGAACCTTTTTATCATTTGCGCTCTGGGCAAGTTATGGCCAAGCGGCGCCAGACTTTGTTTGGACTGACGATCGCTGATAACGAAAAGGTGCAATATGGCAAGGTCAATCCTGATGAAGCTTATACAGTTTTTTTACAGCAGGCATTAGTTGAAGAGGGGTATCGTGGGACGGGTACCTTTCACGCTGCAAATCGAAGATTACTCGATGAGCTTCAGGCGCTTGAGGACCGGATCAGACGCCGTGATCTAGTTGCTGATGAACTTACAGTGCAGCGTTTTTATCACGACCGAGTTCCCAATACGCTGTGCAATTTGGCAGATTTTGAAAAATGGCGGAGCGTTGCTGAAGATAAAAACCCGGAATTGTTGCAAATGACGCAGGAAGACCTGCTGTCACGGGCCATAGATGGGCAAGAATTAGCACAATTTCCCAGCAGCCTAGACTACCAAGAAAATTGTTATGTATTGCGTTATCGCTTTGAACCTGAGCATTCGGAGGACGGCGTAAGTGCGATTATACCGTTGGCGTTACTGCATGAGTTACCGCGCCATTTATTCGAATGGCTAGTGCCTGGAATGCTACGTGATAAATGTATTACTCTACTGAAAAGTCTGCCTAAGCACTTGCGCCGTCAGCTCGTTCCTGTGCCGGCGACGGTCGATCTTATTTTGCGTGGCCTTAATGCGCAGAATCGACCATTAATTGATGTTTTAGGTGAACAGATACAGAGGCATTTTGGTTTGATAGTGGCTGTGACCGACTGGAATGTTCAAAGGCTCGACCCGTGGTATTTAATGAATTTTATTCTACTTGATGAACAGGGCCAGATAGTGGCGAGTAGTCGAAATGCGGTGCAGTTACAGAACGACTACAAGGTACAGATCAGTGCGTCGATCCAACAGGCCGGTGAGGGGTCCTACACGCGCAGTGGACTCAAAAAATGGGACTTTGACGAGCTTCCGAAAGAAGTGACATTACAAAATGGGCCATTGAGCATCACAGCATGGCCTGCCTTGCGGGATTGCGGTGATAGCGTTGCCTTGGAGCTAATGGATGACCCACACATCGCCTTGGCTACATCGCGTGACGGGCAGCTTCGTTTGGCGCTTCTAAAATCACGAGATACCGTTCGTTACTTGGCAAAAAATCTGTTGCGCGGTCATGATTTGGCGCTCGCCGCAGCAGGCCTTGCCAAGCGCGAACGAATCGTAGATGCGCTGATCAGCGCCGCTGTTAATGAGGCGCTGTTTAGCGCTGGGACCGTGGTACGACATCGCGATGAATTCGAAGCCTGTCATGTTGCGGGTGCAGGCCGTATTGTCGATATTGCGCAGTTGCAGGCAGGGCTGCTTGCGGATCTCTTGTCTGATTTGAACAGAATTCGCCGCACAATGGGTGATCTAAAAGGGGATGCAGCTTACATCAAAGAAGATGTTAATCGACAACTCAAGGGTTTGTTGTCGCCCGAGAGCCTCGCAATATCGCAAAGTCCGGCATTACGGAATTATGCACGGTACGTTCGTGCTTTAACAATTCGTTTGGACAAGTGGCCGCTTCAAATGAGCCGTGATCGCGACTATACAAACCAGTTAGCTCTATTTCTTGACCCCTATTATGCCGCTCTGCAGCAGCAACAGTGCTTACCCGAATTAGTTCGTGATGCAGTGGATGCCTTCGGCTGGCAAATAGAAGAATTGCGCGTGTCTTTGTTCGCACAGCAATTGAAGACACCGAGGCCTGTCTCATCGAAACGCTTAGCGACGGCTTGGTCACGCATAGCGTCTGAGTTGCCGCGCCCCGGTTAAGGCGGTTGCGACGGCATTGGGCAGGCCATAGGCGGTTAAGATGTTGGATTCTGTCCAGCGAGTGATGATTAGTGTTGGCGAACGAAGACAAGCCGAGTACCATTGCCGTAAAAAGGGTCTATTGGTCACAGTTATGAAACGATGGGTGCTGGGAATATTAAGCCTAACGATGGTTGCGGCTGCGGCGGGCGATGATCACGTAGGAAAAGACGTGCTGGAGCCTTTTAACCGCACCATGTTTGCGTTTAATGAGGCGCTAGACAAAGCCATTGTCAAACCGATTGCTAAGGCCTATGTGCTGGTCACACCCGATGCGGTAGAGCTCGGTATCGCCAACGTGTTTGATAATCTTGACGAAGTCACGAATGCTGCGAATAGTGGTTTACAAGGTAAGGGGAGTGGGATGGTTGCCAGTGCCGGGCGCTTTTTTATAAATTCTACGCTGGGAATCGGCGGTTTATTTGATGTCGCTGACAGTGTGTTTCATATTCAGAAGGGTGCGCCTGAAGATTTCGGTCAGACGCTTGCGGCGTGGGGTGTTGGCGAGGGGCCCTATTTAATGTTGCCGCTTATGGGGCCTTCGAGTTTACGCGACGCACCGTCCAAGTTTGTAGACAGTATTACTAACCCGCTCAAATATGTTTCAGATATTCCCGCGAGAAATTCAGCGAGAGGATTGGGATTGGTGGCCTTACGCGCCGATCTTTTGGGTGCAGGCGACCTTGTTACCGGTGATCGCTATGTTTTTGTGCGGGATATCTATCACCAAAGACAGCGTTATTTGATCAACGATGGCATGATTGAGGACGATTTCGGGGACGACGATTACTGAACATTGACGATGCGGTTGCATCGTGCGCAAGCGGTTTAGTGCTCAAAACGAGTGATTGATGGTTATGCAATGAATAAACATGTTCAGGTGCTTCTGGCGATAGAAGACGAGGCTCGTTTAGCGTTTATTCGCAACCGTTTTGAATCTATAGGCCGACACACTGAAAGCGTGCAACCCAACCAGATCGGGGAAAAATGTCTCGACCCAGTTGCACAGCCGGTTATTTTGGCATCGGAAAATGTGACGCTTCAGTCTGAGCAAGAAATCCAGCAATTCAAACAACTGTGTGAGGTTCACTTAATCGTTATTGCCTTGTGCGATGATGATGTGGACCTGTCCGTCGATTTTTTTAGGTTGGGTGTGGTAGACGTGCTGATGCCCGATGTGAGTGTTGCATGCGCGCAGCAAACAGTCAGCCGTATTGACGAATTTGCACAAGCAAGACGACAGCGCTTGAACGATAGGGCGCAACTAGAAAAGACCAATGATGAGCTACAAAAAAGCTTGCGCGTGTTAAAGCAAGATCAAATTGCGGGTCTAGAAGTACAAAAAAGTCTCATGCCAGAAAGCCCGTTGCGATTTGGTGATTATCAAATTTCTCATTCTGTCGTGCCCTCTCTTTACCTAAGTGGCGATTTTGTAGGCTACAACGTGGTGTTAGGTCGGTACTTGTTGTTTTACTTTGCAGACGTGTCTGGACACGGAGCATCATCGGCTTTTGTGACGGTGTTATTGCGTTTTATGATTGGGCGGCTGATACGCCGCCACCAGCTGGAGGAAGACTATACCGCGCTAGCGCTGGCACCGCAGGGTTTGGTCGAGCATATCAACACGCAAATGTTAGCGACGGGCCTTGGTAAGCATATGACACTCGTTGCGGGTTCGGTGGATATGAGCACCCATCGAATGCGCTATGTGCTCGGAGCTCAGTTACCTCAACCGATATTAGTGGTGGACGGGGTCGCGCGCTATTTGCAGGGGGCTGGAAAACCCGTGGGAATCTTTGCTGACGCGTCGTGGAAGGTCGAAGAAGTTGTGCTGCCTGAGCGCAGTGCGCTTATTCTGTTATCAGATGGCGTTTTTGATTTAATGCCGCAACGCCAGATCGCGGAAAAAGAGGCGGCCATACTGGAGTGCCTGGCCGAACACTCGGGGGATCTTGATGACTTGAAGCGAGTTTTATCGATTGACACGGTAACCGAGCCGCAGGATGATATTTCCGTGTTATTGATGACGCGAGGCTTTTAGCGTGAGTGCGGGTAAGATACTGGTCTATGACGAGGCAGGCAATTTTCTGTTGAAACTTACAGGAGATGTCCGCGTCACACTATGCGGCACGCTCAATAGACACATGGACACGATTTTCGGCAGTCAGGCCGTGAATCAAGTGGTAATTGATATGCTTGAAGCGGAGTGTCTCGATAGCACCACGTTGGGTGTTCTGGCGAAACTTGCACTTCACTGTCGGAGTGAATACGACATTAACGTGCAGATTTTTTGTCATCACCCAAGTATTTTGCGCACCTTGCTGTGTATGGGTTTTGACGATATTTTCGACATCCATGATGAGGTGCCTGTCTGCGAGGGTGAAGTGACCCATTTAGACACGGTAACCCCAGAGGTCGACGAAACGCGTCGGCAGGTGCTTGAAGCGCATAAAACACTGGTACAGCTGAGGCCAGAAAACAACGACCAGTTTATTGATTTAATTCATGCGCTGGAGGCGAGCACTTAAGCATCTCTTGCGTTGAGTTTACAGCGTATATATTCGTTGTGGCGCAAATGAATGAGATCTGCAATACGCCGTATAATGTTCTCTTCGTGCTTATCTAAAGTGCCGTCAGCATAGGCGACACGCCACAGTGAGGTCATTAAACGCATTTTTTTGTCGAGATCGAAATGCTCATTAATATGGCGCGTAAATTGGTACAGCGATGTAGCGTCTGAGACTTCGCTTCGCGATAACGTCAGCAGTTCATCCACATCGTCGCCACTTAGCGCAAGTAACTCGCCCAATGTGGCGGTGATAGATGCGAGTTCATTCTCAGCCAGTTCGCCATCGATGATCATCACTTCTATAAGCAACGCAGCGACGGCAAGTTGCTCTTGGCTGGTTGACGGGGTGTCTGACTCGAGAATTCTCTGATCAAAGAATTTTTTAATCTTTGCAAGCATAACTTAAAACTCCTTTAGCCACGTCTCGAGCTTCAATTGATCACTTACAAAGCTGCGAATTCCTTGTGCTAATTTCTCAGTCGCCATGGCGTCATCGTTCACCTCGAAGCGAAAAGCACTCTCGTCGCCGAGGGTATAATGGATCGGGTCACCGGTTTTTTCGGGGTCTAACTTTCGCTCTAATGTTCCAAAATCCTGATCCAGAGCCTGTAGTAACTGCGGGCTGATGGTGAGTCTGTCACACCCGGCGAGTTCTTTGATTTCGCCCACGTTCCTGAAGCTTGCCCCCATGACTACAGTGTTGTAACCGGCTTGCTTGTAGTAATTATAGATTCGGGTAACCGAGATCACACCCGGATCCTCAGCAGGTGTAAACTCATCGACATCGGTATTGGCTTTGTACCAGTCGAGAATTCGGCCAACGAAGGGTGAAATCAAAAAGGCTCCGGCATCGGCAGCAGCAGCTGCCTGCGTGAAGTTAAAGAGCAACGTTAGATTGCAGTTGATGCCTTCTTTTTCGAGCTGCTGTGCTGCCCGAATTCCCTCGAGGGTGGACGCCATTTTGATGAGCACACGGTCTCTTCCGACCCCAGCTTTCTCGTAAAGACCGATCAGTTGACGGGCTTTAGCAATGGACTTCTCAGTGTTGAAGGACAATCTTGCATCCACTTCAGTGGAAACTCTGCCTGGCACGACGGCGATAATTTTTGTTCCAATACCGACTGCTAATGTGTCCATACACAAAGCGATTTGTTCGTCGCTAGATAACGTGTTTTTGCTAACCGAGGTAATGACATCCGTAACAAGCTCTTTATACATTGGCATTTGAGCAGCTTTAAGGATGAGCGAAGGGTTGGTGGTGGCGTCCTCGGGAGAGTATTCACGGATCGCTTCGAAATCGCCTGTGTCTGCTACAACGGTCGTCATGGCCTTCAACTGCTCAAGTAAACTTTTCATTACGTCTGTGTTCCTGTAGTTTTGGCCAGAGCATCAATGAAAACGTCAATGTTGGCATTTGGTTTGTGGGCATTTTCGCTGAGATGACGTCGGAATAGTCGTGCGTTTGGCATACCGTGAAACAGCCCTAGAATATGCCTTGTCATAGCGTGCAATTTTACGCCATGGGACAGTTCGTGTTCAATATAAGGCACCAATTCATTCGCAATTTCTAATCGTGACTTTGAAGCTTTAGTGCACCCAAAAAACTCGCGGTCAACGGTTGCCAAAATATAAGGGTTTGTGTAGGCCTCGCGGCCCATCATCACGCCATCGAGTTGGTCTAGATGCTGCGCGGCCTGACTCGTGGTTGAGATACCACCATTAATGATAATACTTAGATCGGGGAAGTCATGTTTTAGCTGATACACGCGGGCATAGTTCAGCGGTGGGATTTCACGATTTTGTTTAGGGCTCATACCTTGTAACCATGCTTTGCGGGCATGGACAATAAAAACCTTGCAGCCAGCTTCGGCAACGGTACCCACAAAGTCAGACAAAAACGCGTACGAATCGTGCTCGTCAACACCAATGCGGTGTTTTACCGTGATCGGGATAGGACTTGCATCGCGCATGGCCTTAACACACGTTGCTGTGGTGCTAGCGTGCTTCATCATGACGGCGCCAAAACGGCCATTCTGTACGCGATCGCTGGGGCATCCGCAGTTCAAGTTAATTTCGGAATAAGAGTAGCTCGACGCAATCTTGCAGGCTCGGGCAAGGTCGCTAGGCTCACTACCCCCGAGTTGAAGCGCCACGGGACTTTCGTCTTGGTGCATAGCTAAGTGTCGATGGCTGTCGCCGTGAAGGATGGCCCCCGTCGTGACCATCTCGGTGTAGAGCACGCTGTGTTGACTCATTATACGTAAAAAGTAACGGCAGTGCCGGTCTGTCCAATCCATCATCGGAGCGACGCAGAATTTTCGATCGATTAGCATAGTTTGTTAAGGCTGTTTGTAATTAGGTGAGTATTTTATATTAGTTTTGGGTTTTTGGTGGATTTAAAAAAATTAATGTGTCCGTAATTGATTGAAAATCAAAGAAGTAAAAAACTAAATCTATTTTCAAGACAGTCTTTTCTATTGTTTTTTAATCTTAATTATATATTTTCTCTTTTGACAACACTGATCACTTTTTCTAAATCCTCTACATTATTTTTAAAGGTTTGTTACGTCTTGGTTAAATAATATTTTGACTTGTATTAAATCTCTTTAAAAACGCACCAACTAAATGCATAAAATTTTTCTGATGCACAAATTAGGCGCAGTATAAAATTCTAAGTTAATTTTTTCAAATAAAATGAAAATTAAACAAACCTCATAAAATCATGTGGATACATTTTTATTTGGTTGGTTTTTTGATTTTTGGCACGGTTCTAGCGTTTTATAAAGGCATATGTAGCGTTTTGCTAATACAAGTTTTTTGGTTGAGAACACTACCCACAATAACTTACCGGAAAAATTTAATGACAACGCAAGAAAGTAAAATTTTAAGACCCGATGACAGCTCTTTTGCAGGCCCGAAGAAGTTAAGAAGGTCCAAAGTGGAGTGCGGGCAAATTAGTATTGATAACGTTAGCGTGGTCTTTGGTAAAGGCGCTGATG
>CAJWCO010000007.1 GCA_913031145.1 uncultured Cellvibrionales bacterium | reverse complement strand
GTAAACCAAGAGGTGGGTATGAGCCAAGGCGCGCTGAGCATTAAAGAAAAAGTTGGGTACGGCCTCGGTGATGCGGGTTCCAATGTCGTCTTTCAAGTTGTGATCAACTACTTGGCTATTTTCTACACGGATGTCGTGGGTATTTCAGCCGCGTCTCTTGCAACAATGATGCTGTGTGTTCGTCTGATAGACGGGTTTACAGACCCGGTAATGGGAAGTATTGCCGATCGCACTAACAGCCGCTTTGGGCAATATAGGCCCTACTTGATTTGGCTCGCGCTACCTTATGGTCTGCTATTTGTTGCGACTTTTCTTACCCCCGATTTGAGCGATAGCGGCAAGACTCTTTACGCGTTTGCAACTTACACATTGCTAATGCTCGTCTACACGGGGATCAACATTCCTTATTCGGCACTAGGTGGTGTGATGACGAATAATTTGTCAGACCGCGCATCATTGCAAGCGTATCGAATGGCGCTGGCTATGGCGGGCGGTGCATTAGTTGTTTATATGGTGCCAGTCTTGGTGGAATATTTTGGCGGTGGCGACGATGCTGTTGGCTACCCAAAGGCAATTGCCGTGATGGCCTTTGCCGCTATAGCGTGTTTTGTCTTGTGTTTTTTGAGTACGCAGGAGCGTGTGGTGGACCGCGCGGATCAAGGTGCGCGACTCAATCTTGCCGTCGTATTTAAAGATTTCACCAGTTTGCGACATAACCGCCAGTTAATGTTGCTGTCGTTTTTTACTTTTGTTGTATTAATAGCTGTAGTCATGCGGGGCACTGTGACGGCTTATTACATTAAGTACTTTTTCGGTCGCGAAGATTTAATCAATGAGTTTATTACGTGGGGCATGCTCGCAGGCGTTTCAGGCGCACTGACAACCAGTTGGCTGACCAAGCGTTATTGCAAGGTGTTGTTATTGCGCGTGGGTATGCTGGCAATGGTCGGACTGCATGTTCCGTTTATATTTTTATCAGCAGAGGATTATTGGATCGCCTTTGGGCTGTCGATGTCGGCGAACTTTCCTCATATGATGGTGATGGCGCTGCTGTTCGCGATGGTGCCCGATACCGTTGAATACGGTGCTCGTATGCTTTCCGGCAAAGACAACAATATGGCATTGGCCTACTCTGGGCAGTTGTTGGCGCTAAAGTTCGGTATTGCCATTGGTGGTGCACTGGCGCTCAGTTGTTTGGCCTACTTCGGCTATGTGGCCAATGCCGAACAGACCGAAAGGGCGCTCAATGGCATTTTGTTTACCTACGTCGCAGGACCCATTGCTTGTGGAGCGCTGGTCCTATTGCTGATGCCTAAGTACATACTGTCTAACAAGAAAATGCTGGAGATCGCAGCTGATCAACATCCTGCATAACGTAATATTACCTATTGACCCGTGATCGTCGAGAGAAATTAAAGTGACACAAACATCCAGTAATCCCATTTTACAAGGTTTTAATCCAGATCCATCCATCGTGCGTGTCGGCGAGGATTATTACATCGCTACGTCCACTTTCGAGTGGTTTCCTGGCGTACAGATTCATCATTCGCGTGACTTACTCAATTGGCGCGTTGCCGCGCAGCCGTTGAATCGAAAAGAATTGCTCGATATGACTGGCAACCCAGACTCGTGCGGTATTTGGGCGCCTTGTCTTTCGCACTGTGATGGTCTGTTTTATTTGATCTACACGGACGTAAAAAGGCACTGTGCGAGTTTTAAAGATGCTCATAATTACTTGACGACCTGCGCGACGGTTGACGGAGTTTGGAGCGATCCAGTGTATTTAAACAGCAGTGGTTTTGACCCCTCGCTCGTGCATGATGGTGAGCGTAAATGGTTGCTCAACATGGTGTGGGATCACCGTCCCGGTAAAAATCCATTTGGTGGTATTTATTTGCAAGAGTTTGATACACAAATAAAAATGCTGACGGGTCCGACTCACAATATTTTTAAGGGTACCGCTCAGGGGCTTACAGAAGCACCACATATCTATCGGCGTAACGGGTACTATTATCTAGTCACCGCTGAAGGTGGGACTGAATACGAGCACTGTATGGTGTTTGCGCGGTCGACGAGCATCACAGGGCCGTATGAAATTGATCCGCATGGTTATTTCCTGACGTCTAAAGATGATCCCGGTTTACCGTTGCAACGCTCCGGACATGGAGATATTGTGGAAACGCCGGCAGGTGATACCTACGTGGTCCATCTTGCCAGCCGCCCACTCCACGGGCGAAAGCGCAGTCCGATGGGCCGAGAGACCGCAATTCAAAAAGCAGTCTGGCAAGAGGATGGGTGGCTGCGATTGGAAAATGGCGATAACAAACCCGACATTACTCTACCGAGTGTCGATTTACCCGCCCACCCGTGGCCGATGGTACCCAGTCGCGATGATTTTGACGGTAAGTCGCTCGGCAACCACTTTCAGTGGTTGCGAAACCCTGATCCATCTTGTTTTATGACGCTGTCGGAGCGTCCGGGTCACTTGCGCCTCAAGGGTAAGCAGTCGCTCGGCAACTGTTTTGAGCAAGCACTAATAGCGCGACGTCAGCAGGCGGCGAGTTTTACGGCGACAACGAAGGTTGATTTCCATCCCACCACCTTTCAACAAATGGCGGGTTTGGTGTGTTATTACAACGGCCACAAATACCACTACCTTTATATATCTACCGACGAGGAATATGGACGACATTTAGCCGTGATGAGTTGCGCTGGAAGCGTTGACCTCGTGGCGAGCTTTCCGCTTTACTCGATCAATTCAGATCAAAGCGTGATTCCTTTAATGGCGGCCGAGCCGGTTTATCTGCGGGCTTTGGTCGACCACGCTCACTTGACATTTTCGTGGTCATTAGATGGTGAGGTCTGGAAAGATGTCCCAATAACATTGGACTACAGTGCTATTTCAGATGAGGCGGGTCAGGGCGCGGGGAACAGTTTTACGGGGGCTTTTGTGGGGATGTGCTGCCAAGACATCTCAGGGCAAAATCAACCGGCTGATTTTGACTTCTTCGAGTACATTGAGCACTGATTTAAAAAAGGCGGCAAAACCGAACAGACGTTCCGTTTCTAGTGGGAGGAGTCTGGGCGGATGAAGGCGTCGTTGCTGAGTTGTTCGTAGCGCTCTTGGTTAAAACTGAAAAGTGACGCAGCTCGGTGCGCAGCGCCACGCTGCTTTTCGTTGCAGTCGTTAAGGATATTCATCTTCGTTATTTTGCGCCGAAAGTTTGGTTTGTCTAACGCCGTGCCCAAGAGGGCTTCGTACAAGCGCTGCAATTCTAAAAGAGTAAATTTTTTCGGCAAAAGATCCAATCCCACGGGCTCATGTTGCACCTTGTGACGTAACCTTGCGATCGCCCAGTTGACAATTTTCGCATGGTCAAAAATAAGCTCGGGCATTTCACTGACAGTAAACCAGGCCACACCTAGCTCGTCTTGACCCTGTGCTAATAAATATTCATCGGGTCTAATTAACGCATAGAAAGCGGTGGTGATGGTGCGCTCGCCAGGGTAGCGGTCAAGACTACTGAAGCTCTGCAATTGCTCCAAGACGATGTCGTCTAGACCTGCGCGTGCGCGCAAAACCCGAACGGCAGCGGTTTCAAGATTTTCATCTGCCTGTAACCAATCTCCAGGTAGTCCCCAATGACCCAAACTTTCGCCAGACCCATGTTTGATAAGAAGGACCTTTAAAGCCCCGTCTTCACAGCCGAATAAGACGTTGTCAACACTGATCGTTCTTTTCGCACTCGCACGCATTGGATCTGTTGCCAGTTCAGTGGTTTCACGCTCTGTGATGTTAGCTAATGTTCCCTGATGTGGCGGCATTTTTGATCCTAAAACGTCGGCGGTATTGCATCATTCCCTAAACAGCGCGATAGTACTATTTTCTTCGCGTAAAGGCTAATACACGAAAGGTGCGAGAGTTTTGATATACTTATTGCCAACGTTTTATTCAGCATATCTATGAAAAGATTTAATAGGTTAAGGGGAAATTCTTGGACACATTAGAGCATACGGAAAACACACTGTTTATTGTCTTAATCAGTGTCGTTGCGACCATTGGTGGCTTCTTATTTGGGTTTGACAGTGGCGTGATCAATGGCACTATTTCGGGCCTTCAAGCGGCATTTAATTCTAACAGCGCGGGTACCGGTTTTAATGTGGCGAGTATGTTGCTCGGCTGTGCTTTGGGCGCTTTTTTCGCAGGAAGGTTGGCGGATCGATTCGGGCGCCGCACCTTGCTCATCTGTGCGGCTGTCTTCTTTATTGTCAGTGCTTGGGGTTCTGGCATTGCATCTGGCTCGTTTGAATTTGTTATTTATCGAATTATTGGAGGGTTGGCTGTCGGCGCTGCATCGGTCATGTCGCCTGCGTATATTAGTGAAGTGGCACCCGCGCGATATCGCGGTAGGCTCACAACGATCCAGCAAATCGCCATTATTAGCGGCCTGTTCATGGCATTTGTGAGTAATTACCTGCTCGCAGGTGCTGCCGGCGCCTCGACAACACCGTTGTGGATGGAGTTCGAGGCTTGGCGTTGGATGTTTTGGATCGAACTGCTACCGGCCACTATATTTCTGGTTGCCTTGTTGTTTATTCCCGAAAGTCCCCGTTATTTAATGGCTTCAGGTCGTCGTGATGACGGCGAAGCGGTGCTCGTGCGATTGTATGGCCAGACGGCGGGAATCAAGAAAATGGCTGAAATTGATGCGACATTGATCCACGACCATGCGCCGAGATTAGCCGATCTTAGAGACCCAGTGACGGGGCGGATTAGGGCAATACTCTGGGTCGGTATTGGTTTGGCCGTTTTTCAGCAACTCGTGGGCATTAATGTTGTTTTTTATTATGGGGCGGTGCTCTGGCAGGCAGTGGGTTTCTCTGAGGCGGATGCACTGCTGATTAATGTCATTAGTGGCGCGGTGAGCATTGCCGCATGCGTGCTGACTGTCTTGTTGGTCGATAAGATTGGACGAAAGCCACTGTTGAAGTGGGGGTCGATAGGTATGGCGATCACGTTGGGTCTTATGGTGGTGGCATTCGCAAATGCAGAGGTCAATGCCAATGGCGATCTTGATGTGGGGTCTTGGGGGCCGCTAGCTCTCATCGCTGCGAACGGTTATGTCTTTGTGTTTAATGTGTCTTGGGGACCCGTGATGTGGGTGATGCTGGGTGAGATGTTTCCGAATCAGATTCGCGGCTCGGGCCTTGCCGTCAGCGGCTTGTTTCAGTGGAGTGCAAATTTTGCCATCACCATGTCATTCCCGATCATGCTGGCAGGGATTGGGCTTGCAGGAGCCTATGGTTTTTATGCCTTAAGCGCGGCAGTATCAGCGGTGTTCGTCTTCAAATATGTTCGTGAGACCAAGGGCATTGAACTCGAACAGATGCAAGGTTGAGTGCGCGAGCGGTGGACAAGGTGTTAGAGAAACAGTGGGGGCGGGTGTCAGAGCCAGCCGATGCCGCGCATGAATAACGACTCGGAGGCCGTAATCGCGGTCAATCGTTTTGGGTTGGGCGCACGCGGTAGCGAGCTAACTGCGGCGGCACGCGATCCACGCCAATGGTTAACGAAGCAAATGGTGAGTCCGAGTTATGTAGCTTCGCGTTTTACGACGGTTGCGGCATTCCAGCAATTTTCCGAATATCGTCAGCGCGTTCGAGATCAGCGTAAAGCACCTGCCCAGAATGAGTCGTCTAACATGCAAGATAAAGGCCCTTCAGGAGCAGGAACAGCACCAGCCAAAGTTATCCGGCAAACTCAGAGAGCACTTATATTCGACGGCTTGTGGCAGTCGATTATGAGCGCCGAGCCTTTTAGCATGCGCATGTTGGATTTTTTCTCCAATCACTTCAGTGTGTCAATGACCTCGATTCAATTGAACGTATTGGCGCCTCTGTTGGAACTTGATGCGGTGGCACCGCATCTCTTTGGTCAATTTGAAGACATGTTGATTGCTGTCATTAAACATCCAGCGATGCTGGTTTATTTAGACAATACTCAGTCTACGGGGCCTGCATCTAGGGTTGGTAAAAAAAGACAGCGCGGATTGAATGAAAATTTGGCGCGTGAAATTCTGGAATTACATACACTCGGGATTGACGGTGGTTATAGTCTGGGTGATATTCGTGAACTGGCGAGAGCTCTGAGTGGTTGGAGTATCAGTCGCCCGCGCGATAAGGCGCAAAAAGGCTTTGTGTACCGCCGGGATATGCATGAGCCTGGGGCTAGGACCTTACTCGGGATACCCTATCGAGACGGGGAGGTAGAGCAGGGTGAACAGATGCTGCGCGATCTGGCGCGACATCCCGCAACCGGCCGCTTTGTGTGTCACAAGCTGGCTCAGCATTTAGTTTCAGATATGCCCGATGAGGGATTAGTCGATGCGATGTCTGCGCAATGGCAACAGACGAACGGGAATCTTGGGGCGGTAATCCGTGTGCTTATCGCACATGACGCAAGTTGGCGTGAGGAACGTCAGAAGTTCAAAACACCGCGCGAATTCGTGATCTCGACGTTGCGAGCGCTGGAGATTCAAGAGGCTTCGCCTCCCCGATTTTTAAGGCAACTTCACCGACATCTGCGAGATATGGGCCAGGCCCCTTTTGGCTCGGGATCGCCAGCGGGCTATCCAATCAGTAATCGGCACTGGGATGGAGCCGATGCGCTGATGAAACGGATCGACTGGGCCAATACAGTGGTAGCAGTTAGCGCGCAATCAAATAAAAGCGCTCTCGAGATTAGCAGTCGATTGTTTTCAACACAATTAGACGGAGCGACACGGCAGGCTATGGAACGTGCTGAGACTGACCGACAGGCGCGTGCATTACTGTTCTTAAGCCCAGATTTTCAGCGGCGTTAGCAGGAGTATCTATGAATCGAAGGCAATGGTTGGCAGCGGTAGGTTCCAGTTTAGTGTGTTGGCATAGCCGAGGCGCTGCGTTATCTAACCAAAAGACACCTAAACTTGTATGGCTTGTGTTAAGGGGTGCGATGGACGGTCTGCATGCCGTGTTGCCCCTCGCTGATTCGGACTTACTGCGTCACCGTGAAAAACTCGTGACGGCGGTACAAGAACGAGCACATCGATTGGACCGGGGATTTGCGCTACATCCTGCGTTGCCAACGCTTGCCAAGTTGTATCGCCAAAAAGAGTTGTTGACGATTGTGGCTACCAGTTCGGGCGCTACCACACGTTCACATTTTCGAGCGCAAGATATTTTAGAGTCGGGTTACAATCGGGCGGATAATGAAAGTGGCTGGCTGAACCGTGCTGTTGAGGCGAAACGAGGTCAATCTCTCGCGGTGGCTCATGGTGTGCCAATCAGTTTGCGAGGTCGGCATCTGACACAGACGTGGTATCCGGACCATTTCGTTGAGTCGAAAGGGGATTTGTTTGAGCGGTTACAATCGCTCTACAGCGAAGACGACCTTCTCTCGCAACGTTTAATGAGCGGGTTGCAAACTCGAGACAAATTGTCGGTCATTGATCAGGTAAATCGCCGTAACCGTTTCGCACAGCTCGCATCGTCTTGCGGTACCCTAATGCGTGCCGAGGACGGTCCCGATTGTGCGATGTTGCAGCTAGAGGGTTGGGACACGCATCAAGGTCAAGTGAGGCGATTGCAGACAAAGTTTTCCGAGTTAGATGCGGGTATTGTCAGCTTGCGAACGGCACTGCGCAACGAATGGGATAATACGGTAGTGATCGTGGCTACAGAGTTTGGTCGCACTGTCGCGGCGAATGGAACGCTGGGCACCGATCATGGTACCGGCAGTGCGCTATTTTTGTTAGGGGGTGCGGTGGCAGGCGGCAGAGTGCTGGGTGAATGGCCTGGGCTGAAGAAAAGTGAGCTATTTATGGGTCGTGATCTGGCGCCAACATCAGATAACCGAAGTTGGATTGGGGCGGTTCTAAAGCAGCATTGGCAACTTACGGATCAACAGCTAAATAACGTTTTTCCAGAGGTGCCTCCCGCTCCTGAGCGCATTATCAAATCAGACCTTATGCGCGACACGACTGTTCTCGGGTGAATGCAACAGACGCGGCTCCAGCTGCACCTGTTAAGATTTTGGAACCGAGGTGTTGCATCCAAACCACTTTACAGTGATGGTCGAGTTATTTGCGCGCACTACCGGCGCGCAGCAGATTAATTTTAACCGCAAAAAAATGACATGGCAGGCTTATCGTTGAACACATAGGTCGCGACGTATGGGACTAAAGGAATGCGCCACTCTTTCAGTTTAAAGTCTATTGGCAAGGGTTTTTTCGTCACGTACGCAAAAAAAGCTCGGTCATTTCGCAAAGAATGTATCCCAACTTATTGAGAATCTTTACATTAATCAATGGACCAGCAGGTCTAGATTACGGGTTTAGCGCGAACAACTAAAATAAAAATGCTTCTCTTGCAGTGTTTCGTTGATCAAGGCAAAGCATCCGCTTTAAGATAGCGTGGCATGGGCTTGTTTTCCCGTGAGCCCTCGTGTTTCAGTCGTTTTTAAAACCCAGATGCTGAAATTGGATCTAGCATAATTCGGATGGAATGATATGGAAGGCTGGCTGTATGTCATGTCTAACGAGAGTCTAAAGCCTGGCCTGATTAAAGTCGGCCAGACCAACGACCTTCGTCAACATAAACAGGAGCTTTACACCGCGGGTGTAGCGACCCCGTTTACGGTGGCTTATAGAGGAATGGTTGAAGACTGCGAAGCTACAGAAAAAAAAGTGCACAATGAGTTGGAAGCATATCGACTGACGCCCGAACGCGACTTTTTTGAGTGCTCTATTGCCAAAGCTATTTTGACGATCCAAGAATCCACGCACATTATGAGCGAGGAAGTGTACGTAAAAGACGAAAACCAGTTTGAAGAAGAACAAGAACAACGCAAACAAAAAAAATTACTGTCAGCGCATAACGAAAAGCTCCAAAAAACTCGGGCCCAATACGTCGAAGATGAGGGGATTTGGTTAGATAAACCGAGTTTTTACGTGACGGTCTTTCTGGGTCTTGTTGCCTTTATTGTGTTTCCCGAGATGGACGACTACTTTAAAGACAACAGCGCTATTAAGTGGTTTTTGGTAGCCATTCCGCCTTTCATCTACTGGTACTTTGCGTCGCGTAAGTACACACGGAATTGCCATGATCTGTCGACTAAGGCGGAAAAGCTCTATCCCTTGGCGGTAAGTTACGAAGATATTGCACCCGTTACCGCAGTACTAAACGATACCTTAGGAGTGGCTGAAGGTCATCAAGAGGTTGTTGCTGAATCGGCAGGAGAGCTGGGCGCTAGGGCATTGAGGGGCAAAGCCTTGGATGCTGGAAGCGCGCCGTCAGGGGAGTTGTGGGTCGATGGTCAAAGCGATAAATCAGGCAATAAACCCGTTGCTCAGGTGACTCAGGCGACAATTAGCTGGGTGTGCCATTATTGCGCGACGGATAACGTATCTATGCCGGCAAATCAGGTAGTTTGTATTCGCTGCAACAAATCCTCTTCCATGGAAGATATGTGGTAGCGATTCTGCGAAGTGCAGTGGGTCATGTTCAAGGACGTTGCACCACACCACACACACCAGTTTCAGGCCTAAGCTTTAGACCGTTTTTGCTTTAGCATGAATACCTTGATGGCATCGACGTGAACACTCAGCCAGCCAATCTCCGTATCCATCGCTGATGTCTCACGTAATTGGTTATCCCAATAGGTCAGATAGAGGGCGTCTTTGTTTTGTTCTCGAATGTATACCCTCAAGCTCATCGACAAATTAGACTCGAAGTTTAGGCGAAGAAAGGCGGAAAAATCGGTCGCGACCATGCTTTCAATGTAAAAACCAAGTTGTGTGGCCTCTACGAGCATTTTTTCGAAACGATCGTTCATGTTGCGCAATTCGCTATACGCATTTAACGTTGTCATATCGCCTCACGCATCATGTTGTTACACCGCCGTTTTCTACAAATATAGTGCGCCACACTGCGAGTTTATCCAAGTGGTTTTTAATACAGTAGCAGATAGCAGGTGGTTTTGAACGTTTTAGGAACACCGCCATCTAACCCGCATCTACTACTCATTAAATCGACACTTCGAGCTTAAATTTGAACGATATTTAATACTTTAGGGGCGAGTTGTGTCCGAATATTGGCAGGTCATTAGCGCTTAGTTTCGCAAATGGGTGATCGCAACGAAGGGCGTCTTCGTTGCGCGCGAACTGGCGGATTAAAAAGAAGGTGCAGTTAATCCACTGACTTTTTTCGGGCGGCGAATTTTCTCGACAAATGGCCTATATCAAAGTTGCCACAATCAATCGATTTGGCAAGTACCTGCCGCAAATTTAGAGGGTTTTTGGCGTGCAGTGACAATGACGTGCGGCGGCTCCGTCTCGGGTGGTGATCTGATGCGATATGAGCTTGCAGGGTATATTGCGCGGCGGGTCCGTGTCTATTTAGGTTTGCTCCGCCTGCACCCCTTTCACCTCTTTTTGTGGGATTTTACTCACTTTCAAAATTATTTTCGGCAAACTATTGCCACCTAGTTAAACTTTGCACATGAGCTGACGAAGTCATACATATTAATTGCAAAAATCGACCTTTAGGAGGTGAATGGGATGATCGTCAACAGCAATATATCGGCGCAACTTGCGTCCAGTCATATGGCGAAAAACGACCGTGCCACAACGGACGTAATGGAACGATTGACGACGGGAATGCGGATAAATTCTGCGATCGACGATCCTGCCGGTTGGACCATTTCGTCTCAAATGACCTCAAACCTTATGTCTATGAACCAAGCTCTGCGCAACGCATACGATGGGATCTCGATGCTTGAAACTGCCGCCGGTGCAGCGACGGACATGGGTAACATGGTTCAGAGAGTAAGAGAACTCACGCTGCAAGGCATAAGTGATAGCTCGACACGAGAGCAGAAAATAATGATGCAGCAAGAAGCCAATGACCTAATTGAGCAGATAGATTCAATTTCACGAAATACGCAGTTCAATACAAAAAATTTATTGGATGGTAGCTCGTCAAGCATCAGGATTCAGGTCGGCACGTCCGTAGGTCAAATGTTTGACGTGTCCATTGCTTCAATTACGGCCTCTGATCTTCAGCTGGAAGGGTTGGATATTCTAAGCAATCCCGATGACACGCTCGCTAAAGTGGACAGCGCGGTAACGTCGATTGTTCAGGCGCAAGCTAAGTTCGGTGTGAACGTGAGTTTGCTGAATCAAGCGGTTGAAAGTTTGATGACGGGCTCATTGAGCTTTCAGAGTGCGCGCGGGCGCATTATCGACGCAGACTACGCACAGGATACGACCATTTTGGCGAGCAAAGCAATTATGGGAGAGGCAGCGATGGCAATGGTATCGCAAGCCAATCAAAAGCCTACAGCGGTCCATCATCTTCTCAGAGTTGAGGGGGCGAAACGGCTGTAATTTGTGCGCGAAACTCCGAATTTGATAACGGTGGCGAAGCGCACGGTGCGTTATCCATCTGCCATTAAGGCGATCGGCGCGCCGAGTTGATGCCAATGAATGGTGTCCTATAAAAAAGAAGTCAAACACGACTCATAGCCCGAAGTTTACCCAGTTTTTGGGGACAATATGCTCGTACTTAGGTTACATGCCTGTTTCTTTTTCAACTGAGAAGACCCAATATGAAACGTACAGACCTAAGATTTATTGAGTGTCTCACCCATCAGCGTCGCTCCATTATCCCTAAATCATAAAGCGTTTTTGATTTCGGTGAATAGCTCTGCGAGTGGAGTGAGATGTGCGGAGGCGTGTAATGACAACGAATATTTGCATATTGAGGGCGAGTTTGACACCATTCAAGAAACCATAAATTGGTGTGTGTTATGAATTTTTGCAGTGTTCTAATTGTTAAGCTGATGCGTCGACTATGGGTTATAACCGCGATTGTGCTTGTTACATTGCAAGGGTGCGCACTGCGCACCATCTTGCCTGAGACCTGGGTTAGCGAGCAGCAGGCGATCGACCCGAAAGTACAATTACGAGACTATAGTAAAAAGTTAGCAGCACTGCTTCCGGTGGGGCGCTGTGTAGTCAATACGGGTAACGCAGTGGCTGAGCTGAGCGCGTCGTCGTCCTTTGACCTAGACTCAGTGACAGAATTATACCAAGATCTCACCGTGCGGCAAAACGCGGTGAGCGAAGATCACCGTCGTATTCGTGAGGTGATTCAAAATACCACGGCCAACGCAACAAACTACATGCAGCCTTACTCGCACCTGTCGCCTTTCTCGGCTCTTTGGTACGACACAATTTCTCCACAGGACTGGGATGAAATCGAAAGTCGCTATCAGGGCCATATTGCCTTTTTGGAAAATCTGTCAGAGCAGAGTATTTCTGGATACCGAGAACTTCTTGTGGCCGATCCTCGAAGCGATCGGTCAATTTTGCTGAGGCCGGTGCTCTGCGTCACAGCAATTTCAGAGCTGATTCAAGGAGTGAAACAAGACGCGCCGAGTTTCTTTGACAATACCGCAGAATACGACAAAAAAGCAGTGGCGCAGCGTCTATCCGCAATGTGGCACCGCGGAGTCTCTGGTTTGACGTCAAGCTGGCGAAATCTTAGAACGACGTCTGCGGTCAAAGAACATGTTTTTTGGGTGAACCGTCTTCACGGATATCGCGATGGATGCACGTGTTATACACAGACGCAAAATTGGTATGCCTTAACCGGCGCTAGATTTTACCGGCAGAACCAGATCTATGGCGACCAACTTTGTGCTCGCGTTAACTCTGCTGATGTGAAAGCGTTAGATACGACCCTACGCGATTTTGTCGACAACACGCACCACATTAGGGGGAACGCAGAAGACTTAATGACCAAAGTATCTGTTGCCGATAACAACCCGTTTGCCGATGAAGGAACCAAAGCGCATCTTGAATTAATGGAGCAGAACTCGCAGGCGCTTTTACGGGTAGCGCGCGCTCAGTTTGCTGAGTCGTTCCGAAATCGCGCTGACAGCACGGTAGATGCTGCGCGACAAGCACTAATGTGCTTTTATGAGGCGAGAGCCCGGGCTGATTCAGGATCCTATTACACGACGGAATCAGCGACGAAAAGTTCGCAGTGACTGGGTTATCGCGGTCGCCGAGCGCCACTTTTCGAGTGCACTCGATCGGCCTCGGTAGCCAGTTAATACAAACAAATGTGGACAGCGCTTCGAGGGTATTTACCTCTTAGGGTAAGCAGGATATCCTATGACTATCGAGGGCATTAGGGCGAATGTTTGGGCCTTTAAATAGTGCCTTCACACGTGTGCGCTGAGTTAGGTGTGTTTAGTGGCACAGAGAGGGGCCGCTAGAGTACGTAAGGCATCTATCAGGGCGTTATGGGTCACCGAAAAATATTTATTTTTCACTCGACTACCCTGATACAGGGCCATCGTACCAACAGAGACTGAGATTAATGACGGCTAACGAAAAATGATCACTTTTACCTACGTCTAAGGTTTCGTGGTTTTCAGAGAGGAGATCCCTGATGCTTTCAAGTTTTATGTTACTTTTAGTGGTGGCGATTGTTGTGATGATCGCTAGTTTATTGTTTTTATTGCAAAAAGTATTGGAAGTTGAGCGCCGTATTGAAACTGGAGAAATTGTTCACTGGACGAAGCGTAAATACGATGAATAACTGAAGAGAGTCTGCGAATGGGCCTGCATTGTTGGGGCGTGAATCGCGTAGAGCATTGCAACGCGGCAATGTTGCGTGGTTAATCGACTTGCTTAGCTCGCGTATCGAGTGAAAGGCCGTTGCAGAATGGAGAAACTATCACGGAGCGATATTTATGAGCGATATTTTAACGTACAAAAAAGGCGATGGTGTCGTTGCCATCACCTTAAATGATGGCAAAGTTAATGCGCTGTCGAGCGCAATGTGGGATGCGCTCAACGAAGCATTTGACATCGCCGAAGAAGCGAATGCGATTGTTACGGTAAGCGGGCGCCCGGGGCAGTTTTCCGCGGGGTTTGATTTGAGAGAAATGTCTAACAGTCCACAAGACGCGATCGCTTTAGTGACGCGCGGATCGAAGATGGCACGCAGGATTTTGAGCTTCCCAAGGCCAGTGATTGCAGCGTCGACGGGACACTGCATTGCCATGGGCGCTTTTTTTATGCTCGCATGTGACTATCGAATAGGCGTTAAGGGTCCCTATAGAATTGGGCTCAATGAAACGATGATAGGCCTAACGATGCATCATTTTGGCATTGAACTGGCACGCTATCGACTACCGTCAAATTACTTTAATCGTTGCGTGATCAATGCAGAAATCGTCTCCCCTGAAACGGCAGTCACTGCAGGTTTTTATGACACGATAGTCGGCCCCGAGCAGATAGATGGTGCACTTAAAAAGACTGTTGAGGGTTTTGGTGCGCTCAATAAGGAAGCGTTTAGAAGTACGAAGTTAAAATCAAGGAGTGCGGTGTTGGCATTACTGGACGACTGTATTGAGCGTGACCAAAGGGTGCAAAACTAGTGTGAATATCTGCGTTAAACTTGGGCATAACCACCGAAAACAAGATGCAGCGCACCGGATTGATAAGAAATGCATGTGATCTGCCTATTATGTGTGATGTATTTGCGATTTTTTCCGTCTTTGAGGCGAAGTAGTGATACGAGCGGGCGATAGACGCAGTGTCCGATTGATCCTTATCGATAAACGAGGGCCCGTCTGCTTGGGAGCAGGACTTAAATGATTGTAAAGAAGAGATATTTCGCGGTGTTGGCAACCTTATTTTCGATTGCCGTAATAACCACGTTGGCGACGATGGATTATGCTGACGAAGTGGCTCCCGTGCATTTGTCGTGCGATCGCGTTGACTTAAAGTCAGAGAGTAAGCTTAAAACAGTGATCACAATTAATCCTAAAAATAAAACAATGACGTGGAACGGTGGGACCTTTGACAATCTAATTGTTAATGAACATCAATACCAGATTCGAGCGGTTCCGCGCGACCAGTGCAAGAGCCAACTGAGTTGCCCCGATGCAACAATGATCGTGAACAGAATTACGTTAGTGGCGAGCAAAGACCGATATAAGGGTACACAGCAAGACCGCAATCGCCGGTATCAGTGTCAGGTGACCGAACGAATCTAAGATTTTCCTCCCTGTAAGGGGCTTACGAGACGTTATATGTGGGGCATTTTGGTTCAGGCCGGCGCAGATCCGGCACCACGTCTGTCGGTGCACTGTTCAAAAATGAGACTCTAGACAACGTCTAACGTCACTTTACGGACAGATCTTGGCAGCTCAATAGAGGGCAGTTGCGTTTAATTGACGTCTGGGGTCGTAACGGAACTGCTCGACTGCTTCATAACGGAGTGCGTACATAGCGCATAGAGCGACGTGCGGCGATTGCCAGTAAATAAAATTTTTGAGAATACGTGGTGACTTCCGACTGTTTTGACCTCGAGACAACATTGACCGTCTCCAGCATAGAGCTTTAGGTTAGCGTCGTTAAACGGTGAGCAGATTTGATCACCTTGTTCCCACACACCCTCTGCGGTTTTCCCATTAGCGCGCCCGGTGTAGGTTTTGTTGGCGAAAAAGTGATGCATGAACGTGGGTGGGTTGGACACATAGCGCCCGGTCACGGTCTCGCCAAAAACGCTTGTGCAAAGAAGCAGTAGCAATATCGCGAGTGACGGTCTCATTGAATTAATCAAAAAATCTTACCTCATGTGTTTCGCGCCATATTTCGCTGTCGCGCTCAAAAAACGCTTAATAACAGGCGTGGTTTGTCACATTCCTCTTTGAGCGACATGCGCGTCTTAAAACTCGACATGTTCTTTTACACACTGTATCTGAAGTTGAGCGTTGTCGCAAAATATGCCCCCGCATGCCCGAAAGCGCTTTTCGAGTTATCCGCATATCAGCGGACACTGGGTGAGTAGGCCATAAGAATGTGCTAGCATAAAAGCAGATAAAAGGTTGTTTACGATACAAAAAAAGTTTATAAAGATCGAAACCGTTTAGAAAAATTGCGCCGGAGTGCATCGCATCAATGAAGATCAACTACAAACTGATTGATTCCGTCAGTCAACTTCCACTCGATCGCTTCCAAGTCGAACCTGATGCGAGTATTTTTGAAAGTTGGGAGTTTTTACGCCTCGGCGACGGTGCCAATGCGCGGTATTTTAGTCGGGCAAAACCGGGCAACCCGCAGTTGATGGGTAAGCAATTGCGGATTGAGACAAATTTACTGGATTGGCAGAATCAGGATCACTCCAAGACTTATGTGGCCGTGGCTCATCAACTCGACTTTACACGGCAGGCCGAGTATGTGGGTCACCTGTCTCGTTTCGATGTAAAAATACCTGAGGAGCTTTATCAGTTTGATGCCGACGCCGACACCGACCCAACTTGGGATGGCGTGTTGCGGTGCGGTTTGCCAGATGATACGGCGGTCACTGTAGAAATCTGTCATGTGCAGGGGCAAGAATTAAACGCGACGGCTAGCGTCAAGAGTGGTTGGCAGGGCAAGTTTTATGTGATGGTTCGCATTCTGGTCGATCGTAGCATGATGGAAACTTTGACCGCGGATATAAATTCAGGGCAGTATCGTCGACTAACTACCACCGTTTTAGTGACCCCGTGGCGATTGATCGAAGAGACGTTCGATAATCTCCTGCCAACAGAGAGAGAATCGATGAGTAGTGAAGACTACATTTTCCCACTCATCGATGAAACGCGCTGTAACGACATGTTCCGCTTTACGTTGGAACCTGTTGAGGAGCCCGTAAAACCCCTACAATTGCTGCAGGAGCATTTGCATAAACTTCAACATGTCATTGACGTTGTGCGAAGCTTTCGCCCGTTAATGATCGTTCAGGTGATAATTCTCGGTCTTATCGCGTTTATGTTGAGTCAAGACTGAGTGGATGGCGGTAGCTCCCACGAGTTGATGTTTTTATTCAAATCAATCACCAGACGATTTTTTACTCCAACACCGGGACTTTGCTGTCTTCCCATGCGGAGTCTTTCTTTGCATCCAAGTATAAACAGTTGACGAAAAAGCCGTTTAATTTCCAACGATTCACTGTGGTCACCAGACTGGTGTTGGCTGTAGCGCCAAGAGACACAGGTTGATCCTGTCGCGGCGTCGATAATATCGAGTTGTGGTTGCTTTCCCACGAGTCGCGCATGGATCTGGTACATCATCAGTTAACCACGCGCTCAGAGAGATGATGATCTTTTACAGATGCCGTTGTTGCAGCACTTTCATAGAGTGCGAGGTTCAGCGTATTGGCAATACCGACAATGTGCTCCCAACCGAGCTTGATAGAAATATCGCCAAGAACCAAGTGTAAATTATCACATCCCTCACACTTCCATAATTCGCAATAGGGCGAAACCGCAATCGATTCAGCGTCGTGCTGCGATTTACGTGGTCTAAATGCCATGTTGTTCTCCTTGGGTGAAAATACGCTTATATGATAATAATAATGATTCGTATTTAAGAATTCAAGTCGGCTCTTCGTTAGAGTGCAAATAAGGCCCAATTTTGCGATATGAGAGCTATACTATACAGCTATGATGCTATGCGGCGATTGCCGACTCGATCACTTGTGACTGGGGCAGAGCTCATAGGTGAAGACCACGGGTCTGTATGCACACATTTGTACCATGGCTACTAAGGAAACTTTGCAGATGAAAGGCTATCTAAAAGAAAGGCGTGTGGGTGCGCTTTTAGTGCTTTTATTTTCTGTTTTTTATTTGCCCGCTTGTCACTTCCCAAGTTCAGAAGACGCCCAAGCGGTTTCGGTGGCGACTTCTAGTGGCGTTACACGGGGCCAGATTGTCAGCGTTGGGGACAAATCGGTGATCGAATGGCAAGATATTCCCTACGCTCAGCCACCTGTTGGCGAATTGCGTTGGCGCGCGCCGCGAACATTAACGGGCGCGAACCCATTGCCGCCTAAAGCGAAAACGACAGCATGCATGCAAGAAGCAAGTCAGTATGGAGGTGTGCCGGGGCAGGGGGTTGTTGGGAGCGAAGACTGTTTGTACCTAGACATTCGAGCGCCGCTAAATTCGACATCACGTGACCACCCAGTAATGTTTTGGATTCACGGTGGGGGGAATGTATCGGGGTCCAAAGATTACTACAATTTTTCTCGCTTAGTGGCTCAAGAAGACGTCGTTGTCGTCACGGTTAACTACCGACTCGGAGCGCTGGGATGGTTGACTCACCCGGCGATACAATCGCTTCAAGAGGGAATCGACAAGACATCAAATTTTGGCACCCTAGATTTGATTGAAGCTTTGCGGTGGGTACAAACGAATATTTCGCATTTTGGCGGCGATGCCAAAAATGTGACTATTTTCGGAGAGTCTGCCGGTGGGCATAATGTATTTGCGCTTTTGGCATCGCCGTTAGCTGATCATCTATTTCATCGTGCCATCGCTCAGTCGGGATACCTAACGAGCGCCACACCGGCCAGTGCATACAATGCTCAAAATCAAGATCCGCTCGTGCGCCGCGGATCATGGCAGATGGTGAACCGCCTGTTCACAAACCCGGACACCGTAACGCCCTCAGAATATGACCAGTCGTCTTGGCCTAGTCTGCGGGATAAGCTTAAAGCACTGGATGCAAACGATCTGGTGGCGGCCTACGTAGACGCCCGAGACAATGACTACATGCCATTGACCACATCAGATAATATCGTCATTCCAAGCGAGGGTTTGAAGGCGGCGTTGCACAACCCCAAATACCGTAAAGACGTGCCTGTCATTGCGGGTACGACAAGAGACGAATTATCATTTTGGTTGGGGTTACACCGCTATTTTATGGCGACTCATTATCCATTCACGCGCTGGCTACCCCCTGTAGTGAAGGTTAAAAATAAGCCGCTTTACGCGTTATGGGTGAGTGTGCGTTCGCACGCATGGAAACTCAGAGCGGTCGATAACGCGCTTGGGGCATTGCAGCTGGCAGGGTATCAGCAGTTGTTTGCCTATCGCTTCGATTGGGATGATCAACGCGCTTCGTTTTTTGCCGATATACCCAACTTTCTGGGCGCGGCCCACGGTGTTGATGTCGCCTTTCTGACGGGTGACTATCGTTACGGCCCTGTAAGTCGTTACGTGTACCCCAAAGGACAGGCACGCAATCAGATGGAGCGGACGATGATGTCGACATGGACGCACTTTGCCAAGACCGGCGACCCAAATGGGAGTTTACCCATACCTTGGAAGCCGTATTCGACGCATGATCGTGTTTTCTTGAGGCTCGATAAGGATGCAGATTTGGCTCTTGCGTCTGAAGATGAAGATCTGGACTCGTTATTGGCGCAAGTTGTGAACACGGAAGTGGCCAGTGATTTGGAAAAATGCTTGATCGTGTGGGAATCACTGGTTAACGTTGGCGATCCAGACATCTCGCGATACCGTCGTTGGAATGAGGGTCGTTGTGAGGTTTTTGATATTTCAAAGGAGCAGCAAAAGATTCGCAATGATCTGCGAGAAACGTACGGCAGTGTTACGATTTTTTGACAATCACCTACGGCTGACAGCGTTTGCTCGAACGTGAGGGCGTTGAAAAAAATAATAGGGGGGTATTTGGTGGGTATGGAACACAGTTTTGCTCTGCCAAAATCTCGAAAAAGAGCGCTGTCGTTGGTTTTGCTGTCTCTCTTTTTTATCGGTATCGGCTTAAGTCACTTTTTTGATACTGACTTTTACCTGCATATTATGCCCCCATTTATGCCATTCCATCTTGGTTTAGTATACGTCAGCGGTGTATTGGAGATTGTGGGTGGGATTGGGATTTACTTCCCGCGTTTGCGTCGCTGGGTGGGTGCGTGTCTGATGCTTTTGCTTGTGGCAGTTTACCCAGTAAATATTTATATGGCGGTTTACCCTGCATTGTTCCCAGAGTTTAGTCCGACATTTTTGTACATCCGCCTGGCCCTGCAATTTGTGTTTCTTTTCTGGGTTTATAAAACTACCTTAGCGCCGGAAGAGTTAGCGAATCTATCTTCTGCTGAAATGACGTGATGAGTGCCTGACAGGGTTCTTTGACGGCGACCCGTGAGTCACATACAGCGGTTTACAGTTTCGACAAAATTAACGACACTCGCGTTAGAGAGTGGCGAAATAATTTCACTCAATTTGAACGCGTAGCCGAGGCGATTTATGTCCATGTATCAAGTACCGCAGCGAGATATTTCTCTAATTCTAGACGAAATAGTGAATTACGATACGTTATGTAAACTGTCAGGCTTTGAGGATGCCTCTCGCGATGTGGTCGATGCTGTTCTCGTTGAGGCAGCCAAGTTTTTCGAAACTATTGTTGCACCCACTAATCATACTGCCGACGGTCAGGGTACGCAGCTTAAAGGCGGGACTGTGCAGACTGCAGCTGCTCTAGACGGAGTTTACGACCAAATGGTCGAAAGTGGTTGGTGCTGTCTCAACGGCGACAGTGATTACGGCGGCGCTGGGTTGCCGAGTGTCGTAGATCTCGCAACGCAGGAAATGTTGCAGTCTGCCAATACTGCATTGAGCCTTTTACCCATGCTCTCGCGCGGGGTGATTCATGCTCTCAGTTTGTATGGCTCTGACGAGCAGAAAAAGACCTATTTGGAAAAATTAATCGCTGGGACATGGACAGGGACGATGAACCTAACCGAATCACAAGCAGGCACGGATTTGTCCGCCGTGCAGACCAAAGCTAAACCCCATGGGGATCACTATTTGATTCAGGGGCAAAAGATCTATATTACCTGGGGTGATCACGAGTTGGCAGACAACATTATTCACTTAGTATTGGCCCGTATTGTTGGAGCACCGGGTGGGAACAATGGTATTTCGTTGTTTTTGGTGCCGAAGTATCTGGTTAATGCTGACGGGAGTCTTGGGGCACGCAATGATGTTGCGGTAGTGGGTGTTGAACATAAGCTGGGGATCCATGCGAGTCCGACGTGCACGATGGCTTTCGGCGATAAAGGAGGGGCGGTTGGGTATTTAGTAGGTCCTGAAAATCGTGGTTTGATGTGCATGTTTGCGATGATGAACAATGCTCGCCTAGCGGTGGGTCATCAGGGTGTGGCAGTTGGCGAGCGCGCGTATCAGCAAGCTGTAGCGTATGCTTCTGACCGCGTACAAGGCCGCATCGAGGGTCATGATACGAACGCGCCTATCATTCACCACCCTGATGTAAAGCGCATGTTGATGCAGATGCGCGCGCTTGTCGAAGGCGGGCGTGCACTCTCATTTTTTGCGATTGCTGCAGAAGATCGTAGCCGTCGAAACTCTGATTTAGCCTGCCGTAAGCGAGATGCGTGCTGGGTTGAAATACTGACGCCACTGGTGAAAGGATGGTGTACCGAGGTGTCGATGGAGGTCGCATCTTTGGGTGTGCAGGTGCACGGCGGTATGGGTTTTATTGAAGAAACAGGTGCCGCGCAGCACATGCGCGATGCGCGTATATTGCCGATCTACGAAGGAACGAATGGAATTCAGGGACTAGACTTCCTCGGTCGAAAATGTTTGCGCGATGGGGGTGAGGGCCTTTCGTCTTTAATCGTTGCGATGCAAGAAACGGTCGCCGAGCTTAGCAATGCTGCGTCATCTCTCACTCTACTCGTGGCGTCTTTAGAACGGGCAATTCGTCAGTGCAAAGAGGCCTTGGATCAGGTGTTGTCTCATCCTGACGATGCGCCTGCGATCGCTTACAACTGCCTGCTGCTTTACGGTAATGCCTTGTGTTATTGGTTGTTGGTGAGGCTTGCAGCGGCAGCACAACGTAAGATTGACGATGGATCTACGGACCGTTTTTATACCAATAAAATCGCGACTGCACGATTTTTTGCAACTCAGATATTGCCTCGTAATGATGGCTTACTGCGAAGTTTGGGAGACGGTGCCACGTGCTTAGAGTCAATGAGTGGCGTGGACTTCGTCAGAACATGATGAGGCGGTTGATGAAAGATCACGAGAAGCGCGATTGGACTTTTGCCCACAACGCGTTCTCGACCTAGCTTTGGCGCAGCACAAGGCCAACAATCAACGCGATCGTACAAATAAATGCAACGGTAAACGCAAAACCACCTAGAATAAATGCAATGGGATTGCCGTGATCGAAATCATGTTCACGGTTTTTGCTGGAATTGACGCCAAGCGCAGCCCAAAGCACACTTTTAATCACGTCCATCAAACTGTGTTTGGGCGATTGCAACGCGTCTTTTGGTGACTTTTTTTCAGGTAACGTCATCCGTATCTCTCTCCAGTTACTGATCTTCGTGCGACAAACGCTGTGTTAGCTATTCAAAATGGGCGTTAACCAGCGCGTCATTATTGCAAGATCTAGGCCTTTGCGCTGTGCCAATGATTCTACTTGATCTTGTAAAATCTTACCCGTATTGAAATATTTGGCCTCAGGGTGCGCAAAATACCAACCACTAATCGTCGCCGCAGGCGTCATAGCAAAGCTTTCAGTAAGTGTTGCAGTAATGTTTTTCTCGGTGCTAAGCAGTGAAAAGAGTGTTTCCTTTTCACTATGATCCGAGCAGGCAGGGTATCCAGGGGCTGGCCGTATGCCACGATAACGCTCGCTAATGAGCGCCGATTTTTCCAGTTGTTCTTCGGGTGCATAGCCCCAGTATTCGCGCCGGACGCGCTCGTGGAGATGCTCTGCAAAGGCTTCTGCGAGGCGGTCGGCTAAGGCTTTGACCATGATGGCATTATAATCGTCATTGGCGAGTTCATAGCGCGCTGCAAGGTGCTCTGCTCCTAAGCCTGCAGTGACCACAAAGCCACCGATATAATCGTCAAGCCCGCTGGCCTCTGGCGCGATGTAGTCAGCGAGTGAGCGCAGTTCGTCGGTGGCGCCATGTTTTTGAATCTGTTGTCGAATGTGGTGCAAAGTCGCTTTTACTGGGCCGCCACGGTGACCTTCGAAGATGCGGATGTCGTCGGCATCGACGGTATTGGCCGGCCAGATGCCAAACACCGCGCGTGCGGTCAAGAGGCGCTCGTCGACGAGCTTTTTAAGCATCTCTTGCGCGTCATTAAAAAGACTGCACGCAGCATCTCCGACCACCGTATCGGACAGAATCTTGGGATATTTACCCACCAGGTCCCACGTAATAAAAAAGGGTGTCCAATCGATATAGGGCAATAGATCTTCTAAGGGGTAGTTTTCTAAAACGGTCACACCCAGTTTGTTGGGTGCGTGGGGACGTGCGTTTCGCCAGTCGATTTGAGGTTTTTGTTGGATCGCGTCTAAATACGTGAATGCGGTTCCATGGCGTGTACGATTCGCCGTGCGGAGGCGAACTGCCGCGTACTCTTTTTGTGTTTTCTCAATAAATTTTGGCCTCTGGTCGCGACTAAGTAACTTTCCGACTACGCCAACGGCTCGCGATGCATCGGCCACATAAAGGGTCGCTCCCTGCTGGTAGGCGGGTGCTATTTTAACCGCGGTGTGAGCCTTAGACGTTGTTGCGCCACCAATGAGTAGTGGAATACGAAACCCCTGACGTTGCATTTCAGCGCCGACTATTACCATCTCATCAAGAGAGGGCGTGATCAAACCCGATAAACCAATGATGTCGACTGCATGCTCGCGTGCTTGTTGTAAAATGCGTTCAGTGGGTACCATCACACCCAGATCAATCGCCTCGTAATTGTTGCATTGCAAAACGACACCGACAATATTTTTGCCGATATCGTGGACGTAGCCTTTGACGGTGGCAATAAGGATTTTTTTTCGTTAGTCCGAGCTTGCGCACTTTTGTCATCTTCAATAAAAGGTTGAAGATAAGCGACGGCTTGCTTCATCACCCGAGCGGACTTGACGACTTGAGGTAGGAACATTTTACCAGAGCCAAACAGATCGCCAACGATATTCATACCGTCCATCAGAGCACCTTCGATAACATCAAGGGGCTTCTGGGCACTTTGTCGCGCTTCTTCGGTACCGGCTTCAATAAATTGTGTCAGTCCTTTGACCAGAGCATGCTCTAACCGACGATTGACAGGTTGGTCGCGCCATGTAAGGTCCTCTAAAGAGGATTGAGTGGTCAAGTCCGCGCGAAATGTCTCTGCGATCGCAACGAGATTCTCCGTGCCTTGCTCGTTGCGGTAGAGCAGAACGTCCAAAACAGCATCGCGCAATACCGGCGTTAATTCATCATATACCGCCAACTGACCCGCATTGACGATTCTCGTGCTCAGTCCATTTTGAATGGCGTGATACAGAAAAACGGAGTGGATGGCTTCACGTACCGCATTATTACCCCGAAATGAAAAGGACACGTTAGAGATGCCCCCAGAAACCAGCGCATGCGGTAAGTTTTTTGTAATCCATGCACAGCTCTGAATAAAGTCTAGGCCATACCGGTTGTGCTCATCGATGCCAGTAGCGACGGCAAAAACATTGGGGTCAAAGATAATGTCTTCGGCAGGATAACCGACTGTCTTCAACAACAAATCGTAACAGCGGCTACAGATTTCCTGACGGCGTAACAGACTGTCTGCTTGTCCCAGTTCGTCAAAGGCCATTACAACGATTGCCGCACCATACTGTTTGCACAGTCGTGCTTGCTTTAAGAATTCGCTTTCGCCCGCTTTTAGACTGATAGAGTTAACGACAGATTTTCCCTGAACACATTTCAATCCCGCCTCTATAATCTCCCACTTAGAAGAATCAAGCATAATTGGAACACGAGAAATATCCGGTTCAGAGGCGATTAAGTGGAGGAATTTAACCATGGCATGCTGCGAATCTAACATCCCTTCGTCCATGTTTATGTCAATGATCTGAGCACCATTGATGACTTGATTACGCGCTACGGCGAGTGCTGCGTCGTAGTTTTCCTCCAATATAAGCCTTTTAAATAGGGCTGAACCAGTAACATTACAGCGCTCTCCGACGTTGACAAATAACGAATCCGCGTGAATGTTAAAAGCTTCTAGACCCGACAATCTGCACGCAGGACTAATTTCGGGGATCACCCTTGGGGGGCAGTTGGCAACAACTTGAACTATTTTTTGTATGTGTTCGGGACCTGTGCCACAACAACCGCCGACCATGTTTAACAGGCCTGCCGCGGCAAATTCTTTTAACGGTGCCGCCATGTCAGTCGCGTCTAAATCGTAGAGGCCGAATTCACTGAGTAAGCCCGCATTAGGGTGGACGGTGACCCACCAATCCGCACAATTCGCCAACTCCACTAAGTACGGACGTAATTCTTTAGGGCCGAGGGCGCAATTCAGGCCGACGGCGATAGGGTCACAGTGTTTGATAGAATTCCAAAAGGCTTCGGGCGTTTGGCCCGACAGGGTTCGGCCACTGGCATCAGTAATTGTGGCTGAGACCATAATAGGAAGCTTTAGGCCAATTTGTGAGAAGGTATTTTCAATAGCAAATAGAGCGGCTTTCGCATTAAGTGTGTCAAAGATCGTTTCAAGCATTAAAAGATCGCATCCACCTTCAATTAAAGCCTTGGTTGAGGCTTCGTAAGCGGTGACAAGTTCGTCAAAGGTCACATTGCGAGCGCCGGGGTCATTGACATCGGGCGATAGGGACGCTGTGCGGCTGGTGGGGCCGAGAATGCCTGCCACAAAGCGTGGATGTTCCTCTGTACTAAAGGCATCGCAGGCTTCGCGAGCCAGTTGTGCCGACGCACGATTCAGCTTACTGGAGAATTCTTGCATACCGTAATCGGTTTGCGAAATATGGGTTGCGTTAAAGGTGTTGGTCTCGATTATATCGGCACCAGCCAGCAGGTAGGCGCGATGAATCTCACTGATCAGGTCGGGTTTTGATAAAGAAAGTAGGTCATTATTGCCCTTCTGTGAGCAATGCCACTGAGCAAACCGTTCCCCCCGATAATCGGTTTCTTGTAATTGATAACGCTGAATCATCGTGCCCATGGCGCCATCGAGAACCAGTATCCGCTTTTTTGCGGCGTTTTTGAGACGCTCGGTTATGGTGGTGTGACGATTGGGTAGGGCAGTAGCGGGCGAGATCATTAATACATCCTTGAATTAAAGAAGTATTGCATCAAAATATTTTGATGTATTGTTAGCTAATGCGACGACGGCCATCAAACGGCTTGATAACGAGTCTTTTGATTGTGTTAAACTTACCAGCCATCGCTGCGGGTTGTTTCGCCGTAAGGGTGGGTATGACACACTTTTAAATCAAAATTACGTGGGGACACGCCGAAATGCACAACGTGACAATTACCGAGTCTGCGCAGGTTTACCTGGGCGGTTTGTTGGATAAACAAAATTGCGAGGGTATCGGTATTCGGATGTTTGTCAGTGATCCAGGTACGCCAAAGGCAGAAACATGCATCGCCTATAGCCGCCCCGGAGAGCATAATGAAGAAGATCTAGTGGTCGAGTATGACGCCTTTAAAGCGTATTTTGAGCAGCGTAGTATTCCGTTTTTGGACGATGCCAAAGTAGACTATGCCTCCGACAAATTTGGGGGGCAACTGACAATACGCGCGCCTAACTCTCGGGTTCCCAGCGTAAGCGACGACAGTCCGGTAGAGGATCGGGTCAACTATCTTTTATACAGTGAGATAAACCCGAGTCTGGCTGCCCACGGGGGCGAGGTGTCACTCGAAAAAATGCTTGATGACCATGCCGTATTGCGTTTTGGCGGCGGTTGCCAAGGCTGTGCGGCGGTCGATCTAACTCTCAAAGAGGGCGTCGAGAAGACATTAATGGAGAAGATCCCGGAATTAAAAGGCGTGATGGACGCAACCGACCACAGTGATAGCACTAACGCGTATTTTAAATAACGTCATCCTAAAACGGACATATTACGTCGAGTAAGTTCGCAGTATGAGAGGGGCGCAGTGTCCGCCCTTCTTGACTCTTTGACGAACGACTTTACGCATAAACATACCTGCCTAGCACTATGATCGTGGCGACGCGTATGGGGGTGCTAGCGACCTTTTTTATACGACTTCCGGCTAAATAGATACCTCAATAATTTGTTGTGCAGCAATGCGCTTGCCTTCTTCGGCGGCTGTGTGAAAAGACTCAATCTGATCGAAATTCATATACCGATATACTTCGCTGCCGATGGCGTTAATTTGTGAGGCAAACTCAAAGTATTCCTCGGCCGTCGGTAGCCTACCTAAGATGCCGCCGACTGAGGAGAGCTCCGCAGACGCTAAATAAACATTTGCGCCATCGCCCAAGCGGTTAGGAAAATTACGTGTTGATGTCGACAGCACGGTTGCACCCGCCAGCACACGAGCTTGATTGCCCATGCACAATGAACATCCGGGCATTTCGGTGCGGGCACCGACTCTACCAAAAATGTTGTAATAGCCTTCTTCCATGAGCGTGTGTGCGTCCATGCGGGTGGGCGGACAGATCCAGAACCGGCTGTTGACCGAGGGCGCCTGATCAAGAAGTTTTCCTGCTGCTCTAAAATGACCGATATTGGTCATGCACGAACCAATAAAGACTTCGTCTACCTTGGCACCCGCTACATCTGAGAGCAGTCGTGCGTCGTCTGGGTCATTGGGACAACAAACGATAGGCTCGACGACGTCGGCGAGGTCAATTTCAATGATTGCGGCATAGTGTGCGTCGGCGTCTGCGCACATCAATGATGGAGCGGCTAGCCAGTCTTCCATCTTGCGTACACGCCGTTCCAGCGTTCGCACATCGCCATAGCCTTCGGCAATCATCCAGCGCAATAGCGTTGTATTAGAGCGCAGGTATTCAGCCACTGAATCTTCACTGAGTTTAATTGTACAGCCTGCGGCCGAGCGTTCTGCCGAGGCGTCAGAAAGTTCAAATGCTTGTTCGACTGTGAGTGATTCGAGACCCTCTATTTCTAGAATGCGACCTGAGAAGAAATTCTTTTTGCCTTTTTTCTCAACGGTTAGTAATCCTTTTTTAATGGCGTAGTAAGGGATTGCATGAACGAGGTCTCGAAGTGTAATGCCAGATTGCATTTCACCCTTAAAGCGAACCAAAACGGATTCGGGCATATCCAATGGTATCACGCCAGTAGCAGCTGCAAAGGCGACCAGTCCAGATCCGCCGGGAAAAGAAATTCCCATAGGGAAACGCGTGTGTGAGTCACCCCCCGTGCCGACTGTGTCGGGCAGTAGCATGCGGTTAAGCCAACTGTGAATGATGCCGTCGCCTGGGCGCAATGAAACGCCACCCCGATTCATAATAAAGTCAGGTAGGGTGTGTTGGGTGTCAATGTCGACAGGTTTGGGGTAGGCGGCTGTATGACAAAAAGATTGCATGACAAGATCTGTGGAAAATCCGAGGCACGCAAGATCTTTAAGTTCGTCGCGGGTCATCGGCCCTGTCGTATCTTGAGATCCTACGGTGGTCATTTTTGGTTCGCAATACGTGCCCGGTCTGATACCGTTGACCCCGCAGGCTTTACCCACCATTTTCTGGGCAAGAGTGAAACCTGCAGATGACTCTTCGATCACCGTGGGTTTTCTAAACATATCTGAGGATGGCAACCCGAGGTGTTCTCGTGCTCGTTGTGTCAGACCTCTGCCAACAATTAAGTTTATACGACCATCGGCTTGCACTTCGTCTAATATGACATCTGATTTGTGCTCAAACGTGCTCAATGTTTGGCCTTGAGCATTCAGTATTTTGCCGTCATACGGCCGTATTTCGATAATGTCACCGTAGTGAATGTCGTCGACCGAAGCCTCGATCACTAAGGCGCCGGCATCTTCCATCGTGTTAAAGAAAATAGGTGCAACCTTGCTGCCGATACAAATACCCCCGGAACGCTTGTTTGGGACGCCAGGCATATCATTACCAAAAAACCACAGTACAGAATTGGTAGCCGATTTGCGCGAGGAACCTGTTCCTACAACATCGCCAACAAACGCCACGGGCAGATCGTGGGTACTGATATCCGCAATTTGTGTCATCGGACCAATGTGACCATGCTCTTCAGGCTCTAATCCTTCGCGTGTCATCTTAAACATCGCACGTGCATGCAGTGGGATATCAGGGCGTGACCACGCGTCCTGTGCGGGTGAAAGATCATCTGTATTAGTTTCGCCTGTGGCCTTAAAGACAACTGCTTTAATGCTCGCTGCAACGGCTGGCTTGGAGGTAAACCACTCGGCATTGGCCCACGATTTCATTACATCGACAGCGAATGGATTGCCGGCGTCCGATTTTTCCGCGACATCATGAAAGGCATCAAAGACCAGCAAGGTCGTTTTTAATTGATGAGCGGCTAGAGACGCTAACTCGGAATCTTCGAGCAAATTGACGAGGGTAGCAACATTGTATCCGCCGTGCATATTGCCCAGCAGTGCCACCGCGTCGCGGCGCTTAATTAGCGGGCTCGAGACCTCTTTATTTACAATAGCGGTTAAGAATCCTGCTTTGACATAAGCTGATTCGTCGACCCCTGGCGGCACTCGGTTAGTGAGCAGGTCGAGTAAGAATGCGCCTTCTCCCTCGGGTGGATTTTTTATTAATTCGATCAGCGCTGACGTCTGTTCTGGATCGAGAGGTTTCGGAGGTATGTTCATGGCCTGCCGCTCTGCAACATGGGTTCGATAGGCTTCTAGCACGAGATAGTTCTCCTCAATAATACCAATAATTACGCCAATAGCGCGCCGGTGAGACACAATGAATTGTACCCACCTATGGTACGTGAATTTGTAATTTAGTGACAGGATGATTCGTATTTGCCGTTAACTTAACTTCTAGAGTAGTGTATCCTTTTTGTTGCGTTGTTCGTCCCGAAAATTGTGAGGGTGCCACGTTTTTTGCGCGCTAATCTCAGCTTAACGTTGCTGAAGCTGCTGTGGCTGACGGTTTGTTCCCGGTAAAAGCCCGCGGTCAGCAATGCAGTTTGTTCTTTTGGGTGTGTCACAAGACCCCATCAATCGGCTACTAGGTTAGCGTAAAAAAGGAGAAGGTGATGCACACCGACCTTTCTGATATCGAGGCATTCTTGCCATGTCGAACGCCTGACCAATGGGTTCAAAATGCGTTGGAAAATCAAGAAATATTATTGATTGATCACGCCAATTGCGAAAAAAAAGCGGCCAGTACCGCGATTAATCTTACTTACCGATGCACAAATGACTTCGAACTGTTGAATAAGATGTCGCGGCTTGCGCGTGAAGAGATGCGGCATTTTGAACAGGTTATTGCCATTATGGAACGCCGAAAAATTGTTTACAGGCATTTGTCGGCCTCCCGCTATGCAGCGGACTTGCGAAGTTTGGTGGGAGAGGGTGACGTCGATAAGCTAGTCGATGTGCTTATTGTTGGCGCCTTTATAGAAGCCCGATCTTGCGAGCGTTTTGCACGAATTGCCCCGGAGTTAGATTCTGAATTGTGCCGATTTTACCAGTCACTGTTGAAGTCGGAGGCTCGCCATTATCGTGATTATTTAGTGTTAGCTCGTCGTATGGTGAGTCAGTCAGTTATCGAGTCACGTATAATCACCATCTCCGCTCGAGAGCGATGGCTGGTTGAATCGCCCGATGTCGAATTTAGGTTTCATTCGGGCCCCGTGGCCTAAAGTGGGTGCAGTGCCGCTGGAAAATTTTGTTATCGTCTTTCGTAGAGGGATCTTTTTGTGATTAGGAAGAATCGCGGATGGTTGCTTGTCATTGTGGCTTGTAGCTTGGTTGTGTTCGTTTTGGGGAGCTTTAAGTATCGCCAAGTTCAAGCGGCTATCGCTGCCGGAGCTGCTTACCCAGAGCCCAGTGAGACCGTTGAAACAGCCGTGGCCCATATAAGCAACTGGCGTCAACGCATCAGCGTACTTGGCGAGGTGGTCGCGCGCCGAGCTACCCAGCTAAAAAGTGAGTCATCTGGTCGAGTCGAGCGGGTAGGTTTCCGGCCAGGTGAACGAGTGAATGTTGGACAGTTACTAGTACAGCTCGATATGCGTCAAGAGATGGCGCAACACGAAGCTGCGTCGGCGGAAGTCACTTTGGCAGAACTGCGGCTTAATCGTCAGCGCAAACTTGTAGAAACCGGGGTCGCGTCCACTGAGTCACTGGACCGATCTAAGGCTGAATTCACCGCTGCTGCTGCGTCGGTAGCTGCTTTGGATGCATTGTTGGCAAAAAAACAAATTGTTGCCCCCTTTACTGCGATGGCGGGTCTGCATCAGTTGGACATTGCTGATTATCTGCATGTGGGGGAGGTGATTACCGATCTAGTCGAAGTTGATTCGCATGTCTGGGTTGACTTCAGTCTGCCTCAAAACTGGTCATCGGTTGAAGTGGGAGATCGAGTGCTCGTGATGACCACTGCAGGCGAAGTTGGGGATTCTGACAACAGTATTTCTGCGCTAATCATAGCGATAGACCCTCAGGTTGATGCGCGGTCGCGGCAGCGTCGTCTGCGCGCTGAGGTTGAAAATGCCAATGGCATTCTGATGTCAGGCAGCACTGTCCAAGTGGAGGTTTTCGTGGGTGATGCTCGCTCAGTTGTGCTCATTCCAGGACACGCGGTTCGTTACGGTCCCCTAGGCCCTAATGTTTTTATTTTAGAGGAAGCAGAGAGCGACGCGTTGGCAGCGTTCCGTGCTGTTAAGCGCGCC
The DNA here is from genome assembly GCA_913031145.1 of uncultured Cellvibrionales bacterium. Taxonomy (GTDB): domain Bacteria; phylum Pseudomonadota; class Gammaproteobacteria; order Pseudomonadales; family Porticoccaceae; genus TMED48. The sequence continues at coordinate 48,495 of CAJWCO010000007.1, read as the reverse complement.
GTTGTCCTCGGCCCGCAGAGCGGAACGCAACGCGTTGTGATCAGCGGTCTTCAAGAGGGTGAGCGCGTTGCCACTTTGGGGGCTTTTAAGTTGCGCGAAGGGATACTGGTACACTCGGTAAAACCTGAATCAGAGGGGGATACGGCATCGCTCCAAGAGATGTCAATGTGAGTGAATCATCTGCGCGACAGGACGATATGGAGCAACGAGTGCTCCAGGAGGCTGGCTTTGCGGACATATTTATTCGCAGACCAGTTTTAGCTGTATCGATTTGTTTGCTCATGGTGTTTGCGGGTATCAAGGCGGCACGGGATATGCCTGTTTCGCAGTTTCCTCAGATAGAATCCTCCTCATTGGTTGTGAGCACTCAGTTCGTGGGTGCTTCGGCGGAAGTTGTGAAAGGATTCGTTACTGATCCGATTGAGCGCGCGGCGTCGTCAGTCCCAGGTGTCGATTACATCGATTCGACCACGACCGCTGGCTACAGCCTTGTGACTATCTGGTTAAAACTTAACGAAGACAGCACTGTAGCACTTGCTGAGTTGTCGGCGAGGCTCGACCAAATTCGTTTTGAACTTCCCCGCGATGCTTATGATCCCGCAATTCAAGTTTCTCGCGCTGATCGACCGCATGCGGGATTTTATTTGCCGGTGCTCCTCACGGAAGAAATGAGCCGGTCGGGAGCAACCGATTACTTAGGGCGCCATGTGCTTTCTGTGTTGGGCGCAATTCCTGGGGTTCAAAAAGTAGGGATTGTCGGTGGGCGGTACCCTGCGATGAGGGTCTGGCTCAGTTCTAAACTCATGAACACGTATGACCTAAGTGCTGTAGATGTCGAGGCGGCACTGCGCGCTAATAATGTTATCGCAACGATTGGACGGACCGAAAATGCGCAACAGAGAATGGATCTGTTGGCTAATACTGGGTTGCAAACGGTGGACGATTTTGAAAGCTTGGTTGTGCGTGCGACGGGTTCAATGGTGTTGCGGTTGCGGGACATCGCGCGCGTCGAGCTAGGAGAAGAAGAAGGGTCTGAAAATGCGCGTTTTAGCCAAAATAGATCTTTGTTTATTTCGGTATGGCCCTTGCCAGGTGCTAATGAAATTGCGATTGCCGATCGCCTTTATGAGGCGGTGGAGCGCCTCAATCAAAACACCCCTGACGGGCTACAGATTATTGAGGGTTATGATATTACCCTTTACATGCGCAGTGCGCTCAAGGAAATTTTTATCACCCTTGCGGAGACCATTTGTCTGGTGGGCTTGGTCGTTTTTGCCTTTATGGGGAGTATCCGAACTGCGTTTGTGCCCTTGATAACCATACCCATTTCACTTCTTGGCGCGCTAGCGGCGATGTCGTTGTTGGGCTTTTCTTTGAATCTATTGACGGTTCTAGCCATTGTGCTTTCGGTCGGATTAGTCGTTGATGATGCTATTGTCGTCGTAGAGAATGTTGCGCGATTTATGCGCAGTGGTATGAGCCGAACTGAAGCGGCTATGAAGAGTTCAAGGCAGCTACTTGCGCCCATTACGGCGATGACGCTCACATTGGCCGTGGTGTATGCCCCCATCGGATTTTTGTCTGGATTAACCGGCGCGTTGTTTAAAGAATTTGCCTTTACTCTCGCCGTGGCAGTGCTGATTTCTGGATTTGTTGCGGTGACTCTATCACCCATCATGAGCGCGTATGTCTGTCCAGAAGGAGGGCAGGAAGGCGCGCTGGCGCGGCGTGTCAACGCGCTGTTTGATCGTTGCCAGCAGTCCTATATGCAATGCTTGTCGGTGACGTTGGCACATACCTCTAAAGTCGGTTTTGTGGGTATTTTTTTCCTTCTCTTAATGGTGCCTTTGTACCTTTTTTCTATGCACGAGTTGGCACCCGTAGAGGATACTTCTAGTATCAGCGTCATTACATCTGCGCCGCCAGAGGCCTCGCTAGACTATACGACGCGCCACATGTATAACGTTGTTGACGCGCTAGCGGCGCTGCCAGACCGTACCAAGATGTGGCAGGTTGTGTTGCCAACTGGCAGTTTTGCGGGTCAGGATTTTGTCGGTCATGACGACAGAGAGCTCAGTGTTCACGAGATGTTGCCTCAGGCTTTCGGGCAGCTGTCTGGGGTCGCTCCATTAAAAAGCTTCCCAACATTGCAGGCGGCACTGCCCACCGCGGGAAATTTTGATGTCGAAGTCGTTGTCCAGTCTACCGACGAACCACATGTGATGATGCGGCACGCCAACGCTCTGCTGCAAGCGGCGCGAGATAGTCGGGCATTCATTTATGTGGACACCGATTTACGCATCGATTTGCCTCAGGTCCACTTTCGGATTGATCGTGATCAAGCCGCTGACCTTGGGTTCACAATGCAGGAAGTGGCGAGACAGTTAAGCGTGCCGTTGTCTGGAAGCTATGTTAATCGGTTTGATTATGATGGAAAGGCTTATCAAGTTATTCCAATGTTTGCTGAAGATCAACGCGCAAACCCAGAACAACTTTTAGAAGTCAATGTGCGCAGTCCAGACGGTGTTTTGGTTTCTCTTTCGGCAATTGCCACCCTGGAATATGCAGCAGCACCCCGATTTCTGACGCGTTTTGAACAAAAAAATGCCTTCAAGGTCTTTGCTGCAGTAATTCCGGGAACTACAAAAGACCGAGGATTGCAGGCGCTTGAAAGGGCAGCGAAAGATACACTGCCCGCAAGCTATAGCGTCGATTATGTAGGCGAATCTCGACAGATTCGAGCAGAAGGCAACACGCTAACAGGCGTTTTAGGCGTGGCTTTGGTTGTCGTCTTTTTGGTTCTCGCTGTTCAGTTTAATAGTTTTAGAGATCCCTTCATTGTGTTACTTGGGTCTGTACCGCTCGCGTTCTCTGGCGCATTGCTCTTTACATTTCTGGGATTGACAACGATCAATATTTATTCGCAAGTAGGCTTGATCACATTGGTCGGTTTGGTGTCAAAAAATGCGATTTTGATTGTCGAATTTGCTAATCATCTGCAAAGAGCAGGGCTGACTCGTTTAGACGCAATTAAAGAAGGCGCCGCGATTAGACTCCGGCCCGTGTTGATGACGACCGGCGCTACTGTGCTCGGCCACTTTCCACTAGTCTTGGTGAGCGGCGCTGGCGCTGAAGCGCGCAACAGCATAGGCATTATATTAGTGGCGGGCATGATGATTGGTACGTTATTCACGTTGTTCGTGTTGCCGACTGTCTACCTCGCTGTGTCTTCAGATCATCGAAATGAAAATGCGGTTGGTGACGTAACCTCGTAGGTTACGCGCGTTCGCCGTACAGAGCAGTCACGTGCTTTTCGCGCTTTGGATTAGCGCCGGTGAGCACGGCGACGCAGATTTCAGCATTCCGGCTGTCTCAACGTTCCTCGATCGGCGGGAAATCTCGAAGGGCAGGTCCAGTGTATAGCTGCCGGGGGCGACCAATCCGATAGGCATTAGTAATCATTTCGTTCCAGTGAGAGACCCAACCGACGGTGCGGCCAGTTGCGAAAATACCCGTAAACATTTCGACCGGTATGCCGAGCGCTTTGAGGATAATGCCCGAGTAAAAGTCGACATTGGGATAGAGTTTTTTGGAAATAAAGTAGTCGTCTTCTAGAGCGAACTGCTCGAGCTTTTTGGCAAGTTTGAACAATGGATCGTTCTCCAAGCCCAACACCGTCAGTACCTCGTTGCAACTTTCGCGCATCACTGTCGCCCGTGGGTCGTGATTTTTATACACACGATGGCCAAAGCCCATCAGCCTAAACGGATCATTTTTGTCTTTGGCTTTGAGTACAAATTTGGGGATATTTTTCTCATCGCCAATCTCACTAAGCATATTCAACACCGCTTCGTTAGCGCCCCCATGAGCAGGTCCCCAAAGCGCGGCAATTCCCGCTGCGATACAGGCGAAGGGATTGGCTCCCGAGGATCCGGCGAGCCGAACGGTTGAGGTTGAGGCATTTTGTTCATGATCAGCATGCAGTAAAAAAATTCTGTCCATGGCACGCGTTAGGGCTGGATGCACCGGATAATCTTCGCAGGGCGTAGAAAACATCATATGTAAAAAGTTCTCTGCATAGGACAGTGAGTTGTCTGGATAGATGTAGGGTTGCCCTATGAAGTGCTTGTGACACATGGCCGCCATCGTAGGCATTTTGGCAATGAGACGATGAGCGGAAATTGTGCGGTGCTGCTGATTTGTGATATCCAAAGAGTCATGATAAAAAGAAGACATGGCTCCCACAAGACCGCACAACATCGCCATTGGATGGGCGTCGTATCGAAATCCACTTATAAATTGCTCCATCGAGCGATTCACCATGGTGTGGTATCGAATCGTTTTTTCGAAATCGGCCTTTTGATCAGCTGTCGGCAAATATCCTTCAAACAGTAAATAGCAGGTCTCCAGATAGTCGGACTTTTCGGCGAGCACTTCGATCGGGTAACCACGGTGCAGCAGGACCCCTTTTTCCCCGTCAATATAGGTGATGTCTGACTGACAGGCCGCCGTTGCAGAGAAGCCCGGGTCGTAGGTAAAAACGTTGTGGTCTCCCAATGATCCAATATCAATGACATCGTGTCCGAGCGTGCCTGAATGCATAGGTAGTTCGATGTGCGGTTGACCGTCAATAATCAGAGTGGCACTGCGTTTCGTCATAGTCGATTCCTTAACGTAAGGGGGGAACTTAGAACTTTTCTATCGGCCGCCAACTATAGATGTTCCGACTGTATTGTCAACCGCAACGCACGCCAAGCGGGTTGGGTTTTATGCAATACGGTCCACTTCGAGCTTACCAACACGCCTCTTTTAATGCATAAAATGCGTTCGATCTAAAACGGCTTGACGCGGGTATCGCCCGAATGCGCAAATTAGCCGAAAAGCGACTAAGGGTACTGGCAAGGGCGCGGCACCGGCAATTGAAATGTGTCGAATACACCACTATACTCCGCATTCTCAAGCTGGTGGTAGCGTTATGGTATTCGCGACCAGCCGTTCGTTTAAGCCAACTTCCCAAGCATAATGTCCGTGAGGAAACCTCCGAGTGACCAAGAAACGACCTGTCAACCTTGACGTTAGTACCTTCCGATTACCTATCACATCCTACGTATCTATCTTGCACCGTGTCTCAGGCGTCGCGCTGTTCTTTTCAGTCGCTATTTTTTTATGGCTTCTTGAGACGAGTTTGACGTCCGATCAGGGTTTTGAGTGGGTGGGCAACATGTTTGGCAGTCCATTAATGCAGTTTGTAGTGTGGGCCTGTCTCTCAGCGTTGGCCTATCACATGGTGATGGGCTTGCGCCATTTGGTGATGGACATGGGCTATGGTGAAAACTTCGAGAGTGGCCAACTGACTGCCAAGATAGCGGCAGCGGTGGCGACTGCCCTCATTTTGTCAATTGGAGGCTGGATTTTTATATGGTAACTTCTATTACAAGCCTAGGTCGCAGTGGTCTTTCCGATTGGATGTTGCAGCGTGTTGCAGCCGCCGTAATGACCGCTTACGTTATCTTTATCACCGCTTACTTGATGGTAAATCCAGATCTTAGCTATGAGCAATGGCGAGGGCTTCATAGCTCGCTACCCATGCGGATGTTTAGCTTGATGACCATTTTGTCGATAGCGGCGCACGCATGGATCGGTATGTGGTGCGTATTTACCGACTATGTCACTGTGCGATTGATTGGCCCAAAGGCAACCATAGTGCGTATATTTTTTCAGTTGAGCATGATCACGATCACACTGCTTTACGTGGTTTGGGCTATCGATATTTTGTGGGGAATGTAACAACATGAAAACAATGAGTTTTGACGCGGTGATTGTTGGTGGCGGGGGCTCTGGTATGCGTGCGGCGCTGCAGTTGGCTCAGTCTGGTTACAAAACAGCGGTAATCACCAAGGTGTTCCCGACCCGGTCGCACACAGTTTCAGCGCAGGGGGGCATTACATGCGCGATCGCCAGCGATGACCCAGATGATCAGTGGCAATGGCACATGTACGACACGATAAAGGGCTCTGACTTTATTGGTGATCAAGAAGCGATTGAGTACATGTGCGCGACAGGTCCAGAGGCAGTGTTTGAGCTTGAGCACATGGGACTGCCGTTTTCACGATGCGAAAATGGGCGCATCTATCAGCGCCCTTTCGGAGGGCAATCCAAGGATTTTGGTCGCGGTGGTCAGGCGGCTAGAACCTGTGCGGCCGCAGATCGCACGGGCCACGCGCTGCTTCACACGCTTTACCAAGGTAATCTCAAAAACAATACAGTATTTTTAAATGAATGGTTCGCGGTCGACTTGGTCAAGAACGAGGATAACGCGGTTGTCGGCGTCGTTGCCATTGATATCGAGACGGGTGAAGAGGTCTTTGTTAAATCTAAGGCGACGGTATTTGCGACCGGCGGCGCTGGGCGAATTTACGCGTCGACCACCAATGCGCACATTTGCACGGGTGACGGCATAGGCATGGCTTTGCGTGCTGGCTTCCCTGTTCAAGATATCGAAATGTGGCAGTTTCACCCCACAGGCATAGCGGGCGCTGGAACCTTAGTGACCGAAGGCTGCCGAGGTGAAGGCGGGTATCTGATTAACAAGTCGGGCGAGCGCTTTATGGAGCGCTATGCGCCCAACGCGAAAGATTTAGCCGGCCGTGATGTGGTGGCTCGCTCTATGGTGTTAGAGATTCTTGAGGGGCGTGGGTGTGGCGAGAACGGCGATCACGTCTACCTAAAGCTCGACCATTTGGGTGAGGAAACTTTGAACGCAAAATTACCTGGCATTCTCGAATTATCCCGGACGTTCGCCCACGCGGATCCAGTAGTGGAGCCGATACCTGTAGTGCCTACCTGCCATTATATGATGGGCGGGATTCCGACCAACGTGAACGGCCAAGCGATTACTATAGATTCGGAGGGTAATGATCAAGTCATTGCTGGGTTTTATGCGTGTGGTGAGGCTGCCTGTGTGTCAGTGCATGGTGCAAACCGGTTAGGCGGAAATTCGCTTCTTGATCTCGTCGTGTTTGGTCGAGCGTCGGGTATGTTCATAGAGAAAACACTGCGAGAGGGCGTTGATTTGCGGGATCCGCGTGAGTCCGATATCGCGGCGGCAATGCACGGTTTAAACCGGCTTAATAGTTCCACCGGAGGGGAGCAGGCGTCCGTCCTCCGTGCCGAATTACAGACTATTATGCAGAATTACTTCGGTGTTTTTCGCCGCGGTGACTATATGAAAGATGGAATTGCCAAGCTCAACGCGCTAAAGCACCGAATCGACAATGTTGCGCTTGACGACAAAACGAATGCGTTTAATACCGCGCGAATAGAAGTACTTGAGTTGCACAATCTTTATGCTGTTGCGGAGGCTACGGCGGTTTCGGCAGAAGCGCGCACCGAGAGTCGTGGAGCGCATGCTCGAGAGGATTTTCAAGAGCGTGATGACGTCAACTGGTTATGTCATTCAGTTTTTTACCCGGACGATAAACGGGTGGGCAAGCGCGACGTCAACTTTACGTTGAAAACCCGCGAGCCGTTTGCGCCCGCAATTCGTACTTATTGATCCACAAGGCATGGCATAACAGAGGAATTTTTTCTATGCTTACAGTCAGTATTTATCGTTATAACCCAGAAGCAGACGATCAACCTTACATGCAAGATTTTGAGTTCGACGCGCAGGGCAGGGATGTCATGGTGCTAGACGTCCTTGAAAAGCTCAAGGCAAGCGATCCGACACTGGTGTACAGGCGGTCGTGTCGCGAGGGCGTTTGCGGTTCTGACGGAATGAATATTTCAGGTAAGAATGGCCTGGCCTGTATTACGCCCTTATCGCAAGCGGTCAAAAACAATAAGCTAGTGATCCGGCCGCTCCCCGGCATGCCGGTGATTAGAGATCTCGTCATTGACATGGGTCAGTTTTATGCCCAATACGAGAAAATCCAGCCCTACCTCGTCAATAATACGCCCGCCCCAGCTATTGAACGTCTGCAATCCCCAGAAGAACGCGCCAAATTAGATGGCCTTTATGAGTGTATCTTATGCGCTTGCTGCTCGACGGCTTGCCCTTCATTTTGGTGGAATCCCGATAAATTCATCGGGCCCTCTGGGCTCTTGCAGGCCTACCGGTTTCTTGCCGACACTCGTGATACATCAACGGAAGAGAGACTAGCAAAACTCGATGATCCCTTTAGTGTTTTTCGTTGTCATGGTATTATGAACTGCGTTCAGGTTTGTCCCAAGGGATTGAACCCGACGCGTGCCATCGGGCACATCCGCAATATGTTGATTAGAAGCGCAACATAGGGTTTAATTTGTGGGCTCGCATCGTCGCGAGTCAACATGTTCGGAAGTTAACCGCCGTGCAATTCCACAGGGGTCAGAGTGAATGTCTGAGGGTCTAATGGAGCAATTCCTGCGCTCCTCCCATTTTTCTGGTGGAAACGCCGCTTACATCGAAGACTTATACGACAACTATTTGCATGAGCGCGACGCTGTTCCAGCGGAATGGCGCGGGTTCTTTGACGAGCTTCCAAAGCTAAATGGTGGCGTTCAATCTGACGTGTCGCATGCAACGATCGTGCAGCATTTTGAGTTGCTCGGGCGCCGCAAAGCGAGACCTACACCAGCGCCAGGCTCTGGCGGCATCTATTTACAGCACGAGCGCAAGCAAGTGCGCGTGGTTCAATTGATCAGTGCATATCGATTTAGAGGACACCAAAAAGCTAGCCTAGATCCGCTTGCGCTGATGGAACGTCAGCATGTTCAAGATCTGGAATTGCATTTTCACGGACTGACACCCGCCGACCTTGATACCACATTTCAGACATCGCCAATGCACATTGGCAAAGATGAGGCGACGCTACGTGAAATCATTGAGACGCTCGAAGAGACGTACTGCGGAAATTTGGGCCCTGAGTTCATGCATATTACGTCGTTTGCGGAAAAACAATGGCTTGCGCAGCGCTTCGAAAGTGTGCGGTCGAAACCAACCTATGATGATGCGGCAAGAATCGATGTCCTAAATCGCTTAACAGCTGCCGAGGGTCTAGAAAAGCACCTTGACTCGCGCTATCCCGGAACTAAGCGGTTTGGCTTGGAGGGCGGCGAGAGCTTGATTCCAATGCTTGACTGTTTAATTCGGCGCTCTGGAGAGTATGGCTGTAAAGAAATCGTGATGGCGATGGCGCACCGTGGGCGTTTAAATGTGTTGGTCAATATTCTCGGTAAAAATCCTGCGGAAATGTTTGAGGAGTTCGAGGGAAAACGCCTCGTGAATACCTCAGGCGACGTGAAGTACCACCAAGGATTCTCTTCGAATGTCATGACCCCGGGGGGTGAGTTGCACTTGGCGTTGGGCTTTAATCCGTCGCATTTAGAGATTTCTTGCCCCGTTGTTATTGGGTCAGCGCGCGCTCGACAAGACCGTCGGAATGATGAGTCGGGAGAAAAAGTTGTACCGATTCTCTTGCATGGCGATGCGGCATTTGCAGGGCAGGGGGTTGTGATGGAAACCCTCCAGCTCTCGCAGACGCGAGCTTACAAGACGGGCGGCACGATTCATGTGGTCATCAATAATCAGGTAGGGTTTACCACCAGTCGACAAGATGATGCTCGCTCGACCGAATATTGTACAGATGTCGCGAAGATGGTTCAGGCGCCGATACTTCACGTAAACGGGGACAACCCCGACTCGGTGATGTTTGCGGCCATGTTGGCGATGGATTACCGGTATGAGTTTGGTAAAGATATTGTAATCGATTTAGTCTGTTATCGACGTCGAGGCCACAACGAAACAGATGAGCCGTCTTCCACTCAGCCACTGATGTACAAAGCAATTCGCAATCACCCGACCACACGTTCGTTCTATGCGCAAAAACTGATTCAAGAGGGCGTTTTGAGTCTTGAGCAGGCTGAAGAGATGACCAATCGATATCGCTCGAGTCTCGATCGCGGAGAGTTTGTGGTGCACAACTTAGTGAGCGAGCCCGATCATGGTTTATTTGTCGATTGGGCGCCGTATCTTGGACACCAGTGGCGCGCGCCCGGGGATACACGGGCACCGTTGTCGCTTATCCAGAAAGTCGCTGACGTCATCACACAGATTCCTGAGAATGTGCAAGTGCAGCGGCAAGTGGCCAAGTTGTACGACGATCGACGTAAGATGGCCGCCGGTGAGTTGCCTTTAAACTGGGGAATGGCGGAACTGCTCAGCTATGGTTCTTTGATCGAGCAGGGCTATCCAATTCGGTTTACGGGTCAAGACGTCAGGCGCGGTACCTTTTCGCATCGGCATGCGGTCGTCGTAGGTCAAAACGACAACAAAGACTATGTTCCTTTGCAACAACTTGCGAGTAAAGACGTGCGCTTCGAACTTTATGACTCTTTGCTTTCTGAAGAGGCGGTGCTCGCATTCGAATACGGCTATTCAACCACAATGCCTACAGGGCTTGTGGTTTGGGAGGCTCAGTTCGGCGATTTTGCTAATGGCGCTCAAGTCGTGATTGATCAATTTATTGCTAGTGGAGAGCATAAGTGGGGTCGATTATCAGGACTTACGATGCTGTTACCACATGGTTTTGAAGGTCAGGGGCCGGAGCATTCCTCGGCTCGGCTCGAGCGTTTCTTGCAACTTTGTGCCGAGCATAACATGCAAATTTGTATTCCAACGACGCCAGCGCAGATTTTCCATTTATTACGGCGTCAAGCGATTCGGCCTATGCGTCGCCCCTTGATTATTATGAGTCCTAAGTGGATTCTGCGACACAAACAGGCTGTTTCGTCCTTAGAAGACCTTGTTAGCGGCTCTTTCAAGACAGTGATGCCTGATTCTGCGGTTGATGCGGCACAGGTGCAGCGCTTAGTTCTGTGCTCGGGCAAGGTCTATTATCATCTTAATGAAGAGCGACAGGCGCGCGGTATTAGCAATATTTCGCTGGTGCGTTTAGAGCAGTTGTACCCATTCCCCGACACAGAGCTAGATGATGTATTAAAGGGTATGGTGAATTTGCGTGAAGCCGTGTGGTGTCAAGAGGAGCCGATGAATCAGGGTGCGTGGTATAGCAGTCAACACCACATGCGCAATGCACTCAGTCGGCACAAGCCAGACATAGAGCTTACTTATGTCGGGCGTAAAGGCTCGGCGGCCCCCGCTTCAGGCTATATGTCGGTGCATGTGGAAGAGCAAGCCGCATTTATTGACAAAGCATTGACTATTAATGAGACAACCTAGGAACAGATTAATGGCCATAGAAATTAAGGCACCGAGTTACCCAGAATCAGTACAAGAGGGAACATTGTCCACTTGGCATGTAAAAGTAGGCGATTCTGTGACTCGGGATGAGCTTATTATGGAGATCGAGACCGACAAGGTCGTTCTCGAAGTGGTAGCGCCCGCCACTGGAAAATTGGTCGATATCCTCAAGAAGGAAGGGGATATCGTGGTGAGTAATGAATTGGTAGCGTTGATTGAGGCGGGAGCGGCAGCGCCCATAGAGCAAGCAGAAGACTCAGCGCCCATGGGCGAACAACTGCCTGATGCTTCCACAGGCATGGTAAATCCGTCTGCGAAGAAGCTTGCGGACGAACGCGGCATTAACTTAGATGAGGTCGCGGGCACTGGGAAGGGCGGGCGTATCACCAAAGAAGATATTGTTAACTACGCGCCGACTGCAGCGCCTTCTAGTCCTGTTGTCGGCGAGAAAGAAGAAGAGCCCCGACTGGGTGATCGAATCGAGCGCCGAGTTGCGATGACGCGGATGCGGTCGAGAATCTCTGAACGCTTGTTAGAGGTAACACACACTACGGCATCGCTGACCACGTTCAATGAAGTGGATATGTCTTCGTTGATGGGTTTGAGAGCGCAATATCAAACTGAGTTTACAAAAATGCATGACGGGACGCGGCTCGGCTATATGGGGTTCTTTGTTAAGGCGGCGGTTGAGGCTCTCAAGCGATTTCCGTTGGTGAATGCATCGATTGACGGAAAAGATATTGTTTATCACGGCTATCAGGATGTTGGTGTGGCGGTGTCAACCGAGCGTGGTTTAGTGGTGCCGGTGTTGCGCAATGCAGAAAACATGAGTATTGCATCCGTCGAAAATGGAATTACTGAGTTTGCGGGGAAGGCGCGAGACGGAAAACTGACAATTGATGAAATGACGGGTGGGACCTTTACCATCACCAACGGCGGAGTTTACGGGTCCCTGATATCGACGCCGATCATTAATCCGCCACAAACCGCGATTCTTGGTATGCACAAAGTACAGCAACGTCCCATCGCAGTCGACGGCGAAGTGGTGATTCGACCGATGATGTATCTTGCACTCTCTTACGATCATCGATTAATTGATGGAAAAGAGGCCGTTCGATTTTTGGTTACGATTAAGGAATTGATCGAAGATCCGGCTAAGATTCTTCTTGAGATTTAGGGTATAAACCCTTGTTAAGGAACATTAATGTCTGAAAATTTTGATGTGATAGTCATTGGTAGCGGCCCAGCGGGCTATGTGGCAGCGATTCGAGCGGCGCAATTAGGCATGTCGGTTGCCTGTATCGAAAAGTGGCGGTCCAAAGATGGTCGCGGAATTAACGGAGGCACCTGCTTAAATGTCGGGTGCATTCCTTCAAAAGCCCTTTTGGACAGCTCACACCGCTTCCACGATACGAAGAAAGAGCTAGCAGTGCACGGCATCAGCACGTCTGAAGTGTCTATTGACATTGGCGCGATGATGGCGCGCAAGGAAAAAATTGTGTCGCAATTGACGGGTGGCATCGGCCAGCTTTTCAAAGCGAATGGTGTGACAGGTCTTTATGGAACAGGTAAGTTGCTCGCCAACAAACAGGTGGAATTTACCTCTCATGTTGGAGCTATTTCGGTGCTCAATGGCGGGCATGTGATTTTAGCGTCAGGATCTTTGCCGATCGAAATACCGATGGCGCCCGTGGATGGTAGCTTAATCGTCGATTCGACTGGTGCGTTGGAGATAGAGACTGTGCCGAGACGTTTGGGCGTGATTGGGGCTGGCGTGATTGGTTTGGAATTAGGCTCGGTTTGGGCTCGGCTCGGCTCGGAAGTCGTTTTGTTAGAGGCTTTGGACGAATTTCTGTCTATTATGGACAAAGGTATTGCGCGTGAAACACTCAAGATTTTTACCAAGCAGGGTTTGGATATCCGGCTTGGCGCGCGCGTCGTCGGTACGCAAATTAATGATGGTGAAGTCCATGTAAATTACCGGACAACCGAAGGATCAGAGCATACGGAAGTGTTTGATAAATTAATTGTTTGTGTGGGACGTCGAGCGTACACCACAGGTTTGTTTGCTGATGACAGCGGTATCCAACTCGATGAGAGGGGCACCATACCCGTGAATGAGCAGTGCGAGACCGGTGTGCCTGGTGTCTATGCTGTTGGCGATTTAGTGCGCGGTCCGATGTTGGCTCACAAGGGATCAGAGGAGGGTGTTATGGTGGCCGAACGGATTGCAGGCCACAGCGCACAACTCAATTATGCGATCGTGCCAAACGTGATATATACGCATCCGGAGGTGGCTTCGGTGGGTGAGACAGAAGAACAGGTCAAGGCGTCTGGGGTGCCCTACAATGTGGGTACATTCCCATTTGCTGCCAGTGGTCGCGCGTTAGCAGCGAATGACACCGATGGCATGGTAAAGATCATAGCGGATGCAAACAGTGATCGCGTTTTGGGTTGTCATATTGTTGGTCCAAGTGCTGCAGACCTAGTGCAGCAGGTTGCGATTGCAATGGAATTTGGCTCTAGTTCAGAGGACTTGGGTATGACCGTGTTTGGTCACCCAACGTTGTCAGAGACCGTCCACGAAGCGGCGCTCGCAGTGAATGGAAACGCTATCCACAAAGCCAATCGAAAGCGCGGATAAAGTGACAGCCGTCGTATTATCCGCCGATTCTGGCGGGTAATGTTTAGTAATTATTAATCAACAGGAATCAAACTATGAACCTGCACGAATATCAGGGAAAGCAGTTATTTGCAGAGTATGGTCTACCCGTATCTGAGGGCGTTGCTGCTGAGACGGTTCAAGAGGCCATTGCGGCCGCGGACGTGATTGGCGGTGACAACTGGGTTGTTAAAGCTCAGGTGCATGCGGGAGGGCGCGGCAAAGCAGGCGGTGTTAAGTTAGTGAGTTCAAAATCTGATATTGAAGAATTCTCTCGTCGCTGGTTAGGGAAAAATCTGGTGACCTACCAGACGGATGCGGGGGGACAGCCCGTTAGTCGAATCTTAGTGGAGACCTGCACAGATATCGCCAGTGAGTTATACCTCGGTGCGGTCGTAGATCGTGCGACACGGCGCATTGTGTTTATGGCGTCAACTGAAGGTGGGGTAGAGATTGAAAAAGTCGCCCATGAGACGCCTGAAAAAATACTTAAGGCGAGTATCGACCCAACGACGGGTGCGCAGCCTTACCAGGGGCGTGACTTAGCCTTCAGACTGGGGCTGGAAGGCGTTCAGATTAAACAGTTCGTAGCGATTTTTATGGGATTAGCGAAAATGTTTAAAGAACGCGATTTAGCCCTTTTGGAAATTAACCCACTAGTCATTACTGGCGAGGGCAATCTGCATTGCTTGGACGCAAAAGTCGTGATTGACAGCAATGCGATGTACCGGCAGCCAGCCCTCAAGGAAATGCATGACCCATCGCAAGATGATGCTAGGGAAGCACATGCTGCTGCTTGGGATCTAAACTATGTGGCATTAGATGGCAGTATCGGATGCATGGTGAATGGCGCCGGTTTGGCAATGGGTACTATGGATATCGTGCAGCTGCATGGCGGTAGCCCAGCCAACTTTCTTGATGTGGGCGGTGGCGCGACAAAAGATCGAGTGGTTGAGGCTTTTAAAATCATTCTTTCTGATGACAAAGTAAAAGCGGTTTTGATCAACATTTTTGGAGGTATTGTGCGTTGCGACCTGATTGCCGATGGAGTGATTGGGGCGGTGCAAGAAGTGGGTGTGTCGGTGCCCGTTGTGGTGAGGCTCGAGGGTAATAACGCTGATATTGGAACGCAAAAATTAGCCGAATCAGGACTCGATATTATTGCTGCAACCAGCTTGTCGGATGCAGCAAAACAAGTTGTTACAGCCGCGGAGGGACGTTAACAATGGCAATTTTAATCGACGGCACAACCAAGGTTATTTGTCAGGGTTTTACTGGCGGGCAGGGCACATTCCATTCGGAACAAGCCATTGCATATGGAACTCAAATGGTGGGCGGGGTAACCCCTGGGAAAGGTGGCTCGACGCATCTTGATCTGCCGGTCTATAACACGGTGGCTGAGGCGGTAGCGCAGACGGGTGCTGATGCGTCTGTGATCTATGTGCCAGCGCCGTTCTGCAAAGATTCTATCTTGGAAGCCGCACAAGCCGGCATTCAATTGATTGTCTGTATTACCGAAGGTATACCCACGCTAGATATGCTCGATTGTAAAGTAGTCTGTGACCAATTGGGTGTTCGCTTGATTGGTCCTAATTGCCCTGGGGTGATAACGCCCGGGCAGTGTAAAATTGGTATTATGCCGGGCCATATCCATCTGCCCGGCAAGGTGGGTATTGTCTCTCGTTCGGGTACGTTGACCTATGAGGCGGTGAAGCAGACGACCGATTACGGATTTGGGCAGTCCACTTGCGTGGGTATTGGTGGTGATCCCATTTCGGGTTCGAGTTTTATCGATATCTTGGAGCTTTTTGAGAAAGACCCCGAAACGGAAGCGATTGTGATGATCGGTGAGATTGGCGGTACAGCAGAAGAAGAGGCAGCGGCTTTCATTAAAACGCATGTTAGTAAGCCGACGGTTTCATATATTGCCGGTGTGACAGCGCCTGCGGGTAAGCGGATGGGGCATGCGGGAGCAATCATATCTGGGGGCACTGGGACGGCAGAAGAGAAATTTTCGGCCCTTCATGACGCGGGGGTTAAGACGGTTCGCAGTCTTGCTGATATTGGCGAGGGTTTGAAAGAAGTGACGGGCTGGTAAGTCGCGAGACAGATATAAAAAGACCGCCTAAAGGCGGTTTTTTTATATCTGTCTGCACCAGATGAAACAATTTCAGTGAAAGTCTCGAGAACGTATGTCTGTTTGATAAAGCAGTTCACTGCAGTCTGTGAGATCGTGGGCAATTACATGAATCACCGACCCCTCCGTTTCAATAACGCCTTTTACGATCAGCAGTTGCGCCGTTAATAAGGCTTTATGACAACGCTGCTGCAGATTCTTCCAGATCACGATATTACTGTTTCCGGTATCGTCCTCCAGAGTGAGAAAGATAACGCCAGACGCAGTGCCCGGACGTTGCCGACCTGTTACAAGGCCCGCAACACGTACAAAGCGCCGGTGACCCAAGGCACTTAAATCAGTATGCCTCTTACAGCGGGCAAAGATTGGAAATCGCTCTCTTAGCAGGCTCATCGGATGACGACCCAGCGTTAAGCCCGTACTTTTGTAATCTCCATACAGTTGTTGCATTTCATCCAGCGGGGGTAAGTGATCGTTGTTTCTATCGTCAGATATGCGTGTTGAGGAGCCCCTTCTAGAGGTTCCTTTAATGCCATCGTCGGTGTCCAAAAGTGGGCTATTATGGGTCATGGCGAGTATGTTCCAGTGTCCTTGTCGACGGTTTCCTGTCAGTGAGTCAAGTGCGCCTGCTGCGCCTAATAGCGTTAGCTGGGCTTTCGATACGTTAGCTCTTTGTGTTAAATCTTGAAGATGGACGAAGGGTTGCTGTGTTCCCGTGGGCGAGCGACGTGAGGCGCTAATGCGCTGTCCGACAGATTGGGACATACCCTTAATTAATCGATAACCTAAGCGGAGTGTCGGCTGGTCTTGATGATGCGGACTTTTTTCTAGACTGTGGTCCCAGTCGCTGCGATTGACGTCAATCGGCGCTATGTGAATGTGGTGCCGGCGTGCATCTTGTACCAATTGTGATGGGCTATAAAAACCCATGGGTTGACTATTGAGAAGTGCACAGTAAAAGGCTGCCGGATAGTGGCATTTCAACCAAGCGGAGACATAGGCTAACAGTGCAAAACTGGCTGAGTGTGACTCCGGAAAACCGTAAACTCCAAACCCTTGAATTTGCTTGTATAGACGTTGCGCAAAGTCCATAGAGTAACCGCGTTCGAGCATGCCTTTAATTAATCGCTCTTCAAAGCGGTTGAGATGACTGTTTTTACCCCAACTTGCCATAGCGCGCCGTAACTGGTCTGCCTCACCGCCCGAAAACCCTGCGGCGACCATCGCCAGTCGGATGACCTGCTCCTGAAAGACCGGAATTCCCAATGTGCGTTCGAGGACATCTTTAATTTCGGCGCTGGGGTAATGGATATCTTCTAAACCTTGTCGGCGGCGTAGGTAAGGATGCACCATGCCGCCTTGAATGGGGCCCGGACGAACGATAGCGATCTCAATGACGAGGTCATAAAAACAACGTGGTCGCAGACGGGGTAGCATAGCCATCTGAGCGCGCGATTCGATCTGAAAGACGCCAACACTGTCAGCGTTACAGAGCATGTTATAAGTTGCCGTATCGTCTTTGGGTAGGGTTTGCATCGAAAGAGTCTGCCCTTGGTGTTTTTCAATAAGCGCTAAGCAACGGCGTATTGCGCTGAGCATGCCAAGGGCCAAAATATCGATCTTTAAAAGCCCCAAGGCTTCAATGTCTTCTTTATCCCACTGAATCACCGTTCGCTCTGGCATGCTGGCGTTTTCTACAGGCACTAGAGTGCTGACTGGGTGATCAGTGATAATAAATCCGCCGACATGCTGGGACAAATGCCGTGGCGTGCCGATAATTTCTTGTAATAAGCGATAAAAATAATTTGCGAGGCGGCCTGTTTGATCTAAACCCTGCGCTTTAAAACGCTCAGTGAGATCTTCACGCCGTTCCCACCAAGACATAGAATGACTGAGTTGTTCGATAAAGAGTGGGTCAAGTCCAAGAGCCTTGCCGACATCTCGCACCGCACTACGTGGTCTGTAAGTAATCACGGTGGCGGCAATGGCAGCACGTTCACGGGTGTATTTTTTATAGATGTACTGGATGATCTCTTCGCGACGTTCATGCTCAAAATCGATATCGATATCGGGTGGCTCATTCCGCTCTTTTGAGATAAAACGTTCGAACAGTAAAGCGATTTGCTCAGGTGACACTTCGGTAATGAACAGACAATAGCAGACGATAGAATTTGCCGCTGACCCACGACCCTGACACAGAATATTACGACTGCGGGCAAAGTCGACGATGTCGTGAACAGTGAGAAAATAGCACTCATAACCGAGCTCAGCAATCACTTGCAGTTCGTGGTCAATTTGCTTGCGTACTATGGGATCAGTTCCTTGTGGCCACCGTTGTCGTATGCCCGCTTCAACGAGGTGGCGCAGGTGGCATGTTGGCATTAAATTTTTAGGAACAATTTCTGACGGATAATCGTAGCGTAATTGGTCGAGATGAAAATGACAGCGTTCCGCAATAGCGACTGTTTCGGCTAGTAGGGCTGGCGGATAAAGGTTTTTGAGCAGTGAAAGACTGCGCAGGCGACGTTCTGCATTAGCAAAACGCTTGTTACCTAGTTCCATAACAGAGCAGTTGTGGCGAATGGCTGTTAGGGTATCCTGAAGCGCCTGACACTGCTTGGTGTGCATGTGTACATCACCACAGGCAACCAGTGGGACTTGCCAGAGTGCAGAGAGATTACGTCGATAGTTGTAGTTTGCCGTGTCGTCTCCGCTCAATACATGTTCGATGCCAATCCATAAGCGGCCTGCAAACGACGAGGCTAATTGTTTGACTTTTTGGGTGTCGTCCTCAAGGTCTTGCGAAGGTAACCAGATCAGTAAACCACTGCGTAAATTATGTTGTATATCAATCCAGCGAACATGATATTCACCTTTGGCGCTCCGTCGGCGGGCTAGGGTAATGAGTGCTGATAATTCGCGGTAGGCCTGTGGGTTGCTCACTAAAGCTATGAGGCGGTGGTTATCGATTTTAAACTCACTACCAATGATCAGTTGTAAATCGTATTTTTTGGCGGCTACATAGGCTTTAACAACGCCGGCCAAAGAACACTCATCGGTTATGGCTAAAGCTGTGTAGCCGAGCATTTTAGCGGTTTTGACCAAATCGGCGGGATGTGAGGCACCGCGTAAAAAACTGTAGTGGCTAATGCAATGCAATTCGGCATAATTCATGTGTGGAGGTTAGCATATAACTGTATATATATACAGTTATATGCTGGTTTCGGTGCGCATATTCCTCTGCTAATAGAGCAAACTCGAGGCGGCGGGTGCGCTTCAACGCAGATGGGGAATCTATCTCGTTAGAGCGCGTCTCTCTACATGATCGTCATTGGACAGGCTGGTGAGCTAGAGACCCACTGCAGAAAAGATTTTTTCGCGGCGGACTTCTAGGGTTGTACGCGAGTTTCGTTTTATCAAGTTCACTGCGATCCAGCGATGTGTTGCCTTTAGTACTTCAGTACGGTGCTGACTCGGGCTGGTAGCCTGTCCTAAGCCCTTTTGCAAACGTTGCAGCTGCAATTGCATGCGTGCGCTTTTCTCGGATGCGGGCGAATCAATCCCTAGCATGATTTCACATTCCAGAGCGATGGATTGTAGTTGTTCAGCGCCTTCCACATTCACAGATCTAGCGCGTGCCGTGGTAAGTTGCTCCAATCGCTTAGCCAATAGCGCGGCCCCTTCGGCGTCACAGTCGAGGTCGTCGAGACTCTGAGCAAGATCATCAAGCTGGCTTTTAGTCATACTGTCATCTGAACCTTCCAGAAATTTTGCTTCGGCCTCTGACAAAATATCGGCGCCTTGCAGTAACGATCGAAATGACGTTTGTGACGCTCGCTGCTTAATACCCGCATAGTGCTTACGATATTTTTGGCCACTGACCTCAAAGCGCTTGAGGAGTTGTTTTGCAGTCTCGCGAGGTAATTCAGTCTGTGTATCCCAGCTACTGTAAAGCCGCACAAACTCAGTATGGCTGATCTTTAGTTCAGCATCGGAAAGAGACCGAAGTCGATCGATCTGGGAGATAAGTTCTGTGAGTTGTTGAGCCTTTTTCGTCAGCTCATCGGTATGTGCGCGCTTTGCTTGATCGCGATTCGCGAAAACCTGATCTAGTAGCCCTCGGAACAATTTCCATTGTTCGCGATCGGCTTTATGGAAGGTCATTCCGGCGTCTTTCCACTGGCGCTGTAGTTCCTTTATTTGGTCAATCGACGCAGGCGGATTTGTTTCTGTGAGGAGTTTCTCTGCCTGTGTGACAAGTTCTCGGCGCGTTTGCAAATTGCGTTGTTTGACGCTATTGATGGCATGGCGTAACCGACGACTCGCGCGCTCGTAGCGAGCTTCTTGTTGGCGGCGGTTTTTCTCGGGGACAGGCAACAGTTTGTCCCATTCCCGTTGAATGCGTAACAGATCTTTATCCAACTGGCGCCAATCGACAGGCGTTTCATGCTGTTCCGGAGAATCCTCCTCTTTGATTGGCGTCGCGACTGCCTGCAATCCGTTTTCAATTTCACCCAGAAGCGCTTCACGCTGGTTGTAATGCGCTGTTTTAATCTGATTTTGCTCGTCATAGTACGTTTGACATGGTTTGAAAGCGGTATGTCTTGCTGCACGAAAACGGAGTGCTTTGTCATCCTCGGTCAGAGCATGCGAGGCTGTTAGTTTTCGCCAATCTTCTTCTAGCGCCCGGATACGTTTAGCCTGCTCGAGGGGTTCAAGAACGTCAATGCACAGAGCTTCCATTGCTTCGCACAGTTGATCTTTTTTTGGCTCGGTAGCAAACACGTGCCAGTCGCGAAGTTCATTTAATTGCTCTTGCACAGCGCCGTATTTACGTTCAAGAGGTGTGCGTAATTCCTCTGGGATGCCGGCAACGTGTTCTTCTAGTTCCGCTGCTAATTTATTGGCCGCAGCCAGATCTCGGTTCTGGCAATGGCGCTGAAGCGTAACGATTTTCTGACGGATCGCCTGTACTTTTTTGTTGGCTTGCTGGCTGACTGTTCGCTGCTTTTTGTCCACATTAGCAATCATATCGCGTGCATCTGATAGCGAGCGGGGTCGTTGTAATTCGTTCGGCCAATTTATCCCAGACTGTATACGACGCGCACTTTTTAGCCAATCCCGTTGTGCCTCGTAAGTCGCCTCTGGTGGCATTACGCAGAGGGCCTTCACTTGGTGCTCAAAGTCTGTGAGACGTCGCCAAGCGTCAAATTGTTCCGCCAGTAACTGTTGTTGCTGCAGATAGTGTTCTTTACAAGCAGCACTGGGTTCTGCACAGGTTAGTGAATGTTGCCACTGCGCGTTTAGGTCGGCGCTTGCCGCCTGGAGGTGCTCGATACCCGATGCAGATAGCGGTACATCCATTGCGTGCCGTGTTAATGCTTGCAGTTGTTCGCAGAGTTCGGTTTGCAGAGCGGCCTGTCGCTGTTCTTCTGCTTGGCGGATAAGTCGCTGTTGTTGATCGGTTTGTACGACCTGGCATCGCTCAAGAGCACTTCGGTAAGCGTGCGTCATCGTTGAACTGTCGGTACCAGTGTCAGTGTCGGTAGCAGTGTCGGTAGCAGTGTCAGTGTCCATTGTGTTGAGCGCCCGATGATCGATGGCGGCCCAGCGCTGCTCGAGTTGTGCCAGACGAGTGGCGTAAAACGCGTCTTCTATTCCATCACTCGATAATTGCTGCAGTAAATGAATAATCTGCTGCGCGTCTTTATACGTTTGTTGCGCATGTTTTTGCGCGTCTCGGAGGTGCTCTATTCGCGCTTTGCAGGCTTGAATGACCAGTTTTTGGCTGGTATTTTTTAGCACTTTATTGAGAGTTTCGAGTGTGTTCATTTGGGTGATGGCCGCGAGTCGGCTATCAATTTTTAATTGGCTGATTGCAATTCGATAGTCAAGATCTGGGATCTTTGTAGCCAGTAGCATTTGATAGGCTAGCTCATTATCTGTCTGCGCGCAGAGGATTGTCGCGATGTCGTCTACGGCCCATTCGCTCATGCGCTGCGAGAAGTCAACGAGAAGCGCGTCCTCCCGAGCATTAATCGCATTCAATCGGAAAGCAATGGCGAGCCATATGGCACCGCTCTTGGCGGTAGCGAGCATCGCACTCAGTATTTCTATATCGATCAAATGTTCAAGCGCTAAACTCCGTAATGACGTTAATGGGTCATTCTGGACGATACTTGCAAGGATATTCTGATCTAATTCTTTCTTGATGGCCTGCTCACGGACTAGAGGGTCCGCATGGTGGCACTTTGAGGCAAATAAATTTTTCAGCATAATGAGTCAACGATAATTGATGCGTGCAAAGTATAGCAAGACGCGGCCTATAAAGATCAACTCAGACGCCAAGGTTCTTTCGGTTGTCTGCTGCAGCACGATCGCAGATTGACTTTATCCGGCGGTCGAGGATTTCTTTTTCAGCGTGAGATATTGATCTTTTTGATGGATCGTAAATTCAAATAGCGATAAAAAATTCATACCCAGCAGACCATCGAATGCGTCGGCTGAATGCGGGTTGACGGCAACTTCAATCTCGGTTACTCGGTAATCCGCAACGCTCAGGCTGGAAAAGCTGTAAAGACTTGCGGTTACAGGTCCTCCCGCGGTATTTAACCGAATGTCGCGGATATAAGTTGCCTTCACTTGCGGTTCTATCAATAAAAAAATTTCCTGGGATAACGTACAAATACTGGCTCCCGTATCGATTAGCAGCGTCACTTCGGCAACGTCTGATAGCCGCGTGCGAACCATGAATTGATCCCTTTTTGCAATTAACGGGATCGCGGTATCAGCAACGCGTGCGACAGCGATTGCCTGAGCCAATATACGGGCTTCTTCCTGCCATTGTGACGTGTTGATGAGGGGTGAGATATGACTATTGGCCGTCACAAGATGACCTTGCTCAAAGTGTGCGCGCGCTAAATGGAGTTGTGCGAAGTCAAAGCGTTGATCGAGCGACAGCGCAAGCTCGCACAGCGAGGCTGTCCGCACCCAATTCTTGTGCGCGCTGGTTGCCGTAATTGCGCGGCGCGCTAGGGCTCTTGCGCGCCCTAGCAAGGTATCTTTAGCGCTACTCTCAAAGGTTCGATATTGCAGGTCGTAAGCGAGTGTAATCGCGTCTACGAAGTGACCCTGTGCTTCATGGAGCGAAACCTGCTGAGCTAAAACGTCGATATCGTCTGGATACTCTTCCAGCAGTGCGATGAGTAACCGAGCAGCATCACTGAAAGCATGGCTGGCTATCGTCTCAGCGGCAAAATAAAGGACCTGTTCTTTGAGGTCACCGAAATGCGGACTCTGAAGTGATTCGTGTTTGACCAGCAGCGATGTTGATGCCACATAGTCGCCTTCGGACAGGAAGGTCCCGAGTTTCTGAATGTCCTCAGCACCCGTTAGTGGCGTAAGTCTAAGATCGATGCTAGAGAGCAACGGTGATGTGGGACTTGGGCGTTGCTCCAGGGTACCGCTCAGTGTCTCAATTTGCATATAAAGATACGCATTGACTGCCAGTGAGGTGATAAACATTAGGCTGTAGATGTAACGCACTGAGCCCTCTCGATCTGCGGTAAACTCAGAACCTATGTTAGCATGAACATGAAACGACGCAGTATCTGTCCATTGCGTCTGTCCAATACATGAATGTTTCGCTTACCCTGTTAACGCGCCCAGTTCCGCTCGTTTATTTGAAAGTAAATGTGAGCAAGACTGGAAGATGATCTGACGCGAACTCCATCTCTTCGACGACTCGCGCGCTCAGCTCTAAGATCTGCTTTTGATCGTAAAAAATGTAATCAATGCGCTCGTTTGGCCGACGTGATGGATACGTGGCTCGGATATTTTCTCGGTTAAAAGCCGCATTGCCCAGTGATGGCGTCTGCAGCAGTTGCTCGACGAGGGCGTTGGGGTTCCGAGGGTCGCTGTTAAAGTCCCCCAACAGTAGCGTTGCGTATTTTTTAGAGTACTTCTGATACAGATCGATGACCTGTTCAAAGTGAATCGCACGGGTGGATCGGTCATACGACTCGAGATGGACATTAATAATGGCAATTGCGCGAGTGTCGAGTTCTATAATGGCGACCTGCGCAAGCCGGTCTAGATAGAACGCATCACGATAAAACGGGGTATTTTTTACACGCGCCAAGACCACCGGATCATGACCGGTTATTGGGTATTTACTCAGTATCGACTGCCCCGAAACAACGCGCCCAAAGTTGACCGAAGGCGGTCCAAAAGGGAAGGGAACGTAGTTGATATTCCAGTTAACGGCTTGCGCAACGGCGTTGTATCCAAGTTTTGCCAGACTGTTTTGTTGATTAACATCAAAAGACCGTTGCGCCAAATAATCGATTTCTTGGAAGGCTAGGATATCGGGTTGTAAGTCAGCAAGGACCGCTTTGACGTGCGTCATGTGACGACTGTGGTCCGTTTCTTTGAGCACCAAAGCACGATTATTCTTGTGGCCACTCAAGTAACCTAAGTTATACGTGAGCACGCTATAAATTCCGTCTGCAGTCTTTGTGCTTGGGTATTGAAACCTGATAACTCGATTTTTTTCAGAATTTGACCAAGGCGCAGAAGACGCCCAAAAAAAGGTAAAAGCTACCAGAAATACGCAAAGACACGAGGCCACGAAAAACCATTGCACGAGAGACTTTTTCATAGCACTTTTGCGATCAGGGCCGACAAGTGAATATCAAAAGAATTGATGATGACCTTTTGATCGTGCGAAATCAAGCCGAACATGAATCACTAGGTTAGCAAAAACCGCGGTGCCCTTGGGTGACCGATGAAGGGCACCCAAGGTTAACCGTGACAAGGGCATGCGCTAATCCGCATGCCGTTTTGATGGGGCGCGAAGCACTCCCCGCAGACGTTTAGCGGGCAGCATCGAGCGCCTGCTGAATATCTGCAATAATATCGTCAACATGCTCAATACCCACGGACAGCCTGACTAGATCTAGGCTGACGCCTGCGCGTTGCCGCTCTTCTTCGTTTAACTGTCGGTGCGTAGTGCTAGCAGGGTGGCACGCCAGTGTCTTGGCATCACCGATATTGACAAGGCGTTTTATCATTTGTAACGCATCAATGAATTTTCCGCCCGCTACTTCGCCGCCAGAAATTCCAAAGCTGATTATTGAGGAAGGCTTTCCAGCGGTCACTTGCTGTGCCAAAGCATGGTATTTGTCTGATGAGAGTCCTGCATAATTTACCCAACGGACTTGTTCATGCTTGTCTAAAAAGGTTGCGACCGTCAGTGCGTTCTCCGCGTGCCGGTCCATGCGAAGTGCTAGCGTCTCCAGACCCTGCAAAATCATGAAGGCATTAAAAGGCGACAGGGCTGCGCCCATGTTACGCAGCGGTACAACGCGAGCTCGGCCGATAAATGGAGCATCAAACGCATCCGCATAGACGACCCCGTGATAGGACGGATCAGGCGTATTAAATTGTGCAAAACGCGGGTTGTCTTTCCATGGAAATGTTCCAGAATCTACGATAACACCACCGATCGTTGTGCCGTGACCGCCAATGTATTTTGTCAAAGAATGAATAACGATATCAGCACCTTGCTCGATAGGTCGGCAAAAATACGGTGTCGCGACGGTGTTGTCCACTAGCAATGGCACGCCATGCCGATGCGCCATATTTGCCAAAGCGGAAATGTCAACAATATTGCCTGCGGGGTTGCCAATTGACTCGCAGAACACCGCTTTTGTGTTGTCGTCAATGAGCGCCTCCAGACCTTCGACATCATCGCCCGAGGCCATGCGCACATCAATTCCTTGTAACGGCATGGTATGTGCGAATAAGTTGTAAGTACCCCCGTAAAGCTGGCTTACGCTAACAAAGTTGTCTCCGGCGCGGCATAGGGTCTGTATCGATGCTGTAATCGCTGCCATGCCTGAGGCCAGACATAATGAAGCAGCACCGCCTTCCGCCGCCGCCATGCGTTGCTCTAAAACATCACAGGTTGGGTTCATTATGCGCGAGTAAATATTCCCAGCTTCTGCTAGGTTAAACAGATCTGCACCGTGCTGAGTGTCACGAAAGCTGTAAGACGTGGTTTGATAAATAGGTACGGCGACTGCATTGGTCGCTGGGTCATCATTAAAGCCAGCGTGGAGAGCCTGCGTTTCAAATTTCATAGTCAGTGTGTCCTAATTGTGAGTATCAAAAGAAGCTAAACGATTGATATAAATCCCCGCTTCTGCACATTATCTAGCACTTTTGTGTGTGTGGCTAGCACTTGACTCTTTAAAAATGATCTAGCTTATTCCATTTGTGAATAAGCCTGCGGGCGGAAAAAGGATTTGTTGGCTGAAAAAACCGACAGACTATGCGGGTTCAATAAGATTACTGATCCAGACGGTCTGATAGGGCGCCATGGTTAAAATCATGTCACGCCGGCTGCAGTTCATGCCGCTGATCAGATCATGCCAGCTCTGATTGTCGATCAAATTCAGATCAGAAAGCGCTAGGCGCTGAGTTGATTTGGCAATATTGCTGACGCAGAAAATACTTTGCTCGCGGTCGATACTTTGGCGCCAATAGCCGAACAGTTGACTGCCTAGGTGCAACGTAAATTGCGTTGCATTGGGGTGGAAGGCTTTTTGCTGGCGACGGATAGTGAGCAGTCTAACAAGACCATCGTGAATGGCAGCTTCGTGCGAAGTCTTCTGATCGAGGCGGTTACAGAGTTCGTCAAGCTGCCATTGATGTCGATTTATGGCGCGATTATGGCCACTGTTTTCAAGCCTTTGGTAATCATTGCGTGTGCCCAGCAGGCTGTGGACATACAACGCAGGTACGCCCTCAAGTCCCAGCATAACTGCATGCGCACATAAAAAGCGAGGCACTCCATAGTGATCTGAACCCTCTATCGAACCTTGTAGGGCGTCGCTCAAAGAAATATTTATTTCATAGGCTTTACGCGAGCCATCCGATTGCACGCGCCATGACACGCGTCCACCGAACGATTGCATTCTCTCAATGAGGCGGGTAATTTCATCATCACTCAACAAGCCCTCTGCGGGCCGCAACCCGATCCCGTCATGCGAGGCAATAAAGTTGAAATAGGCGGTGCCGGCGCGTGCTGGCGGCATGCTCATTATCCATTGTTTCAAATACCCACAATCGCCCGTCAGTAATGTGTTGATGAGAAGTGGAGGCAGCGAAAAATTGTAAACCCAGTGCGCCTCATTGGCGTTACCAAAGTATGCAATGTTTTCACGGTTGGGAATGTTAGTTTCGGTAATGACGACAGCGTCAGACTGAGCGCATTCGATGAGCGACCGCAATACCCTAACCAGCGTATGCGTTTGGTCTAAATTCACACAGTTAGTGCCGATTTCTTTCCACAAATAGGCAATGGCGTCGAGCCGAAAAATCCTCACGCCATTGTCGAGATACTGCTTGATGATATCGACAAATTGCTTTAATACTTGCGGGTTAGCAAAATTCAGATCGACTTGATCATGGCTAAAAGTACACCACACATGTTGGATACCACTCGCCGTGTCAACGGGGCGAAGTAGGGGGTCAGCGCGCGGGCGGGTCACTGCACTCAGATCAATGGTGGGATCGGCCACAACAAAATAATCGTCACCTGGGTTGCGTCCAGCAAGAAAGTTTTGAAACCAGCGACTGCGCGCCGAGCAGTGGTTGATCACAAGATCGGCCATGAGCCGATAATCCTCGGCAATGTTGGTAATGTCTGTCCAGTCACCGAGTGACTCATTCACGCATGAGTAGTCCAAGACTGAGAATCCATCATCTGACGTAAAGGGATAAAAAGGCAGTATGTGGACAGTATTGATGACATTTTTTAAATAGCGATCGAGGAAGTTTTTGAGTGTCGTTAAAGGTTTGTGATCAGATTGTAAAATACTATCGCCATAAGTGATCACTACAGCATCGCGTTGGTCCCAGTGATTTGTATAAGGCTGTGGTAATTCTTCAAGGTCGCTAATGCCTGCGATGGTCATTAACTCCGCGACGAGTTGAGTTAACTCCACCGCTGTCAATGCGTGATACACGGAACCCAACTGTTCGGTAAGGCGCTGTTGTAGGATACTTGCGGCAGGCGATGTCATTCTAACCACTCATGAATTCTTTATTGTCGGCATCCACGGCTGCAACGAGTTGCTCAAAGATATCGGGTATGGCGCTTATTACGCGATTCCAACTAGGGATAAATGGACGTTCACTTGGGCGTTCCAAGAAAGCTTCGCCGGCTTTGATAATGTTTTCTGCAAACAGTTCGACCGCTTTTTCTTCGCTATGAATGTCTAGTTTTAGGCCGTTCATTATAGCATTGTTGTGCGAGTTTTCTATGGCGTCTAATGCAATTCTATAATAGGTTGCTTTGAGTGAGCGGAAGGTGCCTCCATTGAATACCACCCCTCGCGTTGCGAGTTTGCGAAACAAGGCTTTGGAGATATCAATGGACATCTTCGACAGCCCCCCGCGCTCGTCATCCACAGATAAAGCCTGATGTTTGTGGTCATAGGTGTCGGCAATATCGACTTGACACAGTCGATTGTTGGCATAATTTCTGTACATTTCAGACAACACGCCGATTTCAAGCCCCCAGTCACTGGGGATGCGTATGTCATTGAGCACGTCCTTACGAAAAGAGAATT
This sequence comes from uncultured Cellvibrionales bacterium, assembly GCA_913031145.1. Classification (GTDB taxonomy): domain Bacteria; phylum Pseudomonadota; class Gammaproteobacteria; order Pseudomonadales; family Porticoccaceae; genus TMED48. The sequence goes on along the minus strand of CAJWCO010000007.1, from coordinate 19,816 downwards.
CCCCCGCTAATGCATAGCGAAAACTGCTCATGTAATCGAGATAATCCATTTGCCCGAGGCTTTTCTTGAGCGCCGTCAGCAGCGGTGTGACTAGTAATCGGCAGGCTCTGCCGTGCATTTTCCCACCCGCAGTTCGCGCGTAATAGCCTTTGCAAAATTCGTAGTTAAATGCGGGGTTAGCGACCGGATAAATGAGTTTAGCCAACATTGAGCGGTCATACGTAGTGATGTCGCAATCGTGTAACGCAACAGACTCTGTTTGCCCAGAAGCCAAGGTATAGCCCATGCAGTACCAAACGTTGCGTCCTTTGCCAAGTTCCTTGGGAGCGAGATCAAGAGCGACCAGTTGCGCGTCAATTGCCTTCAGTCGCGGGCCATCATTCCACAGCACTCGATGACGTTGCGGAAGTCGGTCGAAAAATGTCAACGCATGTCGAAAATCTTGTTCGTTTGCGCGATCTAAACCAATCACGATTTCGTTCAGGTAAGGTACTGCAGACAATTGCGAAACAATCGCCGGTAGGGCATCTCCCTGAAGTTCAGAGAACAGCGATGGCAGAATGAGTCCCAATGGCCGCTTTTTTGAAAAACCCAGTAACTCGCGCTCTAATTCTGCCACGGGTCTGCTGTTTAGATTGTGAAGTGTTGTGATAATTCCATTTTGAAAAAAATCAGCCATAACTTCAATTCCTTATTCTAGTGAGTCAACGAGCGCTTTTAAACGACTTGATTTAATGGATTAATAAACCTTGAGTGCATTATATTTAAAGGGTGTAGTTGATAAGTTCGAGCCATCGCCGGACCCCTTGATTCCAGCCAACGGGACCGTCCCCAACTCCGACCAGCGTTTGGGTGGCGCGTCGCAGGGTGGGCAATGCACGCTCGCCCGCGGGAATCATTAATGCCCAATCGGTACGATCTAACATCGCAATATCATTGTTACTGTCGCCAATGCCGAGTGACAGAGTGGCTCGACAGCAGTCAGCTCGATAGAGGTCTGTTAACTGATTAACCGCGAGTCCCTTATCGCAAGGTCCACTGAGGCTTAGAAAACGTCCGCCTTGCAAGACTGTTGCGCCATGGGTTTCTAACTCTCTAATAAATTGTGCACGACGTTCGAGACTACCTCTCCAGGCAATCGGTTCGCTGTATTCACGACAGTTTGCGGCCCCCGCCTGTTGGCTGTCGAGGCCGGTGAGCTGGCTGATACCCGAAGCGCCTAACTGGTTATAAACTTCATGGAAGTTGTCGTACTCTTGGCGATATCGGCGTCCTACATGTGCCAGTAATGTTAACCAGTGGCTTCGGGGAGACGTGTTTTCTATGCGTAGATAACCATCTTTTTCCACACTGTTAATAGGTTTTTTCTGAAAATATCCGTGTGGTACACACACAGCGGCGCCATTTTCTACGATAAACGGGTGCTCATTAGCCAGTAAAGTACGCAAATTAAGGACTTCGCTCGCTGTCTTGCTGGTTACCGGAATAACAGGAATTCCTTGCGACTCCAGCGCTCGAAGTAGAGGAATTGCGGGGTCTGCGCTGTAGTCAAAATGATCCAACAAGCTGCCATCCATGTCAGTAAAGATCAACAGCTGAGGTGAGGTGTCGGAATAATATTTTGGGGGAGTTTCGTATTTTTGGGTCACGATCTGGTCTCTTTTATCTCAGCTTTAACGCCAAAAGCGCACCAACAAGTGGCAATGGTGTTTGCGACATGCCCGTTTGGATGGCGTGCACGCGTGTCAAGCGAGCTCATCGATACAACCTGCTTTGTTTCTGCGCATTTAAATAGGTCTTCTGTTCTGATTGTTGTGTCGATCGAGATCCGCATGTCACTTAAGTTGATGTATAGCCCGAACGAGAGGAATTCGCTGGAATGCCTTATTAAATCATAAAAGGTGTAAAGCAGGTTCTATGCCAATTTTTGAACGTCCTAGTTGTATGGCTGAGGTGCTGTTAGTTTAGCGGTAATGTCCATTGACTCGCGGTTCAAAAAGTGCGAATTTACGCGACGTCAGTTGACTTAGGGTCTTAACACCCATCATCACGGTCACAGCGAATAATCGGAGTACAAAAGAGAGGGATCGGAGTTATGAGTCATACGCAATCGGTTGATATCGGTCTTGGGCAGACTATTTTAAAGCGTGCGATATTGACGCCAGAAAGTCCAGCAATAACCTTCGAGGGCCAGACATGGACATTTCAGCAGTTTGCTACGCGGATCTTAAAAATTGCCGCAATCCTCAGGGAAGGCGGCGTTTGTTGTGGTGATCGAGTTGGTTTTATGGGCCTTAACCACCCGGTATTTCTCGAAGTGCTGTACGCATGCGGATGTTTGGGCGCGATTTTTGTGCCGCTTAATTTCCGTCTTACCGGAACGGAAGCACGTTTTATCGCCAATGATGCGGGTATTCAGGTCCTATTTACCGATGACGCGTTGCTGCCATTAATTGAATCAGAACGCGAAAATTTGCATTGTCGGCGCTACCTTGCCGTCGAATCTCCCGCCGCGGGTTGGGAATCTCTGGAACCCTTGATGACAACAACTGAGCCACTGGCTTCGGCAGTCGCGGCGTCGGCAGACGACGTCGCGTTCATTATGTATACATCAGGAACTACGGGTTTGCCCAAAGGGGCGATGCTTTCGCACGGAAATATATTTTGGAACTCGGTTAATGTCGCATTTAGTGAAAACAATATGCAGGACGCAACATTGACGTGTGCGCCGTTATTTCATATTGGCGGCCTGAATGTCACCACTTTGCCGTCTTTAGCTCGCGGTGTTCAAGTGATTTTGCACCGTAATTTTGATCCGGGGCAGGTGTTAGCCGATATCGAAAAATATCGGGTTTCGACGATGTTTGGCGCTCCCACTATGTATTTGATGATGTCTCAGCACGAAGCGTTCGGGAAAACTGATTTGAGCAGCGTAATTTCCGTGACTGTGGGCGGAGCACCGGTACCAGAGCCTTTGATCGAAGCTTATGGAGCGCGCGGCGTGACATTTTGTCAAGGCTATGGTCTTACAGAAACAGCGCCGTATGCCAGTATATTGTCAAGTGATCTTGCCATGACCAAGATCGGATCGGCGGGTAAAACGCCACTTTTTACCGAGTTGCGGGTAGTCAATTCGGAAAACCAGCCAGTCCCAGCAGGCGAGCGCGGTGAAGTGTGTATTAAAGGGCCGAATGTTATGAAGGGCTATTGGAATCGTCCCGATGCAACAGCTGAAGCGATTGACGCAATGGGATGGTTTCACAGTGGTGATATTGGTTATTTGGACGACGAAGGATTCCTTTATTTATGCGATAGATTAAAAGATATGGTGATTTCGGGCGGCGAAAATATCTATCCCGCCGAGGTTGAGAGTGTACTTTATGGTCACGACGATATTGTTGAAGTCGCGGTGATTGGTTTGCCCGATAGCAGATGGGGTGAAGCGGTAACAGCGGTGGCTGTGTTGCGACCGGATGCGACGTTAAACTTGGACGCATTACGTGATTATGCAGGCGAAAAGTTGGCGCGTTATAAATTACCCACCCATTTACACTGTATTGACGCACTGCCTAGAAATCCAGCAGGAAAGGTCCAAAAATTTCTTTTAAAAGAAAAGTTTATATAGATATTATAATATGGATTATTAAAGATAGACTCTTTCTTTAGGCAAATAATCCGTGAATAAACCAGCGCTGGCTCTGTAACTCCCAGTAGAGCCAGTAGCGCGTACCTTGTGAGTCGTGCGCTAAATAGTAATCGCGCTGTTGTTCACTGTGCCACCAGTTACCACACACCCTTTCGGGTCCACTGAGTAAGGTCAGGGGTTGGCGCCAATAGGGTTGCCGATCACGTTGCTGTACGCTGAGCGGATCGAGCAGCCAGAGTGGTTGCAACGATGTTTTTCTAAGATTAGAGGGTGCAAGGGGTATTGCACTGTTAATGACATTTGCTTGCTCGGGCAGGTATTCCGCGTTTATGCCCGGCTGAGAAATAGCATCATCGCCAAGTCGTGCGACCAGTTGGTCAAGTAGCTCAGCTTTTTGCGTGTGTTGGTGATGCTCGAAGAAATCGACGCTCGCGTCTGCTGCCGGCACAAACTGATCACTGTAGAGGCTGATTTTTTCAATACTATGAGCTAGATCTAAACGTTCTAGCTGGAGGCGGCTAAGCGCGAAGAAGTGCTGAGAGTGATTCTGTGCTTGTGATAGTTGTATCGTCAGAGATTGTGTTTGCCCAAGCAGAGGAGAAAAGTGCCAGCGAATATTTCTGCAGTATAAGTGACGTATTTTAAGATATCGACAAAAGCGTTCCAGCAGTATTCCCATTGGGGCATAGAGCGCTTCTTTAGTGTATAAGCCCTGAGGATTTTGCAAACAGTCATCAAATACTTCGGGTGCGGTAAAGCGCATTTTCGGATTTATTTTGGTGGTGAATAAGCCGTCGATTTGCGATAAAAGGTCGGCATTAAAACGACGGTGTACAGCTTCTTTTGGCAGATCTAGTAAGTCACCGATGGTATCGAGTCCCAAATGTACGAAGCTATTTTTTTGGGCGCGTTTTACATCGAGTGCTTCAAGTGCCATGGCACGCATCTCTTGATTGAGTTGTTGTGAGTGTGGCACTTGGGTGTGAAAGCTTTGAGCAGTAGTCAAACGCGCGGCCAAGAGACTTTGTCCTAGACCACTGAAAACCTCGCTACAGCGCTTCAGCAAGTACGCCTGCAACTGTTTGAGTAAGTTAGAATAATTGCCATAGAGCTTTTCGCAGCGCGACAATTCTAGGCCAATGCCTCCGTGCTCTTGGAGTACGACAGTCGGACAAAAGCTATAGGCGATTAGCGCCAGTTTTTTTAGGTGTGCCTGCTCTTGTGCTATATCGCGCGCGTATGTTTGTAGGTTTGGGCATAGTGCTAGTGCGGTTGAAAGAGACATTTGTGGCTCGATGCCATAGTCTTTAGCCGCATTATTTTGGCAGTGGACCCGTTGCATCTGTCGGTTCTGTAAAATAATAGCGCGAGGGTGTTTTGAGAGCAGCGTATTTAACGAGTCGAGTTGAGCATCGAGCGCTAGATGCGGGAAATGCAAATGTAGCCATATTTCAGTTTTTTTCGCCGATTGAGACATGACACCTTTTTTCTTTAGTCGCTTTTTCATGCTTGCGGCTTTAGGCATTGAGTCTGTGACTGACTCGATTGTCTGCCTTATTGGAGGCCAACCGACTGTCTTTGGTAGTTCCTATGGGTACGGCCAGTTGATTCAGAGGCGTGCGTTGAGTGTCCAGCATTGCAACTTTAAATTGTACCTGTGAGCCAGCGACCATGCCTCGTAATTTACGCAGAGTAACGGCCAGTTGATGTAGGGCCGGACTGTTTATTTCTAAGCGCAGTGGCGCAGGAGAGGGTATAGCCAGACGTGCGAGGGATTGGTATAAAAAAGCGTACTGCTGGTTGTCTACGGTCGCTAGTTGCAGTCTTCGCAGTGCGCTGTAACTGAGTTTATAGCGCCCCGCCCATGCCAGCAATAAGGCACCATTACGAACACTATGTTCCGCAGCCCACAGCCACTCGGGCAGGCATCGACTGCGTACGATACAGAGGTTTTCTAGATTTATATGGGCAGCCGCCCACGCAGGTGCATAAGGTTGATAAGGAGGGTCAAGAAGAACGCAGAGTCTATTGCCCTGAGTGGCATCAACCAGAGTTGGTGTGAGCAGGCTCAATTCACCAATCCCTTCGCGGTGATAGGCCAATTCGACCAATGCCGACTGCGGCCAACCACCCCGTAGTAGCGTATCTAACGCGTTATGCCCCGTCGGGAAGACCTGTGTCGAGGCGGATCGATGATCACCCTGCCAGAGATCATGGCGCGAGAGCAATTTTTTAAGGGCTATCGTGTTCTGCATGTAGCGACTCCATATACTGTTAATATATACAGTATATGAGAAAAAGTCATCCCTGTTCACGTTATTTTTGTGCCTAAAAAGTTGCTCCAAAGTGGAAGTGTTGGGCACCATAGATGCCCTCATGCGCACATGTTAGACTGCTAGTGACTAATGGGTGTTGTTATCGTGAGTGAGTCAGAAAAAGCTGTGATCGAACATTACGTTGATCCGAATTGGAGCATTTACGCGGCCCCTCTCGTCAATATACTGCAGGTAGCAGAGCAACTGGGGGTCAGTCGAGAGGCATTGTTAAGTCATACGACGATTAATCCGGAATCTCTACATATCCCTGATCGACGGTTTCCAGTTTCTGATTACTTTAAGCTCTATCAGGCGGCTGCAGACGCGACGGAAAACCCCGATATTGGTTTGGCGGTGGGCCGAATTACCTTTCTTAAAGGAATGAACCTTCAATTGTATATGGCAAAGGTTTCGACGCAGTTTAGAGATTATTTAAACGTTATTCCTAGTTTGTTGAAATTGCGCGGCGATATTGGCCAGATTAGCGCTTACCGCGATGAGGGCCTTATTGAATTGCGCTGGGAGCCGTTGTCGTTAAATACGGGCCGTAAGCGTTTTTTTAGCGACGAAGTACTCGCAGCAGCAACTGCGATTATCAATTCTCTGTGTGTGCTGCCTGTGCCCGTCGTCAAGGCGCACTTTACCTATGTACAGCCTAGAGAAAGGACCCTTTTAGAAACAGTATTTGGGCGGAATTTGGCCTTTGAACAAACGCACAGTAGCGTGTTCTTTCAGTCTTCTGCGCTGAACTATCCGTTGTTAGAACAAGATTATTATCAGGGTCCAGACGGAAGTCAGCCGTTTCAGAATTTTTTTGGTAAGGACGACCCAGCTGATCCATTATTATTGCGTTTGAAGCAGTCAATTTTGCAGCATCTACCTGAGGGTGAGGTCACCATCGACAAGATGGCAGGCAAACTGAACGTTTCGCGTCGAACGTTGCAGCGCCGCTTGGCAGATCGCGAAACTAATTTTTTACATATTTTGCAGGAGGTCCGTGTAGGTGTTGCTTTGCGCTATCTTTCAGACAGTCGCCTGAGCATTACTGAGATTGCTTTTTTACTCGGCTATGCAGATCAAGGATCGTTTTTAAGCGCCTTCAAAAGTTGGCAAGGTGTTTCTCCGCGCGAATATCGGCGCAGTTAAGAGTAGCTTTGGCGTTGATTCCTAAAAAATGGCGCCTATTCCCTTTACGCTACTGACTTCTATAACTACTATTTTGCGATACAAAGATAGGTCATAAATAAAGGCACCATATTAAGGGGGCATACTCATGGGCTTGGACTTCGATAGTGCGCGTTTGCCAAACCCCTATTTGACAGCGGAACATGAGGAGTGGCGGACACACATACGACGTTTTTTTGACCGTGAGGTGATTCCCTTTGCAGACGATTGGGACGAGGCGGGGATGATACCCGAGGCGTTATGGCTCAAGTCGGCGGCGATCGGTATTCTTGGTCTGGGGTATCCGGAAGAATATGGCGGTGTTCAGGAAGGGATCGATATTTGGCACAAAAATATCCTTAACGAAGAATTAGCGCGTATTGCCGTAGGCGGAGTGAGCGCGACTCTGATGGTACATGGCATCGCGCTGCCGCCGCTCATAAAATATGCCAGCGAGGCGATCTCACAGACGGTAGTGCCGCCTGTATTGGCTGGCGAAAAGCGAATTTCATTAGCCGTCACAGAGCCTGAGGCGGGCTCTGATGTGGCTCAATTACAGACGAAAGCTCGTCAAGAGGGCGATCATTATGTCGTCAATGGGTCAAAAACATACATTACCGGCGGTATGAATGCCAATTGGTTTACCACGGCCGTTCGCACGGCTGACGCAGGTGCCAGTGGTGTTTCGGCATTACTCATTCCTGCTGATTTGCCGGGTGTTTCGCGGACATCTCTTAATCGCAAACAGGGTTGGTGGTGTTCTGATACCGCGACAATTTACTTTGATAATGTGCGGGTGCCGAAGGCCAACCTTGTGGGAGAGGAAAATTGCGGGTTTCGGGTCATTATGTCGAACTTTAATTCCGAGCGCTTGGCGATGTCGGCGGCGATGGAAAGCTCTGCTCGCGTTTGTCTTGAAGACGCGGTGGCATGGGCTCGCAATCGTAAAACGTTTGGTAAACGACTCGCGGATCATCAAGTAATCCGCCATAAAATTGCCGAGATGAAACAGCGGATTAATGCGACTCACGCATATTTACAAGTTGTGAGTGCCGAGATTTTCGAAGGCCGCGAGAGCGCCGCCGATATTGCGTTACTAAAGGTGCAGTGCAGTCAGACGATGGAATATTGCGCGCGCGAGGCGATGCAGATTCTCGGGGGTATAGGCTACATGCGTGGCAGTCGAATAGAACGGATTTATCGCGAGGTACGTGTCAATGCCATTGGCGGTGGTTCTGAAGAAATTATGCGCGATTTAGCAGCGCGCCAATTGGGTTTGTAGATTATGACGAATACGCTTTTAACAACGACTAAGCCGACGGTTTGGCACTGTCATGATGCGCGGTCACTCCGACCTTTATGGGCGCTTGAAGAAATGGGTGTGGACTACGATGTGGTGGTTTTACCGTTTCCTCCACGTGTTTTCCAGAAAGAGTATTTGGGTATTAATGCGTTAGGTACGGTGCCTTACTTTGTCGATGGCGATGTTCACATGACGGAGTCGTCGGGTATTTGTCATTATTTGGTTGAACGTTATGGCCGAGACGACCTGGGTATTCAGTCGACGCATCGGGAGTTTGGTGACTATCTTAATTGGCTTTATCACAGTGATGCAACGCTCACATTTCCGCAGACTATCGTGTTGCGCTACACCCAGTTGGAGCCTCCAGAGCGCCGTCTGCCGCAAGCGGTTGAGGATTATGGCAAGTGGTTTATTGCACGACTACGACGCTTGAATGCCCACATGATTGGGCGTGAATACCTTTGTGATGAACGTTTTACGATCGCGGATATTGCTGTAGGGTACGCGCTCTATTTTGGCGAGTTACAAGGTTTTTCAGAGCGTTATACCGACGAGGTCATGGCGTATTTGCAGCGACTAAAAGCACGGCCCGCGTTTACCACGTGTCGCGATCGGTATCAGCGATAAATTTCTTGAGAATTCATAAAGCCAGCAAGCCCGAGCCTTAATGAGCCGTCGCTGCGTCAATATTACTGTGGAGAGACATGATGATATTAACAGATGAACATCGGGCAATTCGCGATACCACAGCCCAATTTATTGCCAAAGAGATCAATCCATACTGCGATGAGTGGGAAGCCGCCGGCATTTTCCCTGCGCATCTCCTGTTTAAAAAAATGGGTGATTTGGGTTTACTTGGTATTTCTAAACCGACGGCATATGGTGGTATGGGACTGGATTATAGCTATCAGACCGTTTTTTCTGAAGAATTGGGGAGTATCCGCAGTGCCGGGGTTGGTATGGCGATAGGCGTGCAGACAGATATGGCAACCCCTGCGTTGGCAAATCACGGCAGTAAAGAGCTACTGAGTGAGTTTCTACAACCAGCGATTGCAGGGGATAAAGTGTGTTCGATTGCCGTAAGCGAGACGACTGCGGGTTCAGATGTGGCGGCGATTAAAACCAGCGCAAGAAAAGACGGCGAAGACTATCGAATTAACGGTAGTAAAATGTGGATTACTAATTCGACTCAAGCGGACTTTTTGTGTCTGCTTGCGAACACGAGTGACGGCGCGGTACATTCCAATAAGTCATTAATTATTGTGCCCACAGACTTAGAAGGGATTAGTTTTTCTGAACGCTTTAATAAATTGGGTATGCGCTCGTCAGACACCGCGCAAGTCTTCTTTGATAATGTGCGCGTGCCGCAACGCTACCGAATTGGGGTCGAGGGTCAGGGCTTTCGGTATCAGATGGAGCAATTTCAGGAGGAACGCATTTATGCGGCGGCAAGTAGCTTAAAAATGCTGGAGTACGTCATCCAAGATACGATTGAGTACACCCGACAGCGGAAGGCATTTGGACGGTCGATTTTGGATAATCAGGTGGTACATTTTCGTCTTGCCGAGCTACAGACCGAGCTCACGTTACTGCGTGCATTGGTGTATGAAGCAGTAGAGGGTTATATCAATGGTGAAGACGTGACGCTCAAGGCATCCATGGCAAAACTCAAAGCTGGGCGACTTAGCCGTGAAGTCACCGACAGTTGTTTACAGTATTGGGGGGGGATGGGATACATGTGGGACAGTTCGGTATCCCGTGCTTTTCGGGATGGTCGGTTAGCCTCCATTGGTGGCGGTGCAGACGAGATTATGCTTGGCATTATTGCCCAAAAAATGGGTATTTCGCCAGCGCGCAGTGGGTAGCCGCAAGAGACGAGAGCAATGCGTCAATGGGCGCTTCTTTTAGAGGTGTTGCCGGCGTCGCTTATCCTACTGATCGTTAGTGCGCTGTGGCTAAACGCTGATCTTGAATCCGTATGGCGAGAGGTGCCCGCGAATCCTGAAATCCGAGGTATTTATGCGGCCAATGATCTGCTGTCGACTATAATGCCGCTCGCCGAAGGCGCTGGTGTGGTGCCTGAAGGTATTGCGTTCGATGAAGTGGGGCACCTTTTCACTGGATATCAAGATGGCTGAATTTTACGCATCAACCCACTAACTTCTAAAAGTAAGCTATTTACTAATACGGGGGGAAGACCGCTGGGACTGCGCTTCAATCCGACGGGCCAATTAATTGTCGCTGTTGCCAAGTGCGGTTTGCTATTGATTAACTCAAGTGGCCAGATTGAAGTCTTGGCCACGAGGATAAATGGCCGGCCATTTGGCTTTTTTAATGGCTTGGATCTCGCGGATGACGGCACTCTCTGGTTTTTTGATCAAGCACTCGCTTTGGTTATGATGATGTGCGGGATAGTTTGATCGAGGCGTCGGCTACTGCTCGGTTGACCAGTTGTCGGGCGGACACCGGCGTTTTCACCGCGCCGATGGATGGTTTTTTTTGCAGAGGGCGTGGCATTCGTGCCTGAAGAGCAGTATGTTTTAGGGCAGAGGCAGGGACTGGAACCATTCACAGGCTCTGGTTGAAGAGAGAGTTTGACGGTCGTGATAGGTTTTGGCTGGGTGCACCGTCTGTGCGCGATAATGCTTTGGTTCATTGGCCGTTCATTCGACAGTTAGTGGGTGGACTACCGCGCCGCATGACCCCGCACGGAGTGCAGCCAAGCATTGTTTTCGCGTTGAATTCAGAGGGATAATTGATTCAGAATTTACAAGACAGTGGGTCGCGCTTTCAAATGTCACGAGTGCGCGTCAACGATTTGATCAGCTCTATATTGGTCGCTTAAAAATGCCTGCCATCGGTGTACATTCGTTAGCGCCTTAGAGATTTATGCAGTGTTTTCTGTGCCATCAACAAGCCTCATGAATGATTCCCCATGCAGCTTTTTCAGCGGTATTTGACCCAATTTAACTCATCCTAAAATAGGGCCTAACTTCATGGCAATGCCCATATCACCCTCAATTTTTAACTTGCCCGACATAAACGCTGCGGTGCCGTCAAGGCTACCGTCGGCCATCGCCATAAAATTTTCTAGGCTTAGGATCATCGTACATTGCGCGTCACCGTCTTCATTAGAGATTATGTTAGGTGTTTGCGTGGCATCTAAAAAAAGATATCCATCATCACCGAAGTCAAATTTTAAGGTGGCCCCTAGCCCTGAGTCTTCACCTATTTTTTCTCGCAGGCCGGTTGTTAATGATTCTAATGACATGTTTCGATCCTCTCTATTTGATTTGTTATTAGGTGGTTAATCAGCGAGCATTACTGCACACTAAACACCCGAGTACTGTAAAAATCTCCGTCGTTAAAAGCAAGTCAAAATTGCATTCGAGGTAAGGTTTCTGAGCGGCCGAGTGTGCCCGGCAACTCTGATTATTTAACGATTTTTTGCAGTTTACCTTCGCATCTAAGCGACTCGTCAAATGGTTTAGCTCGGTGGTTCAGCCACGCACGCTATTTTTGCATAGAGCGCATAGGCGGCGTACTCTAAAGCATGACCACGTTATCCGTGGCGTACCGTTGGGTATAAAAAACCATTGGAGCTCTGCCTCATACCGATGGTATTCATTGCGGCTACCGTGCTGCTACCGTGCGGCTTCTATCGGGGATAAAGAGTCTCTCGCAGGAGTAGAGTGAGCTATCAGCGGACCTCGAGTGCATTACACGCGTATTTTAAGGTGGTAAGTTCGGGTATGGTTCTGTCCCCGCGGGCTTGGGAGCTGTGGTTGGCAGATATGTAAACGGCACCATTGCCAATCAATATTGCGAAAAATGCACAGAGTGCGCAGTTGCGATCTTTATCTTAATGATACTATTTTTATATCTTTGTCCGTCAGCTTGGCTCTGTAGCTTATGCCGCTGAGATTGGCGCGACTAGCGAAGCTCACATGCCGTTATATTTCAGGCATTTTTTTCAGTGCCCTTTCTATCCTTGCAACATGGACATTCTTTTATCTACTGATGAGCGGAGCGAAAGAAAAACGATAGACGTTATTGAATCGTAGGTTTCAACGCGAGTTAAGATGCTCCACGGCGTTGCATCATTAGAGGAAGGACCCTCACCTAGGCAACTCGCAATCATCAACGCCGGTCTAAAAAAATGGGTACCGGGAAAGAGCAATACACCAAATGGTGCGTCACAACACAGAGAGTAACAGTAGATACATAACGGCTCTTCTTTTTGCCTGGCCTTTGACGACTTTGGATATTACAGAATTCCGCAACTATCGGCGCTACGGTAAATCCGCTAGACTCTTTTGTTGTGAGTAAATTAGATGCTACCGGTTGTGTGGGCGGGTGCTAATGGGTCATCAGTATTGGTCCAAGCCGCTGTGTAAAATCATCGATAACGGATTAGCCAAATGGATCATATACAGTCGTCATCGCCTAATCGCTGCGGGCTTGACGGTGAAGAACCATGGACGGTATTTCTGGAACCGCCAAAAACGTCGCCCAGATCGCCGATGCGCGGCGTTTTATCGGGGTGGGCGAGTCCACTATGAAGCCATCGGTGATGTCGATCATTGCTGATCTTTTTCGATAGTATAAACGCGGCACCGCCTCTGCCATCTACTATTTGGCGGTGCCTTTGGGTTCGGTTGCGGCGTTCTTGATTGCAGGTACGTTGGGTGCAGTGATCGGATGGCGTAATACCTCTTATTTGATCTGTGGGGTCAGGTGCTGCTGACGGCGAGCGCTTAGTGCTATTGGCATAGCCCCTTACATGTTTGGCATGAAATCCTAAGCGTCGGTGGTATAAATAGCGTAGCATTTTCATAATGGGGGTTTTACGCGTACTTTAGCAGTAAGGTGCCCGACACGTAGGGGCGTTGCGACCCTGCCGGCAGTTTTTTGGGAGGTGATGCTGATGCTGTTATGCCCCTTGCACGAGGTGAAGCATGTCGAGCAACGTACCATCCGGCTGTGTTGACGTTAAGATTGTAGGATTTACGGAGAGCTTTAGATGGTCAAGAAAACATGTCGCATAGCGGGTGCTAGCGGATTTTGGGGTGACGCCCCAAGGGCCACGGCGCAATTACTTAATGCGGAAATTGTAGACTTTATTGTTTATGATTATTTGGCTGAAATCACCATGTCGATCATGGCGCGTGCCCGCGCCAAAGCGCCCGATACCGGTTATGCCCTCGATTTTATTTCGGCAGCGATGAAGCCCAATCTCAAAGAAATTGCTCGGCAAGGCGTGCGTGTCGTGTCAAATGCGGGGGGCGTAAACCCCAAGGCTTGTGCACAAGCCTTGGGCGCTGTAATTGCCGATCAAGGCTTAGACTTAAAAGTTGCCTGCGTGCTGGGAGATGACTTAATTTCACAGCGCGACCAGTTTGCCAATGGCGACTTTGTAGAGATGTTCAGCGGTGCGGCTTTTCCACCACCCGAAAAGATCGCTAGTATCAATGTCTATTTGGGGGCGTTTCCGATAGCCCTTGCGCTGGATGAGGGCGCGGATATCGTGATAACAGGTCGCTGTGTAGACAGTGCAGTCACCTTGGGCGCTTGTATTCACTCATTTGGTTGGGGTCGAGACGACCTCCACGCACTGGCTATGGGATCTCTAGCGGGGCATATTTTGGAGTGTGGTCCGCAGGCAACGGGTGGAAATTTTACCGATTGGGAAGCGGTCGAAGATCTAGATAAAATTGGGTATCCGATCGCCGAGATGAGTGATGATGGGGATTTTGTGTGTTCCAAGCCGAGTAACACGGGTGGTTTGGTAAGTGTTGCAACAATTGCTGAGCAGTTGGTTTACGAGATTGGTGATCCACAAGCCTACATGCTGCCCGACGTCGTCTGCGACTTTTCTCAAGTAAAACTGCAACAGCTGGATGCTGACCGAGTTTCTGTTTCGGGCGCGACGGGTTTGCCAGCGCCCGGTTCATACAAAGTGTGTGCCACCTATGCGCACGAATTCCGCGGCGGCACCTACATGACGTTTTATGGGGTCGAAGCAGATAAAAAAGCACAAAAATTGGCCACGGCTATCTTTAAGGCGGCACGCCAAACGTGCACATCAAACGGCTTGTCCGATTACAGTGAAACCAGTATTGAGCTCATTGGCGCTGAGAGTCAGTTTGGTGCCTGTGCGGCGATGACTGGATCTCGCGAGGTTGCCATGAAAATTGCAGTCAAACACGCGGATGCAGCCGCTGTAGGTATTTTTTTGCGAGAGGCGGTAGGTTTAGGGCTGGCGACGCCACCGGGCCTGTCAGGGTTTCAGGGAGGGAGACCCAGACCCTCGCCGATTGTTCGCTTGTTTTCGTTTGCCCTGCCCAAAGGTACAGTACAGATTTCGATAGACATTGACGGGCGTGTTTTGGCGTGCCCCGACATTGCTGGTGCGGCATTCGACAGTCAAATGATTCAACGTCCAACGTCGCCTATCACGCCTACCGACAATGACTGCGTCAATGTTCCGTTGCTAGCGCTTGCATGGGGACGAAGTGGTGACAAGGGCGACAAGGCCAATGTGGGTATTATCGCGCGCCGCCCTGAATATCTCCCCTATCTTTTTAACGCGCTCACGCCAAAGCGGGTTGCGCAGCGTTTTGCTCATTTTTTGCCGCCAGGTGCTTCCGACCGCAGTGCTGAGTATGTCGAGCGTTATTTGATGCCGGGCACCCACGCAATCAACTTTTTGCTACATCAAGTACTCGGCGGCGGGGGTATGGCAAGTCTACGTAATGACCCTCAGGGAAAAGGGTATGCGCAAATTTTATTAGATGTATCCATTCCAATCAGCCGCCAATTAGCGGCAGATTTGGGGTATGCGTGATGTATGATAATGGGTCATTATTGGCGATGAAATAAAGTCGCTATTAACGCTTCGTTGGAGAAACACTTATGTCCGTATTTCTATCCAAAATCAACGTGAACTCGGAAGCTTTTCAGCGCAACCGCGTTCAGATGCTAGAGTTGGTGGATAAACTGACGCGGTTAAATGCACGCGGCGCGGCGCTATCTGAAAAGCGCAAACCACGGTTCGATGCACGTGGACAACTAACCCCCCGCGAGCGCCTAGCTCGGCTGTTGGATCCCGGCATGCCGTTTTTACCGGTTGGCAACTTGGCGGGTTATCTAGTTGACACCAAAAAAGAGGAGCAATCGATTCCGGGCTCTACCGTTATAGCTGGTATGGGCTTTATTGCCAGTACTCGGTGTATGATTGTAGTCGATGATAGTGGGATTATGGCCGGTTCACTCACGACAGCGGGCGGCTATAAAATTCGACGTGCTGAACAGATCGCGCTTCAACAAAAACTTCCTTTTGTACATTTGGTCGAGAGTGCGGGCGGTGATTTGACCAACTACACCGTCGAGGGGTTCAGTGTCGGTGGCTCTTTATTCGGTGGTCTTGCGAAACTGAGTAAAGCGGGCATACCCGTGATCTCTATATTGCATGGCTCCTCAACGGCAGGGGGCGCTTACATGCCTGGGTTGAGTGATTACGTGATCGGTATCAAAGGCAATGGTCGGGCGTTTTTAGCGGGCCCTCCCTTGCTCAAAGCTGCCACAGGCGAGATTGCTTCTGAGGAGGAGCTGGGTGGCGCAGAAATGCATGCACAAATGTCGGGGCTGGTGGAATACTTGGCAGAAAATGATGGGCAAGGCATTCAAATTACTCGTGAAGTAGTGAAACGGCTGCAGTGGAACACGCAGTGTGCGATACCGAAAACACAGCGTTTTGTTTCCCCGATTTATGATTCAGACGAGTTGGCGGGGATTATACCGATAGATTACAGAACGCCTTATGATATGCGTGAACTGGTGGCACGGGTTGTTGACGGCTCAGATTTTCTTGATTTTAAACCCCGCTTTGGAGCGACGACGGTTTGCTTGCAGGCCGACATTTTTGGTCAGGCCTGCGGTATTATCGGTAATAACGGACCGATAGACCCTCAAGGTGCTAATAAGGTGACTCAGTTTCTACAACTGCTTGATCAAGCAGGGATTCCCGCCGTATTTTTACAGAATACGACGGGCTACATCGTCGGTACTAAATCGGAACAGGCCGGTATGATCAAGCACGGGTCGAAAATGATTCAAGCGGCACAGAATCTGGAGGTGCCGCGCATTACGCTGATGACAGGTGCCAGTTTTGGCGCGGGCAATTACGGTATGTGTGGGCGTGGTTTTGATCCAGATTTTTTGTATACGCTACCCAATGCGCGCATGGGTGTTATGGGTGGGGAACAGGCGGCCAAAACAATGTCGATGGTGGCACGGGGCAAGGCGGCTACGCGGGGCGAAGAAGCCGATGAACATCGGCTTTCCCAACAAGAAATCATGCTCGCAGCGCATTTTGACGGTCAGTCCGATGCGTTTTATACCTCGGGACACATGCTCGATGATGGGATGATTGACCCGAGGGATATGCGCAATACGCTGGGGATGTTGTTAGAGACTGTCCGCGAGGCTCGCAATCGAGTTGTGCGTCCAAATAGCTTTGGTGTTGCACGTTTTTAAATCGTTGACCGCAAATTTAGGAGATTGATATGACCGACTTGAGTAAGACTGTACTCCCGCGAACGGAAACGCTTGTTTTAGACCGTGAGGCGAGTGTTTTGCGCATTTGGTTTAATCGTCCAGAGGCGCGCAATGCGCTGTCCACAGAGATGATTCAGGAGCTTTCAGAGACATTGTCGGCAGTGCAACACGACCGCAGCATTCGCGCGATTGTCGTGCGCGGCAAGGGTGGTGTATTTTGTGCAGGTGCTGATATCAAGGGATTCAAATCTGAGATGCAGCAGGCTGATGCCGCAGAAGTGGCCCGCAGTAATCGAGTATTCGGCCATCTTATGACGCAGCTTAATGAGCAACCTCAGGTGGTGATTATGTTGGTTGAGGGTGCGGCGATTGGCGGTGGGTTGGGCCTAGCCTGTGTTGCGGATGTGACACTCGTCACCAGCGACGCGCGCTTTCGATTAAGTGAGACGAGTTTGGGTATTCCGCCTGCACAAATTGCACCTTTTGTGACCGAGCGCGTGGGTCTGACGCACGCACGTCGCCTAATGTTGACTGGCGCGCGGTTTCAAGGCGATGAGGCCTGTTTGTTGGGTGTTGCTCATGCGGTGGCGTCTGATGCCGACGACCTTGAGGCGCAGTGCGCGACGATACTCAGACATATTTCCGCGTGCGCACCGGGAGCGAACGCGGTGACGAAAGCCATTGTGTTTGAAACACTGCGCAAGCCGCGTGCCGAGGCACTCGACTTCGCTGCCGCAGGGTTTGCGGAGTGTATGCTCGGTGTCGAGGGTATTGAGGGCGTGGCCGCGTTTGTCGAAAAGCGCAAGCCATTCTGGGCACTTTCGGGTACCAAGGGACGCCCTGAGTGAAACGCTTTAAGAGTATTTTAATCGCTAATCGCGGTGAAATTGCGTGTCGTGTAATGCGAACAGCCAAAGCACTTGGTTACCGCACCATCGCGGTTTATTCAGATGCTGACGCAGACGCTCCGCACGTTCGCATGGCCGATGACGCGGTCCGAATTGGACCGAGCCCCGCGGGCGAGTCTTATCTCGTCGCGGATCTAGTTCTGCGTGCCGCTGCAACAAGTGGCGCCGAGGCCGTACATCCTGGGTATGGGTTTTTGAGTGAAAATGCCGCGTTTGCGGGTGCCTGCGAGGCCGCTGGGCTTGTGTTTATAGGCCCACCGCGCACCGCGATTGATGTAATGGGCAATAAAGCTGAAGCAAAGCGACGGATGATTGCTGCGGGCGTTCCCTGCGTTCCCGGTTATGAGGGGCATGCGCAAACTGATGAAGCTCTGCTAGCGGAAGGGATGAAGATTGATTTGCCAATAATGGTTAAGGCGGCGGCCGGTGGTGGCGGTCGCGGCATGCGGTTGGTTCATGCGTATGTTGACCTTGCCAACGCCATTACGTTGGCGCGCGCTGAAGCTGAATCGGCTTTTGGGTCGGGAGAGCTTATTTTAGAAAAGGCAATTATTGCGCCACGGCACGTCGAGATTCAGGTGTTTGCCGATGCCCACGGACAAACGATCCATCTAGGTGAGCGCGATTGTTCGGTGCAAAGACGCCACCAAAAAGTCATTGAGGAGGCACCTTGTCCAATCATGACACCGGCCTTGCGGGAGGCAATGGGGCAGTCGGCAATTGCTGCAGCTAAAAGTGTAGCGTATTGCGGGGCAGGAACCATTGAGTTTTTGCTGGATTCATCCGGCGTTTTTTATTTCCTTGAAATGAATACGCGCTTGCAGGTTGAGCACCCCGTTACGGAGATGGTCACTGGGTTAGACCTTGTTGCATTGCAGATTCGCGTTGCCCAAGGCGAGCCACTGGGTCTTGAACAAGATGATGTCCATCTGAGTGGGCATGCGATTGAAGCGAGGTTGTACACAGAGGACCCCAGTCAAGATTTTTTGCCCGCTGCCGGTCCGGTTGAACTGTGGCTGCCTGCGGCGGGTCCGGGTATCCGAATTGATGCGGGCATCGCGAGTGGTCAAGCGATATCGCCTTTTTATGATCCGATGGTTGCAAAAGTTATTGGTTATGGCGAAACACGAGAGATCGCACGGCTTCAGCTGTTAAAAGCCCTCCAAAACACCCAGCTGTTTGGCACCGCAAATAACCAAGAATTTTTGATTGCCTGTCTACAGAAGCAGTGCTTTATCGACGGTCAGGCGACGACCGCGTTTATTGCGGCTGAATTTAGCGATGCAGATTTGCGTAAATACAGCCCCACCTTTGGTGATGCTGCGGTAGCCGCCGTGATTGAGACAGAACTCGCTTGGCACATGCATAGTAGCGCGAGCGTGCAAGTGTCAGACGAGCTTAAAAACTGGAGTGGCGCGGGGGCTTTGGTCACGCGTCGGCAATATGCGTTTGACGATCAGTTTTACGATTTGATGATTGTCTCGATGAGCGGCCATCGCTATACAGTGAAGAACGATAATCAAAGTACCGAGATAGAGGTTTTAGCTGTGAACGCACCAATGGCTGAGTTAGTAGTCGATGGTAGCAAGCAGCAGGTATATTTCGTAGCAGCCCAGTCGGGTCAGATTTGTTTGGGTAAGGATGGGCGCAGCGCTCAGTATCAAGATCGAATCAGTCTGGATGCCACTACAGACAATTCAGTCGGCGGTGGGCGGGTCATCGCTCCGATGCACGGATTGTTGCTAGAGGTGGCTGTCTCCGCGGGCGATGTGATTGTTAAAGGTCAGTTAGTTGCGGTGCTTGAAGCGATGAAAATGCATTATGAAATTGTAGCTGAGGTCGACGGGTTAGTGGCGGCTGTGTTAGTGACTGTTGGCGATCAGGTAGCGGCAGATGATCTTTTGGTCGAAATTGAACTGGC
>CAJWCO010000006.1 GCA_913031145.1 uncultured Cellvibrionales bacterium | reverse complement strand
ATCACTCAGTTCGGAGAGTTCGATGACAAACACAGGCTCGCGAGTGTCTGTATTTGAGGTGCCCGACACTCCCCCGCGCCACTCTAAGCCATTTTCTCAAGCTCGCCTTGTAGAGTCAGCCAGGTATCCTCGGCTTGACGTTGATCGCTTTTTAACCGACCTTCAACCTGCACCAATCGAAGAAGCTCATCAGCCTGTGGCGGCGTGTAAATAGACGGCTCTGCCAAACGTGATTGTACATCTCGAAGTTTTTGGTCAGTTATCTCCAGCTGTTTCTCTAATGCCTGAATTTTACGTGCTAAAGGTGCACGAGCCGAGCGTTGAGCGGCCGACTGCTGACGCAAAGCCCGCTTATCAGAATTTGGCGATGTTGCCGTTTCGCGGGTTGGGTTATTTATTTCCCGCATATGCTGCTCATAGTCTGACAAATCGCCATCGAAAGCGCCAAACTGCCCGTTGTTGACTAAATACAGCTCGTCCACTGTATTCCGCAAAAGGTGTCGGTCGTGCGATATCACCAATAGCGCGCCCTCGTAATGCTGTAAAGCCAATGTCAGTGCATAACGCATATCTAAATCGAGATGGTTAGTGGGTTCGTCCAACAACAATAAATTAGGCTTTAACCACACGATTATAGCCAATGCGATGCGCGCCTTCTCACCACCGGAGAAGGACTTGATAGGTTGTAGAACACCATCGCCATGAAAGTTAAAACCACCGAGGAAATTTCGAATCTGCTGTTCAGGCACCTTGGGCGTTAACCGCTGCAGATGCAACAATGCACTTGCATCAAGATCAAGAGCTTCGAGTTGATGTTGCGAAAAATACCCCAGACTCAAACCTTTCGCCACGGTTAATGTGCCATCCAGCAAGGGTATCTTGCCCGTCAGACCATTAATTAATGTCGATTTTCCCGCGCCATTAGCTCCCAACAATCCCATTCGTATCCCTGGCTGAATCTCTAAATTTACGCCAGTCAAGACGGGGCTGTTTCCATACCCAATGTCGGCCTGATGCAGACGAAGCAGTGCCGTATGGACCTGTTTCGGTTCCGGGAAGCGGAAAAAAAAGGGGGAGCTCACATGCGCAGGCGCACTGTCTTGCATCCGCTCTAGCGCTTTTAAGCGACTTTGCGCTTGTCGGGCCTTACTCGCTTTATAGCGAAAGCGCGCGACAAAGCCTTCCACATCTTGTCGCTGACGTTGCTGTTTCTCATAGTTAGCTTGCTGTAATGCCAATCGTTCCCCACGAACCCGCTCAAAACTCGTGTAACCGCCGGTATACGTCTCACACGTGTGATGCTCAATGTGCGCAATACGTTGTACGACATTGTCTAAAAAGTCTCTGTCATGAGAAATAATTAGCGTAGCACCGGCAAAATTTCTCAACCATTGTTCAAGCCAAAGGGTCGCATCAAGATCCAAATGGTTGGTGGGCTCATCAAGTAACAATAACTCACAAGGACTCATCAAGGCCTGCGCTAAATTCAGACGAATTCGCCAGCCACCAGAGAAATCGGTCACCGGCACTTGCATCGCATGCTGGTGAAATCCGAGGCCGTGCATGAGTTGTTCCGCTCGGTAAGGGGCGTCGAACCCGCGAATACTGTCCATTTTTTCGAGCGCACGCGCATGACGCAAATGATCACCAGCTTCTTCAGCCGCGCGAACTTCGCGCTCAGTCTCGCGAAGTTGTGCGTCTCCATCAAGCACAAAATCTAGCGAGCTACGATCTGACACCGCCACTTCTTGCGCCATATGTGCAATCCGCCATCCGGCTGGAATGCTCACGTTGCCCGCATCCGCGCTCAGCTCACCGAGCAGCAATTTAAACACACTCGATTTACCGCAGCCGTTAGCGCCAACGAGCCCAACATGCTGCTCGGGATGAACAGATAAATGCGCACCGTCGAGTAGTAGTTTGCCTCCCCGCCTCAATTGGACTTCATGGAGCGTAATCAAGTGTGCAATATCTCCCTAATCACAACCTAAGAACCCACCCGACTGGTGGTGCCATAACTTCGCATACTCGCCATTTTTAGCCAATAATTCACGATGGTGGCCTTGCTCGACAATAGTGCCACGATCGAGCACGATCAAACGATCCATGGCGGCAATCGTTGATAATCGATGAGCAATCGCAATCACTGTTTTTCCTGCCATCAGACGATCGAGGCTTTGCTGTATTGACGCTTCCACCTCTGAATCAAGCGCCGAAGTCGCTTCATCGAGAACGAGTATCGGCGCATCTTTTAAAAGTACTCGGGCAATGGCAATCCGCTGCCTCTGTCCCCCTGAAAGGTTTACACCCCTTTCGCCAACATGCGCATCATAACCCTTGCGCCCAGCCACATCCTCTAACTCAAGGATGAAATCATGCGCTTGTGCTTCCTGCGCTGCAGTTAACATCTGCGCGTCGGTTGCGTCGGGCCTGCCAAACATGATGTTTTCTCGCACAGACCGATGCAATAGAGAGGTATCCTGTGAGACAAGCGCAATACCGCTGCGTAAACTCTCTTGTTGAACATCGGCTACCGGAATGTCATCGATCCGGACTGATCCGGACTGTAAATCGTAAAAACGCATCAGCAAGCTAACAAGTGTTGACTTGCCCGCGCCGCTTCGACCGACTATTCCAACCTTCTCACCCGGTTCGATGCGTAAGTTAAGGTCCGCGAATACGGGCTCCCGGTTTTCCCTCTTGGTCGGATTATACGAGAAAAAAACCTGCTTAAACTCAATCGCTCCACGATGCACGACCAAGGGTTGCGCATCTTTGGCATCCCCAACTGACTGCGGCAACGAAAAGGAATTAATACCGTCTTGTACGATGCCCAAATTCTCAAACAAATTACTGATTTCCCACATAATCCAGTGGGACATGCCAGTCAATCGAATAGCCAAACTCATCACGACTGCAATCGCTCCAGGCGTCACCGACTCCTGTATCCAAAGAGTGATCCCTAACGCGCCCGTCGAAAAAACGAGCAACACGTTGAGTACCCAAACGAGCACATGGAGTTGCGTCACCAAACGCATCTGTGGGTGCACCGTACCTAAAAACTCGCCCATACCCTGGCGAACATACGCGGATTCGCGCCCACCGTTAGAAAAGACCTTCAGAGTGAGAATATTCGTGTAACTGTCTACAATCCGTCCCGTCATCAACGAGCGTGCATCCGCTTGACGCGTGGAAATTCGTTTCATTTTAGGCACAAAAATTCGCTGCACTAGCAGATACAAAACCAACCACACAACCATTGGAACGCAGAGCCGTGGATCCGCACTCGCTACCAGCACCAACGTCGTCACCAAATATACGACGATAAACAAAAGAACATCGAGGAACTTCATGACCACATCGCGGACTGCTAATGCAGTCTGCATCACCTTGGTGGCAATGCGGCCGCTAAACTCGTTTTGAAAGTACGCATAACTCTGATTCAGCAAATAACGATGCATCATCCAACGCACTCGCATTGGGAAAACCCCCATTAACGTCTGATGCACAACCACTGAATGTGCAGAAACCAGCAGCGGGATCACTACCAATATAAACACGCTCATGGCGAGTAAGGTATGCCACGATTCGGCTAAAAAAGTCGTCGGATCACGCAATGCCAACCAATCGACGACCTGCCCGAGGATACCGAACAGCAATGCCTCTGCAATGGCCAATAGAGCTGTCAAAAAGGCCATCAACAGTAACCAAGGTTCCAAGCCCCGGGTGTAAAAACGGCAGAACGCATACAACCCTTTTGGCGGTTGTAGCGGAGGCTCAGACGGAAAGGCATCGATCCGCCGTTCAAAAAAATCCAACATGCTGAGTCCTTAAATTGATCTTATTCAAATCCATAAGTGCGCCAAAAAATTAAGCGCTACGGGTATTCGTGGCCCATTTTGAGAGGTACCTTGTTGCGTACTTCATAAATGACTTGTGTCTAATGTGATGAGCGTTTTAATACGTCACTTATACGGAGAAACCCACGCTTGGTGTCTCTTCTCAGGCCGAGAGATTTTCTGGACTGGAACTCACGGACTCATTGTAAAAAGGCCATAAAAAGTCCGTCCAACTCAAGGCCACCAACGGAAGATTTCGTCAATTAAGAACAGCCGCGTTGATAATCAAAAACGTCGCTAAAAACGACAAGACGCTGTCAAATGCAATCTGGTCGGCATAATAGACCGTCCAACCCTCTGGCGCCAATACATCTTGAAGCGCCTTGAATCGTCTTTTAATGGTTTGATGAGTTCGCATGCTCTCAAACGGGATATCGTCATAACCCCACCTTAGGTTACTATATCCAGATTATTCCGTGGAAATAGCGCTTATGCCCAATAGAACCTACGATCTTATCATTTACGGCGCAACCGGGTTCGTAGGACGTATTCTATGCCACTATCTTGCCGAGCATTTGAGTAGCACACCGCACATTAAATGGGCACTCGCCGGACGTTCGCAAAACAAGCTCGAATGTTTACAAAAAGAACTCGAAACACAAACAGCGCCGCCGCCGATTCTAGTCGCCGACAGTTCCGACAGTGATGCATTACAAGGACTTTGCAGATCGACTCGAGCAATCGTAAGCACCGTTGGCCCTTACGCTGTCTTCGGAGAACTGCTGGTGGCGGCGTGCGCAGAAACAGGCACCGATTACTGCGATATTACGGGTGAGGCATACTGGATCAAGCGCATGATTGATCGATATCAGGCGAGCGCAGAACAGAGCGGCGCCCGCCTGGTTAATTGTTGCGGTTTCGATTCCATACCCTCTGACCTCGGTGTGCTTTTCTTGCAAACGCACGCGCATGAGCGCTTTAAGAGCTACTTGTCTAGCGTCTCGTTACGTGTTTCGTCCGTCCGCGGCGGCGCCTCTGGCGGCACCATTGCAAGCGTGATTGAAGCGATTAAAGCCGCTAAGAGTGACCCTGATTTACGTCGTCAAATGCTTGACCCTTACCAGCTTTGTCCGCAAACCAATCTTTACAAAGTCCCACAACTTTCGCTCAAAGGTGCGGGCTACGATTCGGTATTTAATGCGTGGATGGCACCCTTCGTGATGGAAGCTATTAATACACGTGTTGTTTTGCGCTCCAGCGTCATCGGAGACCTAAATTACGGTCAAGACTTCACCTACGATGAAGCAGTATTGACTGGCCATGGTCTTCGAGGTCGGCTCGCGGCCATTGGTATGTCTTTGGGGATTGGCGCAATGCTCATCAGCTTTTATTTTAATCCCCTAAGATCGGTCCTAAACCGTTGGGTATTGCCATCGCCCGGTGAGGGGCCAAGTCCTGAAGCACAACTGCGTGGCAACTTTGACCTGCGCCTGTATGGGACTAACGAAATGGGTGCATGGCTTGGCGCACGGGTCAACGGAGATCGCGACCCCGGGTATGGCAGCACTGCCAAAATGCTTGCGCAGTCGGCACTGTGCCTGTTAGAGACCCCTCATCAGACAACATCAGGTGGATTTTGGACGCCGGCAACGGCCATGGGCGATGCATTGATAGATCGACTCCAGCGGCACGCGGGAATCACCTTCGATATTGAGGAAAGCCCTCAGAACATTGGAAAATAAGGTACTCCAAAAATTCCATAACGCGGGTAGTTGTTTTTAAAAAAATTGGGAAGATAACGCCTGTCATAGTCACTTTGGCCCCATGTTTAATCGCTCGCGCCTGAACGTTTAACGAATCAGATACAAACAAAATCTCGCGTTGAATGTAACTATGAGTGTTCCGTGTCGGAACTCACACCAACATCGTCAAATCCACTAGGTCTCTGTAGGGTTTGTCATGCAGGTAACAAAGTACACCAAAAATATCAGAATATAGGGTCTCAATCTGGGTCCGTGTGCCTTTACCCGGCCAACAAACTGTTCGTAAAAAGGATCGTTAAATATCGTTTTGAGATACATCAGTCGACCAATAGAATCCCATTTTAGGTGTGTGTTCTAGGTCATTAGAATAGTCCGCCTAACGCGATAAAAAAGCGCTTATTACGTTTCTTAATGCCCACGAAAAGTATCGTATTGCAAAGATGCTAAGCGTTAATCGAATGGGTATCTTCTGGCGTTATGCGACTGCCGATAAGTGCTACACAAAAACCTTCGTAGCCGACTAGGTTCGACGGGACATGTTGGTTTATGACCGTCTGCAGGGTGTCTGTTTAAGACTCTATTTCAAGGGTCTTGACTATTTTTCCGCTGGATTAACGGCCGTTGCGCCAATCGTCAGGTGTGGATTCTGATAACGCGCTAGTGCCAAAAAATCCATTCGCGTGGTCGTCTCAAGGTACCTCAATCTGTGTGGTAGATTTGGGTCTCGTGTGTCTGCGTCAACTCACTCTGTCATCAACTCTAAAATTGTCCAAGAGATCGCTTAATTGCATAGAGCGTTACCCTATTAAGCGAAAGATTTAATTGATAACGGGACGCGCAACGGTATGGTTTGAATCATTGATGTACCGCGATGGCGGTTGATTAAGTGTTATTTATACATCCAGAGATTTACAGGTATCTCAGTGAAATATGAGACGGTATACTCGCGGGAGAGCTTGTCCTTAATTTCAAGAAAAAGTTCTGTTTAACGCTATACCAGACTTCTTAATGGATCTTAAGATCCCGCAATATAAGGCATTTTACGTTGGCACAGTACGTATACACGATGAATCGGGTCAGTAAAATTGTCCCCCCGAAGCGACAAATCTTAAAAGATATATCACTTTCCTTTTTCCCTGGCGCTAAAATCGGCGTGCTGGGTCTTAACGGTTCTGGTAAATCCACATTACTGAAAATCATGGCGGCACTCGACACCGACATTCACGGTGAAGCGCGCCCCATGGCAGGTATTAAGGTAGGATATCTCGCGCAAGAACCGCAACTCGACGCGCACAAAACGGTCCGCGGTAATGTCGAAGATGGGGTGCGTGAAGCAGTCGATGCGCTCGCGGCGCTGGAGCAAGTCTTTATCGATTACGCCAGTCCTGACGCCGACTTTGAAGCGTTGGCAAAAAAACAAGAGGCGCTCGAGGTAATCATCGAAGCGGCAGATGCCCATAATCTGGACACGACACTGAATATCGCGGCTGATGCACTGCGTTTGCCTCCTTGGGACTCCGATGTGACATCGCTCTCGGGCGGCGAAAAACGGCGCGTCGCATTGTGCCGTCTTTTGCTATCAAAACCGGACATGCTATTGCTCGACGAGCCCACGAACCATTTAGATGCCGAGTCGGTTCTTTGGCTGGAAAAGTTTTTGGAAGAGTTTTCAGGCACGGTTGTGGCGGTCACGCACGATCGCTATTTTTTAGATAATGTGGCCGGGTGGATTTTAGAGCTAGATCGTGGCCACGGTATCCCCTATGAGGGCAACTACTCTACGTGGCTATCTGCCAAAGAAAAACGCCTCCAAACCGAGTCTAAGCAAGAAATTTCTCGCCAGCGAGCGATCAAACAAGAACTCGAATGGGTGCGCCAGAATCCGCGTGGACGACAGGCCAAAAACAAGGCGCGTTTGGCCCGTTTTGACGAGCTGAACTCTCAAGAATTTCAAAGCCGCAACGAAACAAATGAAATCTACATTGCGCCGGGGGAACGGCTGGGCGACAAAGTCATCGTCATCGAGAATGTAACAAAAGGATTCAATGATGAAGTCTTGATAGACGACCTTTCTTTATCCATCCCTAAGGGGTCAGTTGTTGGAATTGTCGGGGGTAATGGTGCAGGTAAGTCGACGTTATTTCGCATGATTGCGGGCACTGAAAAGCCCGACAGCGGCAACATCACGTTAGGCGAAACCGTTAAGATTGCGTATGTCGAACAAAGCCGCGATATGCTCGATGACGGGCAAAACGTCTGGGAAGCGATCTCAGGCGGCCATGACATCTTAAAAATCGGTAACTATGAAGTGTCGTCTCGCTCTTACGCTGGTCGCTTTAACTTTAAAGGCTCCGACCAACAAAAGCGTGTAGGTGATCTTTCTGGCGGAGAGCGGGGGCGCTTGCACCTAGCCAATACCCTGAAA
This sequence comes from uncultured Cellvibrionales bacterium, assembly GCA_913031145.1. Lineage (GTDB taxonomy): Bacteria > Pseudomonadota > Gammaproteobacteria > Pseudomonadales > Porticoccaceae > TMED48. Next base: position 80,475 of record CAJWCO010000006.1, on the reverse strand, counting down.
CAGGGCGCCAATGTCTTGTTGCTCGACGAACCCTCTAACGACCTTGATATCGAAACACTACGCGCGCTCGAAGAAGCCTTATTATCATTTCCAGGATGCGTGATGGTAATCTCTCACGACCGCTGGTTTCTCGACCGCATCACAACGCATACCCTAGCCTACGAAGATGATGGAGAGATCGTGTTTTACGAGGGCTGTTACAGTGCTTACCACGACGACTTTTTAGAGCGTAAAGGGATGGACACGCAACCCTCGCGGGTCAAACACAAACGACTAAAGACCTAAACCCATGACATCTATTTGGCACCTAACACCCGACATTGACAATATTAACCAGATCATGCTCCGCAGCACAATCGACGAGCATTTAGGTATTTTAATACATGAAGTCGGCGATGATTTCCTCACCGCAACGATGCCGGCGGACTGTCGCACCTTTCAGCCCTATGGAATTGTTCACGGAGGCGCGAATGTTGTATTGGCAGAAACTCTGGGTAGCACGGCAGGCGCCCACGTTATTGACCGAGACCACTTCCGCTGCCTAGGACAAGATGTTAGCGCCACGCACCTGCGCCCCGTATCTAGCGGGCTCGTGACTGGGACGGCACGTCCTGTGCACTTGGGTCGCAGATCGCATGTTTGGCAGATGAAACTCTATAACGATGCAGGCGATCTTAGTTGTATCGCCAAACTGATTTTAGCGATTGTCCCAATCAAGTGACTGAGTGATAGCGCCACAGACTTTGGGCAGTGCCATGCTCTGTGGCGGCCCAAACATTTAAGTTTTAACGAGCATGTCTCAGAAGCATCGCTGTGGCGTGCTCCGAAAACCCGCTTGTATCGGCATTTTAGTCTGCAAGAGGCACTCGCCGGAGCCAGTACTCCAGTTCAGGATGTTGCTTGCGCAGTTCTTCAACCGCAGCCATAGCGCTCGCGCGACTGACGTAGCGTCCAAATAGAACCTGCGTGAATGCAGCATACTCATTCTCGGCTGGATACAACCACACGACGATATCGCGACGGGCAAAGTCATCACGGACGCCCTCCGCTACAGCACGGGTCGAAAATGCACCCAACTGTGCCGTCCACGTCTCCACCGAACTCATCGCTGATGATGCCGATAAGTCCTCAATCGAAGACAAGATCCCACCCAATGCGCGCTCGACATCAGTCTCGCCCGCGTCAATTGACAAAGCATCGACTTTTTCAGAGTCCGCATCGTTTAACATCACATGGCCAATAGTCGCTACCTGACACTGCCAGCCGTTTTTGCCATCATTCACATGCGCTTCACACAGCCAACCCGAAGGCACTCGGTTGTTGTCAGTACTCGTTGCAGTTTGGTGTGTGGTCGGCATACAACCCGACACCAACAGTATCCATGCCATAACGATGTAGGAGCTAGGTCTCATAAGTGGCCTCTCAACGCCGGCCCACCGAACTAGGCCGGTAGCCGCGCTTTTCATTTTACGAAAAATTTACATCACGCCCCAGTATGGCTCTAAGCGAGGTGTTAAACTCCCATGTAAGAGATATCAGTATAATGTGGTAAACGCGCCGCATCGAGCTGCGCGCGATATCTATCGGAAAGCAGTGGTTGCACTTGCTCATTTAAGAGCGGAAAGCGCTATACGAATTTATATAGACGCTAATCCTTTATAACGCATCAATAAAAGGGTTATCATGCGCGTCGTTGAAAAAATTGGTGTGCCTTGCTTTGCAGGCAGTCACTTCTCATTCGATTTGAGCGGAGTTGTCTATGTTACCTTGTTTACCTTTCATTCGCGCCAGTCTAGTGATTCTAGGCATGTGTTTAATCTCATCTGGCGCAACCGCCGATGAACTTAATGGTGCCAACACTGCGTGGATATTAACTTCCACCGCACTGGTATTATTCATGACCATTCCTGGGCTGTCGCTTTTCTATGGTGGCTTGGTACGGTCTCAGAACGTCCTCTCGGTTCTGATGCAATGTTTTACGATAACCTGTGTTGCATCGTTGGTATGGTTAATTGCTGGCTACAGCTTGGCGTTCGGTGATGGCGGTTCCTACAACGCAGTCATCGGTAACCTAGACAATTTTCTAATGGGGAAGATTCTCGAAGATTCGATGTCGGGCGATATCCCCGAGTCGGTCTTTGCCATGTTCCAAATGACGTTTGCAGTGATAACGCCAGCACTTATTGTAGGTGCCTTTGCGGAACGCATGCGTTTTAGTGCCATGCTCTTGTTCAGCGTACTTTGGCTACTCGTGGTCTACGCACCGATTACCCATTGGGTTTGGGGTGGCGGTTGGCTCGGTGAAATGGGATTGTTAGATTTTGCCGGCGGCACTGTCGTTCATATCACTGCAGGTGTCGCTGCTTTGGTTGCCGCATTGGTAATTGGTAATCGACGAGGCTTCCCGAATCAAGCTATGCCACCGCACAATCTCACCATGACGGTTACGGGAGCCGGAATGCTTTGGGTTGGTTGGTTTGGATTCAATGCAGGATCTGCACTTGCTGCCAACGGCGATGCCGGTATGGCCATGCTTGTCACCCACATTTCTGCGTCCGCTGGCGCCATGGCATGGATGATGATGGAATGGATAAGATTTGGCCGACCCTCGGCGCTGGGTGCTGTAACTGGAATGGTCGCAGGGCTCGGCACGATTACCCCTGCATCAGGCTTTGTTGGACCCGGCGGCGCGTTGGTCATCGGGCTGAGCGCGGGTGTCATCTGTTACTACGCGACACAAGCGATTAAACAGCGCTTTAAAATTGACGATTCACTCGATGTATTTCCTGTCCACGGTGTGGGGGGGATTTTAGGTACATTGTGCGCGGGGATATTTGCATCTGACCAACTTGGTCTATTTAGTGGCCAAGGCTATGCGGAAGGCATGACCATGGGTTCTCAAGTCATGGTGCAAATGACCGGAATCGTTGCAACTGCGGTTTATACGGCCGTCGTGACGCTTGTACTGTTGAAATTTGTCGACGCTATGTTAGGCTTACGTATTAATGCTGATGGCGAGACTAATGGTCTCGACCTCGCTGAGCATAATGAGAGGGGGTACGACCTATAACAAAAATATCTTAAACAAAAAAGATATCCTAATAGAAACCAACGTTTTGGGGACTAGTTACTATGGGACAAAGGCCGCTAAGATTTTAGCGGCTTTTTTATGCGCCAAATCTGCATTTAAATGCGACAATCGGCTGGCATCAACTACTGTGATTTCACTGTTGGCCTTGCCGCGTCAAGATACTGGCATAGGTATTCGGCTCCTTCCAAAAGTCGCGGAGATTCTCTTTGCATTAAGTCAGGCGGAATTAGATAGAGATGGTTATTCGCAACAGCGCTAATATCTTCCCATTGACGCCATTGAGAACGCCATTCGGTTAGACCAACTGCACTTCCACTGCTCACTATTACCTCAGGGTCAGCCGCGATCACCGCCTCAACGCCGACCGATGGCACTAGGGGAGCGGCATCATGAAAGATATTGCGACCGCCACATAATGCCACTACATCACTGATCAAATGCTGACCATTAACTGTCATCAATGGGTCACGCCATATTTGATAAAACAGACGCACTGGGGTTCTTTGTTGATACTGGTTTCGAAGTACCGACACGCGCTCGGCAAAATCGTCAGCCTGCGCAGCCGCACTTTTAGGCATGCCAACCAAGGCTCCAAGGCGCCGATAGAGTGAAGGAATATCCGCAATCGATCGTGTCTCAACAACAAAGACTGGCAACCCGAGCTCGCGCAGACGCCGAATAATTCGAGCGCCATTACCTGACTGCCAGGCAACCACTAGATCTGGCTGTAACGAAAGAATCAACTCAAAATTCGCCGCCGCGTGATTGTTGACCCGCGTAATGCTTTTTGCCGCTGGGGGGTCGTTGCTGTATTCATCGGCCCCTACAATTCGGTCGCCGACACCCAGATGGAATAAAATTTCAGTGAGATTCGGCGCTAAGCTGACCACTCGCATAGCAGGCGCTTGCAAACGCACGTTGCGCCCAGAATCATCCACTACTTCGATCTTATCCGGTACCTCGCCAAACAGTTGACCACTGGCAAACACCCAAAATATCCACAGAATGCGCACTAACTGATCACCATTAGTGTTTGCGTCATTGGGTGCACACCAATTCTAACCGAAACACCAAAAACCTCCTTTATGACCGATTCAGTTAGCACCTCGGAAGGTGTCCCCGTGGCTGCGATTTTACCGCCATCAAGGATCACAATACGGTCTGCACAGCGCGCAGCCAAATTCAGGTCATGCAAAACCAAAACAATGCCAATCCCCTGATCTGCCAACTCACGCATCAATGCTAGCGTCAGTTGCTGATGCGCCAAATCGAAGGCTGAAATCGGCTCGTCCAAAATCAAAAACCGAGAGCCAAGATCCGAAGGTTCCCAGATTTGCGCCATCACCCGTGCTAATTGCACGCGCTGACGTTCACCCCCAGACATCTGCGTATAAAACCGTTTTTGTAGGTACGCTGCGTCGACTTTAGCGAGCGCTTCAGCAACAATTTGCGCGTCGCGCTGCACACCTGTTTGATGCGGTATACGACCAAGACTGACCACCTCACTGGCCGTAAACGGAAAGTTAAGCGTACTTTCCTGAGGTAGTGCAGCCAAAACTTTTGCACGTTTCTGCGAGTGCCATTCAGTAAGCGGCCGTTGATTTAACTCGACATGGCCAGAACTGCTTGAGATATCTCCCATCAAGACCTTTAAAAGGCTAGATTTACCCGCGCCATTCGGCCCCACAATAACGGTTACATCTCCTGCCGACGCCTTAAGACTCACTCCGCGCAACGCGTCAAAACCCGCAAGTCGTAAGCTAATATTTTCGGCCGTCAAACTCATGTCTTAAACACTTCTCCGCTGTTGAATGAGCAGCACAATAAACCATGGAGCCCCTACAAGGGCCGTCAAAACACCAATCGGTAGTTCCGCCGGCGAAGCCGCAGTCCGAGCCAATGTATCTGCCACTACCAATAAGAGCCCGCCACCCAAGGCCGATGCCGGCAAGAGCCAGCGGTGATCTGGTCCTATCAGCAAACGAACGAAATGCGGTACTACCAACCCCACAAAGCCAATCAGTCCCGATACAGATACGGCAATACCAATCGCCAATGCCGTTATCAAAATCAGTTGCTGTTTGACACGCTGCACCGCGATACCAAGATGTCTTGCCTCGGATTCACCGAGTAACAGTGCATTTAAAGCTCGACTGAAACGTGGGGCCAAACCCACAAGTAATACCATCACACCCACAACAGGAATGAGTCGATACCAATTAGCGGTGCTCAAGTTCCCCATTTGCCAGACGCTCATCTGCCTTAATAAGCTATCGCTCGCAAAATAAGCCAGCAAACCGTTAATCGCACCGGCAATAGCCGTGATAGCGATCCCTGCCAACAACATCGTTGTGACCGATGTTCCGAATTCGGATGTAGCCAACCGGTAAACGATTGCAGTTGCCGACAAACCGCCCAAAAATGCTCCTGTCATGACAAGTGAAAGTCCCAGCGAGCCGCTCATTTGTATCGCGCCCCCGGTCAGGACGATCGCGACGCTAGCGCCCACTGAAGCGCCACTAGAAACGCCAATCAACGACGGATCTGCCAAAGGGTTGCGAAAAAGGCCCTGCATAATTGCACCGCTAAGGGCTAATATGACGCCAACAGATAATGCCAATAAGGTGCGCGGCAAACGGATATCAAACACAATAGTTTGCAATCTAGTGACGTGAGAATCATGACCGGAGCTCGTCAATGCGCGCCATATGTCCGCATATGAAACGTCTACCACCCCTGATTTTAAAGAAATACAGACGCCCAAAAGCAGCGCTAGTGATAGACCCAAAAGACACACGGAAGGCGCTAAATAGCGCAACCTAACCGGCTCGCGCGCTGCGGTAATACATCAGAAATCGACACCCAATCGCGCTTTAATACCCGCGTTATACGCATGCTTGATCTCCTTGACCTCTGACACGGTATCGGCCCATGACACTAATTCACTGCCGCCGCCACGCCCCGTTACTACGACGCTTTGATTTTCAGGCCGATCTCGAAGCGCCGCCAGTACCGTTTCTTGATCGAGATATTTAAAACTCAGCATGTACGTTAACTCGTCGAGTACAACCAGATGATAGCTTGGATCTACCAATAGCTCCAAGGCTACCGCCCAGGTGCGCTGCGCTGCAGCTATGTCACCGCTGCGGTCTTGGGTATCCCACGTAAACCCCGTACCCATCTGATAAAACCGCACAGCAGGACAGTGATCGCGCACATACAATTCCTCTCCCGACAGTTGTTCACCCTTGATGAACTGGACAACGCCGACTTTGTAATCATAACCCAACGCTCGCATCACCATCCCGAAAGCCGAGCTAGATTTACCTTTGCCGTTACCGGTAAGAAGTATCGACACGCCCCGCTCTATGTCGGCTGACGCGATAGACGCATCAACCGAGTCTTTGAGCTTTTCCATTTTCTTCTGATGGGATAGCTGTTTTTTTCCGTCATCGGTCATTTTTGAGGTCCTCCAAATCGTAGCGCACATTAGGTTTAAGGTCGGCACCGCCTATTGCAAAATGACACATGCATAGCGCCAACGCGAGCCAGACTAGGAATTAAAATCTATATCGAGCGCCCAAGCGACTACCAAAACCCAGAGTCTGATAGCTAAACACGTCTTCGTAGTTCTCGTCGAGTACATTATCCAATGTCAGATAAATGTCCAATTGCTGACTTGCCTCATAGACAGCATGTACGTTCAGCAAGGTGTAATCTTTCAACATCACATACTCGCCGCCGCGCGACCAATCGTTATCATATTGCTGGCCATTATGCTGGAGATTGGTATTAATCGAGATATCGGTTCGCGGTTGCCAAGCCACGCTAAGACTAGCGGTATGTCTGGGTCGGCGTACCTCAGCGGTTTGATTGTCACTACCGCTGCGCTCAACGGAATCGGTGTAGCTGTAAACCGCGGCCACAGATAACTGCGACGCCAAACGTACTGTCGCACTTAACTCGGCTCCGTCCCGCCGACTCTCACCATCGCTGTTTTCCGCCGTTGAGCTCCAATCAGGCCGATAAACTGTGATAATTTCATCTTGAAGTCGCGCTTTATAAACACTCAAAGATACATTAGCGTTGCCCGACATAAACGTACGATCTACCCCAAGACCCCAACTGGTGGACGCCTCTGGCTGAAGCAAGGGATTACCTACGAAGCCGCTGTAAATGCCAAAGAGTTCAGTAAATGTCGGATTTTTGACCGCAGTAGCCCAGGTCGCACGAACTTGGGCCGAGTCATCAAAGCGGTAAAGTGCCTCTAACCGATATGTCTGTGCATCGTCAAAGCGATCGTTTGAATCATGTCGAGTACTGATTCCAAACGTGATCTCTGGGAGCGGATCAATACGGTATTCCAAGGCAACACTGTCCGTCTGACGGGTGACATTAGTGGCTGCATCATTACCCGTTGCAAAGCCGCCTGACTGCTGAAAGTCTTCGTTCTCGACCTCAACCAACAACGATAACTCTTGTTGTTTGACATCCCAAAATCGTGAGCCAACATAGTGAATACGTTGTTTCGTTGAGGCCGTCACACCCGCGTTGGCGTAATCTTTATAGTTCTGGTTGTCAAACTGCGCCTCCGATATCGTGAGTCGGTGCTGCCAGTGGTCATCGGGCGATTGGTATCCGAGAGTAGCCCCAAAACCTTGACTCACAGCGTCGGTGAAAAGACCCGGGGCGTTAACGCCAACGCCATCGTCGACATAGCCGTCGTAATCACTGTCTTCATCATAATAACTTAGGGTTTCTTGGTGCCGTGCAGTTAACGAGAGGCGTGTTTGCTGGCCCAACTTGACACTACCGCTCAAATGCGCGGTGGTATTGCGATAGCCGTCTTTCTCGTTGCCCTCGCGCGCGATGTTTGCGCCGTCGGTCTCAAGATGCGATGCACTGAAATTGACATCGTAAAGTCCCGCAGCGTGGCCCAGGGTAATCCCTGAACGCGCCGTTGCAAAACTTCCTCTTTCTGAATAGATTTGGACATTTAAGGGTTGTTCCGCACGCGTAGTCGTTATATTAACCACACCCGCCATCGCATCACTGCCATACAGAGCACTCTGAGGCCCCCGTATTATCTCAATGCGCTCAACGTTAACGGCACTAATATTTCCCCAGCTGGCCTCATCCGAAAGCGACGGGTCATTCGCTTCAATACCATCGATTAAAACGAGCAGCTGGTTAGCTTCGGCGCCACGCATACGCACTTGTGTCTGCGAACCCATCATGCCGCTGCGGCTAACAGCGACGCCGGGCACATCGCGCAAGAGATCGCTGACACTCAGAGCCGCACGCTGTTGAAGCTGCTCACGATTGATCACGGTGACCGCGCTGGCAGACCGTTTTTGATCGATTGGAATCAAAGAGGCGCTCACTAAAATTTGCTCGATTTCAGTATCGAGGCGCTCAGCGAAAGAAAAATGTGTTACAAAAAGTGTCGCAGTCAGAAAGACCGCTAAGAAAGGTCGGTTCATTAAATTAGTCCCCACACTCACACCCGAGTGTATCCAATGTATTTTCGGGGTGCGAAGAAGCCGGGCAGAGTAGACCCTGCCAAACACCACATCACCGCGCCCCGCGGTTCGTGTGTATGATAATCAGGCCGGTCTCCGGACTCATAAGTGAGCAGTAGCTCTATCTGATACCCTTCCCGTGCTGAAGCACAGTGGGACCTCTATCAGACATTCTTACTTACCGTTGCGGGGGCAGTGTTGGCTTTGCTGTGATACCAATACTTGGCTTAGCGCACCAACTTCCCGTTTCACTAAACACTCAATATCCATATTTGCTGAGTATTTAGAACCTAATATCAAAACAACGCGGGAAGGGTAAGCGCTTCAGACGGCGATGTCAATTGCCATCGCCACGTCACCTCCAGTGAGATTAAAGCGAGTGAGTCATACCCATCAACAGCGTGTTTTAGCTAGAGAAAAACATCCAATGCCTCTGTGATGCGTCGAACCGGCGTTACCTGCATTCCGGAAATCGCTTTTTTAGGTGCATTTGCCAACGGCACGATCGCACGTTTAAAACCATGTTTTGCCGCCTCGCGAAGACGTTCCTGTCCATTTGGCACGGGTCTTATCTCGCCGGACAAACCCACTTCGCCAAAGACGACTAAATCATCCGGCAACGACTGATCACGAAAGCTGGATACCACCGAAAGAATTAGCGCTATATCAGCACTCGTATCAAGCACTTTTACGCCTCCAACGACATTCACAAAAACATCTTGATCGCCAACCATGATACCGCCGTGACGGTGCAAAACCGCCAACAACATGGATAACCGATTTTGATCAAGTCCCACGGTAACGCGCCGTGGATTGCCCAGATGGCTATCGTCTACCAGAGCCTGTAACTCGACAAGCAGTGGACGCGTACCCTCCCACACACTCATAACAACACTGCCAGATGAAACCTCGCTGTCGCGTTGCAAAAATATTGCCGAAGGGTTGGCAACCTCTTTTAAACCCCTATCGGTCATCGCGAAAACGCCCAGCTCGTTAACTGCGCCAAAACGGTTCTTTTGACTTCGCAAAGTCCGAAAATGGCTGTCGTTAGACCCTTCCAGCATCAACGAGCAATCAATCATGTGCTCGAGGACTTTTGGTCCCGCTAACGAACCATCCTTGGTCACATGACCAACTAAGATCAACACCGTATTGGTCTGCTTGGCAAAACGCACGAGCATTGAAGCACTTTCTCGAACCTGAGAAACACTCCCAGGCGCCGAGCTTACGTCTTCAAGATGCATCACTTGGATCGAATCTACGACCATCAGGGTAGGTCGTTTACGCTCTGCGACGGCGCACAGTGCTTCGACTGACGTTTCTGCCATAATCTGTAAATGATCAGTCGGTAATTCTAAGCGAGCAGCGCGCATTGCCACTTGTTGAGGAGACTCCTCGCCCGTCACATATAACGCGGGATGATGCGTTGCGAGTTGACAGAGCATTTGTAACAACAGCGTGCTCTTCCCCGCACCTGGCTCACCCCCAAGGAGTATGCATGAGCCCGGCACCAGCCCCCCACCCAAAACTAAATCTAATTCGCTGGCGCCTGCGCTGATTCGCGGTATCTCATCAAGGTCAATATCACTCAATAACTTAACTGTATTGTCTGCCGCGGCGGCAAAACCCGATCGCGCACGATTTACTTGACGGCCGGATGCCCCTAAACGAATTTCAGACACCGTATTCCAAGCTTGACATTCACTACACTGACCCTGCCACTTGCGGTAGTCTGCGCCACAGTCATTGCACACATAAGCAGTTTTCTGTTTAGTCGTCACCGTGTAAATGTCCTCGTTATAGATGCGTTAAATCGGACCTCAAAACTGTTTTTTTATACAGTAATCTTTCAGCTTGCAAAAAGCAAGTCATAACCCCGACAGACGTAACATGAACGATAGCAAGGAAGCTCCCCTAACGGGCTTTGTGATCAGCAAATCATCTGCTAGAGTACGCGAATGTCTCTTATCCCCGAAAAACCTATCGTTATCTCACCAACACTAGCGGCAACGATTGGTCTGGAGGAGACGATTTTGTTGCAGCTTTTACAAGAGTGCATGAGTCATTCCTCAGTGCAACGACATGATGGTTTTAATTGGGTGGCCGTCGAACCCCAACGCTTGCTGCAGCTGGCCCCATTTTGGCAAATTGAAGATCTCGACCGACTCACCAAGAGTCTTGTCGAAAAAGGTATACTTCTTGCTAGTGGGAAGCCTTTTAATGTCGGCTCGTCGTGCAGTTTCGCTTTCAACGAACGCAGTACTGAGCTGCGCACAATTGTGCCACGCGCGGTCAGAACCTCCGACGCACAAGACCTCAAACCATCCATTGTTGCGGCCAAAACACAGGCGCCAGAAATGCGTTCTTCCGCTGCACATGCCAAGCTCATTGAGCACGACTGGCAGCCAAGCGATGACGCATTGCGGCAACTTTGCCAACTGGGGGCTACCCGTGAGTTTGCATTACAGCAGGTACCTCAATTTGTCGCTTATTGGCTTGACAAAAAGGTGCCCCGGCACAGTTGGGAATCAAAATACTTGAAAGAGGTTTGGCGTCAATGGCAACAATTTGAATCGAACAACCAACGACGTAAGACAGAAATAAGCCTGACCCGAGACTGGCGACCATCGACAGACGCGTTGGATATATTGGTGGAAAAGGGAGCAATTAACCAAAATTTTGTGGAGGATGCCATACCCGAGTTCATCTTATACTGGCGCGATCGCGGCGAGCTGTCTAATACTTGGGACAGTAAATTCGTTCAGCATGTTCGGCGCCAATGGCAATTCTTTACTGGCGTGATGGAGCGGGATACCCAACCAAAACCAATTGGCGCGTCTTGGCAGCCGAAAGAATCCGTGTATGATGTCTTACGCATGGCGAACATTGACCGGCCGTTTGCGGACCAGTTGCTGCCAGAGTTTTTACTGTACTGGCAAGAAAATGGGGCTGCTCAGGCTTCTTGGAGCACGAAATACTTGCAGTATGTCAAGGGACAGTGGGCGCGCTCAAATCAAAATCTAGCAACCGATAATAGATATCATGGCAAGCAACTCAGACCCGATACAAAAAGCCGTATCCGAGATCGCAGCATCATCGAGGCACTGTCCGACCGAAGCTGGGCATCCTGAGGCACGGGTCCCAGACCCTGAGCGGATTGACGTGATCAATCAAGTCTTTGCCCTGTTTCAGGTAAATTACCACAACCAGTATTTCAGTGCTTTTGGTGATAACACGCGTCCCGAAAACCTTGCGAAAAAGCTATGGCTTGGCAGTCTCGACAAATTTAGTGTGGCGACAATATACAAAGCTGCGGAAAAAATTATACTTGATAGTGAATACTTACCAACGCTTCATAAGATGTCTGAGGCATGTCGAACCGTTAGTATGCCCGAAGGCTTACCTTCGGTGCGCCAAGCCTATTTGGAGGCATGTACAAAAGCACATCCAAAAATACACCAGCACTGGTCTCATCCAATTGTCTATTTAGCCGCGCGCGACTGTGGTTGGTATGTCCTTGCGAACTCACCAGAGAGCCAAGGATTGACTGCATTTCGACCGATCTACTACAAATACTGTGACGCCCTTATTGCTGGATCCGCTTTTAGCATTGAGCGCCCCGCAAAATTACCTGAAACATCGGCGGTACCGGCCAGTAAAGAAGAGGCGAAAAAACATTTAAACCACATGAAAGACTTATTTCGTTAAAATTTATCCATTAGCCTACGCCCAACAGACAGAGTATTAATGACCCCTGAACCGCTCATTCATAGTTCAACGGCTCGACGGATGGCAAAAACTATCCTCAATGGCTTTCGCAGTTATTTTGCGGATCACCTGAACGCAACACTGAGCGCTAAAGCACGTTTTGAAAAGGCCGATTGGCATGGAGTACAGCATGCTAATGCCGCTCGGTTAGAACTCTACACCGACAAAATAACCCAAACCGTTCAGTATCTGGGAAGCGTTACCAACAAAGACTTGGCAAATCTTGACCTGTGGCGAGAAGCGAAAATTGCCTATACCCAATTAGTCTTTAACTTCCCCAATTTCGAAATAGCAGAAACCTTTTTTAATTCCGTTTTTAGTCGAATTCATGACCACGACAAGATTACCGAAGACATTGTTTACGTGGGTTCTTCGCAGGCTATTGAGGCACCTGCCGCCGAGTACAGTATCTTTATCCGTTATTCGGGAAGTGACTTTCGCGACACATTTAGAAGAATACTGAAAGAATCGGAGTTCTCTCTCCCCGGGGAGGATATTGAGCTCGATCTAGATTGTATTATGGGGGTTTTCACACAAGACGTTGTACCCAAGCTCAAGGGCCCGGATCACGAGGTGAAATTTGACCTGCTGGAGTCTATTTTTTACCGCAGTAAAGCGGCTTACATGGTAGGTCGCGTCATTGATGGTGATCAGGTCTTTCCAATGGCCTTGGTCATACTCAACACCGAGCAAGATTTTTTGTATGTGGACACCGCGCTCTTCGATATCGACGAGCTCAGCGTAATTTTCAGTTTTACCCGAACGCATTTTATGGTTGATGCGCCACTGCCTTATCAGTATGCACACTTTCTAAAGAATTTAATGCCCAACAAACTCGACTACGAAATCTACAATAGCTTAGGCTTTCCCAAGCACGCAAAAACCGAATTCTATCGGCAACTCGTTAAGCACCTGCACAAATCCGATGATCAATTTATTGTCGCGCCGGGGATAAAAGGCATGGTGATGACGGTGTTTACACTGCCCTCTTATAATATCGTATTTAAAATCATCAAGGACAAATTCAGCCCCCCGAAAGAAGTCACGCATGACATCGTCAGAGAAAAATATCACATGGTCTCCCGTCGCGACCGGATTGGTCGCATGGCCGATACACAAGAGTTCAATAACCTGATGTTTCCACTGGCCCGTTTCTCCAAAACGTTACTAGACGAACTTCAGTCGGTAGCTAATTCACAATTAGAAATACGGGGTGACCAGTTGTTGATAAAGCATCTCTACACCGAACGCTATATGACACCCCTAAACATCTTTCTCAATAACGCCAACGAAAGTGAAATGCGTGACGCAATGGACGAATATGGTAATTGTATTAAACAACTTGCTGCTGCCAATATATTTCCGGGCGACATGCCACTTAAAAATTTCGGCGTAACGCGCCACGGGCGCGTTGTCTTTTATGATTACGATGAGATTACGCCTTTGACGCAGTGCAATTTTCGAACCATACCAGAAGCCAAAAGCGAACACGACGAGATGCGCTCAGGCGCTTGGTACACCGTAGCACCCGACGACGTATTTCCAGAGGAGTTTCGACTGTTTTTCTCAGGCAACGCAAAAGCGCGAAATATGTTCGAAGCCATTCATAGCGATCTCTACCAAGTCGAATTTTGGAAAACCCTTCAAAACAAAATCAATCAAGGGTATGTCGTTGACGTATTCCCTTACCGCCGTGTGAAACGTTTCGATCGCGGAAAAGTTTCTGAACTCGAGGTATTCTCAGACTGATAAAGTGAAGTAAATAAGGTCAAACTACGATTAAGTTGCGTCAAATTAGCGCCATCAAGGGTACCGCACGTAAAGCGTGTGCGTTCCCGAACGGAGTTCAACACCCTCTATACCAATGCTCTGTAGCGTCCACTGAGCGTCTACTTTATCGCCTACTTTAAATGCATTATCACCTACAAATAACCGGTTAGAGGACGCCCCATCACGGATGTATAAACTACCGGCAATTGCTATTTTGGGTGCGGACGGTACCGCATTGGGTGGGTAATCTGCTTCTGTGTCACTGCCGACCGGCTCGGAAGCTTCTGCTGGCGCCATCTTTCTTTCGTTATAAAGACTACCGCTTTTGGCCGCAGTATCACGTGCGCTCTTTACCGCCGCGGGGGATGCTGAGTCCTGCACAACACGCGCGCTGGAACCGCCTACGTTTTGATAGAACGCAATAGCCAAAAAGAGTACTAAAAGAAAAACTGCAATTAAAAATCCCAATAACACCCAGCTTGGACGCGCGGGTTTTGAGGCCTGATATGGGTCCCACGCAGCCCCTGTTAAATCATCGATATCACTAGCGTCCTCTCGGTGTCTCTCGCGCTCAGCCTTCCTCAGGGCATCCAAAATATATGACATTATAAATTTCCGCTGTAAAGTATCGGCACGTTCGGATCCGTTAATTGATTAATCATCATACTCGTTTCGCGTCCAACGAGGCCGTCCGTACGCAATCGATAGCGGCGCTGGAATTCGATGACCTGCTGATAAATAGCCTCAGTATACCGACCGCCAGAAATAATCCATTCATACTGATCGTCTATCTGCAGTAAACTCGCCTGAAGCCACTGCAGCAATCGACGGTTGGAAATGCCGCGCTGCAGCACGCTAAACTGCGGCGGTGGACGCCAAAGATAATGGTACTCAGCGTCCCATAGATCTAAAAAATTGTTCACAGAGCGCGTCTCAATGCCGTCAACACCCATGAGCCTAACGGTGTCTCTAAATACCCCTACCAGCATGTACTTTTGACGTACACCGCGGGCTTGCAACGAAACAAGGCCCGGTCGATTAATCGACAGTAGTGTCTCGAAGTCGGTGTTAACGAGCTTTTCAATACGCAGCCCAGACGCCTCTGCGATCGACTCATAGGCCTGCGAACCTGCCATGCTTTGCGAAACCGACCAACGTTCGAGAAGCCCACCTTCAACACTAAAGGGCGGGGCACTCGAAGTACTCCGCTCAGTCTCTTCCGTTCCCGAGACATTCGCGCTGTTTTCCAAGATTAACTCAGGGGGTTCTGGTGTTCGTGTATCTGCAATGTTCGCAACCGGTATGTTCGCATCACTTTTAGTCTGGTTAACGCTCTCGCCCTCGAAAAGTAGCTCTTCTGCCGTATTAGAATGATGCAGAATTTGAGCATCTGAAGGCTCATCAACATCATGTACAACCGCGGGTAATGCCCAACGCGTCAACTCGATCACGCCGGTTTGAACGCCAACACCCAACGCACATAACGCAGTCAAAATAACGACCAATACCCTACCGCGAAGAGCCTGCGACGGGCTTCTGGGCCCCGCAAGTATTTCAGTCGATGCGTTTTTTAATAACGCGCCTGAAACCCGGTCGCTGCCCGTTGCATAACCCGCTAGGAGCGCATGCTGGCATACTAAATTGATCAGCCGCGGAACACCGCCCGTCAAACGATGTAATATTGGCATACATCGATCATCAAAGATCGAGCGTTGAGCCCCTGCACGATGCAAACGATGATTGACATAATTCGCAATGTCGTTTTTCTCGAGAGGCTGTAGGTGGAAGCGTGCAACAACTCGCTGATTTAGCTGACGTAACGTCTTTTGCGCCAAAATGTCCAAAAACTCAGGTTGCGCCACTAACAAAATGTGCAGTAATTTGTCAGTATGTGTTTCTAGATTACTCAGCAATCTTAATGTCTCAAGGATTTCAGCCGATAGGTTTTGTGCCTCTTCGATCACGATCAAGGTTTTCTTTCCGTTCGCATGAACCGTTAACAGATCGGAATACAGAGCATCGGTGCATTTTTTGGTGAACGACAGCCCGCGCGACTCGGGGAGTTCAATGTCGAGCTCATGACAGATGCTGGCCAGCAAATCACCCACCTCTAGCTGACTATTTAGCACATAGGCAACGCGAATGTGCGCAGGCATACTTTTCAGAAGTGTGCGGGTTAATGTTGTTTTTCCCGTACCGACTTCACCGGTCAGCAAAATGAAGCCGCCCTCGCGGTCCAACCCATACTTTAAATGGGCCACCGCTTGACGATGCTGCTCACTGGGATATAAAAATCCTGGATCTGGCACAATAGAAAAAGGCTCACGCTTTAAACCAAAATGCTTCAGATAAAGGCTCATGCAATCATCGATCGGGCGTCTTCCGTCCCGTCAAAATTGGCAGTAATGGCGAAACATCAGCGTTCATCACGCTCAACGGGGCTGACTGCTCCACTCTCGTCAAGGGCTTTCGCCGCAGGATCTACTGGCAAAAACGTTTTCAGTTTTGGTCCAAGATAGCCGGGCCTATCGCCACCCATATCACGTAAAATCAAGTGATCAAACTGTCCCTGTGTTGTCGCCCTTGCATCATCTGCATTTCGAATAATGGTTGGCCGAATGAACATCATTGTCACGCGCTGCTTTGCGTTCTTACTCGAAGATCGAAATAACCGACCCAACAATGGAATGTCGCCCAATAAAGGAACCTTGGTGGCACTCCCCCCTCCCGTGTCCTCAATCAAGCCACCGAGAACGAGTAACTCGCCATCTTGCACCATCACATTGGTCTGCATCGTCGTCTTGGAGGTCGTTTGCAGCCCGACGGCACCACTACCGTCCTGCACTTTTGATGACTCTTGTTCAATTTCTAAACGCACCGCATTGCCTTTACTAATTTGAGGTTTAACCTTGAGGATGACACCAACCTCTTCGCGATTAATCGTAGTAAAGGGGTTAGAATTACTGATACCAGAGCTGTTATTAGTATAGCTTCCCGTCTGAAAAGGGACCTCTTCCCCCACGCTTAAACTCGCTTCTTCGTTATCGAGTGTGACCACCGAGGGTGTCGAAAGAATTTTCGTAGCGCTGTCGGTTTTCAATGCTTGCACCAGCAGGCCCATGCCCTTACCGGTGATCTCGTCAAAATCGCCGACCACACCAAGCACCGTACTTGGCAATGACCCAGCCAGGGTAGAAGCTGCACCCGCCGTACCGCTGTCCGATGTCGCAACACCCAAAAGTCCAGACAACACGCCATCAAAATTCGTCAAATATGCACCGCGATTTTTACTGGAATAAGCGATCTGCGAACTCAGAGTTTTCGCCTGATCTTCCGAAAGCTCGGCAATCACTGCCTCAATCAGCACTTGTGGTCTGGGTAAATCCAATTTTGCCAAAACGCCGTTAACCTCGCGGATGACCTCTCGAGGCGCGGCTAAAATAAGCGCATTATTAAGTTCATCAAATTCCACTTTGTAGGTGGTTTTGTTTTTACCATCGCCGGACGACTGACCCGCAAGTCTCAAAAACGTATCGGACTGCAACATGCCGTCAATGAGAGGTTTCACTTCGGCTGCGCGCAAATAATCCAGATAAATGACTTCAACGCTTCCCTGCTTCGCCGAGGGAACGTCCAAAGCTTCCAACATGGTCTTGAAGGCTGTTCGGGCAATACTGGGGCCGCTCACAATAATCCGATTATTTAAACCATCTTCAACCAGCGATAATTCTTGTTTCTGCAACTGCTTGAGTTGACCGGCAATGTGAACCGCCTCAGCGGCCGATATGTGTCTCAGATTGACCACCTCAACTGCGGAGCTGTTGGGATCGTCCATGATGGCAATGAAGCGTTTTAATTGCGCTATATTGCTTTTAATATCTGACACCACCAGATAGTTGCTCGGCGCATACGCCATGAGCCGAGCGCCATTACTTAGCATCGGCTTGAGCACTGACACCAATGTCGCCGCTTGAACGTGTTTGATACTTAATACCTCGGTACGCATTTCATTGCCCACCTCTCCGCCAGCAAAATTAAACGCCTGGCTAAAGGGGATGATGCGCGTGACAACGCCATCTTGGACTGCTTGAAAACCCTGAACCTGAATCGCTGACAGCACAGCTTCGTACAGTAGGCTTGCATCGATCGGCTGAGGTGAAATGATGGTTACCTTTCCCTTCACCCTCGGATCTAAGACGAACGATTTACCGGTAATTTCGGCGACACTTTCAATTACACTGCGAATATCCGCATCTCGAAAGTTAATACGCACTTCTTCTTTAGCTGCCACATTACTGGCCAAAAGCATAAAGACTAGCGAAAATATCCAAGACGGCGTTAGACGCAACACGCTTGCGGGCGAAGCAGTATCTTTCATCGAATTTTTCCCATCATCGGTAACATTTTTGCCGATAAACTGGCGGCATTGACATAGATAACCATCTCTTGGCCATCTCGTATTATAGTTAAGGGCAGATTACTCTGCCCACTGAGACTCATCCAAGCCGCAGGGTTCTCCATAAGTTCAGTAACCGAAGAACCACTCACAGATACCACCACATCACCGTCTTCTATATCGGCAAGAGATCGCATCTCGGCTGAAAGACCGTTGAGTTTGAACCCGGCAGTCTCTGCCCCTCCCCCCGACGCCAAACGAACTGGGACGGCACCGAACATATTCGCCAGTCGAAAACCCGACTGCTCAAGATCGCTGTTACTATTTTCTGACACCACTTCGGATTGAAAGATAGATTCAGGCTTTTTCAGTAAAATCTGTTTTTGGACACCGCCCTGTTCGACGACAATTCGCTGGGCCTCAATTTTGACGATCTTCATTCCAGCTAACAGATCATCCCCCCTCAAATAAACGGCTTCCGGCTGACCCTTGTATTTAATCGTTGCCGTAGAGATCTCATCCGATATCACCACACCTAAAAGGTCGGCATTAATCTTTGCGTCCGCGAGCGCTTGGGCTACTTGTTGTTGCCTTGCAACAGGCGCTTCCAACGCATTGTTAAACCAATTCCAATTCTGCACTGAAGACACACCGGAACGCTCCAGTTGTAACAAGGTCGGAGGCGCTCTGTCTATTTGCCCAACCAACCGCAACGTTAACACAATCACCAGCACGAGAAGCAACGCCGCGGCTAACATCTGAATAACGCCTGCTGGACTTCTACGCAGCGCAGCGCCCTGCCTGACACCGCCGATCACAGCGGTTGCTGCGGACACCAGCAACCCCTTCACAAGCAATACCCCCAGCAATGCACAACGTTTACTGGGCGTGCCCTAAGGCAACACTTATTGCACACGCGTAAACTCCATGGTCGCATTGAACTTGGCACCTTTCTCGGCGGGTTCGAGCTTCTCTAACTTGAGCTGTCTCAGTAGAAATTCCTCGCAGGCAATCTGCCCTATCAACCGTAGTATAGAATTTGCGTCGTCTGCGGTTACATTCAAAGTCGACAGTCCGCGTTCGTTTTTGTATTCGCGCATTTTTAACTGATTCCGCCGTACCAAAAGCGGAATCATATCGCTATCTTTACTGCCGCGAGAGGCCCGACTTGGACAGCTATTGCGCAATGCTTGGACTTTGGAAACTTGCTGCGATAACCATAACAAATCGCCCTGCCGAGTTTTGACGTCCGCATCTAACTGCCAATGCGTCTTCCAGCGAGGCTCTATTATCACATACACCACTGCCAAAACGACTAATACCAACCCAACAAGGATTGTGCGACGCTCACGCGACTGCAGCTGCGCAAACCACTCTTTGGTAAGCTGAACAAGGTTCACGATGTTCCCTCTGGCCGCAGCTTAACAATGTAGGCGTCAGCAACATCATACAGAGGTCTCATTGTTACAGTATAACCTTGGATCACTAATTTTTTTCGTTTTAGGGCCGCAGCGTTTTCCACATGAAGCTCGACCTCCTGCCCTGAAGTTTGCAGTAAACGCAGGTCACAACCGCAGTTAGCCATCAGTTCGGTCAGCGCTAAAAGGCCTCTTAGAGGCATGCTCTCGACGCTTTCATATTGCCTCTCCAGCCTTGCAATTTTTTGTTGCACATTGAAGCGTAAATCTTCGACGTCCGTTGACTGGCTCGGAAAAACGCGACTGAAACTTACTTTCAGATGATTCTCAAGCGCCGTCGAGTGCTGCGCAAGATTGGCATTTGAGAGCTCTAGATAAACGAATAAAAGGCCGATCGCCAAAATTGTTAAAAGCGTATTAACAACAAAAATATGTTTTTCGGGCTGCGGTGGTCGTGCTTGAAATATGCCAGACATGAGGTTAACCGAGCTCGGCATACTGGTCATTTGCCAGTCAACCTCTGCATCGTTAATTTCAGCTTGGATTCTCAAACTTTGCGGAATAAGCTCAGGATCCGGTACGCTGATGGACACGCGCGGCGCCACATCTTGCGCCGCTATCAGCCTTTCGACCATGGCCCATGCCACTTCAGGCGACGCCGCGAAACCTTGTGTGGCTGAGTGGCGAACAAGACAACGTCCTTCACGCCAGCCAATAGTGATTCTTCCTTCCTCCCACGGGAGTGCGAAATAATCTGGTACCATTCGCATCGCAACAACGCCCGCGTTTTCCGCGATCCGATGCCATTCCTGCATATCGTGTCGACTCACCGCGAAAACATCGACCAGATCCCCGCCGGCGCGCCCTCCCAGAACAAAATGGGTCTCTTCAACAGGCTCCAATGTCCGCTCTTCAAGCATCCAAGGAATCAGTGCAGGCCACTTGCGCTGCGGTGCTGTCGGCTTGTTAATACGGTGCACGGTAACGCGCTCAGACGGCACCCAAAGATGCAACAGACTTCTCTGCTCACTCTCCGATGGAAAGCGTCTATCGAGATCGTAAAGATGATCAACCGATGATGCACTCATGCACTTAAACTCCAATCACTTCGCAGGCAGTCTGCACGCGATACACCTGATTTTCATCGGTGTCCTCTGCAGCGCTCTGCAGCGGTGCCTCGTCCTCGACGACGATCTCAGGCATCACCTTTGGCACTACCGAGACTTCCCGAGCAATCACTGCGGGCGCCGCTCGTTTTGAATTGCGTAAGTCTATTGTACTCTTTACTTGCAGATGAATGTCACCTAACAACACTTCCAAATATAGCTGAAAGAAACTTGATTTTACATCCAACAACGCCGCTGGCCATTGTGCCTGAATCTCTGGCAATGACATCGCTAAACCCACCGAAAGCTCACTATGCAACTCCGCCACCGTCTGAAAGTGACGGTTGTCGCTGCGGGCTTGCTGAATGACCTCGAAAAACTCCAAAGCACGCGATCCGCCCAGCGCTTGTAGTACAACATCTGACGCCGTGTTTATATTAATGGGCGTTGGTATTACCGCGGGAGAAACGGCAGACCGCACTGGCAAGGCCGACACAAAATGAGTCAAATACTGCACATCAAAGACACTATAACCGACAACAGCAGCTAGCTCAGAACTGTCTGTCATGGGCCCATTAGCGACCGTACGTGGGGGTTGCAAATTACCATAATAAGGCTGCTCCGCGCCCCATGAATTAATCATGTCGGCATCTTTGTCAAGCCAGTCGGCGAGTGCTGCGCTTCGCTGAGGCGTCACTGGAAAATCTAGTAATTCCAACAAGTTTTGCCAAATAACTACGGTATTTATGGGATCCAAAGGACCTACCGACGCGTCGGCAGTAAATGCCGCGGCATTCTTTTTAGAGTAAATGGCAAAATTATTGATGTTAAAGCGCGCTTGAAGATCTTGGATGCAGCCGCGGATAACACCCCCCTCAATCGGCAACATCGGCACGGCCTGCGCCCAATTTTCACCGAGGTGATCTACCGTATCGGAGTTAAAGGGTTGACCATTGGACTGCAACCCTGAAGATACTTGTTGCCGCGCCCAACTCTCTACACTCAACGCTAATAAAAGCGCCTGGTCGGTGTGCGCGGCGGCCCCCGCCTGAGACACATCCATTTGATGTCGGTAAAAAATATTACCCAGCACCATCACCACGGCCAGCATCAATATTAGTGCCGCCATTAGCGCCACACCGCGCTGTCGATTGCCGAGTGTTCGTGTAGAGGGTGTGGTTTTGCAAGACTCAGTCAACGTCAACCCCAGGAAATAACCGTGATGTTTGCTGACCATCCTCAAGTGTAATCGTGACTCTAATCATCCGCGGTAAAGTGGTCATTGCCGACCCCTTAATGGGGGGCCAGTCCACAGAATAGTTGCCGTCGCCCGTCAGGTGTTCAAAAACTACTTCGTCGACGTTACCGAGCATAATTCGCCGATTCCCCTCCTGATAGCGCGGCGAATCAGTAATAGCCCATGAGGTTCTGACCAATTGACCATCATCGTCTAATTGGTAATAAATCCGATTTAAACCGCTGGGATTTGACGCTAGCATCGGCGCGCCAGCGCGACTAAAACGCACACCAAATTCACTTTTATCTGTTTCATACGCCGGCTCAATCCGCCCTAGACCGTCATAAAATTGCCGGTTTCGCAAATGCCATAAATCGCGACCAATCACGCGCCAGACACGTTGCAGCCGAGACTGTTCTGCCAGCGCGTCTCGACTTCGCTGGTTCGTCTCGAGCACCAACACTAAGGCTTGATAGGCCATCATTGACATAACAGCCAAAAGGGCCAAAGAGACAACGACTTCGATCAGCGTAAATCCCCGCTGCCAATGGGTCTTGCCTACCCCGTCTGCACGATTTTTTTTATCAAAACGTAACACAATGAGACGCCTCTTAAGGCCGGCTAACAAAAAAAGCCGCCAACCGAACGTGTAATCGCTCGTCGCCACCATCGCGCACTTCAAGTTGATAACGATAGAGATTTTGGCCCATAGCCTCTTCAATTTTTAAATTCCATAGCCAGTCTCGATCTGCCTGTTGATCGATACCATTGGTTCGCTTTTCGACCATTGCATTGGGAGCGAGCCACTTCTCAACCGTCTGATATTGCTCCATCAAGCGGTTCCAACCCACCTGATGAGCCAAAAAACGGTCACGCATTCGCACACGCTCATCGGCATATTGACCGACCAACTGCAACGAACTCGCCAGTACCGTACTCAAAATTACCAGCGCGAAAGCTACCTCGATCAATGTAAAACCGCGCACCCGATTAGAACTATTGGAATCCTTCACGTCGCTATCCAACCCGATCATGGCAACGTTCTCGACATTTCTAATCGCGCTAGCTCATCGTCCCATCGAAAGCCAAAGACATCTTTACTACCGCTAAACATTAAATCTATCGTTGCATTCGGTTCCATGAAGCCGTCCGGCATTAATGCGATAATGGGCAAAATCGGCTGAAGTGGTTCCCCTTTAGCGCCCAAGCGCTCAATACGCGGGTATTGCTGAATAGAGACGTCGAAGTCTGTATCAACCATCCAAGATAAATACGCTTTGGGCAACAAATCAAAAGGCTCAGGCGACATAGCCACATGCCAACGATGCTCAAAAAAAACCACCGCTAGCAACTTTTGGTTCGCTGTCGAGGGCTCATCCTCCTCTGCGCCGCTGTGCATTACCCCATAGACGATACCGCTGAGCGCCGCCAACTCAGATAACTGCTGCAACCACAACAAAAGTTGATCTGCGTGGGCTTGATGACGTCGATCAAAGGCTTGGTTCAATGCTAGCATACTCATACCCGATAGGATCGCTACGATCACCACCACAATGATGACCTCAAAAAGCGTAAAACCCGTTTCTCGGTTGCGCATTCTAGGGCCTATTGAATCTCATTCACGTTCCAACTACCCCAGTCCTTGTCAATGCCTTCTCCACCGTTTACACCGTCCCCCCCCAAGCTAAACACTTCGACGTCTTTTCCATGTGTGCCCGGATTGGCATAACCGTATGATCTCTGAAACGGGTCTTCGGGAACCACTTCGAGATAAGGACCGTTCCAGCGCTGGGCGCCTGAACCTGACGGCGATGACACAAGTGCCTCCAAGCCCTCGCTCTGAGATGGGTAGCGATAATTGTCCAAACGAAAGAATTTCAAAGCGCTTTCAATCGCGCGAACATCCTGTTTAATTCGGATTCTCTGGGCTTTTTCCACCTGATTAAAGAGCCGTGGCCCAATCATTGCGGCCAACAGGCCGATCACCACCACCACCACCATCATCTCGATCAGTGTAAACCCCCTCTGGCGTGTTTTGTGTGTGGACCCTGTCCGTCTCATAGTCTGTCACCTCGCATCATTAAAGTCCTGTTAAATCATGTTGTTCATGTCCATGATAGGCAGCATCACCGCGGCCACCACCGACAGAATCACCAACCCCATAAAAATAATTAATATCGGGTTGATCAACTTCATAAATATGTCTACCGCATTCTGCAGTCGCACCGAATAGTATTCCGATACGCGCAACAACATCTTATCCAATTCGCTCGACGCCTCGCCACTACCCACCATGTGCACTAAAAAACCACTCCCAGTCAAATGTTCGGAAAGGGCCTTCTGCAAAGTACTGCCGCGACGCATGGCCTCGGTGACCGCCTCCATTTTAGAGCGCAGATATAAATTTTCGACGACCGCCGATGCAATGCGCAATGCTGCCAGCGCAGGGACTCCGTTCGCCAACAAAACACCTAAACTACGCGACCAGTCTGCAACATTTCCCATGTGTATCCAACGACCCAAACCCGGCATATTCAAGAGCATCTGGTGCCAACGCCGGCGCCGATCAAGATCGCGCATTAATTGTTTGAACACGATAATTGCCAGGGCAATTCCCAGTCCAACATACAGACCGTAATTCTGCGTAAAATCACTTAAGTTCATAACAATGCGCGTCATCATTGGCAATTCGCGCTTTGAACTGACAAAAATCGCGGTAATCTTGGGTACGACCCAGATCATCATAATGGCCACAACAATTAAAGATGTGGCCATCAAAGTCGACGGGTAGATTAGTGCTCGCGACACCGTCTTACGGTTTTCTGCGCTGGTTTCAATATCTTCAGCAAGACGCCGCAATACCTCGTGCAAATGCCCGCTTTCCTCACCCACTCCGACGCCCGCCACAACCGACTCTGGAATTTTATACGGCGAGCGGCGCAGTGCATCCGAGAAACTCCGGCCCTCACTAATTTCTGCGCGCCAACTCTGCACCATACGGCGCTGACTCTCAGTTTCTGCTTGCTCGATCGTCATCTTAAGGGCATCTTCCAGCGGCAACCCCGACTGAATTAAGATCGCTTGCTGCTGCAACAAGAGCGCTAAATCAAAATTATTCACCCGCGCCTCGCGGCGACCACCGAAAAAGGCCCAACGCCTCGACGTGTCTTCTGCGGATGCTTGACTGACTTCCTTCAATGAAGCCGGCAGTAAATCACGATCTTTGAGTAAGCGCCTAGCATGTCGCTCAGAATCAGCCGAAATTACCCCGCTTTGAACCTTACCGTTCTGATCATAAGCGGCGTAGTCAAAAGCGGCCACCGTTAAATACTCGTTACGCGCAAGACTTCTTCAATGGTGGTTACACCATCGATAACGAGCTTAAAACCGGCATCGCGAATACTCGGGACACTTTTACGGACCGTCGCCTCAAGCTCTAACTCACCCGCATTTTCGTGAATTAATGTCTGTAACTCGGCATCTATCGTGACCAACTCAAACAGCGCTCGGCGGCCAGAATAACCGGTACTGCTGCAGTGGCGACAGCCGCGAGCCTGAAAAATTTGAATGCCCTCGGGGAGTTTCAGAAGCTCGCGGTGGTAGGCGTTTGGTTGCACTGACTCTCGGCATTCTGCGCACAGAATCCGCAACAATCGCTGAGAGAGAATACCGCGGATGGTCGATGCCAACAAAAAACTATCCACACCTAAATCTTGAAGGCGCGTTATAGCTCCCGCAGCCGTGTTTGTATGTAACGTGCAGAGTACCAAGTGTCCAGTCAAGCTAGCCTGAGTGGCTATTTCCGCTGTCTCGCCATCGCGAATCTCACCGATCAGAATAACATCAGGATCCTGCCGTAATATCGCGCGCAAACCGCGAGCAAACGTCATGCCGGCACGCAGATTGATCTGCGTCTGACTCACCCCGGGCAAATCGTACTCCACAGGGTCTTCAACCGTCATCACGTTGCGCTCTGCACGATCCATTTGCTGAAGCGCCGCATACAGCGAAGTGGTCTTTCCTGAGCCTGTAGGCCCGGTCACCAAAATAATACCATGCGGCCGACGAATCAGGTCATCCAACTCGGCTTTCGTCTCTGCCGACATGCCTAGATCGTCAACCTGAAGCTTACCCGCTTCTTTGTCCAATAAGCGCATAACAACGCGCTCACCATGGCTCGACGGCATGGTAGACACTCGCAAGTCCACATTCCGACCGCCCAGCTTAATGCTCATGCGCCCGTCCTGAGGCAATCGTCGCTCGGCTATATCCAATTTCGACATTACTTTGATACGCGACACCAACAGCGGCGTAATCTGCACCGATGGGCTTAACACGGTACGCAACACACCGTCGAGTCGGAAGCGCACCAAAGCCTTCTTCTCATAGGGTTCTATGTGAATATCGGACGCATTTTCCCTCAGCGACTCGGCGAGCACCGCATTTAGGAGCCGAATGATCGGCGCGTCATTTTCGGCATCCAGAAGATCTGCCGACTCTTCTAATTCAGCCGCCGCAGATTCAATATCGACAAAATCTTGGATATCTTCCATCACTGATTCTGACGAGTTTTGTTGATCGCGATACAACCCGCTCAACACACCATCAAAATGCTCATCATCAACCGTCTCAATACTCAACGACTCGGTGAAACTCCTCGCCACCTCGGCGATTGCCCAAGCTTGCGCCCCGGGTGCAAGCAACAACGTCCCCTCTTCAGAGTTCAGTAGAAGCCGATGGTTACGAGCGAATTCGTAGGGGAGTAAATGCTGCGCATCCTGCATCATCGTGATGCCCTCTCATGTGCTGGTCAGCAGATTTTGAGCCGCGACTGGCCTATTCTTTTTTGGGTTTTACCGCAGCCATCGCGTGGTACGGGAATGAACTTATATTACCACCGCTCACTTCGGTGATTTTCGAGGCACCCTCTTTTTCAACTTCGTCAATGCGCACGACAGACTGCATGGGAATAAAGCTGCGCTTGATGCTTCCGAACTCAGTTTTTAATTTTTCTTCCGCAGGGTCAACAATCACCTGGGTGCGTTCACCAAAAACAAATTCTTCGATCTCTAAAAAACCCCAGAGATCGCTTTGAAATACATGCTTCGCATAGATTTCGTACACGTCATTTTTATTATAGAAGGTGATCCGATATATGGGCTCAGAGGGTGTCTCAGACACGGCATTTCTCAGTCGTAAAAAGATGTGGTAATGATAGCACAACATCCTCGGAACGCACCTGTTTATGTTGCGAATTGGGCCGCCAGAGCTATAATGCGTTACCTCTGCGAAGTCCCATTATTGGCAAAAAAACGATGAATGATTCTGTCAAAAAGCTGCACATCGTCACCCATGGCTGTCAGATGAACGAGTATGACTCTTCTCGTATGCGCGACCTGCTCAGCGAAAGCCATCAGATGGTGGTGACCGATGATGCTAGCAAAGCGGACGTTTTGCTACTAAATACGTGCTCAATCCGCGAAAAAGCCCAAGAAAAAGTCTTTCACCAACTGGGCCGGTGGAGGCGCCTAAAAGAGTCTAATCCCGACCTCATTATCGGTGTCGGCGGCTGTGTTGCGAGCCAAGAGGGCGAAGCCATTGCCAAGCGCGCACCATTCGTAGATCTCGTATTTGGCCCACAAACTTTGCACCGCTTACCCGAAATGATGCGGAGCGAAGCATTTCGCAAGTCGCCAGTGGTAGATATTAGTTTTCCTGAAATTGAAAAATTTGACCATCTACCAAAACCCGAGGCCGATGGTGCATCTGCGTTTGTTTCGATTATGGAAGGCTGTTCAAAATACTGTGCGTTTTGCGTTGTCCCCTACACGCGCGGTGAAGAGGTCAGCCGGCCGACAGCCGACGTGTTGTCAGAGGTCAGGACTCTCGCTGAACAAGGCGTTCGCGAAGTCAACTTACTAGGCCAGAACGTCAACGCCTATCGCGGCGAACTTCCAGATGCGTCTATATGCGATTTTGCTGAACTGATCCCCTTAGTTGCGAATATTAAAGGCATTGATCGGATTCGCTATACCACCTCTCACCCTGTTGAATTCAGCGATGCACTCATTGAGGTCTACTCTAAAGTTCCGGAACTGGTGAGTCATTTGCACCTGCCCGTGCAAAGTGGGTCTGACAAAATCCTGATGGCTATGAAGCGTGGACATACCGCCATCGAATACAAATCGAAAATACGCCGCTTGCGTGCTTTAAGACCCGACATCAGCCTCTCTTCAGACTTTATTATCGGCTTTCCTGGCGAGAGCCAAAGTGACTTCGCTGCCACCATGAAGCTCATCGAAGAAGTCGGGTTCGACACTTCGTTTAGTTTTATCTTCAGCCCCAGACCCGGCACCCCAGCAGCAGACCTTAATGACGACACATCGCCGGAAGAAAAAAAACAACGGCTTGCGATATTGCAAGCGCGGATTAGTAAGCAAGCAGCTACGATCAGTCGACGCATGGTCGGACAACGTGAACGTATACTCGTCAATGGCGTTTCTAAAAAAGATCCCGGCCAATTACAAGGACGCACAGAAAACAATCGGGTGGTTAATTTCTCGTCAAGCGAACATAACTTAATCGGCGGGTTTGTGGACGTATGGATTACTGAGGCACTCCCCAACTCACTGCGTGGAAAAGTGTGTAGCGAACCACCCACCGCGTAACCAGAGAAGGCCGCGACGCAACAAAAAATTTTATCTACCATGTTGAAAGGGTTTACCCGCCCGTTTGGATCGCGCTATGCTGTCGTCAAAAGCGGGCTTTGAGGCGAAAACCGAACTTTTGAAACAACTCTCCAATCAACCAGCAGCAAGTCTTGTGCTGGCCCCTGCAGACGCGCGTCGTTTGGCGACTCTCTTCGGTCAATTGGACGAAAATATAAAGCTGATTGAAAAACGCCTACAGCTGGACATTCGTTATCGCGGACATGCGCTCTACATTTATGGGTCGCCGAACGAATCTCAGTTAGCCTCGGAAATTCTCTATCAACTATATCAGCAGACCGCGCAATGTGATGATCTATCTCCCAGCGACGTGCATTTACAAATACAGCAACAAACTCCGGAGCATATAAT
The DNA here is from genome assembly GCA_913031145.1 of uncultured Cellvibrionales bacterium. GTDB lineage: Bacteria > Pseudomonadota > Gammaproteobacteria > Pseudomonadales > Porticoccaceae > TMED48. The sequence goes on along the minus strand of CAJWCO010000006.1, from coordinate 51,088 downwards.
GAATGAACCCGCCAAAGCGTTAGCGGCCAATTCCAATGTAGATACATTCGCGGTGATTCGCACCAAAAAAGGGAACATCAAACCTCGCGGCTTAAACCAACAACGTTATGTGCGCGCATTGCAAACACACGACATTAACTTTGGCATAGGCCCGGCTGGAACCGGCAAGACCTATCTTGCCGTAGCCTGTGCAGTCGAGTCGCTACTGCGTGATGAGGTTGAACGTATCGTGCTTGTGCGGCCCGCTGTAGAGGCCGGTGAGCGACTCGGCTTTTTACCCGGCGATTTGGCCCAAAAGGTCGACCCATATCTGCGCCCGCTCTATGATGCGTTGCATGAGATGCTCGGATTTGAAGCGGTCACCAAATTGCAAGAACGTAATATAATAGAAATCGCCCCTCTAGCTTACATGCGCGGTCGTACACTCAGCGGGGCCTACATCATTCTCGATGAGAGTCAGAACACCACCCGAGAACAAATGAAAATGTTTCTCACCCGCATTGGATTTGGCTCCACTGCCGTAATCACCGGCGACATGTCGCAAATAGATCTACCGCGCGGTGTGCCATCGGGATTAGGTCACGCCGCTGAGGTGCTGGCAACGGTTGAAGAAATCAGTTTCACGCACTTCCAAAGCCGAGATGTTGTTAGGCATGCCATCGTACAATCAATCGTTGATGCTTATGATGCTTACGAAAATGGCGTCTAGAAACGATGCAGTTTGGGAGGTTAAAATGCAGATCCAATGCGCCTGTGAGGGCGATATACCCGGCGACACACAATTTCTCATGTGGGCATCCGCCGCGTTTAAAGCCGGCGGTGGAACGCCTAATGTCAATGAAATAACGTTGCGCATTGTCGACGAGACAGAGAGTGGCGCACTGAATCATCAGTTCCGGGGCGTGACCGGTGCAACCAATGTGCTGTCTTTTCCCTGCGATGCGGAAACGCCTGAACCGATCCCCTTTTTGGGCGATGTCGTCATCTGTGCGCCAGTAATAAGCCGTGAAGCCAGCCAGCAAAACAAGTCGACTGAGGCGCACTGGGCACATATTATGGTACATGGTGTCCTGCATCTTCTGGGTCATGACCATGTCGTTGAAACCGATGCCGAACAGATGGAATCCCTAGAAACGGAGATTCTTAACGGGCTCGATTACCCACCACCCTACGAGGCAGGCGTTCCATTGTAGCAAACATGAACGAGCAAACGACAAAAAATAGCCCCCGAAAACTCGCATGGTTCAAGCGTTGGGCTCGGTCTTTTTTCCCGCGGCCCTCCAGCAGCAATGAAGTCGCTGAAATGTTACGCAATGCACAGAGCGCCTCGATCATCGACCCAGGTGTTCTGCATATTATGGAAGGCGCTCTAAAAGTGTCTGACTTGCAGGCGCGTGAAATTATGATTCCACGCTCGCAGATGGTGGGCCTTGAGCACGACATGACTCTCGACGAGATTCTGGATATCGTGATCAAGTCACAACACTCCAGGTTTCCGGTAGTAGGAGAGTCCTCTGATGACATCGCAGGTATTCTTTTAGCCAAAGAATTGTTGTTACTGTTATCCAAAGGTAAAGAGACTTTTGATCTGTCGTCGTTATTGCGACCTGCAACAATTATTCCAGAGAGCAAGCGTCTTGATGTGTTGCTCAAGGAATTTCGCGAGCATCGTTATCACATGGCGATCGTGGTCGACGAATATGGCGGCGTGTCTGGACTTTTGACGATCGAGGATATTCTCGAAGAAATTGTTGGCGAAATAGAAGACGAAACAGACGAGGAAGAAAAAGATCCAATACAGAAAGTGTCGGATAACTGCTTTTCCGTCGATGCCATTACTGACATTGAAATTTTTAACGAGTACTTTGATGTTGGTTTGTCAGATGACGAATGTGACACGGTGGGTGGTTTGGTTATTCAAGCCTTTGGAAGATTACCGGAAATCAACGAGCAGATTGACATTTTTGGCTTTAACATTACGGTGACTGCTGCCGATCGGCGCAAAATCATCACAGTGGACGTACGCAAAAACCCCCTATGAAAATCCCGCGCGCAGTGCGCGAGAGCGGCATCTTGTTTGTATTTGGTGCACTCGCACCCTTTGCATTAGCCCCTTATGATATATGGCCGTTGGCAATTGTCAGCCTAGCAGCGCTGTGTTACTACATCACTGAAAAAACAACGAACTCCGTTTATTTTAGTGCTGTTTGTTTCAATCTGGGCCTATTTTTAAGTGGCGTCAGCTGGCTGTATATCAGTATCCATGAACATGGCTTTGTGGCTGCGCCACTGGCTCTAATCGCAACCCTACTTTTTTGTGCCTTTCTCGCCGTCGTCAGTTCGCTGCCTTTTTTCGCATGGTCACTTGTGCCGCAGAATAGATCTTGGACACTGTTGGCTTTTCCTGCGCTGTGGGTTCTTGGCGAGTGGTTGCGAAGTTGGTTGTTAACTGGCTTCCCTTGGCTGTTTGTCGGCTATAGCCATCTCTCCACCTGGGTGGGCGGTTGGGCTCCGATCGGAGGTATATTCTGGCTTAGCTTTATCACAGCGATGGCTGCCGCTTGCGGCGCACATGCCCTTCAAGGATCCACCAGAAGTCTCGTTTGGCGGCGCTGTACAGCAGCGATTGCAGTGCTGATTGTCTCTGGCTACCCGTTACAACACATCCGTTGGACGCAGCTCGATGGCCCGGAACTGTCGGTGACATTGATTCAACCCAATATACCGCAAGGCGAGAAATGGTCTGCCCGCAGTCAGAGAATAATCCTTGAAAAAATGAACGCACAATCTCTAACGCATTGGGGGCAGGATTTAATTGTTTGGCCTGAAGCCGCCATTCCCGCCGTGCCACAACGCATACCCGCTTTTTTAGAGGAACTAAAGCGCCGCGCACTAAAAAGCAATACTACGCTGATAACTGGAATCCCCACTTTTGACGATAAGACCAACCAGTTTTACAACTCGTTATTGTCAATTGGCGCAAACTCCGCACAATATAACAAAACGAGGTTAGTGCCCTTTGGCGAGTACGTGCCTTTGGAAGACACGTTGCGCGGCGTCATGTCTTTTTTTGATTTACCCATGTCAAATTTCGTACGCGGCGCGGCGGAACAACCGTTACTGCGAATCGACGACCGCGGAATCGCGACGGCGATTTGTTATGAAGTGGTCTACCCAGACCTTGTGGCGCGTATGTCTAAAGGCGCGTCATTCATGCTGACTGTGAGTAATGATACGTGGTTTGGTGATTCGTTAGCCCTGCCACAACACCTGCAAATGGCGCAAATGCGAGCACTCGAAAACGCTAAGCCTTTAGTACGCGCGACCAACAACGGGCTAACCGCGTTGGTCGACCATAAAGGTAAAGTCACCGGAAGTATTCCTGCCTTTGCCGCTGGGGAACTTGCCGGTAAAATACAACCTCGGAAAGGCCAAACGGTCTTCTCGATGTGGGGTTCTTGGCCGTGCATTAGCCTATGCGTTGCCATTATGGCCGGACTATGGCGAACTAAAACAAAAGCCTGAAGGTGGCCGAAGCCGGAAAAAAGTTTTTTTAAGGGAGTAGACAGCGATGCGATCAGTTAAAATTTATCGAGCGGGATTGCGCAGTGCGGCGTTTGTATTGATGGTTATTAGCCTTGTTTCATCGGCATTAGCCCTTGAGATTGGAGACCAAGCGCCGGATTTCAAACTGCAAGCAACCGATGGAAAAACCTACCAACTGAGCGAGTTACTCAAACAACAAGCGGTCGTTTTGGCATGGTACCCATTTGCGTTCACTCGGGGCTGCACTATCGAGTGTAAATCGCTTGCTGAAAACGGCCATTTACTTAAAGACCTCGAAGTTGCCTACTTTATGGCAAGCGTTGACCCCATTGAAAAAAATAAGGAGTTCGCCGCTCAGTACGCAGCCGACTTCCCGTTGTTAAGTGATCCTGACAAACAGGCAGCACGCGATTACGGCGTTCTCTCAATGGGTCTGTTTGCAAAACGTCACACCTTTTATATTGGCAAGGATGGTAAAATTCTTTTTGTGGATCGTGACGTCCAACCCGCGTCCTCAGCTCAAGACATGGCCTCTAAACTAAACGAGTTAGGTATTCCAAAACGCACCGCCAGCTGATGCAATGCTGACGGCGAGGAAGACGCACGTCAGTGCGATGGCGCTTGGTGGAGGCTCCATTAATCGCCTATAATTGCGGCTTCAGCGCGCTATAACTGGCCGCAATTACTTATCAAAATGGCCCGTCATGAAAACCCCAGAGCCCTATAACCCCGCTAAAATTGAGCGCGAAGCCCAGCAGTACTGGACAGACGCTGAGACCTTTAAAGCGTTCGAAGACCCACAGAAAGAGAAGTTCTACTGCCTAGCGATGTTCCCCTACCCCAGCGGTAAACTCCACATGGGGCACGTTCGAAACTACACCATTTCAGATGTGATCGCTCGTTATCAGCGGATGCTGGGCAAGAATGTTTTACACCCGATGGGGTGGGATGCGTTTGGTTTGCCCGCCGAAAATGCTGCGCTGCAGAATAATACGGCCCCTGCAAGCTGGACGTATGAGAACATCGCGTACATGCGCCAACAACTCAAATCATTAGGTTTTGGTATTGACTGGTCACGCGAGTTGAGCACATGCCAGCCCGATTATTACAAGTGGGAGCAGTGGTTTTTTACACGCCTTTATGAAAAAGGTTTAGTTTACAAAAAAACCAGCGCTGTTAATTGGTGTCCTAAAGACCAAACCGTTCTCGCCAATGAGCAAGTGATCGGAGACTGCTGCTGGCGTTGCGACACGAGAGTTGAACAAAGAGAAATCCCTCAATGGTTTATTCGCATCACTGATTACGCGGAGCAGTTACTCGATGATCTGGATAAGTTGGTCGACTGGCCCGAGCAGGTGGTCACCATGCAACGGAATTGGATAGGAAAAAGTCGCGGTATCAATATCCACTTTCCCATGAACGAGGTGATCGCCGACTATCGAACCCTCGAAGTCTACACTACGCGCCCCGATACCCTGATGGGCGTTACCTACGTAAGTTTAGCTCCGCAACACCCAATAGCGATTCAATTAAGCGCCAACAACACATCGTTGCAAAAGTTTCTAAAGCAGTGCGGCGCGCAAAAAACGACTGAAGCAGACATGGCCAGCGCAGAAAAACTGGGCTTTGATACAGGCACTGTCGTCACTCATCCGCTCACTGGAGAAAAAATTCCAGTATGGATCGCTAATTATGTATTAATGGAATATGGGTCAGGCGCTGTTATGGCAGTTCCTGCGCATGACCAGCGCGATTATGATTTTGCCGAAAAATATCAGTTACCGAAAAAGTGGGTCATCGAAGGTCAGACCGAAGGGGACCTAGCAACCACACTAAAAGGCACGCTGAAAAATTCGGGAAAATACGATGGCCTCGATTTCGAAGCCGCATTCGACGCCATCGCAAAGACCCTGGAAAGCCAGAAGTTAGGCAATGTTACAACACGTTATCGGTTACGTGACTGGGGGGTGAGCCGTCAACGCTACTGGGGAGCGCCGATCCCCATGTATAACTTGCCCGATGGAGGGGAAATACCTGTTCCGCTCGATCGATTACCCGTATTACTTCCCGAAGACGTCACAATGGACGGAGTCCAATCACCCCTAAAATCAGATCCGGCTTGGCGTCTCAGCGAGATTGACAACCAACGCGTAGAGCGCGAAACAGACACCTTCGACACCTTTATGGAATCGTCTTGGTACTACGCACGATTCACGTGTCCAGGGGCTGAAAACAGGATGCTGGAACCGGCTTTGGCAAATTACTGGCTCCCCGTAGACCAATACGTGGGTGGCATTGAACATGCGATCCTGCACTTGCTTTACGCGCGTTTCTTTCACAAACTCATGCGTGACGAAGGTCTAGTAGACAGCCCGGAGCCCTTCAAAAAACTTCTTTGTCAAGGCATGGTCCTAGCTGAATCTTTCTATAGAGACAGTGAGGGTCGTAAGCAATGGGTGGCTCCCGCTGACGTTCACATTGAGCGAGACGAAAAGGGCAAGATCTCTAGCGCAACCGACATTAAGAGCGGGGCTTCGGTGCACAGCGGCGGAATGACGAAAATGTCGAAGTCGAAAAATAATGGCGTCGACCCTCAAGCCACTATCGAACGCTACGGTGCAGACACAGTCCGACTGTTTACGATGTTTGCCGCCCCACCTGAGCAAACCCTCGAGTGGAATGATGAGGGAGTGGCTGGCGCTGCACGGTTTTTACGTCGATTGTGGACGCTGGCCGTGGAACACAACTGGCCAGATCAAAAAACTCGATGCGATGCTAGCGCATTAAGTGTCGAGCAAACAGATTTACGCCGTAAAATCCATTTGACCATTTCCAAAGTTAGCGACGATTATGGTCGCCGTAATACATTTAACACAGCGATAGCCGCAATCATGGAATTGATAAATCATACAGTTAAGCTCGAAGGTAACGACCCGCAAAGCGTTGCTGTCCGCTTCGAGGCCCTAACTAACAGCGTGCTGTTACTCGCACCTATTACCCCACATATCTGTCATGCTTTATGGGGCCAGCTTGGATACTCAGGCGCCATAGCGGACACATCATGGCCCGCAGTGGACGCCACCGCCTTAGCGGTTGATTCACAGCAAATAATGGTTCAAGTCAATGGTAAAGTACGCGGTAAAATAACCACCGCGATCGGTGCAGAGCGCGCATTTGTCGAGCAATTGGCGCTTGACGAACCCAATGTTAAACGTTTTATCGCTGACCTAACAATTCGAAAATTAATTGTAGTTCCCGGCAAAATCGTAAATATAGTAGCCAACTGATGGACGTCCTAGCACACGCGTTAAAAACACTCCATCAGATGGTATTATTTGCCTGCTTTTTACTCGCTGGCTGCGGCTGGCAACTCCGTGATGCGCAGGTGGTCCCCGAAAACGTGGGGAAGATCTTTCTCACCTCACAACAACCCAACGAGTTATTATTAAACGAACTAACGTTAGCCCTAAAGTTGTATGGAGTTGAGTCGGTTCGTCGCGACGATCAACCCGATTATTCGGTGGTCATTAATGACTACCGGCGAATACGTCGCACCAGCACCTTAAATTCCAATGCTCGTGTTGCTGAATACCAACTGACCGAAGAGCTCGATTTTGTCATCCTAGACACTAACGGCCGCTCTCTTATCGGAACTTCAACTGCGACTGTTGAGCGCGTTTATGAATTTGTAGAGAACGACGTAATGGCTTCAAGTCAAGAAGAGCGAACGATCCGAGAGGATATGCGAATTGACATCATACGACAAATTATTGATCGACTGCGGGTCCTTCCGCCCGTTGATTAAAAGCGCCAACTTCAGAGCTATGAATGCCGGGGGGCGTAAAATGAGCCGGTGCATCGAGAGAGACAGCAACGCGCTAACTGCTAAATAAGACGGATCGATACCAAGATGAACATCAAGCCTGAACAACTGACAAAGGACCTGTCGAGACGTCTGCACGCGAGCTACCTCATTAGTGGCGGCGAGCCTTTGCTGGTTCAAGAGGCAGTCGACCAGGTGCGCCGAGAAGCGTCCAACCGCGGCTTCTCGGAACGCATCGTGTTTGATGTGGGAGCTGGCTTCGATTGGAATCAAGTACATGGCGAAGTCGGCGCACTGTCGCTATTCAGCTCAAAGAAAATCGTTGAAATACGCATTCCTAACGGCAAACCCGGCGAAGAAGGCGCGCGCCAACTGATTTCGGTGTGCGCAGCACTCAATGCTGACACGCTGCTCATTGTGGTCTTAGCAAAGCTTGAAAGTGCCGCTAAAAAGAGTAAATGGATCAAGGCCGTCGACGCCGCCGGTGCACGCATCGACGTTTGGCCGGTTAATAGCGCACAGTTGCCCCATTGGATACAAAAACGCTTAGAACGAGCGAACATTGTGGCATGTCCTGCGGCTATTGAAGTACTCGCTGACCGCGTCGAAGGCAATTTACTAGCTGCCTCGCAAGAGATTGAAAAACTCAAACTATTAGGGATCAATGGCGAAATCGACGCCGAAACCATGTCATACATGGTCGCGGATAGTAGCCGTTATAACGAGTTTGATTTAATCAACAAAATGCTCTGCGGAGATCCCAAAGCAGCCATTCGAACATTGCTCGGCTTGAAAACCGAAGGAAGTGAGCCCCTAAAGGTCCTATGGGCAATTACACGAGAGATACGAAAATTGTTGGTAGCAAGTGAGCACCTCGCCCAAGGCTCGCGCACAGACTATGCGCTCGAGAAGGCCGGCGTATGGCGAACTCATATGGGGCCAATGCGTATAACGCTGGAACGCTTCAAACCCGCACACTTACGGATGTTTGCGTATCAAGCGGGAGCCATCGATCGCGGAGTTAAGGGATTACGTGATGCGAAGATATGGGACGAACTAACCACCCTCGTGCTGTCACTCTCAGGAAGGCCAAGCCTTTCCCCTCAAAATATCAAACATCTAATCGGGGAATAAGTTCACTGCGACCGTGCCAGACAGTTAATTAGCAATCCATCGTCAGGTACCGCTATTGACGACATGAAGACATTTTATCTTTGCTGAGTTTGGCGGCGCAGTTCCCTAAAACGTTGGCTCAGCGTAGACCGAATCGCTTTTGTAAATAGCTGGAATAAATTTTTTGCTGAAAAACCAGCACACCTTGTGTCCTCAATACTGAACGCGTGCAAAGGAGTCCCACTCGACCCAGATGATGATGTTTACGCGCGTCTTGGAGTGCCCGATAATGTGCGACCAATGTCATCACACGCGCACTATTGTCATTCTTCACCTGGGTACACTTTTTGTGCCGAGGAATGCTGATCTCGTCCTCGATCTCGCAATTTCATAAGGATCGCAATCAATACCACGCCACTCGCGTTGGCGAGTATGTCCAACACCTCGCCATGACGATATGCCGTGAAGCGTTGCGCCCACTCAATACCCCCACCCAACAAAACGACAATTGTGCCGACCGCCCAATTGGGATAGGGAGGCACATAAGCGCGCACTGCAAGGAAATACAGCACCGCATATGCAATCGCGTGCTGAAGTTTATCTTGGTGAGCCAGTGGAGTACTCAAAGCTGACATCGGTATAAGTGACGAGACCAGAATTACCACAACGGCCGCCCAAAATAGGTACTGATAGTGTCGGTTGCGCATCATTTCACGTCCAAATTTAAGCCTACACAGTCGCCGCGTAAAGTGTCCCCTACAATCGGTGAAGAAATTTCTATACCTCGGTGGCGGCAACAATGCTCTGATACCGCCCTATCGTGCCCACATCGCTCCAAAGCCCTGCGTAGAGTTCCCCCGTCACGCGTTCCTGCTCAATCGCGGGTTTGAGTATATCGCGCAAGGGAAAAACGCGAGGAAGTCGCGTTAGAACGCGCGTTTCGAACAAGCGCGGTCGCAGCACGCTAAGCCCAGAAAATGTGTGACGTTCACAGGCGCCGGTGGTGGCAAGCAGAAACAACATCTGCTGACTTAGACAAAAGTCTCCCTGCAGATTATGATCGGGGTTTTCAACCATCACCAAATGCGCGTCAATCGTATCTTCAAGGGTGTGCTCAACGAGCGTCTTCAGCGGATAATCGGTCCATACATCCCCATTAATAAGAATGAATGGCTCATCCCCCAGCAAGGACAAGGCCGCTGCGACGCCACCTCCCGTCTCAAGGCAACAGGTCTCTCTAGACCATTCAATATCAACACCGAACGTCTCGCCCGTCCCAAAATACGTTTCAATTTGCTCAGCCAACCAGTGCGTATTGATCACCAGTTCACGGACTCCTGCTGCGGCCAGTCGCTCAATATGATGTTGCAGTAGCGGCTTGCGACCGATTGGCAACATGGGTTTGGGCGTTGTCTCAGTCAGCGGTCGCATCCGCATACCTAAACCCGCCGCTAAAATCATCGCCCGCACAAGTAACAATCTCCCGACCTGCTGTCATTAGTCTTTCTGAGTGTATCCATCGGCGGTCAGTGTCCTGTCTTCGAAAACTGGTTCCGCCCGAACCAAGCCTGTTTTTGAATCTCTGGCAACAAACGTTGTTGGAACCAGTCATCAAACGAATGTAAATCGGGGTATCGCGCAGTCACCTCCAACACGTAATCAATGACCCGCGGCAAGTCGTTTAAATACCGCTCTTTGCTGTCCCGAAGCGCTAAACGAGAGAAAATACCTAGAACTTTAATATGGCGTTGCAATCCCATCCAGTCAAACCAGCGTAAAAATTCTTCGCTATCAGTTTTAGGCATAAGGCCGAGTGCCTCGATCTGCTGCTGATAATCGGTTGCCCGCGGCGCCACAAGAGACGTTGGCCAACGGATGTAACAGTCCTTCAACAAGGACACTAGATCATAGGTAATAGGCCCCCACACGGCGTCTTGAAAATCAATCACTCCCAGTTGTCCATCTTGGAGCAACATGAGATTGCGCGAATGATAATCGCGATGGACCGCGACCTGTGGTTGCGCTAGCGCATTGTCGACCAATCGCTCATCAACGCTCTGCAGAAGCGCCTTGTCTTGCTCGGACAACTGCAATCCAAGCAACGCACCGACAAACCATTCCACGAATAAGCGGAGCTCTTGCTTGAGTTTTATCGCGTCATAGTTCGGAAAAATGTGCGAATCGTGAGGCAACTGTTGGATGTCCAACAAAACCGTTTCGGCTGCAGAATAATGGTTTGCAACAGTGTCGCCACTGAGGAGGGGCTGCAGTACCTGCTCACCAAAGTCTTGCAAGAGCAAAAAGCCTGCATGAAAGTTTACAGCATGCACTTTTGGAACGCTGATGCCGCCTTGCGCGAAGCTCTGTGCAACATGCACAAACGCTAGATTATTTTCTAAGTTCGGCGGCGCTGCTACTGCAATGAGCGACGGTTGCGTATTTGTCCTAAAATAACGACGAAACCCCGCATCCCCCGTCAACGGTGTCAACGTCATGGGGCCGTCAAAAAGGCTACCTGAAGGTAGATAGTCTCCCACCCAATTTTGCAAATCGAAATTAGTCTGCGGGTCCACTGAGTGTTTGCTCACGAGGCGGATCCCCCCCTGTCTCTTGCCAAGTCACCATTCTAGACCATTTAGTCGGATTACGATGCCTAATCTTGATGTATATCGGTTAAACTGCCGATTCAACTCAGAGGCTATTTGGTGCCGGTTTTGACTCCACCTACCTTAAAGGTATTTCGTACTGGGCTGCTTAGACACAAGGCGGTCTTAATTCCTAACCTGGTTGTTGGGATGGCCGTGATGCAGCTTTCGACAACGGTCGTTGCCAATGCGGGCATGTGGAATTGTGAAGCAACTCTAAATGGGCAATGGCGTTGCGGTCGGACGCTGGCGGAATCTGCTTCCACTGAGGCGCAGCAACGCGCCGAAGGCCCCATGGTGACCCCTAGCAACAATCTTGACTGGGTCGCAACCACTGATATGACAGAGCACCAGAAGGCAAAGGTTTCGGCCAATTGTTGCGGCGGCTACGTCGAACCAGAGCGTAATTACCCCGATGCAGAGCTTAACCCTGCGCAGTCTGCCATTCGGTTCAGTGCCAACTCGACCGAGGCGCTGGACAACAATGTGGCGGTTCTTGAGGGCGATGTGCAGGTTTCTCAAGGTTACCGGCAGGTTCGCAGCGATCGAGCTTACATTGATCAAAAAAGCCGCAAAGTTATTTTACAGGGTAATGTACAGTTTCGTGAACCTGGAATACTCCTGTTAGGTTCAGAGGCAGAATTAAATTCCTCAAGTCGAGAAATACAAATCAAAGACACAACGTATTTACTTCACGAAGCATCAATACGTGGCAGCGCAACACGACTCACACGCACTGAAGACGAGCGCATCGTGATTAATGACGCGACTTATTCCACATGTCAACCCGATGACACCGCATGGAAATTTGTCACCAATGAAATCAGTATTGATCAGCGAGAGGGTTTTGCTACGGTAAAGAACGCGCGTCTTGAAATATCAGACATACCGGTTTTTTACTTTCCATGGGTTACGTTCCCGATCAACGACCAGCGTTCTTCAGGGCTACTCTTCCCCACGATTAGCGCCAACAGTAAAAATGGTGTGGACATTCTCCAACCAATCTACTGGAATCTCGCACCCCAGTACGACGTCACCTTTTTGCCCCGTTATCTCAGTGAGCGCGGGCTTGCGTTGGGAGCGGAATTCCGCCATCTCACCCAATGGTCGGAAACGACAATAAATAGTTCATGGTTGCCCAATGATCGCGGCGGCAGAGAGAGTGAAAGGATTGATCCAATGACAGGGCGGTCGATTTATGCAGGAGAAGACCGCTATATCGCATCACTTGAGCATCGCGGCGGCAATGGGTCTCCCTGGTCGGCGGCAATGGACTTCAATTATGTCAGTGACAGTGATTATTTTACGGACCTTGGGGATATGTCCAGCCTACGGACAAATCAAACCCATCTTGAGAGACGCAGCGCATTGAGTTATCGACAGGGCCATTGGACCTACGGACTCGCCAGCGAAGATTATCAGCGCATAAGTGAGCGTGTAGAGGATCACTATGCGCTGCTACCGAAAATTTATGCTGACGCCTACTATCGCTTTGATCATAATTTAACGCTAAATATCGCGCAGTCTTACAGTTATTTTCATCACCGTGATGAGTCACGTGTTCAAGGAAGCCGGCGCAACCTAGAGTATTCGCTTACGTGGAACAAGCTAACACCATGGGGCTATATCAAGCCTAAGGCCGAATTTCGGCATATAGGGTACGCACTGCAAAATACTCTGACCCCTGACGACAATCCCTCTATTAGCGCGCCTGCCATCTCGATTGATAGCGTTTTATTTTTAGAGCGTGATGCTTCGCCTCTTGGCCAGTTCACGCAGACCTTGGAGCCACGGGTCTATTACCTGAAAAGAAAGTTTCAAGATCAGTCCAGACTCCCTGACTTTGACAGTCGCATCTACACGCCGTCCTACGATAATTTGTTCCGTGATAATCGGTACAGCGGGGGGGATCGGCTAAGCGATGAACACCGGGTAACACTCGCTCTTACCTCGCGCTTTATAGACAAAAAAACCGGCCAAGAACGCCTCCAACTGAGCCTCGCGCAGGCGCTTCACCTAGATGACCGACAGGTGGTCCTTCAGACCACCGACGAAGCCACGGGTGAACTTAATGCCTTGCATAGAAATCAATCGCCACTGGCGCTTAGATTTTCAGCGCTCATCGACGGCAATTGGCGCGTTAATAGCGAGCTAATCTATGACAATCATGATAACAATGTAGAAAAAAATAGTGTCACTCTTCGTTATAAGAACGCAGATCAACAATTAGTAAATCTGACTTACCGCCATATCCAAAAATTGCCCCAATTTCGCAACAATGTGGGCATCGACCAAGATATTCGCCAAATTGACCTATCCAGCTTTTTACCCCTAAAGCGCAACGTCACATGGGTTGCGCGATGGCACTATGACCTCACCCACCACCGACCGCTAGAAATCTTTGCAGGTTTCGAGTACAACAGTTGTTGTTGGAGGGCCAGTCTTGTTGCGCGCCGTCACTTACAACGCGACGATGACATATTCTTCCCAGAAGAACACCTCGAAGCGGAAAACAGTATACTGGTGCAAATTCAATTCAAAGGGCTAGCAGGTGCCGGCGGACCGATTGATTCTATTCTTCAAAAAGGTATTTATGGTTATGAAAAACGGGACGACTTTTAGACGCATAACACTGGGTTGTTGGCTAACGCTAGTGACAGTACCCGGCTTCGCGGAGGTCGAAATACTTGATCGAGTCATTGCAATCGTCGATCAAGACGTTGTTTTACAAAGCGAGCTACAGGACCGAATGACTAGTGTGTACGCGCAAATTGCGCAGTCAGGCACTCAGGCACCGCCACCGGATGTGCTCCAACCACAGGTTCTCGAGCGGCTTATTTCTGAACGATTACAACTTAATATGGGCTACAACGCGGGTGTAAGAATCACTGATGCGGAGCTCAATGAAGCTCTTGAACGAATCGCTGCGAATTCGGGCCTGTCAACAATCGATTACCTTAAAGCCATACAGCAAGATGGTGCGAGCCCGCGCGACCTTCGCGAGCAAGTCCGCCGAGAAATGATTTTAGGGCGCGTTCAGCAAGGAAATGTGATGCGACGCATCCGCATTAGTCCAAGAGAACTTGATAACTTCCTTGAATCTGAAGAAGGCCGTTTTCTGACCTCACCCGACGTGAATATCGGGCAAATTCTTATTGCCGTGCCGTCAAATACTGATCCAGAGAGTACCGCGGTCATACTTAAAAAAGCCGCTAACCTTCGCGACCGTTTAGAGCAAGGCGAGAACTTTAAAGAATTAGCGATCGCCTTCTCGGCCGACCAAACCGCTCTCGAGGGTGGTGATTTGGGATGGCGAAATCTAGCGCAGTTACCTAGTGTTTTTATTGCCGCGGTGAAAGATCTAGAGGTGGGCGCAATTTCATCGCCGGTGCGAAGCGATGCAGGGTATCATCTGTTGAAACTCTACGAGCGCCGTGGGGGCGAGCAGCAACTCATAGAACAGCATTTTGCTCGGCACATCCTTCTATCGCCGAACCAAATCCGCGATACAGACAGCACTGTGGATTCTCTAGAAGCATTGCGCAAGCGAATCCAAGACGGAGAGGAGTTCTCGCAACTCGCAAAGGAGTATTCTGAGGATGCTGGGTCGGCTCTGAATGGAGGAGAACTGGGTTGGTCTACGCCTGGCCTCTTCGTTCCTGAATTCGAACAAACAATGGCGGCAATTGCACTTAACGAAGTCAGCCGGCCCTTTGCATCGCAATTTGGCTGGCACATCTTACAGGTAACTGAGCGCCGCCAGCAGGACTTTAGTGACGATATAATGCGCAATCGCGCCGAGAATCTTCTTCGGCAGCGAAAATATCAAGAGGAATTGCAAGTCTGGTTGCAGGAGATACGTGACGAGGCATTTATAGAGATTAAGTCCTTAAGTGCATCATGACGCAGCGGGTTGCCATAACACCAGGAGAACCCGCAGGAATTGGACCCGACCTGCTCATTCAGTATGCGCAAAAGGGCTCGATTAATGAGCTAGTCTGTTTTGCAGACCCTGACCTACTTCAGCGTCGGGCTCTCTGCCTGAACTTACCACTACGGATCAGAGATCCCGGTGATGTTCCACGACCTTTGCAACCGGGAGAACTCGCCTGCGCGCCTGTGCGATTGCGGGTCACTGAAAAGCCTGGCATTTTAAATCCTGAAAACGCGCAATATGTGCTCGACTGCCTTGATTCAGCAATTATCGCTTGCCTCGCAAGGACATATAGCGCACTGGTCACTGGTCCAGTGCAGAAGTCGGTCATCAATTCTGCGGGGATTTCGTTCACTGGACACACTGAATATTTAGCCAAAAAAACATCCACGCAACGGGTGGTGATGATGTTAGCCAGCCGAGAGCTTCGCGTCGCATTAGCCACCACACACATGCCCCTGCGCGACGTTGCTGACGCTATCACGGGGGACCTACTTAATGACACTTTGGAAATCCTCTATCGGGAGCTACAGCAACGCTTTGAGATTCGCGAACCGCGTATCCTGATCTGTGGACTGAATCCGCACGCGGGTGAAGCAGGGCATCTTGGCCGCGAAGAAATTGACGTTATCAGTCCCGTTATCGAAAAAATGCGTAATCTGGGACGCGATTTGATCGGCCCATTACCCGCAGACACTCTTTTCACAGACAAGTATTTACAGCACGCGGACGCAGTATTGGCTATGTATCATGACCAGGGTCTGCCGGTGCTAAAATTTCAAGGTTTTGGGCGCGCGGCCAATATCACACTAGGATTACCCATCGTGCGCACATCTGTCGATCATGGCACAGCGCTTAACTTGGCAGGCACGGGAGCGTCCAGTGTAGGCAGCTTGGCGGTCGCGATCGATGTCGCCGTACAAATGTCTCAACGCCCTATGCAGGACCACGTAATTTGAGCCGCCATCACCAACCACGAAAACGCTTTGGGCAGAATTTTTTGCGTGACCAGACGATCATTGGAAAAATTATCGCCGCCATTGGTGTATCCCGCGATGACCATGTTGTTGAGATTGGTCCCGGAACAGGCGCCCTGACCGAACACCTGATCATGCTATGCGATCATTTAAGAGCGCTGGAGTTGGATCGTGACCTCAGCGCTCGCCTATCGGCTCGTTTCGCTGAAGATAGCAGGTTGGAAGTCATCAGTGGCGATGCCTTGAAAACGGACTTTGGCGAATTTTATACGGGTACGTCACTGCGTCTAGTCGGAAATTTGCCCTATAATATCTCGACACCGCTCATATTCCATGTGTTGCGCCAAAGGCATCTCATTAAGGATATGCACTTCATGCTACAACGTGAAGTTGTCGACAGATTGGCAGCATCACCCAGCACTAAAGATTACGGGCGCCTCTCGGTTATGGTGCAATATCACTGCCGTGTACTTCCCCTCATTCCTGTGCCGCCCACAGCATTCGTGCCGGCACCCAAGGTGCAGTCGGCGTTTGTCCGACTGGTGCCATATAGTCAGCCGGAAACGCCCGTCGAGGACGAAGTGCTCCTCTCGCAACTGGTCTCGGTATGCTTTCAGCAACGCCGTAAAACCCTCAGGAATTGTTTGCGGGGAATAACATCTATGATCAGTGAATTAGGCTCGGTCGCAGATCTGAACTTGCGTCCTGAACAGCTTTCGGTGATGGACTATGTGCTACTTTGTAATCGTCTGTCGCAATTAAACAAGCGCCATGCATCATCCACGGTAGATACTGGACAGGGCCATAAATCGATATGATGGCATGCGTACGCATTAGCGTAGAAACGAGATATTTAGAGCGCGAATCGGACGCTGATAACGAACGTTATGTTTTCGCCTATCAAATGACCGTACAGAATGACGCCTCAGTTTCAGCAAAATTACTCAGACGCCACTGGATTATTACCGACGGCAATGAACTTCGTCGTGAAGTTAAGGGCGAGGGCGTGGTCGGAAAGCAACCGACGATTGAGGCGGGGAATAGCTTTATCTACACGAGCGCAGTGGTCTTGGCTACGCCCGTTGGAACAATGCAGGGTACTTACCACTTCGTCGATCGGGATGGAACCGCCTTCAAGGGCGCCATTAAACCTTTTCTACTCGCCGTGCCAAGTGTACTTAATTAGATGAAAGTCTATGCGGTCGGCGATATTCATGGCTGTTTAGACGGACTCAAGAGTGTGCTGGCACAGGTTAATTTCGATCCTAGCAATGACCGCCTGATTGCCACAGGTGACCTTGTTAATCGAGGACCGCAGTCACTTGACACGCTGCGCTTTTGTCGCGATCTTGGAACGAGTTTTGCCACCGTATTGGGAAACCATGATCTACATCTTTTGGCCGTGGCGAGAGGCTTTCGCCGTGCTAGCCGCAACGACATGTTCGACGCACTGCTGGCGGCCTCCGATTGCGATTCACTTCTCGACTGGTTACAGCAACAACCACTGTTGCTGGACATTGGTGACTATACGGTAGTCCATGCAGGTATTCCGCCGCAATGGTCACTACAAACCGCGCGTAAACTCGCTGCCGAAGTGTCAACTGTGCTTTGCTCGAGTCGCGCTGACGCCTACTTTTCCGAAATGTATGGCAACGCACCCGCGACATGGTCCGACACACTGGTGGGGGCATCGCGCTGGCGCACGATCACCAATTACTTCACACGCATGCGGCGGTGCTCCACCGGTGGCACGCTCGAGTTTGGTAAAAAAGCGGCATTAAGCCCAACGGTTGACCCACGTACGGGCAGCGCCGCTTGGTTTCTTCACCCAGATCGGAAGTGCAAAAAACGCAAGATCATCTATGGCCACTGGGCCGCACTGGAAGGTCGCTATGGGAATGCCACACTGTTCCCATTGGACACCGGTTATGTGTGGGGCGGTCGTCTGAGGCTCATGGACCTAGACACCCAAGACGCTCACCACGAACCGAAGAGTTGTGAATCAAAGGCTCCCTAGTTATGTCCCACTAGCCCGCATTGAATGACAGTCAGATGGGTACGCGTTCGTTGGATACTAAGCCTCTAGTACCTCTTCGACGATTTCTTCAACCGGCCGATCTACTAATTCCACGTACGCCATAGGCGCATTGTCACCAGTACGGCGACCACATTTCAAAATTCGTAAGTATCCACCGGGGCGTTCTGAGTACCTAGGACCCAGTTCTGAAAAGAGTTTTCCGACGGCAGCCTTGTTACGCAATCGATCAAAAACAAGCCGCCGGTTTGCAACACTGTCTTGTTTCGCTAACGTAATGAAGGGCTCCGCAAAACCTCTCAGCTCCTTGGCTTTTGGCAGGGTAGTCTTAATCAACTCGTGCTCTACCAAGGACGCTGTCATATTGCGAAACATAGCGCGTCGATGAGCGCCCTTCATATTTAGCTTCCGGCCACTATAGCGATGGCGCATGTTCGTTTCCTCTATTTTTCACCAAGGCTTACGCCTCAAATTATGTACTAGACCAGCTCTCGTTCACTTTTAAGACTTGCTGGTGGCCAGTTCTCCAGGCGCATACCCAACGATAACCCGCGAGACGCTAAAACATCTTTGATTTCTGTCAGTGACTTTTTACCCAAGTTCGGCGTCTTTAGCAGCTCCACTTCGGTACGCTGTATCAAATCACCAATATAATAGATACTCTCTGCCTTCAGGCAGTTAGCCGAACGCACTGTGAGTTCTAAGTCATCAACTGGCCGCAGTAACATTGGATCTATCTCAATTTCTTCTTCTTCCGGTTCGGCCGTTGCCTCTCCCTCGAGGTCTACGAAAACCGCAAGCTGCTGCTGGAGAATCGTCGCTGCTCTGCGAATTGCCTCTTCAGGATCGATGGTGCCGTTGGTTTCAAGCTCGAGAACCAACTTATCTAAGTCCGTGCGGTTTTCTACCCGAGCATTTTCTACACTGTATGACACACTGAACACTGGACTGAACGTCGCGTCGATTTTCAACCGACCAATGCTACGAGTCTCTTCATCGACTATCCGCGCATCCGCTGGTTGATAGCCACGCCCCCGTTCAATATGTAACCGCATTGCAAGACGCCCTTTTCCAGATATGTTGGCTATCACGTGGTCTGGATTTACAATCTCTACATGGCTATCCAACTCGATATCGCTGGCTAGGACTGGGCCGGGACCGGTAACATCTAATGTCAGCGTAGTCTCATCTCGACCCTCCATGACAACGGCCACGCCCTTGAGGTTCAAAATGATCTCCATAACATCTTCCTGAACGCCTTCAATCGTACTGTACTCGTGTTCCACGCCGTCTATATCGACTTCGACGATTGCACAACCCGACATTGAGGATAAGAGAATACGACGCAATGCATTACCTAAGGTATGACCAAAACCGCGTTCTAAGGGTTCTAAGACAATTTTAGCATGCGTTAAATCGTGCGAGGTCACATCAATATTGCGTGGTGTTAAAAATTCAGTTGCGGAGTTTTGCATAGTATTCCTTGTAACGACCAAGCGTTAATTACTTAGAGTAAAGTTCTACAATCAGATTTTCGTTGATTTCAGCAGGCAAATCGGAACGGTCAGGGGTGCGCATGAAAGTGCCTTCCATCTTCCCATTATCAACGATCAACCACTCTCCGACACCCCGTTGCGCCGCTAGTTGTAATGCGGTCTGCACCCGTAGTTGGCCTTTTGATTTTTCTCGCAGAGCGATCACATCACCAGCCTGCACGCGATAAGAGGGAATGTTTACCTTCTTTCCGTTGACCAATATGGCATTGTGAGCAACCAGCTGCCGCGATTCGGCCCGTGTTGAGCCAAACCCCATTCGATAGACTACGTTGTCCAATCGCTGTTCTAAGAGAGTTAATAGGTTCTCTCCGGTGTTACCAGTGATTCTCGCGGCGGTTTTATAATAGTTACGAAACTGCTTTTCTAAAACTCCGTAAATACGCCTGACTTTTTGTTTCTCTCTAAGCTGAACCCCGTAATCCGACAAACGTCCGCGGCGCTGGCCGTGTTGCCCCGGAGCACTTTCGGCCCGACACTTCGACTCAAGTGGTCGCACACCGCTTTTCAAAAACAAATCCGTGCCTTCGCGGCGGGATAATTTACAAGTAGGTCCTAAGTATCTAGCCATGTCTTATCTCTCTTACACGCGACGCTTTTTGGGTGGGCGACAGCCATTGTGTGGTACTGGCGTCACATCCGTAATGTTGGTTATTTTGTATCCTGCATTGTTAAGTGCACGCACAGCCGATTCACGCCCGGGGCCGGGGCCTTTAACTTGCACATCTAAGTTTTTCAGACCGTAGTCTTTGGCGGCTTCGCCCGCTCGTTCAGCGGCTACCTGTGCCGCAAACGGTGTGCTTTTTCGCGATCCACGAAAGCCCGATCCTCCGGCTGTCGCCCATGACAGCGCATTACCCTGTCGGTCTGTGATCGTCACAATGGTGTTATTAAACGAAGCATAGATATGCGCCACCCCGTCGATCACCGTCTTTTTGACCTTTTTACGGGTCGTTTTGGTCGCTGTTTTTGCCATTACAGATCCTAAAAATTATCTTTTTATGGGACGTCGGGGGCCCTTTCGGGTCCGTGCGTTTGTCTTGGTGCGTTGTCCGCGTACCGGAAGGTTACGCCGGTGACGCAGGCCGCGGTAACATCCGAGGTCCATCAGACGCTTAATATTCATACTGACTTCTCGACGCAGATCTCCCTCGACCTCTCTTTCGTTAACTGCTGCACGCAACTTATCCAGCTCGCTATCACCTAATTGAGAAATTTTAGTCATCTCACTAATACCCACTTCGGCGCAAATTTTCCGCGCAGTTGGGCGACCAACACCAAACACATACGTCAATGAAATCACTGCGTGCTTGTTGTCAGGAATATTGACACCGGCAATACGGGCCATTCACATTACTCCACTTCACTGTAATTATTTTGGTACCCTTGCAGACACCCTACAAAAAGGCGATGAAGGATACCGATAGATGTTATAAAAATCAACTGACTCAACCCTGTCGCTGCTTGTGCCGAGGTTCAACACTACAAATCACGCGCACAACACCTTTGCGACGAACCACTTTACAGTTGCGACATATCTTCTTTACCGATGCACGCACTTTCATAGCACCATCTCCCTATCTACGACCAATGTTTTTAAGGTTGGCCTTCTTCATTAGCGAATCATATTGTTGCGACATGAGGTGCGATTGCACCTGAGCCATAAAATCCATTGTGACAACAACCGCGATCAGCAGCGACGTCCCGCCAAGATAAAACGGTACATTAAAATAAACATTCAAGAACTGCGGCATCAAGCAGATTAGGGTAATGTACACGCCGCCAATCAGGGTCAACCTCGTTGTGACCATATCAATATATTTGGCCGTATGCTCTCCCGGGCGGATGCCTGGAAGGTAAGCGCCTCCCTTCTTTAGGTTATCCGCAACTTCCCTTGGGTTGTACATCAAAGCGGTATAAAAGAAGCTAAAAAAGATAATTAACGATGAGAACAACAGAATATATAGCGGCTGCCCGGGCCCAATAAGAATTGCAACGTCTTGCAGCCAACCCGGCGCATTAGCCCCCTGACCAAACCACTGACTAATTGAGGTTGGGAACAACAACATACTGCTAGCAAAAATTGCAGGTATCACGCCTGCCATGTTCACCTTGAGCGGCAAGTGCGACGTTTGCGCATTGTACGCCTTTCGACCCTGGCGCTGCGCGTAGTTCACCGTAAGCCGCCGTTGCCCCCGCTCAATAAATACCACGAAATAGACAACTGCGATTGCTATCAACAACACAAATACCAGCATGATCGGGTTGATATCACCCTGTCGTGCAGACTCCAAAGCCTGCCCGATAGCGCCTGGAATACCTGCCACTATGCCTGCAAAAATCAACATGGAAATGCCATTACCGATGCCGCGCTCAGTGATCTGTTCGCCCAACCACATCAAAAACACAGCGCCTGCCACCAGAGAGGCAATAGCGACCAGATAGAATAGGGTATTCACCTCGTACGCCAGTCCTTGAGATGCAAAGCTTACCGACATCCCAGTGCCCTGAATCAGAGCTAAAAACACGGTGCCATAGCGCGTATACTGGTTAATCGTTCTTCGGCCGCTATCTCCTTCTTTCTTTAACTGCTCTAATGCAGGTACTGTCGCCGCCAACAACTGCATAATGATCGACGCAGATATGTAAGGCATCACTCCGAGCGCTAAAATACTCATACGCTCCAGCGCACCGCCTGAGAACATGTTAAACAGCCCCAAAAATGTCCCCTGGTTCTGAGTAAATAGCTCAACCAATCGATCAGGATCAAAACCAGGCACGGGGATATGCGTACCAATTCGATAAATGACGATCGCCAAAGCCAAAAAGCGTAAGCGCGCCCAAAGCTCGTCTAAGCCTTTTTGATTACCGAGTGCTGCTGCCCCTGCAGTGGACATATTAAGCCTGTTCTTCTACGGAGCCGCCCGCGGCTTGAATCGCCGCAAGTGCCCCTTTGGTCGCACCGATACCCCGTAAAGTGACTGCCTTGGTCACCTCGCCCGAGGCGAACACCTTTGCGCGACGTATTCTACTGTTAATGAGCCCGGCCGATCTAAGAGCATCAATATCAATCACGTCGGCCTCGACCGCGTTGAGCTCAGATAAGCGGATTTCTGCCGTAACAGCCGCCAAGCGCGATGTGAAGCCATATTTGGGGAGACGCTTCTGAAGGGGCATTTGACCCCCTTCGAACCCCGGGCGCACTGACCCACCGTTCCGCGACTTTTGCCCTTTGTGCCCACGACCCGCCGTCTTACCTAGGCCACTGCCGATACCGCGGCCGACTCGCTTGCCTTCTTTGATGCGACCCGGAGCCGGGCTAAGAGTATTCATACGCATTTTACGCTTCCTCTACTTGCAGCAAGTAATTCACTTTATTTATCATGCCACGAACGGACACAGTATCTTCAACCTCAACGGAATGGCCGATACGCCTGAGCCCCAAGCCTGCAACACAAGCCTTGTGGTTCTTTAATCGCCCGATCGTGCTTTTCGTCAGGGTCACTTTCAACGTTTTTTGTTTAGTCATTATGTTTATCCACTGCGCCGCTGTTCACCGGCACTTAATTAAGAATTTCCTCGACCGTCTTACCACGCTTGGCGGCAACGTCATCTGGCGAATTCATTTCTCTGAGCGCGTTAAAGGTCGCGCGCACAACGTTCACGGGATTGGTCGATCCATAACATTTTGCCAATACATTTTGAACGCCCGCCAACTCTAACACCGAACGCATGGCACCACCGGCAATGACCCCGGTACCTTCCGAGGCAGGCTGCATGTAGATCTTTGAGGCGGCATGGATCCCTTTGATGGGGTACTGAATCGTCGAACCATCTAGAGCCACGTCAATCATATTTCGACGCGCTGACTCCATAGCTTTCTGTATCGCCTGCGGCACTTCGCGGGCCTTACCGCGGCCAAAACCGACCTTTCCTTTACCATCGCCAACAACGGTCAACGCGGTAAAGGCAAATATGCGTCCACCCTTTACAGTTTTGGCAACCCGGTTCACCTGAACCAGCTTTTCCATCATACCTTCGTTTGCGCCGTCTTTTTGATCTGAGAAAGCCATAGTTTGTCTACCTATTAAAATTCGAGGCCGGCTTCACGCGCGGCGTCAGCCAGAGCCTTAACACGGCCATGATATTTATACCCACTGCGGTCAAACGCCACACTCTTGACGCCCGCGGCCACCGCCCGCTCAGCTACAATCCGGCCCACCAGCGCAGCAGCTTCAATGTTACCCGTGCTACCCGAGTGAAGCGCTTTCTCAAGGGTAGATGCACTTGCGACGATGCGATTGCCATCAGGCCCAATAACCTGAGCATAGATATGCCGCGGCGTTCGATTCACGCAAAGGCGCGTTGCCCCAGACTCACGGATTTTCATTCTGACCCGTCTAGCCCGCCGCTGACGTGATACTTTTTTATCGCTCATCATCTCACCCTATTACTTTTTCTTGGCTTCTTTGCGTCGTATGCGTTCACCGTCGATGCGAACGCCCTTGCCTTTATAAGGCTCAGGCGGACGAAATGCGCGAATTTCGGCCGCAGCTTGTCCCACCTTTTGTTTATCCGTCGACTTCAATAGCAATTCAGTTTGGCTGACTGACTCAGCCATGACCCCCTCGGGCAGATCGTAAATAACAGGGTGCGAGTATCCCAACGACAAGTTAATGCTCTGCCCTTGCACTTGGGCTCGATAACCCACCCCTATCAATTCAATTTTCTTGCTAAATCCAGTACTAACGCCGATCACCATATTGTTCACAAGCGCCCGCGTTGTTCCCGACATTGCGTTAGCAAAAGTCCCCTCTTTGCGAGCACCGAACGTTAGCACACTACCCTCTTGAAGGATTTCAACGTCCGGATTTACGGACATTGACAGAGAACCTCTCGCACCTTTTACGGCAACCTCTTCAGCCGACAATGACACCTGAACACCACTCGGCACCTGAACCGGATTTTTTGCAACTCTAGACATTGTTCTATCCTATTAAAAAACCGTACAGAGAACTTCACCACCAATACCGGAGGCACGGGCAGCACGGTCAGTCATAACGCCCTGACTCGTGGAAATAATTGCGACACCCAAACCGCTGCGTACTTTAGGCAAGTCATTAGTGGCCCGATATTGCCGTAAGCTAGGCTTGCTGAAGCGTGATATTTCTGCAATCACTGGCTTGCCCTCAAAATATTTCAAGCCCAACGTCAGCGTTGGCTTAGCGTCTTCACTCACTTCATAGCCGCCAATGTAGCCCTCATCTTGAAGGACTTTCGCAACCGACACTTTAAGCTTTGAGGACGGCATACTCACGTCTGGCTTACTGCGGTGGTGCGCGTTACGGATGCGCGTCAACATGTCTGCTACAGGGTCTTGCATACTCATACGATATCGCTCCTAAGGCTTACCAACTCGATTTCACAAGGCCGGGTACTTCACCACGCATCGCGGCTTCGCGAAGTTTATTTCGGCACAAGCCAAATTTTCGGTAAACACCATGGGGTCGACCGGTGATACGGCAACGGTTCTGCTGACGCACCGGACTTGAATCACGCGGTAACTTTTGCAGTTTATCTTGAGCTGCCCAACGTTCTTCATCCGGCAGATTGGCATCATTAATGATGGCCTTCAAACTGGAACGTTTTTCTGCATATTTTGCGACCGTCTTCGTACGACGCTTCTCGCGTTCTACCATCGATACCTTTGCCATATCAGTTACCCTTTAGCGGGAAATTAAACGCTCTTAACAGTGCGCGACCCTCATCATCATTGCGTGCCGTCGTGGTGATCGTGATATCCAAACCACGTAACTTATCAATTTT
This sequence comes from uncultured Cellvibrionales bacterium, assembly GCA_913031145.1. Classification (GTDB taxonomy): domain Bacteria; phylum Pseudomonadota; class Gammaproteobacteria; order Pseudomonadales; family Porticoccaceae; genus TMED48. The sequence continues at coordinate 25,636 of CAJWCO010000006.1, read as the reverse complement.
TTCATAGTCAATTTCGGGGAATATTATTTGCTCACTCACGCCCATTGAAAAGTTTCCACGACCATCAAACTGCTTTGGGCTAATCCCCCTAAAGTCTCTAATTCTAGGAATAGCTATCGTCACTAGACGCTCCAAGAAGTCATACATTCGGACACGTCGCAATGTTACTTTAGTCCCTATGGGCCACCCCTGCCGAACCTTAAAACCCGCTATCGACTTACGCGCATTATTTACCACGGGTTTTTGCCCCGATATTAAGGTCAAGTCAGCCACTGCACTTTCAAGCGACTTTTTATCCCCAATCGCCTCGCCTACGCCCATGTTGAGCGTGATTTTGCTGATACGCGGCGTTTCCATAACGTTGTCCAAACCTAATTCGGTTTGCAACTGTCCACGCAACTCATTTTTATATAACTCTTGAAGCCTAGCCATAATATCTTCTCACTCCCTAAGCGCCGACGGGCTCGCCACTGGATTTGAATACACGAACCTTTTGATTATCTTCCGAAATTTTAAAACCGACTCTATCGGCGCGATTTGACTGCGCATTGTAGATAGCCACATTCGATACGTGAATCGGTGCTTCACGCTCAATAATTCCGCCTACCACGCCAGCTTGGGGGTTCGGCTTTTGATGCTTTTTAATCATCTGGACACCTGAGACAATCAGGCGGTCTTGCTCTAAGACCTTAATGACCTTGCCGCGCTTTCCCTTATCTTTACCCGCAATTACGATCACATCGTCATCGCGCTTTATTTTTGACATCGCCATTTATCTATCTCCCTAAAGGACTTCGGGCGCTAACGAAATAATTCGCATGAAGCGCTCCGTTCGGAGTTCTCGCGTCACCGGACCAAAAATACGGGTCCCCACTGGCGCCATGTTGGCATTTAGCAATACGGCCGCGTTGTCATCAAACTTAATCAGACTACCGTCTTGCCTTCGCAAACCCTTTTTGGTTCGCACCACCACAGCACTCATGACTTGACCCTTTTTCACTTTGCCACGAGGAATCGCCTCTTTGACAGTAACCTTTATGATGTCACCAACCCGCGCATAACGACGATGGGATCCACCAAGCACCTTGATACACATCACCTTGCGTGCACCACTGTTGTCTGCCACATTGAGATAGCTTTCTGTTTGAATCATCTTATTACCCTGTTACCTAGGTTCACAATGTGCCTATTCAGCCGCCGCTCGTTCTTCGATATTTTCCAGCGTCCATGACTTGTGCTTTGATAACGGCCGGCATTCTGTGATGGTCACCAAATCGCCCGTGTGCGCCGTATTTTTTTCGTCATGTGCCTTGATCTTCGACGATTTTGTCAAAATTTTGCCGTATACCGGATGTTTAACGCGCCGCTCAATCAACACGGTGACAGTTTTATCCATCTTGTCACTGACAATGCGCCCCGTCAGACTCCGCTTGTTAGTCTTAGTTCCCGCCATTTTTTTATTCTCCAGCCTTCTGATTGAGCACTGTTTTAATTTTCGCAGCGTTTCGACGCGCCAACTTAACCAAATGGGTTTCCGTCAGCTGACCTGTCGCCAACTGCATTCGCAGCTTAAACTGTTTTTTCAGCTCATCTGCCAAGGCTTCATTCAACTCATCCAACGATTTTTCTCGCAATTCGCTTGATTTCATAATCACATCACCGAACGTTTTACAAAAGTGGTTGCAAACGGCAACTTCGCAGCCGCCAAAGAGAAGGCCTCACGCGCAAGTTCCTCGCTAACACCTTCCATCTCGTAGAGCACTCGGCCTGGCTGAATCAACGCCACCCAATACTCAACATTCCCTTTACCTTTCCCCATGCGCACTTCCAACGGCTTTTGGGTGATCGGCTTATCCGGGAAAACTCGAATCCAAATCTTTCCGCCACGCTTGATGTGCCGCGAAATAGCACGTCGAGCGGCTTCTATTTGACGCGCTGTTAACCTGCCCCGACCCACGGCCTTGAGCCCAAATTCTCCAAAGCTAACTCGACTGCCACGCAACGCCAGACCCCGATTACGGCCCTTGTGCATTTTGCGAAATTTTGTTCGTTTTGGTTGCAGCATCTCGCGTCACCCTTCTCGCTTATGTTCGATTACTTTTATCTTGACTCACTGGCTGATCCGCTTGTTCGCCGCCCAGCACTTCGCCTTTGAAAATCCATACTTTGACGCCAATCACACCATACGTCGTATTCCCTTCTGCAGTGGCATAATCAATGTCTGCACGTAACGTATGTAAGGGCACGCGCCCCTCTAGATACCACTCTGAACGCGCTATCTCTGCACCGCCAAGTCGACCGCCCACCTGAATCTTCACTCCCAAAGCTCCGCCACGCATGGCGTTCTGAACCGCCCGCTTCATCGCTCGCCTAAACATGACGCGGCGTTCGAGTTGTTGCGCAACATTTTGTGCCGTCAGCGAAGCATCGAGATCAGGCTTACGAATTTCTTCGATGTTTATATGCACTTGGCAGTTCATTTGTTTAGCGACGTCGGCGCGCAAACGCTCGACATCTTCGCCTTTTTTGCCGATTACGATCCCAGGCCGAGCCGTGTGTATTGTGATCCGAGCACTGTCGGACGGACGCTCTATATCAACGCGACTCACGGAAGCGTGAGACAGGCGCTTGCGAATAAACTCGCGCACCATTAAATCTTGATACAGCTTGTCTGCATAGTCTTTGCTACCGGCATACCATGTCGAACTATGCTTCTTTACGATGCCTAGTCGAATACCTGTTGGATGTACTTTTTGGCCCATTGCGTGGTCTCCCGAACCTTTGCCCTATTGCTCTGCGACTTTGACTGTAATGTGACAGCTCCGCTTTAAAATACGGTCCGCGCGCCCTTTCGCTCGCGGCTTAATACGCTTCATCGTCACGCCTTCATCAACAAAAATCGTTGATACGCGTAGCTCATCCACGTCTGCTCCGGTATTGTGCTCAGCATTTGCAATAGCTGACTCCAGTACTTTCTTTATCAAATCAGCGCCTTTCCGTCCGCTGAATTGCAGAATATCTAATGCCTCTTCAACGCCCTTCCCGCGCACCTGATCCGCCACGAGACGTACTTTTTGCGCTGATATTCGAGCCCCTTTCAAAACTGCTGCTACTTCCACGATCTCTATCCCCTCAATCAACCCAACGCCTAGCGTTTCTTAGATTTCTTGTCAGCCGCATGCCCACGGTAGGTCCTAGTTGGCGAAAACTCGCCCAACTTATGCCCAACCATTTCTTCGTTTATAAGAACCGGCACATGTTGACGGCCGTTATGAATAGCGATCGTAAGGCCCACCATGTCAGGCAGTATCATCGATCTGCGTGACCACGTTTTTATCGGTCGCCGATCTTTCGTCGCAACTGCGACTTCCACTTTCTTACTCAAGTGATGATCTACAAACGGTCCTTTCTTTAACGAGCGTGGCACCTTAGTACTCCTTTTCCATTAATCTTACGATTCAAGCTACTTGCGTCGGCGCACGATGTATTGATCGGTACGCTTGTTCTTGCGAGTTTTGTATCCCTTTGTCGGAACACCCCACGGCGTTACTGGATGCCGACCCCCAGACGTACGACCCTCTCCCCCACCATGCGGGTGATCTACTGGATTCATCGCCACACCTCGAACAGTCGGTCGAACACCGCGCCAACGTGACGCACCCGCCTTACCGAGAGACCGCAAGCTGTGCTCACTGTTTGATACTTCTCCAATCGTAGCGCGACACTCCGACAACACCTTACGCATCTCTCCGCTACGCAAACGCAAAGTCGCATAGGTTCCCTCGCGCGCCACTAGCTGCACCGATGCAGCCGCGCTACGAGCTATCTGCGCCCCTTTGCCCGGCTTCATTTCGACACAATGGATCACAGAACCCACCGGAATATTTCGAATTGGCAAGGTATTACCCGCTTTGATCGAGGCCTCTGCCCCAGACATTAAACGATCTCCTGCATGCACCCCTTTTGGCGCAATGATATAGCGACGCTCGCCATCTGCGTAGCAGACAAGCGCAATGTTCGCACTGCGGTTTGGATCGTACTCTAAACGCTCTACTGTCGCTGGAATACCGTCCTTGTTACGCTTAAAATCTATAATTCGATAATGTTGTTTGTGGCCGCCGCCCACATGACGAGTCGTGATTCGGCCACTCGAATTGCGTCCACCAGACCGCTTCTTCGGGGCCAATAGTGGCCTGTAAGGTGCACCTTTGTGCAAATCAGGCGTAACAATGCTTACGACGAATCGTCGTCCTGGCGAAGTTGGTTTTCTCTTGATAACTGCCATGGTGCGCCCCTTAATCCACTATCGCAAAATCAATATCACTGTCCGCAGACAGACGCACATAGGCTTTTTTCCAATCACTACGCCTGCCTACACCATTGCGAGTTCGACGCGTCTTTCCCTTGACGCTTAACACCCTCACGTCTTCTACGACCACCTCAAACAAATGTTCAACAGCTTTTTTGACCTCCAACTTGTTTGCATCACACGCTACCTTAAATACCACCTGATTACTTTCGCCTCCAGCATTAGCAGACTTTTCAGTAACGTGAGGGCCTCGTATGACCTTGAAGATTCGCTCTTTGTTCATCTCAGAATCTCCTCAAATTTCTTCAGCGCGGCAAGTGTCAACACCACGTTAGCTGAATTGATCAAACTTACAGGGTCGACACCTGCGACATCACAAACGTCAACGCGATACAGGTTTCGTGAGGCCAAGTATAAATTCTCATTGACCTCCTCAGTGACTATCAGTGCTTCACGCAAGTTGAAGTCTGACAATTTGGCAATCAAACTCTTGGTCTTGGGCAGGTCGACTGTGAACTCCTCGACAATGGTCAGTCGCTCTTGCCTAGCCAATTCGGACAAGATTGACCGCATCGCGGCTCTATACATCTTACGATTCAGTTTTTGGCTGTGATCTTGCGGCTGAGCGGCAAATGTGACGCCCCCGCTTCGCCAGATGGGGCTACGTATGGTTCCCGCCCGCGCACGGCCAGTACCTTTCTGCCGAAAAGGTTTTCTCCCACCACCAGAAACCGCGCTTCTATTTTTCTGCGCACGCGTGCCCTGACGACCGCCCGCCAAATAGGCGACCACCGTTTGGTGTACAAGGTCTTGATTAAATTCACGCCCAAACGCATTCTCAGAAACCTCTATGGTGCCTTTATTGCCTTGGGGTGTAGCGATTGCTAATTCCATCGACGCGCTCCTTATGCCTTGACCGCTGGGCGAATCAACAGATCCCCACCCGGCGCACCAGGGACAGCCCCTTTAATCAGCAAGAGATTGCGATCGACATCCACCCGCACGACCTCTAAATTTTGGGTCGTCACTTGCTCTGCGCCCATGTGACCTGCCATCTTCTTTCCTTTAAAAACGCGCCCAGGCGTCTGGTTCTGTCCGATTGACCCTGGCGCACGGTGCGACAGCGAATTGCCATGCGTCGCGTCTTGCATTGCGAAATTCCAGCGCTTTACCCCACCCTGAAAGCCTTTACCCTTCGAGGTACCCGTTACGTCTACACGTTGACCCGCAACAAATCGTTCTACGGTAAGCTCTGCCCCGACGGCCCAATCACTGTCAGGCTCGGCATCCCGAAACTCCCAAAGACCAAGCCCTGCATCAACGCCCGACTTCATGAAGTGACCTGCTTGTGATTTGCTGACTTTGGATAATTTCTTCGAACCGGTCGTAACTTGGATAGCTGAATAGCCGTCTGAGTCCGCGGATTTGACTTGGGTTATGTGATTGGGCGTAGCTTCGACAACGGTTACCGGAATCGACACACCGTCTTCTGAAAACACACGCGTCATCCCGCACTTGCGGCCGACCAGTCCTATACTCATTTTAAACCCTCTCAAGTGTACGGGGCTATTACCCGCTATGGCCGCCCATCTCAGAGCATTACACTGTCGTTACACGGCCCTGAAGCCGCACTGCATTTAACTCAAACTTATTTGGACCTCTACGCCCGCCGCCAAATTCAACTTCATGAGCGCATCAACGGTCTTTTCCGTAGGCTCTACAATGTCGAGCAATCTTTTATGCGTTCGGATCTCGTATTGGTCGCGCGCATCTTTATTGACGTGGGGAGATATTAATACTGTGAACTTTTCTCTTCGAGTAGGCAGGGGGATAGGACCGCGAATTTGCGCACCGGTGCGTCTGGCCGTTTCAACAATTTCTTGGGTGGACGTGTCGATCAACTTGTGATCAAACGCCTTCAAGCGAATCCGGATACTTTGGTTTTGCATGCCTGCACAACTCCATCTAACCTACTAACTAACCACGAACTCTTTGTCCAGAGCCGTGAAAAAGGAGCGCGAATTCTAGTGCTGTGCGCTTACCCTGTCAAGCTCTTTCACGGTAGTGCCGACGTTTTCGCTCGGCAGTCTTGGTGATGCGACTGACAACACCGTTGAAGAAAAAAAAGCATCTGTCGGGCCATGAAGAAGGGGCCGAAAACGGCCCCTTCTTCAAGTCACAACACACAGCTACAGTCGGACTCTAAGAGACGATTTTTGCCACGACACCTGCACCCACAGTGCGGCCACCCTCGCGAATCGCAAAACGTAAACCGTCTTCCATAGCAATCGGGGCAATCAACGTCACCGACATCTGGATATTGTCCCCAGGCATCACCATCTCAACACCCTCAGGCAACTCACAGGCACCCGTAACATCCGTCGTTCGAAAGTAAAACTGCGGCCGATAACCCTTGAAAAATGGCGTATGGCGCCCACCCTCTTCTTTCGAGAGAACATAAACCTCTGCCTCAAATACCGTATGCGGATTAATCGAACCCGGCTTCGCTAAAACCTGACCTCGCTCAACTTCCTCTCGCTTAGTGCCGCGCAACAAAACGCCCACATTCTCACCAGCACGCCCCTCATCCAACAACTTACGGAACATCTCAACACCCGTACACGTCGTCTTAGTAGTGTCGTTAATGCCAATAATCTCAATCTCTTCTCCAACCTTAACAACGCCTCGCTCAACACGACCCGTCACTACCGTACCACGACCCGCAATCGAGAAAACATCCTCGATCGGCATCAAAAACGGCTGATCAATCGCACGCTCCGGCTGCGGTATGTAAGTATCCAACGCCTCAACCAAACTCTTTACCGACGTCGTACCCAACTCATTGTCGTCCTTACCTTCCAACGCCATCAACGCCGAACCAACAATGATCGGCGTGTCATCACCCGGAAAATCATACAAATCAAGCAACTCTCGAAGCTCCATCTCAACCAACTCAACCATCTCATCGTATTCTTCCGAACCTACGCCTCCACAGTCTTCAGCCAAAAGATCCGCCTTGTTCAGATAAACAACAACGTAGGGAACACCCACCTGACGAGCCAACAAAATGTGCTCTCGGGTCTGCGGCATCGGACCGTCCGTCGCACCACATACCAAAATCGCTCCATCCATCTGCGCCGCACCCGTAATCATGTTCTTCACATAATCCGCGTGACCCGGACAGTCAACATGCGCATAGTGACGCGCCGGTGAGTCATACTCAACGTGTGCCGTAGATATCGTAATACCTCGAGCGCGCTCCTCCGGAGCATTATCAATCTGATCAAACGCTTTAATCTCACCGCCCCAAACTTCCGCGCAAACGCGAGTCAACGCAGCCGTCAATGTCGTCTTACCGTGGTCAACGTGCCCAATCGTACCCACATTAACGTGCGGTTTATTCCTCTCAAACTTCTCTTTTGCCATCTCAATATCTCCTCAACGGACCTATGGGTCATCTCTTTGACTGGTTACCATTGCCTGCTAGTTTTTTGCACGCCATTTACGAACGCCATGTTATACTCAAGCCCACAAGAGTCAACGGCCAACAACCGCTATTCCTACATTTTTTGTCTCATTTTGGGCGCTAGACTGAGCACAACCGCAAAAAGCACAGCGTGTTGGCGTTTACACAGAGTAGCTTTTTAAAAAAATCAACGCATCACGACGATTTTTGCTCTGCTATACAACGAATATCCTGTATACTCGCGCGCGTTTTCGATCCAAAACCACTAGCCCTTTCTAACAGAGCAGACCCATGACAGATTTATCGAATTACAGAAATATCGGCATCTTCGCGCATGTTGATGCAGGCAAGACCACCACCACAGAGCGGATACTGAAACTGACCGGGAAGATCCATAAAACGGGGGAGGTGCACGATGGCGCAGCCACCACGGACTTCATGACCCAAGAACAAGAGCGCGGCATCACGATCCAGTCTGCCGCCACCACCTGCTTTTGGCGCGATCATCGGTTCAACATCATCGATACCCCCGGACACGTTGACTTCACTGTTGAAGTTTACCGATCACTGAAAGTGCTAGATGGCGGCGTCGGTGTTTTTTGTGGTTCTGGCGGAGTCGAACCCCAATCAGAGACTAACTGGCGGTATGCCAACGATTCAGAGGTCGCGAGGATTATCTTCGTAAACAAATTAGATCGGATCGGAGCCGACTTTTTGCGCGTCGTTGAGCAGGTTAAGAATGTATTGGGCGCCAAGCCACTGGTGATGTGTTTGCCTATTGGAGTCGAAGAGAATTTTGTCGGTCTGATTGATCTTCTAACACGCAAAGCTTACGTTTGGGATGACTCAGGACTTCCTGAAAATTTCGATGTCGTTGAAATCCCAGAAGAGATGAAAGAGCAAGTTGAGGACTACCGAGAGCAACTTATTGAAACAGCTGTCGAGCAAGACGATGACATCATGATGGCTTACATGGAAGGGGAAGAAATCGCCATTGATGACATCAAGACCTGTATTCGCAAGGGCACGATTGCTTTGGAATTCTTCCCCACGTATTGCGGGTCTGCGTTCAAAAATAAAGGCGTACAGCTTGTGCTAGACGCGGTTGTAGATTATCTACCCAATCCAACCGAAGTCGACCCTCAACCATTAACGGATGAGGACGGAGGAGAAACCGGTCAGTTTGCGATTGTCTCCACGGACGAAACGTTTAAAGCGCTAGCGTTTAAAATTATGGATGACCGCTTTGGAGCACTCACCTTCGTGCGCATTTACTCGGGCGTTCTCAAACGTGGCATGACGATCATGAACTCATACACCGGGAAATCTGAACGCATTGGCCGAATGGTTGAAATGCATGCCGACGACCGCAACGAGATCGAAAGAGCTCAAGCAGGTGACATTATAGCCATTGTTGGCATGAAAAATGTCCAAACTGGCCACACGCTTTGTGATCCTAAGTTCCCAGTGACTTTGGAGCCAATGATTTTCCCCGAACCGGTTATTTCCATAGCAGTCAAACCTAAAGACAAGGGTGGCTCTGAGAAAATGGGAATCGCTATTGGGAAAATGGTGGCGGAAGATCCTTCGTTTCGAGTCGAAACTGATGAAGACTCCGGAGAGACGATTCTCAAGGGAATGGGTGAGTTACACCTCGACATTAAAGTCGACATCCTTAATCGGACCTATGGCGTCGATCTGATCGTTGGCGAGCCCCAAGTCGCTTACCGAGAGACGATTACCACCCCTTTTGAAGACAGTTACACCCACAAAAAACAATCGGGCGGCTCTGGACAGTTCGGCAAAATCGACTTCCGTATTAAGCCGGGCGAACCAGGCAGTGGTTTTGCCTTCAAGTCAACAGTGGTAGGGGGAAATATTCCCAAAGAATTTTTCCCTGCGATTGAAAAAGGATTTTCTGGCATGATGACGGAAGGTCCGCTAGCAGGGTACCCAGTGCTAGACGTTGAGATCGAGGTCTACGACGGCGCTTTTCACGCAGTCGATTCGTCCGCTGTTGCTTTTGAAATCGCTGCCAAAGGGGCCTTCCGGCAATCGATGCCCAAAGCGGGACCACAAATTATTGAACCGATAATGAATGTCGATGTATTTTCTCCGGAAAGTCACGTTGGCGATGTCATCGGAGATTTAAATCGGCGTCGTGGAATGATTAAGGACCAAGAGGCTGGAGTCACAGGTGTTCGTATAAAAGCGGACGTCCCCCTATCGGAAATGTTTGGCTACATTGGTCATCTGCGTACAATGACTTCTGGGCGTGGGCAATTCTCGATGGAGTTTTCGCACTATATGCCCTGCCCGCAGAATATCTCAGTGGACGTCATTGCAGCTGCAAAGGAGCGTCGTGCACTCAAGTAGGGCCTGCAGTTAAAAAAACGTGTGGATGGATCAGACAACACGTCCATCTACACTTTTTACACGCTAAGAGAAAAGCGCCTTTCTGGCGTCAACCAATACTGCCGTCAGAAAGCCTGACTGCCAAAGGGTCGCATGAAGACGCGAGCGCTTTTTTCGCGGAATACCAAAGCTATGGCGCGTTCGCTAACAACTTCCTAGCCTCGAAAATTCTTCGCCATCATTGCTTCCGCGACACTTTTTGGCGCTTCAACGTAGCGATCAAATTCCATGGTGAAAGTGGCCCGACCTTGCGTCGCCGAACGCAAGTCGGTTGCATAGCCAAACATAGTCGCCAGCGGCACTTGAGCACTGATCACTTTTCCCTGGGAATTATCTTCCATACCCAGAATCAGCCCACGGCGGCGGTTTAAATCACCGACCACATCCCCCATATTTTCACCTGGAGTGACGATTTCCACTTTCATCACGGGTTCCAAGAGAACCGCGCCTCCCTCGTCTGCTAATTGTCTGGCGGCGAGAGAGCCCGCAATTTTAAAAGCCATCTCCGATGAATCGACATCGTGGTATGAACCGTCGTATAGTGTCGCTTTCAAGCCTAACAACGGGTAGCCCGCAAGCACCCCATTCTTCATCTGCTCCTCAATTCCCTTAGACACAGCAGGAATATATTCCCGCGGCACAGTGCCCCCCACAATTTCATTCACAAACTCAAGGCCGTCGGCACCCTCATCTTGCGCAGGCTCAAATCTAATCCAGACGTGGCCATATTGACCGCGGCCACCCGACTGGCGGACGAACTTACCTTCGATCTCACATGTGTTGCGAATCGCTTCTCTGTAAGCGACTTGTGGCTTTCCAATATTGGCCTCGACACTGAATTCTCGCCGCATACGATCAACCAAAATATCGAGATGTAGCTCCCCCATTCCCGAGATAATTGTTTGACCGCTCTCTTCATCGGTGACCACTCGGAAAGAAGGGTCCTCTTGAGCTAATTTACTCAGCGCAACACCCATTTTCTCTTGATCGACTTTAGAGCGCGGTTCTACCGCTACAGAGATTACCGGTTCGGGAAATTCCATCCGCTCCAATACAATCTTGTCGCGCTCAGAGCATAGCGTATCGCCTGTTGTAGTATCTTTTAAGCCGATGGCCGCAGCGATATCACCAGCAAGCACTTGCTTTACCTCTTCACGACTGTTTGCATGCATCTGAACCATGCGCCCGACCCGTTCCCGTTTATTTTTTACCGAGTTGTACACGGCGGTTCCACTTTCCAAGCTACCCGAATAAACACGCATAAATGTCAGTGTTCCGACAAAAGGGTCAGTGGCTATTTTGAACGCGAGCGCCGAAAAAGGCGCACTATCGTCGGCCTCTCGAACAGCTTTACCACCACTTTCAACCTCACCCTCAATGGCCTTGACCTCCGCAGGTGATGGCAAATAGTCGATTACCGCGTCTAGCATGGCTTGAACGCCTTTATTCTTAAACGCTGAACCGCCTAATACGGGTACGATATCATTGGTTAACGTCCGTTTACGCAGCCCGTATCTAATCTCCGCCTCTGTGAGCGGCTGTTCTTCTAGATACTTCTCCGTCAATTCCTCACTCGCTTCCGCTGCCGTCTCAACCAGCACCTCGTGCATTGCTGCGCATTCGGCCCGCAATGACTCAGGAATATCGGCGTACTCGAAACTCATCCCTTGATCTTTGTCGTGCCAGTAAATAGCTTTCATCTTTACCAGGTCAACAACACCCTCAAAGTTCTCTTCCGCACCAATCGTCATCTGTATCGGGACCGCATTGGCACCTAGGCGCTCACCTAACTGCGCCACCACCTGTTTAAAGTCAGCCCCAGCACGATCCATTTTATTGACAAACACCATTCGCGGGACTTCGTACTTGTTGGCCTGTCTCCATACGGTCTCAGTTTGCGGTTGTACCCCTGACGAACCACAGAGTACGACCACCGCGCCGTCGAGCACGCGAAGCGAGCGCTCTACCTCGATGGTAAAGTCGACATGGCCCGGCGTATCAATGATATTAATACGATGATTTTCAAACTGAGCATCCATTCCGCGCCAAAAGCAGGTCGTCGCCGCCGATGTGATGGTAATACCCCGCTCTTGCTCTTGTTCCATCCAGTCCATCGTCGCCGCACCGTCATGCACTTCGCCAATTTTGTGGGAAAGCCCGGTGTAGTATAAAACGCGCTCGGTCGTGGTCGTTTTACCCGCGTCTACATGCGCACAAATACCAATGTTGCGATAGCGAACAATAGGCGTGGTACGTGACACAATAATTTACTCCCCTCTAAAAACACAAAAAGGCGGCTCAAACAGCCACCTTCCGCGCTTTAAAAATAGTCCCAAGCGAGTTAGAAACGAAAGTGCGCAAACGCCTTGTTCGCTTCAGCCATGCGATGCACGTCTTCACGCTTCTTGACAGCGCCACCTTTCCCTTGCACAGCATCAATTAACTCACCGGCTAATCTTTGTGGCATCGACTTCTCACCTCGTTTGCGCGCATAGTCGACTAACCAGCGCATGGCTAACGCTGTCCGTCTAGCTGGACGAACATCAACAGGCACTTGATACGTTGCACCACCAACACGCCGTGACTTAACTTCTGCCATGGGCGCGATATTATCTAGAGCCTCTTGAAATACCTCCACAGGATCTTTCTTTAAGCGCTCTTCCACGATGATCATTGCACCATAGACAATTCGTTCAGCAACAGATTTCTTGCCACTCACCATGACATGGTTCATGAATTTTGCGAGCGTAATGTTGCCAAACTTCGGATCTGGCAAAATTTCTCTTTTAGCGACTACTCTTCTTCTTGGCATATTATTAACCTTTTTCAGGGTTTTCTGGGATGATACCCAGCCTTACTTAGCGACGATTGTTGCGCACGTATCGTGCACAAATGAACTTAAAGCTTATCCTTTCGGCCGTTTTGTGCCGTACTTAGAACGCCGTTGCGTACGGCCATTCACGCCAGCAGTATCTAGCGTACCGCGCACGGTGTGATAACGGACACCCGGTAGATCCTTTACCCTTCCACCACGGATCAACACAACACTGTGCTCTTGCAGATTGTGTCCCTCTCCGCCGATATAGGAGGTCACTTCGAACCCGCTAGTTAGACGCACCCTGCAAACTTTACGCAAAGCCGAATTAGGCTTCTTGGGCGTCGTCGTGTACACCCGTGTACATACGCCTCTTCGCTGCGGACAGGCCTGCAGTGCTGGCACATCAGATTTGCTGGCTTTTCGTTTTCTCGGCTTACGAACCAACTGGTTGATCGTTGCCATGTATTCATTCTCCACTTTACGTTTTCAAGCACAAATCGCTTAATTATTTGTGCATCAAACCGATGGCTTGATGCGACTCAATGATACAACACCTCAAAGAGGTGCAGAAGTCTAATGACCGTAATGTCGCGAGTCAAGCAACAGACCCACTTCCTCGCGACTCTCTTCTCTATTCCTCTGAAAAGTCCATACTGAAGGCTTCCAACAGTGCGGCTTCCACATCAGCGGCACTTTTAGAAGATTCCACTTTCGCTTCGCGCGCTTTGCGCCTCTGAGCGTGGTAAGCAAGTCCCGTACCCGCTGGAATCAAACGCCCAACAACGACGTTTTCCTTCAGGCCACGCAATGGATCAGCCTTTCCTGTGACAGCCGCTTCGGTCAGCACTCGAGTTGTCTCTTGGAATGAAGCTGCAGATATAAAGCTTTCAGTTGCCAAAGACGCCTTAGTAATACCCAACAACTGTCGTTCATAACGCGCCGGTTGCAACCCTTCTTGGCGAAGCCGATCGTTTTCTTCTATCAAATGGCGATATTCCACTTGCTCGCCACGAATGAGTGACGAATCGCCCATATCGGTAATTTCGACCTTGCGTAACATCTGTCGAGTAATTACCTCGATGTGCTTGTCGTTAATTTTTACGCCCTGCAGCCGGTAAACTTCTTGTATCTCGTTAACAATGTACTTCGCTAACTCGCTGATACCCTTCAGCCGCAATATATCGTGAGGCGTCGGAGGACCATCAGAAATCACCTCACCTTTCTCCACATGCTCACCTTCAAACACGCTGAGTTGGCGCCACTTGGGGATTAACTCTTCGTAATAAAGCTTGCCATTTGGTAACGGCTTGCCATCTTCGGGAGTGATCACCAGGCGCATTTTTCCTTTCGTTTCCTTACCAAGGGTTACCGTACCCGTAATCTCCGCAAGAATTGCTGGATCTTTCGGTCGCCTCGCTTCAAATAAATCGGCAACACGGGGCAAACCACCGGTAATGTCTTTAGTACCGCCAGACTCTTGCGGTATACGCGCAATAATTTGACCAATTTCAATTTCGTCACCATCGCTGATGTTAATACTCGCGTTGGCTGGAAGCGGATAATGCGCGGGAACCGTTGAGTTCGGGAAAATAAGCTCCTTACCCTTTTTATCCGTCAATGAAATGATCGGCTTGAGGTCTTTACCCGCCGCCGGCCTCTCGTTGGGGTCAATGATAGAGATGCTCGTAAGACCGGTAATTTCATCGGTCTGCTGTCGCATACTCAGCCCTTCCTCCATTCCAGAGAACGCGGCTTTACCTGCCACTTCCGTCACAATCGGATGCGTATGCGGGTCCCAATTAGCTACCACATCACCCGCTGCCACGCGGTCGCCATCTTTAACTTTAATCAATGCCCCATAAGGCAATTTGTAGCGTTCGCGTTCTCGACCGTTTTCATCTGCTACTGCGAGGGCTCCAGAACGCGACACCGCCACCAGATGGCCTGTCTTGTTTTCCACCGTCTTCAAATTAATTAATCGAACAACACCGTTTTGTTTAACTTTAACATTGTCCACCGCCGATGCGCGCGATGCCGCACCACCGATGTGGAAGGTACGCATGGTCAACTGCGTGCCTGGCTCGCCAATCGACTGCGCAGCAATAACACCGACAGATTCGCCCTGATTAACGCCGTGACCGCGCGCCAGATCTCTACCATAACAGCTCGAACAAATGCCATAACGGACTTCGCAGGTGATGGGGGATCGTACCGTCACCTCATCAACACCGATAAGCTCAATGCGCTTGACCCACTGCTCGTCAATCATCGTCCCAGCCGGAACAGCAATCTCTTCTGTACCGGGTTTGTTGACGTCAAGTGCCACAACGCGCCCCAAAATACGATCACCAAGGGACTCAATAATATCGCCGCCCTCAATGACCGGTGACATCAGCAGACCTTCAGTCGTGCCACAATCAACCTCTGTCACCACAACATCCTGCGCCACATCAACAAGCCGACGCGTCAAATACCCAGAGTTTGCGGTTTTCAATGCGGTATCCGCGAGACCTTTACGCGCACCGTGAGTCGAAATAAAGTACTGCAGTACATTTAGGCCTTCGCGAAAGTTTGCTGTGATCGGGGTCTCAATAATCGACCCATCTGGACGTGCCATCAACCCGCGCATACCCGCTAGCTGCCGAATCTGTGCCGGTGAACCTCGCGCACCAGAGTCAGCCA
This sequence comes from uncultured Cellvibrionales bacterium, assembly GCA_913031145.1. Classification (GTDB taxonomy): domain Bacteria; phylum Pseudomonadota; class Gammaproteobacteria; order Pseudomonadales; family Porticoccaceae; genus TMED48. Next base: position 9,946 of record CAJWCO010000006.1, on the reverse strand, counting down.
TAATAAACACCGAATTAAACGAATCCTGCTGCTCTTCCTCTCCGTCACGATTGGTAACCATCTCGGTGCTGATACCCTTCATCATTGACTTAGCGACCCTGTCATTAGCTTGGGACCAAATATCAATGACCTTGTTGTACTTTTCACCTTGCGTCACTAGGCCCGATGCAAACTGCCCTTCAATCTCGCGCACTTGATCGTCAGCGGCTGCAATAATGTCGTGCTTGTCATCAGGGATAACGAAATCGTTCACCCCGATCGATGCGCCAGAGCGCGTCGAAAAGTCAAACCCTGTGTACATTAGCTGATCTGCAAAAATGACCGTTTCTTTGAGGCCAACGCGCCGATAACACTCGTTAATTAGAAGCGAAATAGCCTTCTTTACCATGGGCTTGTTGACTAATTCAAACGGAATTCCTACTGGCGTTATATCCCACAAAAGAGCGCGACCTACTGTCGTCTCGACGATGTGCTTGGTCGTCGTACTCTCCGCCGTCTCTTCATCAGTCAGCACTTCGGTAATGCGCAACTTTATCCGCGCTTGAAGCTCAACGTTGTCAGAATAGTACGCACGGGATACCTCTCGCACATCGGTGAAAACCATATTCTCACCCCGCGCATTAATCCGATCACGCGTCATGTAATAAAGTCCCAATACAACATCTTGCGATGGAACAATAATGGGTTCCCCGGATGCTGGCGAGAGAATATTGTTGGTCGACATCATCAGAGCGCGTGCTTCCATCTGCGCTTCAATAGTCAGCGGCACATGCACCGCCATCTGATCGCCGTCAAAATCCGCGTTGTAAGCTGCGCAGACCAAGGGGTGGAGATTGATCGCCTTACCCTCAATTAATACAGGTTCAAACGCTTGAATACCTAAACGGTGCAATGTAGGCGCGCGGTTAAGTAGGACCGGATGTTCTCGAATCACCTCATCTAGAATGTCCCAAACGACTGATTCTTCGCGCTCAACCATCTTCTTCGCTGCTTTGATGGTCGTCGCCAACCCGCGAAGTTCTAGCTTACTAAAAATAAAAGGTTTGAATAGCTCCAAAGCCATGCGCTTAGGAAGACCGCACTGATGCAAGCGCAGAGTGGGGCCAACAACAATGACCGAGCGGCCGGAGTAATCAACGCGCTTACCTAGCAAGTTTTGACGGAAACGCCCTTGCTTACCTTTGATCATGTCTGCCAGTGATTTAAGCGGGCGCTTATTCGAACCCGTAATCGCCCGCCCGCGACGGCCGTTATCAAGCAGAGCATCGACCGATTCCTGCAACATGCGCTTTTCATTGCGCACGATAATGTCCGGCGCACTCAATTCAAGCAACCGCTTCAAACGATTGTTTCGATTGATAACTCGACGATATAGATCGTTCAGGTCTGATGTCGCGAAGCGACCGCCATCCAAAGGCACCAATGGCCGCAAATCAGGTGGCAAGACAGGCAGAGACTTCATAATCATCCACTCTGGCTTATTGCCAGAACCATGAAAAGCCTCTAGTAATTTTAACCGCTTGGATATTTTTTTAATTTTTGTTTCAGAACGCGTATTCGGGATTTCCTCGCGAATCGCAGCGATCTCTTCATCCATATTGATCTCGCGCAAGAGCGACTGAATGGCTTCAGCACCCATCAGTGCTACGAAATCGTCGCCAAACTCTTCCACGGCTTCGAAGTACTCTTCGTCGGTCAGCAACTGGCCTTTCTCGAGCGTCGTCAAACCAGGGTCGGTGACTACGAAAGACTCAAAATATAACACGCGCTCAATCTCTCTCAAGGTCATATCGAGCATCAAACCAATACGCGAGGGGAGTGATTTTAAAAACCAAATATGTGCAACTGGGCACGCCAACTCAATGTGACCCATGCGCTCGCGACGCACTTTTGTCAACGTAACTTCAACACCGCACTTCTCACAAACGATTCCACGGTGCTTCATACGCTTGTACTTGCCACACAGGCATTCGTAGTCTTTTATGGGACCAAAGATCTTCGCGCAAAATAACCCCTCTCGCTCCGGTTTAAACGTGCGATAGTTTATAGTTTCAGGTTTTTTCACTTCGCCAAAAGACCACGACCGAATCATTTCGGGGGATGCGAGACTGATACGAAGATTATCAAATTCGCTATTCTGATCCTGTTGCTTAAGTAGATTAACTAAGTCTTTCAAGACTCTTCCTCCAGTTACTTAATGGGTCGGAGCGGCCGTTGGCCGCAACGCTTTCGCCACACTTACTGTTCGTGCTCAAGCTCAATGTTGATGCCCAAAGAGCGGATTTCTTTCACTAACACGTTAAATGATTCTGGCATACCAGGCTCCATACGATGATCACCGTCGACGATGTTTTTATACATCTTCGTCCGACCTGCAACGTCGTCTGATTTGACTGTAAGCATTTCCTGAAGCGTGTACGCCGCACCATAGGCTTCGAGAGCCCACACCTCCATCTCGCCAAAGCGCTGTCCGCCAAACTGTGCTTTACCGCCCAATGGCTGCTGTGTCACAAGACTATACGACCCCGTAGAGCGGGCATGCATTTTATCATCAACGAGATGGTTAAGTTTCAGCATATACATGTAACCCACTGTCACTGGTCGGTCAAACTGATCACCCGAACGCCCATCAAATAACGTGAACTGACCCGTCTCTGGCAAGCCGGCTAACGTGAGAAGTTTTTTCAACTCAGTCTCACTGGCTCCGTCAAACACAGGTGTCGCAATAGGAACACCCTGGCGTAAGTTTGAAGATAGCTCAAGCACCTCTGCATCACTGAGTGTCTTTAGATCAACGCCATACACCGAATCACCGACGTCGTATATCTCCTGCAAAAACTCTCTGATTTCTGCAATCTTCGCGTGACTCTTCAACATGCGGTTGATTTTAACGCCAAGACCGCGCGCGGCCATCCCCATGTGCGTTTCAAGAATCTGCCCTACGTTCATTCGCGAAGGAACACCCAGCGGATTCAAAACAATATCGACTGGCACACCGTTTTCATCAAAGGGCATGTCTTCGACGGGTTTAATGACTGATATGACACCCTTATTGCCGTGTCGGCCGGCCATTTTGTCGCCAGGCTGAATACGCCTCCGCACAGCCAAATACACTTTAACGGTTTTCAATACCCCGGGAGCAAGATCGTCACCACTTTGCAATTTACGCTTTTTGGCATCAAATCGCTCGTCCAACAACCCACGGCGCTCATCGAGTTGTGTTTGCGCCGAAGATACCTGCTCGTTAAGCACCGCCTCTTCCAAACGGACATCAAACCAGTCCGAGGCCGCATACCCAGACACCGCGTCAGCAGAAAGAATATCACCCTTATCCAAACCGCTCGCTTTTACCACTCGAGCACCCTCGATAGCGGCAAACAAACGACCCAAGGTCGCATTCTCTACGATCCGATATTCATCATTCAAATCTTTACGGAATTGCTCTAGCTCAGCGTTCTCAATATCGATAGCACGCTTATCTTTGTCCAGCCCATCGCGAGTAAATACCTGTACATCTATGACCGTGCCCTTGGTACTGGTCGGCACACGCAACGAAGTATCTTTCACGTCCGACGCCTTCTCCCCAAAGATCGCACGCAGCAGTTTCTCCTCAGGCGTCAACTGGGTCTCTCCCTTCGGCGTCACTTTGCCCACAAGAATGTCCCCTGCGGCTACTTCAGCACCAATGTGCACAATACCGGACTCGTCAAGCCGGCCGAGCGCTGCCTCACCCACATTCGGGATATCGGCAGTGATATCTTCAGACCCCAATTTGGTATCTCTCGCAACGCACGTCAGCTCTTGGATATGGATGGTTGTAAAGCGATCTTCCTGCACAACCCGCTCTGAAATAAGGATAGAATCCTCAAAGTTATAGCCATTCCATGGCATAAAAGCGATACGCATATTTTGGCCGAGGGCTAATTCACCCAAGTCTACCGAGGGTCCATCGGCAAGCACGTCGCCCCGAGCTACTTTATCTCCCTGCTTCACAATAGGCCGCTGGTTAATGCAGGTGTTCTGGTTCGACCGCGTATACTTAGTCAAATTGTAAATATCGACTCCGGCTTCACCAACTGCGACCTCGCTATCGTCCACTCGCACCACAATGCGCGCAGCATCGACGCTCTCAATAAGTCCACCGCGCAAAGCGACTTTGCACACACCAGAATCGCTAGCAACCGTGCGCTCGATACCCGTGCCGACCAACGGGGCCTCTGCTTTCAGAGTTGGGACCGCCTGCCGTTGCATGTTCGATCCCATCAACGCGCGGTTTGCATCATCGTGCTCCAGAAACGGTATGAGTGATGCCGCCACGGACACCACTTGATGTGGAGACACATCCATATAATTCACTTCAGCGGGTGGCTTGACGGTGAATTCGTTTTGGTGCCTGACTGTCACCAAGTCTTCTGAAAACCGGTTGTTGCTATCAAGCGCGGCCGATGCCTGTGCAATCACGTATTGCGACTCATTAATTGCCGACAAATAGTCAATTTGGTCGGTCACCTGATCGTCGACAACCTTGCGATAAGGGGTTTCGATAAACCCGTAATTATTTGTTCTCGCATAGGTCGCAAGCGAGTTGATTAAACCGATATTGGGTCCTTCCGGCGTCTCAATCGGACACACGCGTCCGTAGTGGGTCGGGTGCACATCGCGCACCTCAAAACCCGCCCGCTCGCGTGTCAATCCGCCAGGCCCTAGGGCTGAAACACGGCGTTTATGCGTAATCTCTGATAACGGATTATTTTGATCCATGAACTGAGATAACTGACTCGATCCAAAAAATTCCTTCATAGCTGCAGCGACCGGTTTTGCGTTCACCAGATCTTGCGGCATCAAACCCTCTGACTCAGCAACACCAAGACGCTCTTTAACCGCCCGTTCAACACGAACCAAGCCCACCCGAAACTGATTTTCCGCCATCTCACCCACCGAGCGAATACGCCGATTTCCGAGGTGATCTATATCATCCACAACGCCCTTGCCGTTACGAATATCAATGAGCATTTTCATGACGTCAGCGATATCGGTCATATTTTGATGCTGCTCTAAAAGCTCCTTCGCTTCGTCTGTCTTAAGAGTAGAAAAATAGCGCGGATCATAAAGCACGCCGGCACCAGATTCTTCATTTCGACCAATACGGCGATTAAATTTCATTCGGCCGACCGCAGATAGATCATACCGCTCTATGTTAAAGAATAGATTGTAGAAGAGGTTTTCAGCCGACTCCTTGGTCGGCGGCTCTCCGGGTCGCATCATGCGGTAAATTTCTACGAGCGCCTCAAGCTGCGTGCGCGACGGATCTGCTCTGAGCGTGTCGGAAATAAACGGCCCACAATCTAAATCATTGGTATAGAGCGTCTCTATCTGACTCACCCCGGCATCCGTCAGTGATTGAAGGGTTTCAGCGGTGATCTCAGAATTACACTCAAACAACAATTCACCGGTATCTTCGTCGGCGACATCGCGCGCTAGAGCTCGGCCCAGAATGTATTCGTCAGGCACTTCGAGTGTCGTAATTTTATTCTTTTCAAGTTGGCGAATATGACGCGCAGTGATTCGGCGGCCTTTTTGAACGACGACATCACCGTTCTTGTCGAGAATGTCGAATACCGCGATCTCGCCGCGCAGACGTTCAGGATCAAGGTCCAAAAAGAACGTATTATTTTTATAGGTGAAGACACTCGTATCGAAAAACGTTTCTAGAATCTCTTCGCTAGAATATCCCAAGGCCCGCAACAAAATCGTCGCCGGCAGCTTTCGACGGCGATCAATGCGCACATACAACAGATCCTTGGGGTCAAACTCAAAGTCCAACCAAGACCCGCGATACGGTATGACCCGCGCCGTGTATAAAAGCTTACCGGAGGAATGGGTCTTTCCCTTGTCGTGATCAAAAATCACGCCTGGGGAGCGATGTAACTGCGAAACGATCACGCGCTCAGTGCCATTGATGATAAAAGTGCCGTTATCGGTCATGAGCGGGATCTCGCCGAGGTACACTTCTTGCTCTTTGATATCTTTAATCGCTTTATTTGTGGATTCTTTATCGTAAATAAGCAATCGGACCCTGACTCTCAGTGGCACAGAATATGTAACCCCTCGAAGCTTGCATTCCTCTACATCAAAAGCGGGCTCACCCAAAACATAATCAACGTACTCCAGCGCCGCGTAGCCCGCGTAACCAACGATCGGGAAGATAGAATTCAGCGCGGCATGTAAACCCGTGTTATCGCGCGCTTCTTTAGACACACCTATCTGCGTAAAGTTTCTGTACGAATCCAGCTGAATTGCTAGTAAGTAGGGTAAATCCATAACGCTTGGCAACTTGCCAAAATTTTTGCGGATTCTTTTCTTCTCAGTGAAGGAGTATGCCATCTGTATTCCTCGAGATTAGCTTTTTGGGGAAACAATCAACCTTAAAATCATTGCAAGCTCAAGCTTTGAGCATCCACGACGAAGGGCCATGGGGTAAAACCCCATAGCCTATTTGCCACGGCAAACTGCACCGCTGCCGACTCAATTACTTGAGTTCGACGCTGGCACCAGCTTCTTCAAGCTGCTTTTTCGCTTCTTCGGCATCGTCTTTCGAGACCGCTTCCTTTACCGTAGCAGGTGCACCATCCACCATGCCCTTGGCTTCTTTAAGGCCCAGACCGGTGATCGCTCTAACCGCTTTAATCACATTGACTTTCTTGTCGCCTGTGGCTGTTAACACGACATCGAACTCGGTTTGCTCTACAGCTGCCGCTTCTTCGGCCGCGGCAGGAGCGGCTGCAACTGCCACTGCTGCTTGTGCGGACACACCGAATTTCTCTTCCATTGCACTCACTAGAGCGACCACATCCATCACGCTCATTTCACCGATTGCATTCAATATATCTTCATTAGATAGGGCCATTTTGGGCCTCCTGTATTAAAAAGTTTAGATCGCAGTCAGCTAGGCTGCCTGCTCTTTTTCATCACGAATCGCTGCTACAACACGCGTCACCTTGGTTGGCACTTCGTTAAAGGTACGCACCAGTTTAGTCACCGGAGCCAAAGTGACTGCGGCCAACATACCCAACGCCTGATGGCGCGTCGGCAAGTTAGCCAGCATGTCAACTTGTGTGCTTTCCAACAATTGACCGCTAACAGACAACGCCTTGATTTCGAAGTTGGCATTTTCTTTGGCAAAATCTTTTAACAACCGCGCCGCTGCGCCCGGATCGTCCATGGAAAATGCAAACAAAGAAGGTCCAACCAACACCGGGTCTACGCACGCATAATCGGTATCGGCGAACGCTCGCCTGGCCAACGTATTTCGGATAACCCGCAACTGCACGTTGTCTTCTCTGGCCTTGGCGCGTAATACGGTCATATCAGCAACATCAACTCCCCTAGCATCGGCAATAACCAATGAAAGAGCGTGTTCCGCCGTCGCATGAACGTCTGCAACAATCGCTTTTTTATCATCGAGATTTAATGGCATAGTATTGATCCATATCTGACCTCATATTTAAGTTGCAGAGAATGCACTGCAACCCCCCAATCAGTGAAGAGCAACACACGCGCTAACGTCTGGTGCTGGGTTCACTATCTGCGCAGGCGATGGGCTCCACCCCATACCTCATTAAACCCTCGCGGGAACCTGCGGTCTTTGACAGTCGGCGCAATTGCGCGACCCCAAAGTTGTCGACTCAGCCTTGGCTGAGAATTTTTTTAGAGATCGAGTGTAGCCCTATCGATCGCCAAGCCCGGCCCCATGGTCGAGGACAAGGTAATTTTTTTCATGTAGACGCCCTTCGCAGAGGCTGGTTTGGCCTTGACGAGGTCGGCCATTAAAGCCTCCAGGTTGCCCTTGAGCGCCGACACATCAAATGAAAGCGTGCCGATACCGCCATGGATAATTCCGTTTTTGTCCGCTCGGAATCTCACTTGACCCGCTTTTGCGTTTTTGACTGCTGTCGCAACATCTGGCGTTACAGTACCCGTTTTTGGATTTGGCATAAGCCCTCTGGGGCCTAGTATCTTGCCGAGCATTCCAACGACGCGCATAGCGTCTGGCGCTGCAATTACCACATCAAAATTAAGGTTTCCCCCCTTAATTTCAGCGGCCAATTCATCCATCCCGACCATCTCTGCGCCCGCCGCAGTCGCAGCCTCAGCGGCGTCTCCTTGCGCAAACACACAAACACGCACTGACTTGCCTGAACCGTTAGGTAGCGTGGTAGCTCCGCGAACCACTTGATCTGATTTGCGCGGGTCAATACCCAGGTTAATCGCAACATCGACAGTTTCTGTAAATTTAATCGCGGATAAGTCTTTTAAAAGGCTAAGTGCGTCTTCTACCGCATACAGCTTACCCGGCTCGAGTTTCTCATTGATAGCACGACGACGCTTGCTAAGTTTACCCACGTTACACGCCCTCCGTATCTAGGCCCATGGACCGAGCAGATCCGGCGATCGTTCGCACTGCCGCGTCCATATCTGCCGCTGTTAAATCAGGCGTTTTAGCGTTCACGATTTCTTCCAGTTGTGCACGCGTAACGGTACCTACTTTTTTACTGTTAGGCTCGCTACTACCGCTTGAGATACCCGCTGCTTTCTTCAACAAGAAGGAAGCCGGGGGGGATTTCATTTCGAAGGTAAAACTGCGATCTGCATACACCGTGATAATCACAGGAACTGGGGATCCAGCTTCGATACCCTGCGTCTGAGCATTAAAGCCCTTACAGAATTCCATGATGTTAACCCCGTGCTGCCCTAGAGCAGGCCCCACAGGCGGACTGGGGTTCGCCTTACCTGCTGCTACTTGCAGCTTGATATAAGCAGTGACTTTCTTTGCCATTTGTATTCTCCAATAATGGGTATTATCGCCTCCCGATGACTGCAATAGTCAAACGTTCGTCGGCTCCCCGATGGGTTGACACCAGCGCCAAAAACCCAACACTTTTACAACGCTATCTCACGCTTTCTCTACTTGCACAAAATCAAGCTCAACGGGCGTAGAGCGCCCAAATATAGACACCGCCACACGCAATTTGTTCTTCACATAGTTCACTTCTTCAACAACGCCATTAAAGTCATTGAAAGGCCCATCGCACACGCGCACTGTTTCCCCGGGTTCAAACATCGTCTTCGGCCTCGGCGCATCTTCCGAGTCATGCACTCGCTGCAATATCAGGTCTGCCTCTTTGTCAGAGATAGGCGCAGGCTTGTCAGCCTTTCCGCCAATAAAACCCATCACACGGGGCGTTTCTTTAACCAAGTGCCAAGTATCGTCATCCAGATCCATCTGCACCAAAACGTATCCTGGAAAAAACATTCGCTCACTGGTTCGTCGCTGGCCGTCACGCATTTCAACGACTTCTTCTGTAGGCACAAGAATCTCACCAAACCGATCTTCAAGACCGTGCATCTGCAATCGATCTTGCAGCGCAAGAGCAACCTTCTTCTCGTACCCTGAATAGGCATGAACAACATACCAACGCTTCGACATGCAGCACCCTAACCCATTATCAGCGAGGCCAACCAACTCAAAAATGAATCGATTCCCCATAAAATTATAGCCATAATTGTAATGGCCACAACGACAATAAGTGTCGTTTGATTACGCTCTTCTAAGCTTGGCCACACCACTTTTCGCAATTCTGTTCTCGCACCCACAGCAAGTTCAAGAACTGTAGATCCCTTCTGCGTCCGCGAGGCGATAAACAAACACGCCGATAAAACCACAAGCAGCCCAATGACACGTAAAAGCAACGACTCCGCACTGAAGTACCAATTGGCATAAATTGCGGATGCCACCAAGGTAAGCACGACGGTCCATTTCAACGCATCAAAACGAAATTGCTTTTCCTCAACCGCTACACTCATTTGCTCAACGTACTCCCTAATTTTTCGTGGCAGGCCAGGAGGGACTCGAACCCCCAACATTCGGTTTTGGAGACCGACGCTC